>CALXCO010000015.1 GCA_944386805.1 uncultured Clostridia bacterium
GTCAATTACCATTATACAGGATTTGTCGATGAGTTGCTATTTTTTTGCCTTATTGCACTTGATATTATAATCCAAGCCAAAAAATAAATTAATAGCCATTGAACCACCCCGTTACTTTTCTATGCAAAGCAATTGGTAAATAAATTAAGTTATTATAATTCATACCAGCATCACCATACGCAAGCTGCTTTATACGATGAACATCATAAAGGCTTTCACTTAGGACTGTTGTATTTCTTCTTGTGTATTCTTGAAAGTAGTATTCACGACAACCGGCTGGACGATAAACCGAAGTCAACGCGCTCGTTTACCAGCACATGATTGAAAAAGCGCAGTGCCTGCGCTCCCATATTCGCGTTGTTCGGCCGCGTTCCGACGGCCTCGGCTGCAAAAATAACAGCCATGCCTGACGCGCCAGGCAGATTATACGGAATTTAGCCTTTTTTACAGTGTGCCTGCGTTTACGGTTCACGCATCCACTCCTGTGCAAGTTGCAGCATCTCCCCTGACCGCTCCGGCATATTGCCCAGCCAGGTAATCATTCTTTGTTTTGCAGGGCATACCAGGCATTTCTGCCCCCATTTGCCGCTGATGGAAAAGCCGTCTTCCTCCACCCAGAAGAAATATCCATAACCACCATCTTTGTTTGCAATCTGGCGGCCGGTAGCCGCTCTGACCCAGTCTTCGCTGAGCAGGCGCTGTCCATTAAAAACGCCGTTCTGCAAATACAGCTGACCGAGTCTGCTCAGCTCATTGACGGTCAGCTTCATTCCGGTTGCGCCATAAAATCGTCCCTGCGGGTCATTTGCAAACTCCACCCGCTCAATTCCCAGCGGTTCAAACAGCCGCGGGGTCAGATACCCGATCAGATGCTCGCCGACTGCTTCCGAAACAACAACTCCCACCAGATACGCCGGGACATTGGAATAGCTGAACACCTCTTTGCTGTCAAATCCTGCGCCGCAGCGCAGCGCCCACCACAGCCAGTCTTCGCCTTCCGGACGGAATGGAAATCCCGGAACCGACATCATCAGCAGCCGTCTGATGGGAAGCTGTTCCAGTGCCATTCGAACCGTCACCGGCAGTCCCTCAAAATACCTGCCCGGCAAACGAGAGCCGAGACTGTCCTCAATCGACAGCTTTCCTTCTCCGACAGCCAGCCCGACAGCCGTTGAAGTAAAGCTCTTGGTCGCCGAATAGATCGGATACCGTTCATCCGGTGCAAACTGTTTCCGAAACACGACTTCCCCTTTTTCAAACATCTCAATTCCATATACATCCAGCCCACGTGCAATAATCTCTTCCGCCAGATTCTGAACCATACCATCATCCCCTTTGCTTTCGATAACACAAAAGCCCCCATCCGCAAAGGACAGGGGCTTGAACAAACAGATTAACCGTAGATGGAGAGCAGAACGCCTGCTGCAACAGCAGAACCGATAACACCGGCAACGTTCGGGCCCATTGCATGCATCAGCAGGAAGTTGGTAGGGTCCTCTTCGGAACCAACTCTCTGGGAAACACGTGCAGCCATCGGCACAGCCGATACACCAGCCGAACCGATCAGCGGGTTGATCTTGCCGCCGGACAGGATGTACATCAGTTTGCCCAGCAGGACGCCGCCGAAGGTGCCCAGGCAGAATGCAGCCAGACCCATGACCAGGATACCCAGCGTCTTGGGGGTCAGGAAGTAGTCATACCGTGCAGTTGCACCGACAGTAACACCCAGGCAGATGGTGATGATGTTCATCAGTTCGTTCTGAGCGGTCTTGACCAAACGGTCGACAACGCCGGACTCTTTCATCAGGTTGCCGAGCATCAGCATACCGATCAGAGGAGTTGCATCCGGAACCATGAAGCAGACAACCAGAGTAACAACGATCGGGAATACGATCTTTTCGGTTCTGGAAACCGGACGGAGTGCGTCCATCTTGACAGCACGTTCCTTCTTGGTGGTCATTGCCTTCATAATCGGAGGCTGGATAACCGGAACCAGTGCCATGTACGAATATGCCGCAACCGCGATAGAACCGAGCAGGTGAGGAGCGAGGATCTTGGTGACCAGAATAGCAGTCGGGCCATCAGCGCCGCCGATGATACCGATTGCGGAAGCTTCTTCAGGAGTAAAGCCGATCAGCAGAGCGCCGATAAAGGCGATGAAGATACCCAGCTGAGCAGCTGCACCCAGCAGGAAGGATTTGGGGTTTGCAATCAGCGGACCAAAGTCGGTCATCGAGCCGATGCCCAGGAAGATCAGCGGAGGATACAATCCCAGCTTAACGCCCAGATACAGGATATCCAACAAGCCACCGTCATGCAGTACCGTTCCATAATCAATGCTGCTTCCGATATAGAACTCCATATGGAACAGGCCGTTGTTGGGGATATTGGTGAGCATCATGCCGAATGCGATCGGCAAAAGCAGAAGGGGTTCATACCCTCTGGCGATCGCCAGATAAGCCAAAAAGCAGGCAATGACGATCATGACCAGCTGCTGCCAGCCGACGTTGGCAAAGCCGGATGCAAGGGCAATGTCCTTGACACTGTTTACGAATACTTCTAACATATTTCAGTTTCCTTTCTTCAGAGTAGTCTTCATCATCAGGTCAGAAAGGTCTGACATTCTCGGCAAGTCCGGCACGACCCCATGCACTTGAGCCAGAGCGAACTCTGCGGATGCTCTTGACAACATAAGACTTTCCGCTGCCTTCTTCTGCGAGAATAACGGCCAGTGCCGCGGTAATCGCTGCCGCGACCTCATCGTCCATATTCTCACCGGCCGAAACAACCGGTGCCGCCTTAGGCGCAGCGGGAGCCGCCGGAGCCTTCGGTGCAGGTTTGGGAGCAGGAGCAGCTTTCTTATGGTTGCCGCCGGCGCTTTCCATAATCTTCCCCATGCCCCATACGAGCAGGATCAGCAGGCTCAGCGCGATAAAGACAACGACGAGACCGGTAAATACCGTTCCCCAGGCTGTAGTCCAATCCATGTATCATATCTCCTTCATATATAGATTCTATATAAACCTGCCGCCGCGATGCCGCAAGCAGCACCTCCGGCAGGATAGATAAAAATTGAAGCCGCCCTTATTCACACCAGGCACAGAAATTGACTTCCCATGCGGGATAATACGGCTGATGCCGCAGACAGATCCGATACTCCGGCTGTAACCGGTGCAGCAGCAACGGCAACGCGAAAATATCTTCTGTGCGGTGGTAGGCTGAAAACAGCAGCTTCGGCCTGGACAGACGCAGCGTCTGCACGGCGCCGGAAAGTGCCCTGGCCTCTACCCCTTCGACATCCATCTTAATCAGGGTACAGCGTCTTCCCTTCGTCAGCGAATCGATTGAATACACCCGGACCTGCAGCTTTCCGTTTTCGGAAAGGGAGGAATTTCTTCCTGCGGCATTGTCAAACCGTTCTTCGCCGTCCGACGACGATACGCCGCCTTCGATCAGCAAAAAGCGTGGGTCCGAACTGAAACCGGGCGCAAAAGTCTCCATCTTCTGGAGCAGCTTACGCCGGTTTTTCGGGTCAGGTTCAACCGCCGTAACCGAATGAAATTGACCGCCAGTATAATCCAGCAGTTCCCGGACCGTATCTCCGTCATATGCCCCAAGGTCGAGATAGGACTCATCCTCTCCCACCCTCAGCAGCCGGTACATTTCCTCTCTATCGGATTCACACGAAGAGAGGTACGACAGTTTTCCGGTCATCCGATAGGCAAACAGATGAACGAATACCTTCCGGGATAAATCGTCCGCCAAAAGGGAGTAAGCCTCTGCCAGCTCGTTTCTGTGCGCCATTGCATACTCCCTGTCCCAGATACCGCCGCCAAACAGCGGAAGATCAGGGGCATACAGAGGATGCCTGCCTGCAACCGAATCGATATGTGCCATCACATCCGGCAAAAACGAGCCAAAGCAAAGCAGAATCACAAAGTCGTCAAACCGTGCTTCCACCTGCGAGAGTGTTTCGACCCGGTATCCGAGGAAGGTCTGACCGCGGACAAACGCATCGCTTGCAAAAACACCGCTGACCGGGATTCCCCGTCTCTGGCATTCGGCAAAAGCCTTTTCCGCACCGTTTCCCATTCCATACAGAACGACCGGGCGGGCTTCAGACTGAAGCTGTTCCCAGAGGGTCTTTTCCTGTAAAATGGTATCCATTTTCCCAAGAAATTCGCCAGAAACTGCCATCAAATCCAAACTCCCCCATGCTAAGATTACCCTTATTATAACCTATTTTTCACCGCTTGTCTATACTTCGTTCAAAAAAAAGCGCGAAGCCCGTGCTGCCTCATTTGCATTGGTCACCCACGTTTCGACTCGCTCGATTGGGCAAATAACAGCATGCGCAAACACGTCGAACAGATTGTGCATAATTGGAGCAATTTTTGAAATAATCCAATCGCATTCGCTCCCGGTTTTTGGCTAACAGAGAAGAATTCAGGAACTGTTCACAGTTTATTTTCCTGCCGCATTGCGAAAAACGGTCGATTGTGATACACTGATAAACGATATGAAAAACAGGAGGATGAAAGGCTTGGGGCTTTTTGATATTATGGGTCCGGTGATGATCGGTCCGAGCAGTTCCCACACTGCCGGTGCTGCAAGACTGGGACGGCTGGTACGGCAGCTGACCGGCGGCGAAATCCGGAAGGTGACGATGTATCTGCACGGTTCTTTCGCCACAACCTACCGCGGTCACGGAACCGACAAGGCACTGCTTGCCGGTATTCTGGACATGCTTCCCTCGGACGAACGGCTGCGGGACTCTTTCCGGCTGGCGGACGAGGCAGGTATTCAGTATACTTTTATTCCGACCGATCTGGGGGAAGACTATCATCCGAATACCGTCAAATTTGTCGTCGAAACCGACACCGGTGTCACCCATACCGTGATTGGCGCATCGATTGGCGGCGGTCAGGTCCTGATCCGGGAGATTGACTCGTTGCAGGTCCGTTTCACCGGTGAACGGCCGATCATCATCTGTCAGCATGAAGACCATCCCGGCGTCATCGCCGGTATTTCGACCGTACTCTACGAAGCGCATATCAATATCGGCAATATGAATGTCGACCGGGACCGTGGACGGGAAAGCCATACGGCCCAGATGTATATTGAAATCGATTCTCTGCCCGACAAAGGGCTGGAAGAAAAAATCCGGGCGATTCCCGGTATCTTAAACGCAATGATTCTGCTGCCGGTACAGGAATAATCCAGCCAGACAGCAGATTCTGTCCAATAAAGAAAGGAAATGTGTCAAGATGGAACAGCTTAAAGAAAGAAAAGATATGGACCCTCGTTTTACCTGGGATTTTACCGACCTCTACCCCTCTGACGAGGCATGGGAACAGGAGATGAATGCCCTCGGCGGCGAGGTAGAAAGCCTCTCCTCTCTTAAAGGAACGCTGGGACAGAGCGCTGCTTCCCTGAAATCCGGTCTGGACCGCTTATATGCAGTTGCAAAGCGGGTTTTCCTTGCTGGATGCTACGCTTTCTTCCATATGTCCGCCGACAACGGTGACCCGCGCTACCAGCGGATGAGCGGCCTTTCCCAGCAGCTGGAGGCCAAATTCAGCCAGGTGACATCCTTCTTTGACCCGGAAATTCTGGCAATTGACCCGGACACGCTGGCTGGATACATGAAAGAGCCTGCCCTTGCCGAATACCAGCACATCGTTGAAAACATCACCCGCGCCCGTGCCCACACTCTGCCGGCGGAACAGGAAGCGCTGCTCTCCCAGTTTGCACAGGTACGCAATACGCCCGATCAGGTCTTCTCAATGTTCGGGGATGTCGATATCCGTTTTGAGGATGTCATCGACGAAAACGGCAAACCCTCTCCGCTGACCAACGGCAACTTCGGGGTATACCGTGAAAGCCGCTGCCAGGCGGTCCGCAAGGATTCGTTTGAAAAGATGATGGGTGCTTTCAACGCTGCCATCAATACCCTTGCTGCCAACTACACCGGCCATGTCCGGATGGACAATGCTTTTGCACGGATTCGTGGGTTCAATTCCGCCTGTGAGGCTTCCCTCTTTGCCGGCAACATTCCGGTCAGTGTCTATGATTCGCTGACCGAAGCCGTTCACGCTGGCCTGCCGACGATGAAACGTTACCTCGGCCTGCGCAAAAAGGTGCTGGGTCTGGATGAGCTGAATATGTACGACCTGTATGTTCCGATGGTCGACAATGTCGATTATCCGATGCCCTATGAAGAAGGCAAACAGCTGGTCAAAAAAGCCCTTGCACCGCTGGGCGAAAAATATGCCGCACTGCTTGACCGCGCATTTAATGAACACTGGATTGACGTCTATGAAAACAAGGGCAAGACTTCGGGTGCTTATTCTGCCGGTGTCTACGGCGTGCATTCCTTTGTCCTGCTGAACTATACCGATACCCTTGACGACGCTTTCACGCTGGCACATGAGCTGGGGCATGCGATGCACTCCTATCTGTCCAACGAGACCCAGACCTTCGCAAACTCTGATTACTTCATCACCGTCGCCGAAGTCGCTTCCACCGTCAACGAAGTGCTGCTGACCAAATACCTGCTTTCGACCGAAACCGACCCCAAAAAGCGCGCCTATATCCTCAACCACTTCCTGGAAGGTTTCCGCACAACCGTCTTCCGTCAGACACTGTTTGCTGAGTTTGAACGCAAGGCACATGACCTTGACCAGGCGGGCACTCCTCTGACTGCCGAAGTGCTGAACGGCATTTATCATGACCTGAATGCCCTGTACTATGACGGTGCAATCGTCAACCCGCTGCAGGATGTCGAATGGGCAAGAATTCCTCATTTCTACTCTTCCTTCTATGTTTATCAGTATGCAACCGGCTTCTGCTCGGCTGTCGCAATCGCCAACCATATCATCGAAACCGGTGACGCATCTGACTATCTTCGCTTCCTGACCACCGGCGGCAGTGATTATCCGATCGAAGAACTGAAGATTGCCGGTGTTGATCTGACAGAACCGGACACCGTGAAAAATGCGCTGAAGGTCTTTGACGAAAGCCTCTCCGAACTGGAAGCGCTGATCGGGTGAAACAGATGACCGCAAAAGAATGCCTTGACCGCGCCGAAGCAGAATCTCTTTCCCTCGGCGAGCTCTCCCTCGCCATCGAATCAGAAAATGGCGGTTCGATGGAAAACTCCCTTGACCGGCTTTCCTCGATGCTGTCCGTTATGGAGGCAGAAGTTGAAAATGCGCTGACCGCACCGGTTTTGTCGGTCAGCGGTCTGACCGGTGGAGATGGTTACCTTTACGAACAGTACCGCCAAAAAGGCAGTTCGCTGCTGGGTCAGATTCCGGCACTTGCGACCGCTTATGCGCTGTCGGCCTCCGAAACCAACGCCGCAATGGGCAGAATTGTCGCCTGTCCGACTGCCGGTTCCTGCGGGATTGTGCCCGCCTGTGTCCTTGCGGTCTCTCGGATACGGGATATCTCGTGGGAAAAGGTGCTGGAAGCATTGGCCTGTGCCGGACTGGTGGGCATGCTGATTGACGAACATGCCTCTCTCGCCGGTGCGCAGGGCGGCTGCCAGGCAGAATGCGGCAGCGCCGCAGCGATGGCAGCCGCAGCCGTCGTCGAGATGCTGGGCGGAAGCCCAAAAGCCGCCTTTGACGCCGCCGCCATCGCCATCAAAAACCAGCTCGGCCTGGTCTGTGACCCGGTCGCCGGTCTGGTCGAGATTCCCTGTATCAAACGCAATGTCGGCGGTGTTTCGATCGCGCTGTCGGCGGCGGACCTTGCGCTGGCCGGGATTGAAAGCAGAATCCCGTTTGACGATACCGTCGACGCGATGAACCGGGTCGGACGTGCACTGCCGGCAGCGCTGCGGGAAACTGCACTGGGCGGACTGGCTACCACACCGACCGGAAAGGAAATGCAGAAAAAGGTCTTCGGCAACGGATAAGACGCTGCCGGAGCCGATTTTTTGTCCATTTGCTTGACATTTTTCGTCACGTCCTCTACAATAGAAATCAGCCTCAGGAAATTCTGATGGATATATTTTTCCCCTGCCCCTGGCAGGGGAAAAATATATCTGTGTCATGCGCTGCACTCCTATCAGATTTCCCCAATCATACAGGAAAGGTTTGATCATACAGATGAAACGCACTGAAATTGCACAGCTGCATAAAAATTATGCCGCAATGGATGGGCAGACGGTCACCGTAGCCGGCTGGATTAAAACCAGCCGCGACTCCAAAGCGGTCGGATTTCTGTCTATTGGCGACGGCAGCTGTTTTACCCCTCTTCAGATTGTCTATGATGCCGACAAACTCGAAAACTTCAAGGAAATCACCAAGTTTGGCGTCGGTGCTTCTGTTATTGTAACCGGTAAGGTCGTTGTCACCCCCGGTGCAAAACAGCCCTATGAAATCCATGCCGACGAGATCACGCTGGAAGGCGCTTCCTCTCCCGAATATCCCCTCCAGAAAAAGCGCCATACGCTGGAATACCTGCGCACCATCTCCTACCTGCGTCCCCGTACCAACACCTTCCAGGCTGTCTTCCGCATCCGTTCGGCGATTGCGTTTGCCATCCACTCCTTCTTCCAGGAGAGAGGGTTCTGCTATGTCCACACCCCGCTGATTACGGCAAGTGACTGTGAAGGCGCCGGCGAGATGTTCCGTGTCACGACGATTGACCCGGCAAATCCTCCGTTGACTGAGGACGGACAGGTTGATTATACCAAAGACTTCTTCGGCCGTCAGACCAACCTGACCGTTTCCGGTCAGCTGGAAGCCGAGGCTATGGCAATGGCATTCGGCAACGTCTACACATTTGGTCCGACCTTCCGTGCCGAGCAGTCCTATACCACTCGTCATGCAGCTGAGTTCTGGATGATCGAACCGGAGATGGCATTTGCCGACCTGAACGATGATATGGAGTGTATCCATGACATGATTAAATATGTCATTGCGTATGTACTGGAGCATTGCCCGGACGAACTCCAGTTCTGCAACAACTTCTATGACAAGGGCCTGATTGAACGGCTGCGCGGACTGCTGGAAGCAGAGTTTGCCCACGTCACCTATACCGAAGCAATCAAGCTGCTGGAAGAACACAAAGACGAGTTCAAATACCCTGTCTTCTGGGGTTGTGACCTGCAAACCGAGCACGAACGCTACCTGACCGAAAAGGTCTTTAAAAAACCGGTCTTCGTCACCGATTATCCGAAGGAGATCAAGGCGTTTTATATGCGTCTGAATGACGACGGCAAGACGGTTGCGGCAGTTGACCTGCTGGTACCCGGCATCGGTGAGATCGTCGGCGGTTCCCAAAGAGAGGAACGGCTGGATTACCTGACCGCTGCGATGAAGAACTTCGGTCTGAAAGAAGAGGACTATGACTGGTACCTGAACCTGCGCCGCTATGGTGGAACCAAGCACTGCGGATTCGGCCTCGGATTTGAGCGTCTGGTCATGTACATGACCGGTGTTGAAAACATCCGCGACGTCATCCCCTTCCCCCGCACCACCGGTTCGATCTATTGATCGGCTGATTCCGGATTTATTTTGCCCCAGGCCAACGCCTGGGGCATTTTAACGCCAGAACCATTCAATAAATTCATTCTTTATTTTGGGAGTTATCCATCATGAAACGTGCGATAAACTTTGTCAAAAAAGAAGCGGTCCTGTCCGCTTCGGCGCTGCTGGCGATTATTTCGGCATTCTTTGTCCCGCCGTCGGCAGAGTACATCAGCTATCTTGACTTTCGGGTACTGTCGCTGCTGTCCTGTCTGATGCTGGTGGTGGCAGGACTGCGGAACATCGGCGTCTTTCACTACCTTGCAAGTACGCTGTTGGGGAAGGCCAAGTCTACAAGGATTCTCAGTCTGTTGCTGGTCGGGCTGTGCTTTTTCTCCAGCATGCTGATTACAAACGACGTCTCGCTGATTACCTTTGTACCGTTTGCGGTGATGATTCTGTCGATGGCCGACCTGAAAGAGATGCTGATTCCGGTCATCGTCTTACAGACAATCGCCGCCAACCTCGGCAGTATGCTGACCCCGATTGGCAACCCGCAGAATCTGTATCTGTATTCCTCTTTTTCGGTTTCATTTGGTCAGTTTATCCTGTGGATGCTGCCGCTGACGGTCGTTTCGCTGGTCATGCTGTTTATTGCGGTCTGCACGCTGAAAAACAAGGCGCTGAATATTGTACCGCAAAAATCCGATAAACCGGATGGCAAAAAATTAACCGTCTATCTGGTACTGTTTGCGGTCTGTCTGCTGTGTGTCCTGCGGCTGATCGAATTTCCGGTCATGCTGGTCATTGTCGCAGTGGTTGCGGCAATCGTCGACTGGAAGCTGTTTAAAAATGTCGACTACGGTCTGCTTTTGACGTTTGTCTGCTTTTTCCTGTTTATCGGCAATATGCAGCATATCCCGGCTGTCAGCGACCTGATTCGCCGGCTGGTTACCGGACGTGAACTGCTGACCGGTACCATCCTCAGCCAGGTTATCAGCAATGTCCCCGCTGCCATCCTGCTTTCCGGCTTTACCGACGCAGTACGGCCGCTGCTGTACGGCGTCAACATCGGCGGGCTGGGAACACTGATTGCATCTCTGGCAAGCGTTATCTCCTTCCGCTGCTATGGTGCGGCCGAAACAGGCGGAAAAGGGAAATTCATGAAGGTATTCACTATCTGGAACCTGATCTTCCTGACGGTCCTGCTGGTAGTCGGACTGCTGCTGTGCGGGCTGGGATAAGCACAAATCAATCAGAAACATTCAGCCTTTCTCATTTCCGCATTCTGGAACAAGGTGATTTTCTGCCAAATCCTGCTTGGCATATTCAAAAAGAAAGACTATAATATAGGTATGAATATCAGGCTTGCGAAAGGATGGTCACAATGAAAGTATTACTGGTCAATGGAAGCGCTCACCCAAACGGCTGTACCGCAGCTGCGCTTGATGAGGTTGCCCGTACCTTGCAGCAGCAGGGCATCGATACCGAAACCGTCTTCATCGGAAATGCACCAATCGCCGACTGCATGGCCTGCGGCCAGTGCAGTAAACTTGGAAAATGCGTGCTGGACGATGTCGTCAACAAAATCGTCGAAACTGCCCGCGGCTGTGATGGATTTGTCTTCGGTTCGCCGGTCTATTATGCCCATCCGACCGCCCGTATCCAGGCTGTTATGGACCGCGCTTTCTATTCCGGCAAGAGTGCTTTTGCCCATAAACCCGCCGCTGCCGTCCTCAACGCAAGACGGGCAGGCACAACCGCTTCCTTTGATGTGATGAATAAATATTTCACGATCAGCGAGATGCCGGTCGTCTCCTCGACCTACTGGAACATGACCCACGGAAACAAAGCGGAAGATGTTCAGCTGGACGAAGAAGGCCTCGATACAATGAAAAAGCTTGGGCTGAATATGGCCTGGATGCTGAAATGTATCGAAGCCGGCAAGAAGGCCGGAATTGAAACACCTGTCTGCACCAAACGTACCACGAATTTTATCCGCTGATTCCACTATAAAAAACGCAAACGGCCCATTCACCCCGGAATTTCCGATTGGTGAATGGGCCGTTTTGTCGTTTATCCATTATTTTCTTCCGGCAAAACGCCGCTTAAATCAAAAGCCGGGATGAAGCTTTCCTCTGCCGTTCCCTCTTCCTGGACAAATCCGTTTTCCAATCCGAGGTCTACTGCAAAATCAATCAGCTGGTCGTAATCCTTGTCCGGGAAACGTTCGTTGAGGTTTGGCCAGCGCAGTTTCTGAGAAGGAGGGGTGTACTGGTTCATCAGGCTGTAATAGACGGTGTTGCCATACCGTTCAAACAACGTTTTCACAACCTGTCGCGATTCTTCCAAATGGCCGGGAAGACAAAGATGCCGGATAATCACGCCTCTTGTCATCATCCCATCGTCATCAAACTGCGGCTCGCCTGCCTGCCGCACCATCTCATCCAGTGCAGCCAACGCTGTTTCAGAATATCCCGGCGCACCGGAATACTCCTTTGCCAGCGCATCCGTCAGATACTTGAAATCGGGAAGCCAGACATCTACGACCCCTTCCAGCAGCCGCAGCATCTCTGCCCGCTCATATCCGGATGTATTGTAGACGACCGGCAGTGTCAGTCCCCGCTCTCTCGCCATCTCCAGTGCAAGGATAATCTGCGGGAGGTAATGGGTCGGGGTGACCAGATTGATGTTATGCGCACCCCTGCCCTGCTGTTCCAAAAAGATATCGGCCAGCCGTTCGATTGTAATATCTGCCCCGGCTTCACCACTGCGGATCTCGCGATTCTGGCAGAAGACGCACCGCATTGTACACCACGAGAAAAATACCGTCCCGCTTCCCCGTTCACCTGAAATACATGGCTCCTCCCAGAAATGGAGTGCTGCCCGCGCGACCCGGACCTTTTCACCGACCGCGCCGCAAAAGCCCTTTTCGCCTGCTCTCCGGTTGACGCCGCACTGGCGCGGACAAAGCCGGCAGTTTTCCAGCAATGACAACAGATTGTCTCTTTTTACCTGATCGCTCATATCCATGACCGCTCCCCTTCTGTGCAGGCTGTTCCCGGCACAAACCGCCCATTTCCCGCATACATTGGGATATCCGGAAACCAAATTTGCAAAGTCTGTTTCCCGATGAAAGAAGGTGGTTTTACCAATGAATCAACCCCTGCATATTCTCGCTGCCGGCGGAGACCGGCGTTTTTCAATACTTTCCCGCAAACTTGCTTCGATTGACGGTGTACGGGTCACCGCCTTCGCACAGGGAAGCCCTGAAACCGCCAGCGCCGCACTTCCACATACGATTGACTCGCTGTCAGAACTGGACACACCGCCTGATCTGCTGGTTTTGCCCCTTCCGCTGACCCGGACCGGGGACACCCTGTCGGCTCCGCTGGAAAAAGAACAGCAACCGGTTTATCTTGGGGCACTTCTTGCCTGCTGCCGTCCGGACACCCGCATCTATGGCGGCATGACGCCGGTCGCTGAAAATTTCGCGCAGCTCTGCCAGAAACATGGCCTCGCTTTTACCGATTATCTGTCCGACGAGGCTTTTGCGCTCAAAAATGCCGACGCAACCGCTGAAGCGGCGGTTGCACTGGCAATCGACCTGCTGCCGGTCACCATCCGGGGAACCCGTATACTGATCACCGGCGGCGGCAGAATCGCAAAAAGTCTGATACGTATCCTGTGTGGGATGGGAGCAGAGGTGTTTGCAGCTGCACGTTCCAGTGCCCAACGCTGTGAGATGACGCTGCTGGGAGCGACTGCCCTGCCGATTACGGCACTCGCACGTCCGGCCGGCACTCAGGGCGGTATTCTTTCAACTGTGCGGCTGGTCTTCAATACCATTCCCGCCCCGGTGTTCGGCAGGGAAGAACTGGCAAAAATCCCGCCCGACACGTTGATTATCGAACTGGCGTCCAGTCCGGGCGGATTTAAACCGGAAGCTGTCAGCAGCAGTGGAAGAGTCATCGTCCGCGCCCTTTCCCTTCCCGGAAAAACCGCTCCGGAATCCAGTGCTGAATGGCTGAAAACCCTGATCTGTGAGAAAGATACGATGCTGGGTAATCTTTGCCCGGTATGACCTGTCTTTAAAGGAGATGAAACCCAATGCCTGCTCCTCCACTCCGGCTCGGCTTTTGCATGACCGGTTCTTTTTGTACCTTCCAGCGGGCTTTTGAACAGATGGAGCGCTGTGTGGCCGCGGGATATGAAGTCCTGCCGGTTTTTTCGTTCAACGCTTCCACCCTCGATACCCGCTTTGGAAAAGCGGCCGACCATCTGGCACGTGCCCGGCTGATTTCCGGGCATGAACCCATTCTGACCATCCAGGACGCCGAGCCGCTCGGTCCCAAAAACATGACCGACCTGATGCTGGTCTGTCCCTGCACCGGCAACACGCTGGCAAAACTCGCAAACTCCATCACCGATACGCCGGTGACTATGGCGGTTAAAAGCCATCTCCGCCAGGAAAAGCCGGTCATTCTCTGCCTTGCAACCAACGACGCGCTGCGCGGCAGTGCCAAAAATATCGGGTTGCTGCTCAACCAGAAGAACTGTTATTTTGTTCCCTTCGGCCAGGATGACGCGGCCAAAAAGCCGTCTTCACTGGTCGCCGATTTCAGCTGTATCCCACAGGCACTCGACGCTGCCCGACGCGGTCAGCAAATGCAGCCCGTGCTAATTTAATTGAAACGACCGCCGGATAAAAATATCCGGCGGTTTTCTTTATGCCCTGCGGGGGGCGTCCGGCGAATACAGCCGCATATAGCGGGAAAACAACAGCTCGGTACACAGCTGCAACTTATAATATCCTGCACGCTTGGAGTCGGACGTTCCCAGCTGGACAACCTCATCAAACATCGCATGAATCGACGGGTCGCGTGTCTGGCTGAGCAGAATCAGCGTAACCCCACGGCTGCGCAGCTGTTCAATCACCTGACGTCCCTGTCCCATCACATAGTTGCCGTCAACCGACAGGAAAATTGCCAGATCTCCCTTATCCATCGTCCGGGCACGTTCGGCGTGGTCTTCCACCAGATCGTAACTTTCGGTATACCGCCCAATCGACAGAAACAAAAACTGAAGCTGTTTGGCCAGCAGCCCAGGCTGATAAAAGCCGTACAGCGCCACATCCCGTGCGTCATGAATCTGCCGGCAGACACCGTCCAGCTGATCAATCGACACGCTCTTCTGAAACCGCATCAGCGAATCGGCGATATTTGCCGTATAGGACTCCAGCGCCTCCCGGTCCCCCATATCATAAGGAAGTTCCACCAGGTAATCTTTGGTTGAAGCGTTGACACTGTGGCGGTAGTACACCGTAACCTGTTTCAGCTGTGCGAAGCTCTCATACCCCAGCGAACGGACAAACCGGCTCACTGTCGCAATCGAAGCATAACAGGCGCTGGCAATCGTCTGAACGGATAAGGAATCCAGCGTCATAACATGGGAAAGAAAATACCGCGCAATTGTGCGGTTGGAATCATTGTCAGCAGACGAGTCGACAATCGCCTGTAACTGATGAATCAGATCACTGTGCATGGAATCCTCCTCGAAATGACAAAATGCAAAAAACAGTCCGTTCTTTCCTGCCCGTTCAGCAGGAAAGACGGCTGTACCTGATTATTATAATACAAATCGCTTCAAGGTTCAAGGGTGGACAAAGCGGTCAGTGGGAGAGAAAAAAGTTGACAAAAATCCGAATTCGGATTATTATAGAATACGAATTCGGATTTTAAAAGGAGGAGTCCTATTGCCAAACGATAACGGCAGGCCCACAACCCAACAACTGATGATGCAGATTCGCCGGATTATGGTTGCGATCAATCAGATTGACGGGACCCACTACCTTGCCGCAAAAAAGATGGGGGTCAATGAAAATGAACTCGCGCTGCTCTACGCCATCGGTGACGGTCAGCTGCATTCCCAGAAGGAAGTCAGTGAACAATGGCTGATCCCCAGAACCACGATCAACACTATCGTCAAAAAGTATCAGGAAAAAGGATTGCTCACCCTCCACATCATCGAGGGTCACCGGAGAGAGATGCACCTGTGTCTGACCGACGCGGGAAAAGAATACTGCAACGAACTGCTCAGGCCGATTTATGCTGCGGAAACTGCCGCACTGGCCGAAACACTGGAGAGCCGCTCCGACTGTTTTATCGACGAATTTGCTACCTTCAGCCATCTGCTGGAACAGCAGTTTACCCGGACAATCCTTGCTCCGCCTGGAAAGGATGAAACCAATCATGAGAATTAAACTGTCTGACCACTTCAACTGCCGAAAACTGATTCGCTTTACATTGCCGTCGGTCGTGATGATGATTTTCACCTCCATCTACAGCGTCGTCGACGGACTGTTTGTTTCAAATTTTGTCGGAAAAACCCCCTTCGCTGCAATCAACCTGATTATGCCGCTGCTGATTATCGTCGGTGCGCTGGGTTTTATGATCGGTACAGGCGGCACTGCGATTGTCTCCAAGACATTGGGAGAAGGTAAAAAAGAACTGGCAAACCAGTATTTTTCAATGCTGGTTTATGTCACAATCATCGGCGGTATTATTTTCGCCATTCTGGGAGAAATCTTTCTGCCGGCTGCTTCGGTTCTGCTGGGAGCAGAAGGCGAAATGCTGGACAACTGCATCCTGTACGGACGGATTCTGCTGGCCTCAATGCCGTTTTTTATGCTGCAAAATGTCTTCCAGAGCTTTTTCGTCACGGCAGAAAAGCCACAGCTCGGACTGGTGGTGACGATTGCCGCCGGCGTGACCAATATGATTCTGGACGCGCTGTTTGTCGCAGTGTTTCAGTTCGGGCTGTCAGGCGCAGCCTGGGCTACCGCCATCAGCCAGACGATCGGCGGCGTGTTTCCAATCCTCTACTTTGCCCGCAAAAACAACAGCCTGCTGCACCTGACAAAATCTCCGTTTTATGGAAAAATCCTGCTGCACACCTGTACCAACGGTTCTTCCGAACTGATGAGCAACATCTCGGCTTCGGTGGTCACGATGCTGTACAACTTCCAGCTGATGCGGATTGCCGGAGAGGACGGTATTGCCGCTTACGGTGCAATTATGTACGTCAGCTTTATTTTCAGCGCAATCTTTATCGGATACGCGGTCGGCAGCGCACCAATCATCGGCTATCATTTCGGCGCAGGCAATACCGGTGAACTGAAAAATCTGCTGAGAACAAGTCTCAAACTGATCGGCGTCGTCGGATGTCTGATGACTGCGCTGTCCTTTGTTCTGTCGGCTCCGATGTCAAGGCTGTTTGTCGGCTATGACCAGGGACTGTATGAGCTGACGGTAAGAGGATTTCAGATTTATGCGTTTTCCTTTTTGCTGTGTGGGCTGAACATCTTTGGTTCCGCCTTCTTCACCGCACTGAACAACGGTTTACTGTCCGCAATCATCTCCTTTTTGCGGACACTTGTCTTCCAATCGATTTCGGTACTGGTGCTGCCAATATTTTTGGATATCGACGGCATCTGGCTGGCAATTATCGCCGCAGAACTGGCAGCACTGGCCGTTACATCCAGTCTGCTGATTGCCAACCGGAAAAAATATCAGTACGGATAATGAAGGGTCTGTTCCCTGTCCGATTCAGACAAAACACCTGTTTTGTACAATTGCCATTTTTCTGTCTGTATTGTACAATAATACTGGACCAATACAGAAAGATTAATGGAGGAACAGCATGATTCTGCACGATTTTTATATCGGCGCGTCGTTTGACGCTTATACCTATTTCGGTGCGCATCCTGCCGAAAAAGGCTTTATATTCCGTGTTTACGCCCCTGCTGCCGAAAACGTCGCCCTTTTCGGCGACTTTAACGGCTGGCAGGAAGAAAATATGCAGCGGCTCGGTACCAGCGGTGTCTGGGAACTGACCGTCCCGCAGGCCGTGGAGGGTCAGCTGTACAAATATGTCATCTACTCCAAAGAGGGCTGGAAATGCGAGCACTGTGACCCATACGGCTTTTCGATGGAACTGCGCCCCAATTCCGCTTCCCGATTGGTCAAGCTGGATGGATATACCTTCTCGGATGAAGGCTGGATGAGACGGCGGCAACTCGGATTTGACCAGCCGGTCAACATCTATGAAGTGCACCTCGGCTCCTGGCGGACTGCACCCGACCGGGAAAACGGCTGGTATAACTACGAGGAGCTTGCCGACCGGCTGATTCCCTATGTCAAAGAGTGCGGGTATACCCATATCGAAATCATGCCGCTTTCCGAGCATCCGTCTGACAACTCCTGGGGCTATCAGAACACCGGATTTTTCAGCCCGACTTCCCGGTATGGCACACCTGTCCAGCTGATGAAGCTGGTCGATCGCTGCCATCAGGCCGGGATTGGGGTATTGATGGACTTTGTGCCGGTACATTTTGCGCTGGACTATTATGGGCTTGCGCGGTTTGACGGAAGCTATCTGTACGAATTTCCCCACGACGACGTCGGTATCAGCGAATGGGGCAGCAAGAACTTCAACCATTCCCGTGGTGAGGTCGCAAGCTTTTTGCAGTCGGCCGCCGCGTACTGGCTGGGCGTCTACCACTTTGACGGACTGCGGGTGGACGCAGTTTCACGGCTGATCTACTGGCAGGGAGATGAAAAGCGCGGTGTCAACGACCGGGCAGTCAAATTCCTGCAAAACATGAACGTCGGATTAAAGCAGCTGTTCCCCAGCTGTATGCTGGTTGCCGAGGACTCGACCTCCTATCCCAAAATTACCGCGCCTGTCCAGTATGACGGGCTGGGTTTTGACTACAAATGGGACCTCGGATGGATGAACGATACCCTCGACTACTTCCGTACACCTCCGAAAGAACGCTCGGATAAATACCACAAACTGACTTTTTCGATGCACTACTTCTACCAGGAACATTATCTGCTCCCCTTCTCCCATGACGAAACCGTCCACGGAAAGGCAACCATCCTCCAAAAGATGTGGGGGGACTATGAGCAGAAATTCCCGCAGGCAAGGGCAATGTACCTCTATATGATGACCCATCCGGGGAAAAAGCTCAACTTTATGGGCAATGAGATCGGCCAGCTGCGGGAATGGGATGAAAAGCGCGAGCAAGACTGGAATTTGCTCAGTTACCCGCTGCACGACGGATTTTACCATTATATCCGCCGCCTGAACCAGCTGTATCTCACCCATCCCAGCCTGTCGGCAGGCGAATATGATACCCGGAACTTCCTATGGCTGGAAGTCCACGGCGAAAAGAACTGTGTTTACGCATATCTGCGCGGCCCGTTGGTCAATACAGCGGCGCTGCTGCCCCAAGATAAAAAGGGGAATATCTGGCAGCAGCCCGCTGACCGCACGGTGTCGGTTTTCAACTTCTCGGACAAGGCGGTCACCGGTTACCGGATTGACCTGCCGGTTCCGATGGAATTGCGTCCGCTGGTCAGCTCTGACAGCGATATCTATGGCGGCAATATCAGCGGTGAACTGCCGATGCTGCGCCCGCAGTACGACCCGCTGAAAGAGACCTGGTTTGTCCAGGCCGACCTCCCGGCTTTTTCCGGCACTCTGTATGCGGTTCGCCCGCTGCATAAGCCGACGCCGGTTCGCTGTCCCGGTGGGGTACGCAAAAAAAGATAACAGAGAAAAAGGTAATGAAGGAGCAAAATGCCCTGTCCGCTTAAATGCTGGCAGGGCGTTTTGTATTTCCTCCGAAAATGCTTTCCAAAGAATGAAAAATCCTTGCACCGGCACTACCTTTCCGATATAATAAAAATAAGACAGGCGGCTATCTGCCGCTGCATACGGCTTTCGCATCATCATACAGAAAGGACGAATCCATATGGCAAAAAAACATCGTGATTTTCCGGCAGACTTCCTCTGGGGTGCTTCCACCTCTGCCTATCAGGTAGAGGGTGCCAGCCTTGAGGACGGCAAAGGCCCTTCGGTTCAGGATATCAAGGTTATCCCCGAAGGTACCCCTGATTTCAAGGTTGCTTCTGACCAGTACCACCACTATAAAGAAGATATCAAGCTGATGGCGGAAATGGGCTTTAAGACCTACCGCTTCTCGATCTCCTGGTCGCGGCTGATTCCCGAAGGAACCGGTGCAGTTAACCCCAAGGGTATCGAATACTACAATAACCTGATTAATGAATGCCTGAAATACAACATCCAGCCACTGGTGACGATGTACCATTTCGACCTGCCCGCCGCAATCCAGGCAAAAGGCGGCTGGGGCAATCGTGATACCATCGACGCTTTCGTCAACTTCGCAAAGGTCATGTTCGAGAACTTCGGCGACCGTGCAAAACTCTGGCTGACCATCAACGAACAGAATATGCTGACCCTCGCCGGACCTGTTATCGGCACCTTTGACCCGACCGGCGTTGAAAACGTCACCAGGGAACTGTATCAGCAGAACCACTATATGATGGTCGCACAGGCAAAAGCAATGGCACTCTGCCATGAGATGGTTCCCGGCGGCAAGATCGGCCCTGCGCCCAATATTTCCTGTGTCTATCCTGCTTCCTGCAATCCTGCCGACATCACCGCCGCTGAAACCTTCTCGGCTATCCGCAACTGGTTCTATTTTGACATGGCAACTGCCGGCGTCTATAACCATCAGGTCTGGAGCTATCTGGAAGCGCATGACGCACTGCCGGAAATTGCACCCGGTGATATGGAAATCCTTGCTTCCGGACACCCCGACTTCCTCGCCTTCAACTACTACTCAACTGCGACCGTTGCCGCTTTCCCGGAAGATGAAAAAGTTGACCCCAATGCTCCGACCGATCAGCAGAACAATGGCGGCGAACCCGGTTACTTCAAACCGGTTCCCAACAAAAACCTGCTCAAGACAGAGTGGGGCTGGGAGATTGACCCGATCGGCTTCCGCAATACCCTCAACCAGGTTTACTCCCGTTACCGTCTGCCGATCATCATCACCGAAAACGGCCTCGGCGCACATGACAAGCTGGAAGAGGACGGCACCATCCATGATGATTACCGGATTGAATACCTCCAGCGGCATATCGAACAGATGCAGCTGGCAATTGATGACGGCGTCAAGATGATGGGATACTGCCCGTGGTCTGCGGTCGACCTGATTTCGACCCACGAAGGCTTTGACAAACGGTATGGTTTTATCTATGTCAACCGCGGTAACTTTGACCTGAAAGACCTCAGAAGAATCCCGAAAAAGTCCTTCTACTGGTATAAAAAGGTTATTGCCTCCAACGGAAAAGACCTCGAAAATAACCTGTAAGTATTTTTGGCGTATGGCTGACAGGCAATGCAGTCTGTATACAGTCGGATAGTCGGTTTGCGTGCCCTGAACGGAAAAGCGTTCAGGGCACGTTTGTTATTGGGCTCCCCTCTTCCCGTCTACGATTCCTTTATTCAATTGCAAATGACTTTACACCCGTTTACCGGAATGTTACAATAAAGGACAGAATCAGGCTGCGGCTGTATTGCCGCTGTCCGGCAATCAATAAAGGAGGAGCACTATGTCTGAAAAAGCTGTACCGTCTGCTTTCAATCCCGCCATCACCGGAAAAGATGTCTTGATTACCGGCGGAGGCGGCTCGATCGGGTCAGAACTGGCACGTCAGGTTCACCGGCTGAACTCACGCTCGCTGACGCTTTTGGATATCAACGAAAACAACCTGTATCTGCTGTCCCAGAGCCTTTCGCGCAAACATGGCGCTCCTGTTACACCGCAGGTCATCTCCATTCGCGACCGGGAAGCAATCTTCCGGCTGTTTGAACGGCTGCACCCCCAGACTGTCCTTCACGCTGCGGCGCACAAACATGTTCCGTTGATGGAGCAAAACCCCGATCAGGCGGTTAAAAACAATATTTTGGGGACGCTGAATCTGTTTGATGCCGCACAAACGTATGGTGCTGAAAAGGTTGTTCTGATTTCAAGTGACAAAGCCGTCCGCCCCAGCTCGGTGATGGGTGCGACCAAACGTGTCTGTGAACAGCTCTGCCTTGACCGGGAAGGTCCGATCTTTACCGCCGTAAGATTTGGAAATGTAATGGATTCAGCGGGTTCAGTCCTCCCGCTGTTCCGGCAACAGCTGCGGGAGGAAAGAAAAATCCTGATTACCGACCGGCGGATGACCCGGTATTTCCTGTCGATTCCACAGGCTGTCCAGCTGGTGCTGGAAGCCGCCGCAGAAAATGAACGTGGGAAAATCTATATGCTGGACATGGGACAGCCGGTTTCCATCGGACAGCTGGCACTGAACGTTATCCGGGAAGAAGGTTTTTCACCATCGGAAGTGGAGATTGTGGAAACCGGAATCCGTCCGGGTGAAAAACTGGAAGAAGAGCTTTCCTCTTCGGATGAGCACTTTGTTCCAACTCTGGTTCAGGGACTTTTGTCGGCAGATGCCTGCGCGACCTACTCCGGTGAAGAGAAAAAGCAGCTGCTGGACAGGCTGAAAGCAGCGGCAGACAATGGAGAATATTTGGTGATTCGTTCCCTTCTGGGACTGCCGGACGACGGCAGATGATACAGATATAAGCAAAAATGTGGGATTAAGACAAAAAGCTGTCAAAAAAGTGATAGAAAATTATCTATCTATATGATATAATGGATTTATCATATAGAAAGAAGGGATTTCCCATGGCATTTGCTACTATTAACTTTTTTTCCAAATCGCTGATGCGTACCGTCCCGATCAATGTCGTCGTACCGACCGATAAAATTGTTTTCCCTGGCATGCCGGTACCTGAGAAAAAGCCTTTTAAAACCCTGTACCTGCTGCATGGCGTCCTCGGTAACTATACCGACTGGGTAAACGGTACCCGTGTCCAGGCACTCGCCAATGACAACAACCTCTGTGTAGTCATGCCGTCCGGTGATAACAAGTTTTACTGTGACTCGGACATCTCCGGAGACCGTTACGGCAAATTTATCGCGGAAGACCTCGTCACCTTTACCCGCGATACCTTCCCGCTCTCCCATAACCGTGAAGATACCTTTATCGGCGGTCTGTCGATGGGCGGCTTTGGTTCAATCGTCAACGGCCTGCGCCATCCGGAAACCTTTGGCTGCATTACGGCGCTCTCTTCGGCGTTGATTAAGGACAAAATTTTGCAGTCGGTCAACGAACCGGGACATGACTTCTTTACCAGACGTCAGTATGAAACGATGTTCGGCGTCGACAAGATCGAGGATTACGTCGGTTCGGTCAACGACTATGACGCACTCGCCGACGGTCTGAAAGACGCAGCGGTCAAACCGAAAATCTACATGGCATGCGGTACCGAAGATTCGCTGTTTGATGCGAACGTCGCATTCAAAAAACGGTTGCTTGCCGACGGATTTGACCTGACCTGGGAAGAGGGTCCCGGCGTACATGACTGGGCATTCTGGGATGCCTATATCGAGAAGGCAATCAAATGGCTGCCGCTGGGCGAAAGCGTCAAAGGCGTCAGCAGTGAAAATGTCGGAATCCCGGAAAGAAAGAAATCCTGACGATTCCCAAAAATAAAAACGGAGGCGGTGGCAAAACCGTCTCCGTTTTCTTCTGCTTAAAAAGCAAGATAAAACATATAAAATCCAATCAGCAGAATCAATCCGCCCATAATCCATTTAAACCAGTTGCTGAAAGCACCATACCGGCTGTCCCCTGCGATTTTCCGCACCAGTCCCATCGAAGTCCCGGCAAATACCGTCAGTGCACCATGACCGACTGCGTACAAAAACAGCAGCAGCACACCCCAGGCAACGCTGCCCTTTCCGGCGACAATCGCCAGCAGCACCACCAGTACAGGAGTGGCACAGGGTGAGGAAAAAATCCCGCCCAGTATCCCGGCAAGCAATGCCCCAAGATATCCGCGGCGTTTGTTTTTGGAGACAAGGTAGGTCGACGGAATGAAGTTGAACAGTTCCCAGGTCTGCAATGCCATCAATACCATCAGCACACCCAAAAGTCCATACCACCATCCGCCGGTTGCACCGATTAACCTCCCGGCCAGTGATGCGATCGTTCCCAGAAGTGTAAAAGTGACGGCGCTGCCTGCCGCAAAAATCAGCGACATTTTAAACGCCTGTGCCGGTTTGCTGTTTCCGCCGCCGACGTATCCGATCACCAGCGGAATACTCGACAGCGAACAGGGAGTGAACGACGTCAGTACCCCTGCCAGCAATGCCAGTACCGGTGCCAGCCAGCTGTTTTCTCCAATCAGCGTTCCCAACGATGTCAGCCATCCATCGATCATTCTGCCACCCCCATATTCTGAAGAATCAGTTTCATCTGGTCCTCGGTCAGAAGGCCTTCATGCACCGTGTAGACGTGCTCACCGGTTTCTTTGGAGGAATAGAGGGTAAAGGGGATGCCAAGCTCTTCATCCGGCATATATGGGCTTCCATCCGGCAGGAAGAATACCTGGGTCGGGATGACCTGTACCGGGTACTGCATCGCCTCTTCGGGATGTTCCTCGATATCCAGATAATGGATGGACGCCTTGCCCTTCATCTCACGGCTGACCGATTCCAGAATCGGCTCCATCTGTTTACAGGGTGCGCAGTAATCTGCACCAAAGTCAATAATAATCGGAAGCCCGGCAGCCGTCAGGGCATCGAGATCAATCTCGGTAATCGTCAGCGAAGATTCCGACTGTTCATCCTGAAAAGGCGGGTTTTTCAGCAGGTAGATTGCCGCAACCGCAATTACAATCAGAATCGGAATGATAATGCGTGCAGCCTGTTTTTTATCCTTGAAAAGCGTTTTCATGGCAAAGCCCCTTTCTGTTCATCTCTTTTCTGTTTCAGATATGGCACTATTGTATCATGACCGGCAGGCAACGTCAACAATCTTTTTGACGCCACTCTTGACAAAAAATAAAAACGCGATAAGATAAAATTGTACGATTCTATACAGTAGGAGGCGCTCCATGTCGACCATCTGGAACCCCTGGCACGGATGCCATAAATTTTCACCGGGATGTCTGCACTGTTATGTCTACCGGCGGGACGAATCCATCGGCAAAAATCCGGCTGAGGTTGTCAAAACAGCATCGTTTGACCTCCCCATCCAGAAAAAACGGGACGGCAGCTACCGTATTCCACCGGGTGAGACGGTCTATGCCGTGATGACATCCGACTTTTTTGTCGAGGAAGCCGACGAATGGCGGGACGATATCTGGAAGATGATCCGGATACGGGAAGAAGTCCAGTTTATCATCATCACCAAACGGATTGTCCGCTTCGGCAGCTGCCTGCCGGACGACTGGGGAGACGGTTATCCCAATGTCACAGTCGGCTGCACCTGCGAAAATGGCGAAGTGGCGGCCGAACGTCTGCCGGTGTTTTTATCGCTGCCGATTGCCGACCGGTTTGTCACCTGTGAACCGCTGCTGTCACCAGTTTTGCTGGAACCGTGGCTGGAAAGCGGCAAAATCCGTTCGGTCATCGCCGGTGGAGAAAGCGGCGACGGTGCACGGGTCTGTGACTTTGACTGGGTGCTGGATATTCGGGAGCAATGCCGCCGGACCGGCGTCGCCTTTCATTTTAAGCAGACCGGGCTGCATTTCCGCAAAAATGGCCATCTGTACACCATTCCCCGCCCTCTTCAGCAGCCGCAGGCAAAAAAGGCCGGCATTGATCTGGAGGCCAACCCGGATGCGCCTTGTCAAAATGGGAAGCCAGTGGTATACTGATAGTTAAAAAACAAAGGAGCGACACGATTATGGAAAAGCTGGAAAAACGTTTTCTTCGCTATGTTGCGGTCGATACCCAGTCGGCAGAAGACCGTGAATGCGTCCCCAGTACCGAAAAACAGCATGACCTCGCAAAAATGCTGTGCCAGGAACTGAAGGACATGGGGTTTGAAGCAGAGCACGATGAACATTGCTATGTTTATGGCACCATCCCCGGCAACTGCCCGGATGCACCGGTTATCGGCCTGGTTGCCCATATGGACACCTCGCCCGATTGCAGCGGTACCAATGTCAAAGCACGTATTGTCCACTATGAAGGCGGAGATGTGCTGTTAAACGAAGAGAAAGGGATTGTCCTTTCTCCCGCACAGTATGAGTCGCTGAACAAATATGTCGGTCAGGACCTGATCGTCACCGACGGTACAACCCTGCTGGGTGCCGACGACAAGGCCGGTGTCGCTGAGATTATGCAGCTGGCTGCTTATTTTGCAGAAAACCCCGACGTCCCCCATGGCACCATCAAGGTAGGCTTTACACCGGATGAGGAAGTCGGCAGAGGTCCGTCCTTCTTTGACGTTCCCAAATTCGGCGCCGATTTTGGCTATACGCTGGACGGCGGAGAACTGGGTGAGATCGAATACGAGAACTTCAACGCAGCATCGATGAAAGTTTGTGTTCATGGCCTGGGCATTCATCCCGGTTCTGCCAAGGATAAGATGGTCAACGCCTGCCTGATTGCGATGGAGTTTAACTCCCTGCTGCCGGAGCAGCAGAAACCTGCGTATACCTCCGGTTACGAAGGCTTCTTCCACCTCAACGGCATGGAAGGCGATATGGAAAATGCAACGCTGGTCTATATCATCCGTGACCATGACGCAGAGAAATTTGAAGCAAAACAGAAACTTGCCCGTGCTGCGGCTGATTTCCTCAACGCCAAATACGGCGAGGGAACCGTTGTACTGGACATCCGGGAAAGCTACCGGAATATGGCTGAACAGATTCGTCAGCACTTCCATCTGATTGAAAATGCCCGTACCGCGATGGAATCGCTCGGCATCACGCCGGTCACAATGCCGATTCGCGGCGGTACAGACGGTGCAACCCTGTCGTTTATGGGCCTGCCCTGCCCGAACCTCTGCACCGGTGGTGCAAACTATCATGGACGGTTTGAGTACATTCCGGTACAGTCAATGGAAAAGACGTTTGAAATCATCCGTGAGATTGTCGCACTGTATGCGAAAACCAAACGCAGTGATTTTGCGGATTTGAAATAAGGATATCCACCCTCTGATAACAAAATGACCCGCATGGTTTAATAGCCATGCGGGTTTCTTACTGTTTGGCAAAAGAGAAAGAAATTAGCCCCAGACTTGCTGTGCAATTTCCTTGACCAGCGCAAGTTTGGCCCACTGTTCCTCTTCGGTCAGCTTGTTGCCTATTTCACAGGATGCAAAACCACACTGCGGGCTGAGATACAGCCGGTCAAGCGGAATGTACTGTGCTGCCTCATGGATACGGTCAATTACCACCTGTTTATCCTCCAGTTTAGGCGATTTTGTGGTAATCAGGCCCAGGACAACCTTTTTATCGCCGGACACCTCTTTCAACGATTCAAAGCTTCCGGAGCGCTCATCGTCAAATTCCAGATAATAGGCATTGACGTTTTCCTGTCCAAAGACCAGCGGTGCGATCTTATCATATCCGCCGGAGCATGCCCAGGTAGAATGGAAATTGCCGCGGCAGATATGGGTATTGATGACCAGGTCGTCCGGCTTGCCCTCGATGGCCAGATTATTGATAGTCAAAAACTGTTTCTGAAGGACTTCCAGCCTGTCATCATCCGCATCAAAGAACAGATTTGCTTTGGGGTCGACAAAACATCCCCAGGTGCAATCGTCAAGCTGAATATTCCGGCAGCCAGCCGTGTACAAATCTGCAATGACCTTTTTGTATCCTTTTACAATGTCGGCGATCAGCTCTTCATCATCGGGATAGAACTTGCGGGTAGACGCCAGATTCATCGGCATAACCAGCTGTTCCAGAAACTGTGCCGGAGCCGGGATGGTCTGTTTTGCGACCGTGTTTTCGTCTTCCAGAGCCTTGACAAACTTAAAATGTTCTACAAAAGGATGATTGCCGACCGACAGTTTTCCGGTCAGGTAGGTATCATCGATTTTGGCAGCTTCATCGTGAAACGGAAGTCCATTCTCAGTTTTGCTGTGTCCGATTCCCTCGAATCCCCACATAAAGTCCAGATGCCAGGTAGCACGGCAGAATTCGCCGTCGGTGATGACATGGTAACCAGCAGCCTTCTGTTTTGCCACCAGCTCGGTAATGCACGCATCTTCAACCTCTTTCAGCTGCGCTGCGGTAATCGCTCCGGCCTCGTAATCGGCGCGGGCCTTTTTTAGTTTAGCCGGGCGCAGAAAGCTTCCGACATAATCATAACGAAATGGTGCCTGTAAATTGCTCATATAAAAATTCTCCTTTAGTTCTGTGTTGTGCACCATCAGTATACAAAATTGCGGCCTTGTTGTAAAATACAGAAAACAGGCGGTTTGCCATAGTTTTAGCCTATAGCAAATCGCCTGTTGTTGTAAATTTATCTTTCTGCCGAGGCATACCGCTTGAGCGCCTCAATATACAAATTCCCGAATTTTCCGGTACCGGCCTTGCTGTGGATGATATACCCGATTTCCATATAGTCGTCTACATCCAGCGGAATCGCCACAATATTTTTCCCGTTGAGTTCTTCATTGATGACGCCGCTGCAAATGGTGTATCCGTTCAGTCCGATTAACAGATTGAACAGGGTCGCACGGTCAGAAACCATAATATCTTTTTTGCTTTCCAGCGTACTTAGAATCTCCTCAGAATAATAAAAGGAATTGTGTTCTCCCTGCTCATAGGAAAGCCGCGGATAGGGCGCGAGGTCTTCCAGAGAAACCACCTTTTTCTGTGCCAACGGGTTGTCCACACCGACAAATACATGCGGCTTTGCCACAAACAACTGGGTAAACTTCAAACCTTTTTCCTGCAAAACCCTGCGCAGAACGGTTTCATTGAACTGATTCAAATAGAGCACGCCGACTTCACTGCGCAGCTTCGCGACATCATCGATCAATTCATACGTCTGGGTCTCCCGGATACGAAAATCATATTCTTCGCCGCCGTACTGCCTGAGCAGTTCGACAAAGGCTTCCACCGCAAAGGAATAGTGCTGCGTGGATACGCAGAACTGATGCTTGACCTGACCGGTTCCCAGATAACGTTCTTCAATCAGGTTGGTCTGTTCGATAACCTGCCGGGCATATCCGAGGAATTCCTCTCCTTCTGCCGACAGCAGCACACCCTTGTTGGTACGCCTGAAAATCGTGATACCCAGCTCACTTTCCAGTTCTTTCACCGCTGCGGTCAGGCTGGGCTGTGCAATATACAGCTGTTTGGCAGCTTCGCTGATTGTCCCGGTTTCGGCAATTGTGACAATGTATTTGAGTTGTACAAGGGTCATTGGCTTTCCTCCTGTAAAAGGCAAACAAAAAGGTACCATACCGAGACATGGTGCCCATTTTCTGACGAAGAAGGAGGGATTCGACTCGTATACGGCACATGTCCTTTATCGCATCAACCGAAATGATTTCTGAATGGAAGTCCCTTCCGGCAATCTACAGTATTGGATCTCAATGAAACAGTAACGATCTCACCTCGAAATATTGCGGAGCTGGGAGTCAATATCCCGTCCGCCGTACATGACACGAAGCACGGTAACAGTTTTTACCCGGTGGTCCGGAATGTAGAACACCAGGTAATTGTCCACCGGCATGACCCGGAGATTGCGGCTGCGCCACGGCTCCCGGTCGCAGACACGGAACCGCTCCGGCATCTCATCCAGCTTGAGGATGTTCTCTTCCAAGCGATTCAGCTGGTTGTTGGCGTTTAGCTCCGACTGAAGTTCCACTGCGATGTAGCGGTAAATTTCCCGCAAATCGTGCTTTGCTTCCGAGGTCAACGTCACCTCATAGCTCATACGCCCAGTTCACCCCGCAGCTCGTCAAACGCCTGCTTTGCCGGGATGGTTTTCCCAGCCTTCATCTGGGCATAGCCCTTTTCCAGCTCGGCGTCCAGCTGCTCGTCGGTCATGCGGCTGGCGTCCAGCGAATGCTCCGGGAGCTTTACCTCAAAAGGCAGTCCCCGCCGGAGGATAATTTGCTTGTAGAACATGGTGATGGCGTTGGACGCCGGGATGCCTAGGGCGCTGAGGATCGCTTCCGCCTGTTCCTTGACCTCCGGTTCAATGCGAGCATACAGGTTTGCCGACTTTGCCATATCCAAGACTCCTTTCGGGATTTGTGTATTCTTTCTCGTCTTCATTATACTCTATTGTACGCACAAAAGCAATGCATATTCTGATTTGAAATGAGAAAAGCACCGCAACCTTGATACGTATTGTATCAAAATGGCGGTTCTTCTTTGGCGGAGAAGGAGGGATTTGACTCGTATACGGTACACGCCGTTACGGGTCTGCAAACAGGCCAGGTCGCGGCTCTGACAGCCCACCGGGCTGTCATTCAGTACCGCTCCCGTTCGAATCCCTCGAAAAGGTTACGATATAAACAAAAAAGGTACCATAAACGAACATGGTACCTTTTCTTTGGCGGAGAAGGAGGGATTCGAACCCTCGATGAGCTATTAACCCATACACGAGTTCCAGTCGTGCGCCATAAACCAAGCTAGGCGACTTCTCCATTATTTTCCACAGCGTTATTTGCTGCAACGTTGATTATTATATCAGCTTCTATGGGATTTGTCAACCCCTAAATGCAAAAAAATCGACAGGTTTTTGATTTCTTCGTTTTCAGCCTGCCGGTTCCGTGCTATAATAAAGATAAAATGACTGGAAAGGGGCTTTCAGATGAGCTCATCAGAAAATAAATTGCGTCTCCAACTCCGCCTGCGTATCTACAAAGATGACCTGCTTTTCGGCTCCGGTATCGCAGAACTGATGGAACGGGTGGACAAAAACGGTTCGATGTCTGCGGCATGCCGTGAGATGGGAATGGCCTATTCCAAAGGATGGAAGATTGTACGGCGCGCTGAAAGCCAGCTGGGGTATCCGCTGATGGACGGCAAAAGAGGTGGAACCGGTGGCGGCAGAATGGTTTTGACAGAACAGGGACGTGCACTGCTGGAACGTTACCGGGAAATGGAAGCTGAAATCAACCGGGTATCGGCGGACATTTTCAGCCGGTATTTCCCCGACGGATGGGAAAATCTGCCCGTTTCAGGCCAAAATGCAGGGAAAATGCAGGATAAACCAGATAATTGAATATGCACTTTTGCAAACAGGCTCATGCAAATTCGGACGGATAATGTCCAAATTTTACAGGATTTTCTGTGTATACTTGAATGATAATAATATTTGACTTGCATTTTATCAAAAAAATCTGTCAAAAGGAAAATATTGGCCAGTTATTTTGCAATATTTTACGAGTTGTGCTGCAAACGTGATTTTTATGCTGAAAGCCGTTGAAAACCACCGGCAAGTATGCTAATATAAATAAGAAAACAGCGGTTCTGCGGCTTTGCTTCGGAAACGCCATTGGTGAAAGGGGTATCTTTATGAAATACGATTTTACTACGATTATGGATCGGACCGGTAAGGACTCCATCGCTGTCGATGTGATTCCGATTCCCGGTGCGGAAATTCAGCCCGGCTACTCCAGAATCCCGATGTGGGTCGCCGATATGAACTTTGCAACGGTCCCCACCATCCAGCAGGCGATTATCGAACGGGTCCAGCATCCCGCTTTTGGTTATTTCAGACCGACCAAAGAATATTTCGATTCGATCATCCACTGGCAGAAGGTCCGCAATGGCGTCGAAAATCTGACAGCAGAGAACATCGGCTATGAAAACGGTGTTCTGGGATGTGTTTCTGCCGCAGTGCAGGCCTTTACCTCTCCGAGTGAAGCCGTTTTGCTGCACTCTCCTACCTACATCGGTTTTACCGGCACGATGAAGAATGCCGGCCGCCGTATTGTACATAGTGAGCTTTACCGTGATGAAAATGGAGTCTGGCGGATGGATTACGAGGATATGGACCGCAAGATCAAGGAAAACAATATCCACCTCGCCATCTTCTGCAGCCCCCATAACCCCACCGGCCGTGTCTGGGAAAAGGAAGAAATCGAAAAAGCGATGGAAGTCTACCGTAAAAACGACTGTATCGTCATTTCGGACGAGATCTGGAGCGACCTGATTCTGGAAGGCCATCACCACATCCCGACCCAGTCGGTCAGCGAAGATGCGAAAAAACGTACCATTGCCATCTATGCACCTTCCAAGACCTTCAACCTTGCCGGCCTGATCGGTTCTTACCATATTATTTACAATAAATACCTCCGTGACCGGGTTGTCGCTCAGTCCAATACCACCCACTACAATTCAATGAACGTACTGAGCATGCATGCGCTGATCGGCGCTTACAAGCCGGAAGGTGAAGAGTGGGTCAATGAGCTGTGCGAAGTATTGACCGATAACGTCAACTACGCCTATGACTACATCGCCACCCATTTCAAGGGTGTCAGCCTGGCCAAACCTGAAGGTACCTATATGCTCTATCTGGACTGCGAAGAATGGTGCAAAGAGCATCAGACCGATATTGATACTCTGCTCAAAGCAGGTGTTTCGGTCGGCGTCATCTGGCAGGATGGCCGTCCGTTCAACCGTCCTTATGCAATCCGTATGAACCTTGCAGTTCCCCACAGTCTGGTTGTCGACGCGATGAAACGCCTCGATGAAAAGGTATTCAACGCCTGATTGACCGGCCTGTCCGCATCTGTAATATAATTTGACAGAAATATCCCTCTGATATGCAGTCTCCTGAAAATTCAGGTGTCTTCAAACCGCATGTCAGAGGGATATTTTTTATCCGATACAGTCATCGCCGGGCTGTTTATTGTGGCCGTATCGTTTGGTCTGCGCTATTGTAAAAATAATGAAAGGAATCATACTGCCACTGATACCGGCATTGACCAAGATGACAACATATGTCTGCATTACCACCCGGCGGCATCCGGATTTGCAGGAATATCTGCCTGCCCTTTCGGCTGATGGCAAGCAGATATTCCCCCGGACTGAGAAAGCCAAACAATATCCTGCCGCTGGAAAGCAGCCTCCTTGTGTCACTGGTGCATCCCGGACAATGCGTCAGTTCGACTGTGTCAAACGTACAATAATCCTCTACGCAGACCCGGATACCGCACAACCGGTATCCGGACCAGCAACATAATGGAATATCTGCCTCCTGCTCATCTTTCAGGCAAAATCGCTGAACTGCCAGTATCCCATAATCCGGTTTTACTGTTCGAGTTTTGCCTTTACCAGATATTCGCCGCCGGTCACGCCGCCGAAGAGGTATTTTCCCATCGTATTGGTCTTGGTCACGGCAATCAGATGTTCCTGTGTCACATCACCTACTGTCGTCACCTGATACAGGCCGACAAAACATCCGGCAACAGCCTGACCAGCTGTGTCACGAATAATACCGCTGACTGTGCCGTTATACGTCCGGCTGTCAACCATCATCGCCATGCTGACATTGGCAATCGACCCGCCGGTAATGACTGCGTTCATGGACGAAGTGGCAAGATATCCTTCTGCAGAAGAAATCAGCGTGTATGCGCCGTCCGCCAGATCATAAAAAGCAAACTCACCGTCAGCGGCCGTATAGGTGACTGCTGCCGTCGTGCTGTCTGCTGCCTGAAGGGTGATTTTAGCGCCTGCCAGCGGAGTAGGTGCACCCAGCGGGTTGGCAACCGTCAGAACGCCGGCAATAGCCCCCAGCGACAGAGTTGCATCCGCTGTACAGATCAGATTTACTTCGGAAGTGACGCCGTTGGTCAGCGTAATGCCTACCGCATCGCTGAGAAGATATCCATCTTTGACAGCGGCCAGACTGTAAGTACCATCTGGAATACCTGTGAGGGTAAAACCACCGGTGGCATCGGTCAGGGTGTGCTGATAGGGCATCCCTGTGCTGTCAAACAGCTTACCGTTGCGTCCGTAATCGGCGCCGTTCCATCGGTGACAACACCGTAGACGGTGGCAAGGGTAGTCGGTGCAGGCGGCAGCTGTAAATCTACATTAGCCTCCTGCAAGCCCTGGATATCAAAATTCTGGCTATACTGCAAACTGAGCAGGTCTTGTTTAATCTCTGCCATTGGAATAACCTCCTGTCAAATAATCTGGCTGAAGAATCGGTGTAAATGGAAGCGGTCAGCAAAAGCAACGATACCATTGTGGTACAGCTGTTTCTTCCCAACCGTCCCAACTCCAATATATGCCCGTTCAGCAAAAAAGAGCCTGTCCAGATTGCAAAATCTCCCAGAAAACGTCTTTCTCTACCAAAAGGACAAATGGGCCCGTTCCAGTGAACAGACCCATTTGTCCAAAATTTATCAGAAAGGCCAACTATCAGTTCCAGCGTACAGCTTCGGCGTACTCTTTTTCCAAACCCATGCGGGTATACTGCTCAACCGGTGCGTCATTTTCAATCATACGCTCGACCATTGCCCGGCGCAGCCGATCAACAACGGTCGGGTCATCGATTGGATGCAGTTCATGAGGATCGTTTTGCAGGTCAAACAGCTCCGTTTTCCATCCTTCCGGGGTATTTACATGCGGCAAGACTTTGTCCAGACCAGGATTATTCCGTTTCAAGGAGAGCGGCATATTTCCACCGATATAACTGCGGTCAGGAATCTTCATCAGCCGGACACCTTTGGTGAAGGAGAACGGTTCGGACAGTTCAATATCCTGCAATTCATCCACATGGAAACGTGCGCGCATATGCGTCGGCATCAGCGTATAGTTGTACAACGGCCAGTTATCCTTTTTGGGCGACAGAATATACTTATACCGTCCATCGGTACAGGTAATCTGAGCACCGAACGCGCCATAAATAATCGTATCATGGACCGGTTCATTCCGGCGAACTGCGCCCAGCAGAGATTTACCATTCATATCCTTCGGAATCGGCAGTCCACAAAAATCCAAAACCGTTGGTGCATAGTCAATTGTCTGAATCAGCGCGTCCCGCCGTCCGGTCGCTTTGGAAACAGGGTCATAAATCAGGCAGGGAGTATGTGCGACCTCCTCCAGATTGAGTACAAACCCGCTCTTTGCCCACCAGTCATGCTCCCCAAGGAAAAAGCCGTGGTCGGTGTTGACAATCAGCAGCGTATCCTCCCAGAGATTGTACTGATCCATCTTTTCCATAATCCGCCCCAGACAACGGTCACACATCGTAACCAATGCTGCGTAAGTTTTGCGGACATGCTCAATATATGGCCGCTCTTCATCTTTCACCGGTGCGTAAGACGGCCAGTCAAACTGCGGCCCGTTATATTCTTTCTCGTAAATTTCCTGAAACTCAGGCATCGTATAGAACGGTTCATGCGGGTCAAACGTCTCCACATGCAAAAACCAGTTGTCCTCTGCATGGTTGAGGTCCAGAAATTCCACGCCGCCATTAAAGGTGTGAGTCTGCGGCATATCATCAATTTTGCGGATAAACTGACGGTTTGCCCAGTCCTGCTGCCAGAGAGAACCGAGATGTTCCGGCATTGGCGGCGTTTTGATCATCGGCTTCCAGGGGTCACCTTCCTGACCACGACAGCACTCCCAGGTCGTATAGCGGGTATGGTAGGTACAGCCGCCGTCCTCCCAGTAATGGCCATGGTCGGACACCAGATGCGCATGATAGCCGTTTTTGGACAGGATTTCTGGCATCGAATCGTCATACGGCTCAATCGGTCCCCAGCAGCGATGCAGGAAATTATACCGTCCGGTATGCAGTTCCCGGCGTGCCGGCATACAGGGCATCGAACCACAGTAGCAGTGATCAAAGGTGACTGCCATCCGTCCAAGCCGTTCAAAGTTAGGCGCTTTCACCCAGTCACAGCCATAGTTGGGCAGAAAACGGGTATTCAGTGAATCGTATGTAACCATAATTACTTTCACAATAACAACTTCCTTCCTGTTATCCTTATTCGGCATTCTGATCAGGAGCGCCGTGCAACCACATTTAAGACATTTAAGCAAGGATTCTCAATATACAATTCCCTTATTGTTCAGTTATAAGCAAAATTTGTAAGCGCTTATATTTTAGCTTAAGCACACAGGCTGCTATTTCAACAGCCTATTTCTTTATACCGACTCACGCTCAATCAAAGAATATGGCACATAGGTCAAATGGTCATCCGGTATTCCCCCCTGAATGATCTGAATCAGCTTTACCGTAGCATTGTACCCCATCTGATAGGAATTGACCAGATAAGCTGTCAATGCCGGCCGAAGAAGCTTTCCATCCAATGGATTCTGAACCGAAGCGACAACCTTTAAATCCTTTGGAATCGTCAACCCACACTCAAGGGCAAGAGTATAAACCTGTGGACAGTATTTGTCATCGGCGACAAATATTCCATCCGGTTTGTTGGGCGACAAAAAATATTTCTCCAGCCGCACAAATGCACTGTCCACCCCCTGCTGACCAAATCCCAGATATTCCACCTGATCAGGCCGCAGCCCGTTGGTTACGACAAAATCTTCGATAACCTGCAAATTCCGCTCATCTGTGCCCTTGTAGGTGTAGCCGCCATCCATATAAATAACCTTTCGGCATCCTCTGGAAAAAAGCAGCGACAACGCTTCCTTTCGATATCCGCTGAATCCGCCGTATACATGAACCCTTCGGTCATCAAACGACTGCCGGTGTCCGGCATAACAGACGGGAAATCCCGATTCATAAACCGGCTGCACATATGGTCCAACCGCTGCAAACAAAATGCCATCAATTTTCCGCCGGGTACGGATTGACCTTGCAAACTCTTCCGGTGTTCCATATGTCGACATCAACAGCAGGTCAAATCCCCGTTCCCGTGCGGCATGCTCCGCACCATCGAGAAACTGGACATAATAGCTGTTGGAAATCGAACCATTCAGTACCATACCGATTGTATTGACAAGGCTGGACGCCAGTCCCTGTGCACTTGCGTCCGGAAGATAACCGAGTTTGGAAATTGCATCACGGATTTTCTTTTCGCTCTTTGGGGTAACGCCTCCCTTTCCGTTGATGACACGGGAAACAGTTGCAATAGACAATCCGGCCTCCCGCGCGACATCATAAATTGTGACTTTCATATCCCCACCCACATGCTCAGCGCCAATTTGTAAGCGCTTACTTAATCTTGAGTTGATTATATCCCATTGGTATAGGAATGTCAACGGGGAATTACAATTTTTAGCAACTATCCGAATTTTTAGCCTGTAATTTGTCGATTATTTCCTGTTATTTTGACAGAGCAGGGGGAAAACCGGCGGTTTCCCCCTGTCGCCGCAAATTTTGCCTTTGGGGTCATCACTTTTTTGAATATTGAAAAGCTGTGGATATGACAGCCGCAATATCCCCGCCGTCTTCAATCAGTTTTTTCATTTCATCGGCGTGTTCCGGCGGGACCATTCGCTTTACCCTGTTCCACAGCATTTCCGCACTGAACCGGGCATCATACTGATACGGCACGATGTCACAGGTATCCTGATACCAGGCGAGCATTGCTGCCTGTAATTCCAGCATTCTGGGCAGATACTGCCCGTCTTTGGCAACGTTGTGTTCTTCCAGCGGGTCGGTTTGAAGGTCATAAAACTCCAGCTTGCCATGTGCACGGTAAACCAGCTTATATCGTCCGTCAAAAATCATCGTACCCTTGCAATGGGCTTCATCCACCGACATAGCCTTTTGCCGCGGCCAGTATTCCCCATTGACATTTTCGCCGCCGCGATGGGCATTGTGGTACTCATCGCAGTGGGTTTCTCCCGCATTTCGTCCTCCTTCACAGAAAACATATTCCCGGAATGGTGCTTTGCGGTCGGCGAGCACCGGACGGAGACTGCGGCCAAACTGGGTATGGTCTGGCGTCACACCGGCAAAGTCCATCGCGGTTGCGTAAAAGTCCACCAGTTCCACCAGGCTGTCGGAAATTCCTGCATCCACCGATACTCCCTTCGGCGGCTTGACCAACAGCGGAACATTGGTCAGGCAATGCGGGAAAGCATTCTGATTTTTTTCAGGCAGGTCATAATCACCGGTGTAGTCGCCATGGTCAGAGAAGAAAAAGATAGCGGCATTGTCATAGCGTCCGGCGTCTTTCAGTGCCTGAATCAGCCTTCCGAACTCTTCATCCACCTTCATGCACATGCCCAGATAAACTGCCCGCATTTCATCCCAATCTGCCTCTGTATACTGTTCCAGACCAATCATATTCTGCCGGACAAGCTGTTCGATGTAAGCCTTGTCGGCGTCAGGAAGATTTTTGGCACGACGGCGCAGTTTTTGGCGGTCAATCGCTGAAAAATAGGGTTCCTCGACCTGATAGGGCGGATGCGGGAACATCAGTCCGAGAAAAACACACAGCGGCTGCTCCGGGTCGGCAGTGCGGATATACCGTGCAGCAGCATCGACCGCTTCATCATCAGAAGAGTAATTTTTCCCGTTTTCGTCCACCTTGAGCTGACCCCGATAGAAGGAATAAAAGTCCTTATCTCCACGTTTTCCCCTTGGATTTTCCCGAACAGGTCCGGGAGCAGACGGCACTTCTCCTCCGTAAAAGATTTCGCTTGCATGCCGTTCACACAGTCCCTTGATCTGACCGGCAATCAGATCATTTCGCGCATTCATCCACACATCATATCCAGCATCTTTCAGTTCACTGAAAATGGAGCTTTCATGCGATCTGAGCAGGTGAGCCATCGTCCGGTGCCCGTAGACATGGGGATACAACCCGGTTGCGAAACTGCACCGGCTGGGCACACAGACCGGATTCTGACAAAAAGCGTTCCGGAACGACACGGCGTCTGTCTGTTGAAAACGGTCAAGGTTGGGTGTAACAGAAGCCGGGTTGCCAAGATGACGAAGGGCATCTGCGCGCATCTGATCTGGATTAAAAATAATAATATCGGGATGTCTGTCCATGATAGTCTCCTTTCACACGAAGAAAGCGCTTACATATTTCATATTATAACATTCCGTCTTCTAAAATTCAACAAAAAATGCGCAAAAGAAAAAAATATTCTATATGATATAGGAATTTTTACATTTTTATCATTGCCGCATCTATATCCTGATACTGAAAAAGCCCGGCGACAGCCAGGCTTTCCCAGAAATATAACCTTGATATTCAATTACACCAGCTGAAAGCAACTTACCTTCCGGTCAGAACCCACCGCGTCCACAGCTGCAACCACAGCCCTGCTGCCGTTGGATTACCAGTTCCCCATCTTTTTCATCGAGTATCATACCGGCCGTCATCCACTTGGTCTGCAAATCCATGACAACCGGAATACCGTTAAACATCACCGGCGTCTCATCCTCTGCATCGACAAGTTCGATATCCAGCGCCTTGTCAAAACCTCCTGTATCCCGCATGGACAGCCGTACCTTTGTACAGTGATTATTTTCAAGGGCATCAGCAAGCAATTTACTTGCGCGATCTGTAATATCCATTCTGTCCTTCGGCTCCTTACAGGTTCTGTTCTTTCAGAAGCTTTTCCACCTCATCGGTTTTGATCACTCTGCCCGCACTGACTACCTTGTCATTGACCACAAGGGCAGGCATTCTCATCACGCCATACCGCGCAATGACCTGCATATCGGTGACATACGCAAATCTGACCGGCAAATCAAGGCTTTTGATTGCCGCCCGGACGTTTTCTGCCAGAGCATGACAGGAAGCACACCCGCTTCCCAACACCATTACACAATTTTCTCCTGTATTCGAACCGGAGCAGGGATTTTCCATTCCACTGAGGTCTGCCGCGGTAACAGGCTCCCCATCCTTGCATCCACAGGAAACGGAAATTGTCTCTTTTTTCTTGCCAAATCCAAATAATGCCATCTTCAATTCCTCCAAATCATCTGACAAAACGTCATAGAGTCATCAGTTCTATTTTTTTCGATTTAATATTCTGAAATAAAGGCTGCCTTTCAGCCGACAGCCCTTATTTTTTGACACATCCGCATGAATATTGCGTACAGATATTTTTAGCAGTCAGACGTTCCAGCAGTTGTCTGGCGACCTGGCTTCCCTGCTCACTGATGGAGTAGTGGGTCCATTTACCCTCTGCGCGGCCAACCACGACCCCGGAATCACACAAAATCTTCATATGATAAGACAAGGTAGACTGACTGATCTGCAAATTTTCCAGCAAAACACAGGCGCATTTCTCACCGCTGCGAAGCAGCTCCAGTATCTGAAGACGGTTGACATCACAAAATGCCTTAAACACCTTTGCCTCTGCCGCGTAATCCTCCATTCAGTTGCCTCCTCTCATCACATCAAAATTATTCGATTTGATAACAGTATATACCCAAAATTCCAAAATGTCAACCCAATTTTTCCGATAAATCCATCATCACTGACGGTTTATCCCGGTAGGAGAAACGCCGATAATTTTTTTATATGCCCGGAAAAAGGCTGAATAATCTCCGAATCCGCACCGTTCGGCCGCAATTGCCGCCGGTATTCCCTGACGAAGCAGGTCATGAGCTTTCGCCACCCGTTTATGAATCAGATAATTTCGGACAGTGGTTCCGGTTGCCTGCTTGAACAGGCAATTGAGGTGATTTTTGCTCAGAAAAAATCGTTCACTCAGGCTGTCCAGCGTGATCGGGTCGGACAATGAACGGTTCAGATAGTGGATAATCTGATCGACCGTGCGGCTCTGTATCGCGGCGTTCCCCGTATGCCCCAGCAAATCCATCCGCACAATCTGTGACAAAAGCGCCTCCAGACGGATAGACAACAGCATATCCCGTTGTCTGCCGTCCTCGCATTCCAGCATCGCCTCGAAATACCCTTCCATCGAAAATCCGTCTGCACCTTCAAAATAGATATCCTGACGGCCGCTGTCCCCAAAAAAAGGCGCCAGCAGCAGTTCTTCCCGTTCTCTGCTCAGAATATCCTTCTGAAAATGCAGCGCGTACCGTTCATATTCCTGACTGCTTTCCACCTTAACGCCGTGAAAGGTTCCCGGCGCCAGCAGCAGGATACTGTGAGGAGCCGGCTCGTACCGTTTGCCCTCAACCAGATAGCTGACCTGTCCGTGGATAAAATAATACACCTCAAAAAATGGATGGCAGTGCAGCGCATACTGATCGGTTGCGGTATAGGAAAAAGAATGCGACAGGTTGACCTGTTCTGTCTCAATGTGATTCTGCATGCCGGACACTTCCTTTTTATTCTTCTATTCTGAGTGTAATATAAAATCGTGATTTTTGCAATATAAACCCTTATCTTTTCAATTGGATTTTGCAAAAAAAGCTGTTATACTGTTCCCATCAGCAGATATGCTAAATTCTATATGCGATAAGGGGATTTTGATTATGCAGATTGGCGCACAGCTCTATACTCTGAGAACGTACCTGCAAACCGAATCAGACATTCGGCTGAGTCTGGAAAAGGTTGCAAAGATGGGTTACCGTTATATACAGGTGTCCGGGATGGGAAAAATTGATCCCCATCTTCTGCGGGAAATCTGTGACAAACTGGAACTGAAAATTGTGCTGACCCACAACGCTCCCGAACGTTTCTTAAACGATATCGACAATCTGATCGAAGAACACAACATCCTCGGCTGTGATTATATCGGGCTGGGTTCGATGCCGGAAAAATACCGCTGCGATTACTGGATTGACCAGTTTGGCAAAGATTTTATAGAGCCTGCAAAGAAAATTGCGGCGGCTGGAAAGCTGTTTATGTACCACAACCACAACTTTGAGTTTGAGCGCATGCCCGACGGACGGCTGCTGATGGAGCATCTGCTGGATCAGATGCCTGCCGAGCTGATGGGCATCACGCTGGACACCTACTGGGTACAGGCTGGCGGCGCTGATATCTATCAGTGGCTGGACATCCTCCAGGACCGGATTCCCTGCGTCCATTTCAAGGATATGGCCGTCTCAGGCTGGAACCCGATTATGGCACCGGTTGGAGAAGGCAACCTCAACTTCCCGGCTATCATCAAAAAGCTGGAAGAGCTGGGCAAGACCAAATATGCACTTGTCGAACAGGATACCTGCCAGGGCAGCCCATTTGACTGCCTGCAGCGGAGCTTTGATTATCTTAAATCGCTTGGACTGTAAAGGAGAATGACAATGGAATTTATCAAAATGGGTGTAATTGGTGTCGGCAACATGGGCTCTTCCCATGCCAAATCCATTGCACAGGGACTAATTCCCGGCATGCAGCTGACTGCAATCGCAGACCGTGACCCCAACCGCCGTAAATGGGCGGAACAGAACCTTCCTGAATCAGTCACCATCTTTGAGGAGGGCGACGACCTGATTGACAGCGGCATTTGTGACGCCGTCATTATTGCGACACCCCACTATCAGCATCCGGTTCTTGCCATCAAGGCGATGAAAAAAGGCCTGCATGTCATGTGCGAAAAGCCCGCCGGTGTTTACACCAAAGCGGTACGCGAGATGAACGAAGTCGCTTCCCAGTGCGATGTAACCTTTGCGATGATGTTCAACCAGCGCACCAACTGCGTCTTCCGGAAAATGCGGGAGCTGGTCCAGAGCGGAAAATATGGCCAAATCAAGCGGGTCAACTGGATTATCACGACCTGGTATCGTACCCAGGCATACTATGACTCCGGAGCCTGGAGAGCGACCTGGGCAGGAGAAGGCGGCGGCGTACTGCTCAACCAGTGCCCGCACAACCTCGACCTTTTGCAGTGGATTTGCGGAATGCCCAGCAAGGTAACTGCTTTCTGTCACGAAGGCAAATGGCATAACATCGAGGTCGAAGACGACGTAACTGCTTATCTGGAATACCCCAACGGTGCAACCGGCGTATTTATCACCACCACAGGCGATGCACCCGGCACCAACCGGTTTGAAATTACGATGGACAAAGCGAAAATCGTCTGCGATGACTTCAAGCTGTCAGTTTATGAGCTGGATGTCAGCGAACGGGAATTCTGCTTTACCTCCAAAGAAGGATTCGCTCAGCCTTCCGGCAAATGGGTCGACGTCGAAACCGACGGTCTCAATCCGCAGCACAATGGTGTCCTGGCTGCCTTTGCGGGACATATTCTGCATGGAGATCCGCTGGTTGCGCACGGTGAAGAAGGCATCAACGGCCTGACCCTTTCCAACTGCATGCACCTTTCCAGCTGGCTGGGTCAGACGGTAACGCTGCCGATTGACGAAGACCTCTTCTATCAGAAACTCAGCGAAAAGGTTGCAAACTCTAAGGTCAAAACCGGCGAAAGCGTCCATTTTGATACTGAAGGAACCTATTAAGTCGTCTTATCCCTGTGCCTGCCGTATTGTAACGGCAGGCATGGGGTTTGCTGCCATACAGGGAAAGGATACAGACCATGTTTAAAAATATTGAGCTGTCCGGATTTTCGGACGAAATCTCCCCGGATTTTGACCGGCAGTTGCAGGTCATTCGCCAGCTTGGCATGAAATACATCGAAATCCGTGGAGTGGATAGAAAAAATATTGCTGACCTGACCGAAGAAGAGGTCGCACAGGTCAAAGCAAAACTGGATGCAGCCGGTGTACAGATTTCTTCGATTGGCTCACCAATTGGAAAGATCGACATCACCGATGATTTTGCACCCCATCTGGAAATCTTCCGGCGTCTGCTCACAACCGCTAAGACGCTGAATACCCGTTATATCCGGATGTTCAGCTTTTATATGCCAAAAGGCGCTGACACTGCCGATTACCGGGAGGAAGTACTGGCACGTCTGAAGGTGCTGATTCGGGAAGCAGAAAAAGCAGATATTGTGCTGCTGCATGAAAATGAAAAAGAAATCTATGGTGACACCGATCTGCGGTGTCTGGATTTGATGGAACAACTGGCATGCGATCATTTCAAGGCTGTATTTGATTTTGCAAACTTTGTCCAGTGCGGCGTAGATACGCTGAAAGCATACCAGCGGCTCAAACAGTACATCACCTATATCCATATCAAGGACGCGGTTCTGGAAACCGGAACCGTCGTGCCTCCTGGAAAGGGAGACGGACATCTGCCGGAAATTCTCGCCAGCTTCAAAGCGGATGGATATACCGGATTTCTGTCGCTGGAACCGCATCTGACTAACTTTACCGGCCTGACCGGACTGGAAAAAGATGCAGAACACCGCGAGACTGTCCTGACCGGAGAAGAAGCTTTTACACTGGCACATGACAGTCTGATTGGCATACTTGACAAAATCTGATGGGGGAATCCTTATGCAAAAAGCCGCAATCGTCGGCTGTGGCGGCATTGCCGCCGTCCATTCTGCGGTCCTGAACGACCTGCCGGAAGTGGAACTAATTGCCTGCGCCGATATCCGTCCTGAACGGGCGGCATCCATGGCTGAACAGTACCATCTGCACGCCTATACTTCACTGGAACAGATGCTGGACGCGGAGCAGATCGACGTCCTGCACATCTGTACTCCGCATTACCTGCATGTCCCAATGGCACAGGAGGCGCATCGCCGGGGTATCCATGTCTTCATGGAAAAACCTCCCGCCATCAGCCGTCAGCAGCAGCAGGCTCTCTTTCAGCTGGATGACGGCGGCGCAAGGGTCGGCGTCTGTTTCCAGAACCGCTATATTGATGCGACAAAGAAACTCAAATCCATGCTGGACAGCGGCGAAACCGGACGTGTACTTGGTGTCCGCGGATTTGTCACCTGGCACCGGGACGCGCCTTATTACATCGAAAGCGGCTGGCGCGGAAAGCTGGAGACGGAAGGCGGCGGCGCGCTGATCAACCAGTCGATTCACACCCTTGACCTGATGAACTACTTTCTGGGACGTCCCGATTCGGTGGAAGCGATATGCACCAACCGCCACTTAAAGGGTGTCATCGAAGTGGAAGATACTGTCGACGCTCTGATTGACTATGCAGGCGTTCCGGGTATCTTTTATGCAACGACCGCCTACAGCGTCAATTCCCCGGTCCTGATTGAACTAGCCTGCGAGAAAATGACGGTACGGATGGAAGAAACCGAGGTCACCATCCGTCGTCCCGGTCAGCCGGCTGAACACATCTCCTACCCTTCCAACTGCAATCTGGGAAAAGATTACTGGGGTGCAGGACATTACAGCTGCATCGAAGATTTTTATCACTGTCTGGAAAAAGGTCTTCCCTTCCAGAACGACCTTCCCAGTGTCCGCAATACCCTTGATCTGATGCTTTCGGTTTATGAATCGGCCGCAAACGGCGGAAAGCCGATTGCGCTGTAAACAATTGTACAGACAAAGTCAGTGCCCTTCTGGTGTGAGATTTCTCATCAGAAGGGCACTTTGTTATCAACTATTTACATCTTTGCGTGCGCTGCATTATACTCCGGAATAGGCCGAAAAACCGCCGTCGATCGGAATGCAGACACCTGTAATAAAGCTTGCAGCCTCATTGTTGAGCAGGAACAGCACTGCACCAGCCAGTTCCTTTTCAGAGTCGCCAAACCGTCCCATCGGAGTCGCGGCCAGAATTTTTCCGGTACGTGCAGTCGGTGTTCCATCGTCGTTAAAGAGCAGCTTTGCGTTCTGTTGGGTGGCAAAGAATCCGGGCGCGATTGCGTTGACACGGATACCAGCCTTGGAAAAATGCACTGCAAGCCACTGGGTAAAGTTGGAGATTGCGGCCTTTGCGCCGGAGTAGGCCGGAATCTTAGTCAGAGGGGTGTAGGCATTCATCGAAGAGATGTTCAGGATGTTGCATCCGGGACGACCCAGCATCTGACGGGCAAACGCCTGAACCGGAATCAGCGTACCAATAAAGTTGAGGTTGAATACAAACTCAACGCCGCTTCTGTCCAGATCAAAAAAGCTCTTGACATCGGCATCGATATCGCCGTCTTCATAGTATTCCTTGTCCGTTGTTGCACGGGGGTTGTTTCCACCTGCGCCGTTGAGCAGGATGTCACATTTGCCAAGGTCGGCCTCTACCGCGTCGGCAACTGCATAGCAAGTTTCCTTGTTCAGTACATCGCAGGCATAGGCTTTTGCAACGCCGCCCTCGGCGACGATCTCATCGGCGAACTTCTGTGCCGCTTCGAGGTTGATATCCAGCAGCGCAACCTTTGCGCCCGCTCTCGCCAGCACCTTTGCAAAATTGGAGCACAGCACACCGCCTGCGCCGGTTACAACTGCAACTTTTCCAGTCAGGTCAGTATTGAGTACATTCTTTTCCATAGCCATTTCCTTTCTGTCATTAATCAAATGTCAGGCACGATTTGCCTTTTCACATGCTTCAAACAATCCGTTCAGGTAAGCAGCTCCCAGCGCACGGTCATACAATCCATACCCCGGTTTTCCGGTTTCACCCCAGATCATCCGGCCATGGTCGGGACGGACATATCCGTCAAACCCGGTTTCCACCAGTGCACGGACAATCTCATACATATCCAGACTGCCGCAGCTGGACAAGTGGGCGCGTTCCTCAAAGGAGCCGTCTTCCATAATCTTGACGTTGCGGATATGCATAAACCCGATTTTCTTTGCCGCAGAATACTTGCGGACCATTGCCGGGATATCGTTGAAGCTGGCACATCCAAGCGAACCGGTGCAGAGGCAGAGGGTATTGGACGGAGAATCGACGATCGACAGATAACGGTCGAGGTTTTTCTCACAGGTGATAACTCTGGGCAGGCCAAAAATCGGATAAGGCGGGTCATCGGGATGCAACGCCATTACAACGCCACATTCTTCTGCAACCGGAATCACCTTTTTGAGGAAGATTTCGATATTCTTCCACAGTCCTTCTTCTCCAAGCTCCTGATATGCACGAATCAGGTCGCGGACCTCATCCTGTGTATAGCTGGCATCCCAGCCGGGCAGATGGATGTCGTCTTTCAGCGGGTCAAGCCCTTTCATCTGGTCCCAGTACATAACAAGGCTGGTCGAACCATCCTTTGCCTTTTTGTCCAGCTGGGTACGGGTCCAGTCAAACACCGGCATAAAATTATAGGTAATGCACTTGACGCCATATTTTGCACAGCGGCGGATATTCTCGCAGTAGGCCTCCAGATGAGCATCTCTCTTATCGGTGCCGAGCTTGATATCCTCGCTGACCGGAACCGACTCCACGACGTCAAAAATCAGCCCATGTGCTTCACATTCTTCTTTCAAATGTGCAAGTGATTCTTCCGGCCAAACTTCGCCGGGTTTGACATCATAAACAGCGGTGACGATACTCCGCATGCCGGGAATCTGGCTGATATATTCCAGCGTGACCGGGTCAGAATCGCCGTACCAACGAAATGAAAGCTTCATAATAAACTCCTTTTCCGATTACAGGTTGAAATACCGTTTCGCGTTGTTGTAGCAGATATCCTGAACCAGTCCGCCGACCAGCGCAAAATCTGCGGGATATTCGCCGCTCTCCATCCAGCCGCCCAACAGGCTGCAAAGAATCCGGCGGAAATATTCATGCCGTGCATAGCTCAGCAGGCTGCGGCTGTCGGTCAGCATGCCGATAAAGTTACCGAGGATACTCATATTGGCCAGGCTGACCATCTGTTCTGTCATTCCAGCCTTGTGGTCATTGAACCACCACGCACTGCCGTGCTGGATTTTACCGGCGGTTTCGGTTCCCTGAAAAGCACCGATCAGTGAATCAATCCAGGCATTGTCGGCAGGATTCAGGCTGTACAGAACGGTTTTGGGCAGATTGTCTTCACGATAGAGAATGTCCATCAGCCGATGAGCTGCCGCGCAGTTATCGGTAACGGCGATGCAGTCAAATCCGGTATCCGGGCCAAGAGTTTCCATCATCCGGCTGTTGGGGTTGCGCATACAGCTGAAATGCAGCTGCATCACCCATCCACGCTTTGCATATTCCCGTGCGCAGTGCAGCAGCAGAGCAGTCTGATAGCCTTCGATTTCTTCGGTCGTCAGCGGCTGACCGTCCAGAGCCTTACGCAGTGCCGCAGTTGCCGTCTCCACATCCACTGGACGGCAGACAAGGTAGTCCAGTCCATGGTCAGCAGCCCGGCAGCCATGCGCGTCAAAAAAGGCAATCCGTTCACTGAGCGCGTCACAGACGTCGGTAACTGTCTCCAGCCTGCGGCCGGTCGTTTCAGACAACGTCGCGATATACTGCGCAAATCCGGGCTTATGGATATTCAGTGCGGGGTCCGGCCGGAAACTCGGCAAAACCTTGACCGGAAAGCTTTCATCCGCCGCCAGCTTTTCATGCCAGCGCAGGTCACTGCAAGGGTCGTCGGTTGTTCCGATCATCGCGACATTACTTTGACGAATCAGCCCTCTGGCGCTCAGCGTCGGGTCATTTTTGAGTTTCTCGCAACAAAGGTCCCATACTTCCTGTGCAGTCTCTCCAGTCAGAAATCCTTCATAACCAAAATAGTTTTTCAACTCCAGATGACACCAGTGTACCATCGGATTCCCGATTGCACGAGGCAGTGCTTCGGCAAATTTCTGGAATTTTTCCCGGTCATCAGCGTCACCGGTGATAAAATGCTCATCGATTCCGTTGGCACGCATCAGCCGCCATTTATAATGGTCGCCGCCGAGCCAAAGCTGGGTGATATTCTCAAAACGGCGGTCTTCCCAGATTTCCTGGGGATTGATATGACAGTGATAATCAACAATCGGCATATTTTCGGCGTATTCATGATACAGCCGCTGGGCAGCCGGCGTGTCCAGCAAAAAATTCCGGTTTAAAAAGCCGTCCATATACATCCTCCTTGTAAATGACGTTTATTTTACCTGTTTTTAATATAAAACAAAATATTTACAAATAAAATTGCAAAGTTTGCTTTTCACATTGCAAATCTTGCGGTACAATAATCCTATCGAGAGGAGGAATACACGATGCAGAAATTTCTCGACCATTTCAATACCCGCCAGGAGATGCAGAAAACACAGTTCGAGATTTTCCACTACTTTGACAGTCAGCCCGGCTCGGTTGCACTGCACCACCATGACTTTTATGAAATCTATTTTTTTATCAGTGGTCAGGTCGAATACCGGATTGAAGGCCAAAGCTACCAGCTGCAACCGGGCGATCTGCTGCTGATCAGCCCTCTGGAACTGCACCAGCCAATTTTTGATTCGGTTTTACAGCCATATGAACGAATTGTCCTCTGGATCAGCCCGGCCTTTCTGCACCAACACACCACCGATACCACCAACCTGTTCCGCTGCTTTGATATCAGTTATCAGAACCATTCCAATCTGCTGCGTCTGACCGACCCACAGCGGCTACAATTGCGTAACATTCTCGACCACCTGCTGGAAGAAAGCAGAACACCGGCTTTTGGACAGGAGCTGTTCAGCCTGTCGCTGCTTTTGCAGTTTGTCATCCAGCTCAACCGATTGATGCCCCGACAGCTGGAAGAACTGTCCTCTTCTCCCGCCAGTACACTGACCAGCAAACTGATCGACTATATCAACCAGCACTATCCGTCGCCATTGTCACTGGACAGCCTGGCGGCCAAATTCTATGTCAGCAAATATCATCTTTCCCATGAATTTCACCGGGTGATGGGCATCAGTCTGCACCGCTACATCGTCCTCAAACGGCTGGTGATGGCACGACAGCTGCTGATGATGGGTGAAACGCCGATGGGCATCTTTGAACAGTGCGGTTTTCAGGATTACTCCAACTTTTACCGGGCATTCAAAGCCGAATATGGCGTGTCGCCACGCCAGTTTACCGGCGCTGAAAGCGACAGCGACCCCAAATATGAAACAGCCTCCCGAAAGCCGGAAACAGGTTCTGACAGTCGGAAGGCCGATGATCAAATATAAGATGAACAAACAGTGCCGTTATCGGCCAAGCGTCCCCTGCAAAAAGCGTGCGACCTTTTCGAGCAGCTCCTCTGTCCAGAAAAAGATGCCATGATCGGCGCCGCAAACCTTATAAAATTCGACCGGCTGGTCACAGTTCTGTAGCTTTTCCACCATCAGTACACTTTGATTGAACGGAACCATCGCGTCTGAATCCCCATGTGCAATGAAAAAGGGCGGCAATTTTCTGTCTATCGTGACATAATTGATCGGATTGCCCGGCTGCGCGATTTCAGGATGGTCGACGACACACCCACCAAAGAGGATATCCTCCGGGATATTGGATTTATCCGCCGTAAAGGCCGGATTACGAGGTTTGTTGTTGATCTGAGCAGCATCGGTCGGGCCGTAGAAGTCTACGACAGCCGATACCGCATCTGAAAATTCCCGATTATCCTCCGTCTTAAACTCCTCAAAATCTCCGGTTACACCGACCATCAGTGCCGTATGACCACCGGAAGAATCTCCCCAGATTGCAACCTCATCCGGGTCAATGCCATATTTGTCGGCATTGGCGCGAAGGTAACGGATAGCCGACTTGACGTCCTGCAAAAATGCCGGGAACTGTGCGACTGTAGAAGCGCGATGCTTGACGCTGGCGACGACATAGCCAAGTTTGGCAATCGCCGTCAGCTGAGGAATCGACCGGTAAACATCCTGTTCACCCCATGCGGCACCCTGTACATACACGACCAGCGGAATCCGGCGGGAACCGCAGCCGTCCGGGAACATATTATACGGAAGCAGCAGCTGCAAACAAAGCGGCTGTCCATCCCTGCAAATATATTCAATATTAGGGAAATAATTGACTCTGGCGCGGTCGCTCAAATCTCCCATCAGCGTATGCATTCCCGGCAGTCGGGTATTGTCGGCAGGTACCACCCTTTCAAATCTTTTCAAACAATATACCTCCTTTTTCATCGGTCCGTCTGCCAGAAGGCAAAAACGGAAGATAACCTATCTGAACAAAATTATAACACTTTACCGTCAGAATTGCAACTTTATGACGAAAAAGGACGCTGATTCCGACTGGAAACAGCGTCCTGATAATTTTTCATGATCGGGCAACCGGTTCTTTTGAACAGATGCCGCTTTCGTCCAGCAGACGGTCGGGAAAAGCCAGCTGGTAACAATACCGGATAATTTCCTTGCGTTTGACAATACCGATGAACATATTCCGGTCATCAACCACCGGTACAAAATTCTGACTCATCGCCGACACCACCAAATCTTCAATCGACGTGCTGATGCGCACCGCAGTGGCACGGGTACGGCGGTGAATCTCACAAAGCGGCTGTTCTTCTGTCTGCCGCAGATTTTGAAAGTTATGGTTTTTGATGTCCCAGAGCAGATCGCCTTCGGTAATAACGCCGACATACTCCCCTTCACGGGTAATAACGGGGATTGCAGAATACTGATGGTATTCCATCTTCTCCAGCGCCTGCCTGAGCGAGAAATCATCATACAGATATGCGACTTCGCTTTTGGGCGTCAGAAAATGCAGAATATTCACAAATGACCACTCCTTGGATCTGTCGTTACACTATAATCATTATACCATATAACGCGGGGCAATCATGTCAATTTTTTGTGAATTTCTCATTTATTTTTCTTGGCTTCCGCCATTGTCGCGAGCAACAGCCGGGCATCTTCGGGCGAATGGTCGTGTACGACGGCTGCAACCGTATCATATCCCAAAACAGGCAGGTATTCGGCTGCAAAGGCATACGATTCATCCAGATGCCGACGACAGTTGTCCACATCTGCCGATAAGGTCAGGATACATTTTTCCCGGAAGGTATGTACCGCACCGGTCAGCAGCTGCAAGCTTTCCAACAAAGAATCGGCAATCAGCGGCAAAAAGGCGTTCAGCTCAAATTCGCCATGCCCTGCCGCCATCGTCACAGCCGTATCATTTGCAATCACCCGGATTGCACACTGGATCACCATTTCCGGTATAACCGGGTTGACTTTGCCAGGCATAACAGTACTTCCCTGCTGGACCGGCCGCAGCCGTATCTCTGAGAGTCCGCCGCCCGGTCCCATATTCATCAGCCGCAGATCACCTGCAATCTTCATCAGATTGACCGCGAGTGCCTTGAGAAGTCCGGAAACCTCGACAAAAACATCCTGATTCTGGGTCACATCCATCGGGTATTCCGCCGCCGCCAGACCGATTCCGGTCAGCTCCCGCAGTTTCTCGATGATGCCAAACCGGTACTGACGACCCTGTTTGCCGGTCAGGCCGACCGCCGTTCCGCCGATATTAACCTGACGCAGGCGTTCTTCCACCTTATACAGCCGCCAGCGGTCACGGGCGATTGCCTGCGCATAGGCGCCAAATTCCTCGCCCAACCGAATCGGCACAGCGTCCATCAGTTCGGTACGGCCCAGTTTGTGAATCGAGTCAAACTCGTTTTCACGCTGCTGGAGCGACTCCTGCAAAGCAGCACACTCGTCACTCAGTTCCCGCAGCTGCCAGATTGCGGCAATCCGCAGTGCAGTCGGATACACATCGTTGGTCGACTGACCACGGTTGATGTCATCCAACGGATGAATCACATCGTATTCTCCCGGATGATGTCCGATGCGCGTCAGCGCAAGGTTTGCAATCACCTCGTTGACATTCATATTGGTGGAAGTACCGGCGCCACCCTGTAATGCCTGGGTCGGAAACAGTCCGTCAAACGAACCGTTTAACAGTTCATCACAGGCCGCTGCTGCCGCACGGTAGATATCCGGACAGACGCCAATCTGCGCATAGGTCAGTGCCGCCGCCTTTTTGACGGTCAGCATACCCTTAATCAGCAGCGGATTGACTGTTTTTCCTTTCAATTGGAAGTTGTCCAATGCACGGGCAGTGTTGATTCCATACAGGGTATCACCGGGAAGGGTTACCTCTCCCAGAATATCCCGTTCAGTCCGCGTTTCCATCGGCATCCTCCAGTTCTGCTGCCAGTGCCGGGAAAATCGCGATACTGCGTTTCAAAATGCCCTGCATATAGGCGATGACGATTCCGTAATTGGTAATTGGCACCCCCTGATCGAGCGCACATTTCATCCGATAACGGACTTCTCTTTCTCCCAGCATACAGCCGCCGCAGTGGATGACCAACGCATACGGAGACAGATCTTCCGGGAACTCAGTTCCGGAACAGGTCTCAATCTCCAGTTCTGCCCCAGTATATCCGCGCAGCCAACGCGGAATTTTGACACTGCCGATATCGTCGCACTGGCGATGGTGGGTACACCCTTCGGCAATCAGAATCCGGTCGCCATCCTTCAGCTGTTCGACTGCTGAAACGCCCTTTACCGCCGTTTCCAACAGTCCTTTATACCGCGCCATCAAAATCGAGAAAGAAGTCAGCGGAATAGAAGGCGGTGTATCGGCCGAAACCTTAGCAAACACCTGGCTGTCGGTGATGACCAGCGACGGTTTCTTTCCAAGCGATTCCAGCGTCTCTTTCAGCTCAAATTCCTTGACGACAATCGCCGCCGCATCTGCTTCCAGAATATCACGGATGGTCTGCTGCTGGGGCAGAATCAGCCGTCCTTTCGGTGCCGCCTTATCAATCGGGGTCACCAGCACCACAAAATCACCCGGATGAATCAAATCGCCGACAATCTGCAATTTGGGCTGGTCGGTAACCGAAAGCCGTGCAATCCGTTCTTTCAGCTCATGAATGCCCTCGCCCGTCCGTGCACTGACCCAAACCTCTTCCGGTTTGACCTCTGCCGGAGCGGCGACAATATCCGACTTGTTCATCACCACCAGATAAGGGATTTTCTTTTCGGTGAACAGCCCGATCAGCTGCTGTTCGCAGCTGCCAATTCCCTCTACGGCATCCACTACCAGTACGGCGACATCGGTTTTGTTCAGCACCTGGCGGGTCTTGCGAACCCGCAGTGCGCCCAGTTCGCCTTCATCGTCAAAGCCGGGGGTATCGATAATCATAACCGGTCCCATCGGCAGCAGCTCCATCGATTTATACACCGGGTCGGTGGTTGTTCCCTTGGTATCGGATACAACCGCCAGTTCCTGACCGGTCACAGCATTGACTACGCTGGATTTACCGGCATTCCGGCGTCCAAAAAAGCCAATATGTACCCGTTCTCCGGAAGGAGTTGAATTCATTCCCATTCTTCTCTGCCTCCTGTATCAACTGCTCAACAAGGTTCTGTTTTTAATCAAAGTATACTTCGCCTGCGGCAGTTACCGGGGTAAAGATCGATTCTGCCTGTTCTTCGGTCAGCTGGACACCGAAAACGGAATCATAGTAATCAATCGTCTTTTCAGTTACGTCGATATCTTCAAACAGTTCCGGATAAACCGTCTTTGCCAGCCAATAAAGGGTGATCGGGGTATCGACACCGGGGGTATAGCTGCGGTACATGCCGAGCGGCATCTTGTAGACCTGTCCGAGCTTGATTGCGTCAATCTCGCTCCAGTCATAGCTGCCGATGGTGTTGTTGAACAGGTCGTCCGGCGTTGCCTGGTTAAAGTTGGTGATCAGAATGGTGTCCGGGTTCCAGCCGTAGATCTGTTCCATGCTAACCTGGTTGGCGTTATCGGTGGTCAGCTCCTGCGCAACGTTGACTGCGCCGATCGCATCTGCCCACCACTGACCAAAGAAATTCTGGCCGGAGGTTGCAATCGTCGTGTCGCTGTACTGGAAGAGGAAGAATACACGGGCGCGTTCTTCATCGGTCATATCGGCGACACGCTGCTGAATCTCGTCATAGACTTCGTTGCTGTAATCACTGACCAGCTCAGTTTTATCGTTATCGGGGAACATCTCACTGATCAGGGAAATCCAGTTGTCGAGTGTCTCAATTGCATTATAATCCCATTTGTTAACCGAGATGGCAATACCGGGAATACCTGCATTCTTGAGCTGTTCGCCGATTTCGGGGTTGGACGCGCCATAGAATACGACATCGGGATCGAGTTTGATCAGTTCTTCAACATTGATGGTTGTACCATCGGTAAAGCTGGTATCAGCGTTCAGAATCTCAGGGTAAAGTTCGCTGAGCAGGCTGTTCTGTGCGGCGGTCATGCTGGCCGGTGCCATACCGACGATCTTCTCGGCAGAATCAAAGAAGACCGACAGGACCGAAGGCAGAGGGTAAATGTCCGCTACTGCAATCCGTTCGATATCATACGGAACCTCGACCTCATTGCCTGCATGGTCGACGACGGTATGATATTCGCCCTGGGTTTCTTCCGAAGCGGAAGAAACCTCCTCAGAGGATGCCTCAGAACTTTCGGAAGAGGACGAACTCTCCGACACAGAAGACGAACTGCTTTCTGTCTGGGAAGAGGTGGAAGCGGTGTTGCCGCAGCCTGCTGCCGTCAATACAAAAATCATTGCACAAATAAAGCTCAGACTCTTTTTCATCATATTTTGTTCCTTTCACTGCCGCACCTGGCGGCAAATTTTTGATATTTTATCCCAAGATTTTGTTTTTCAGCTGTTCAAAACCGGTCAGCAGATTGACATCCTCCCGCCGGAAAAGCCGCCCGGAGAACGCCTCATGCGGCAGACGGACAAACTGCTTGTCTTTGCAGATCGGCTGATACAGCGGGTCAGCGACCACCATTTCAGCGCCATTCATCGCACGAATCAGCTCGTCCTCGTCCAGTGCACGAATCATTCCCGGATGTTCTTCACAGCATACCGGACAGATCACCCGAATATCGCCCGCTCCTTCTTTGCGCAGTGCTGCCGCCAGCGACAGGCTGGTGACACTTTCTCCGATCAGGACGATTTTTCCATTCGAAGAAGACGCTCCGCAAAGATCACGGCAGGTTTTATCTTTAGCCGACTGATGCAGTGCATCCAGCACCTCGGCGGTAAATTTCTCTCCGACCGGTGCACCGATGACATAGGGTGTCCCATACAGCGCCTGTAATTTTTTTGCCGCCGCAAGACCGCTCCATGATACCACCAGATTGACCTCAGCCGCTGCGCTGCGCCGGATATCCTCCAGGCTGCACCCCATCGACCAGGTTGCCAGGACCTCCCATTCGTCCGACTGCAATCTGCTGACCAGTTCCCGGTCATATCCGCAGACTGCAAAATCAAGCGGTGTCACCCCAAGGACATTGACGCTATGAGGAATCACATCCATCGGCTGGGTCATTCGTTCGGCGAACGCCTCAAATGCCATTGAAATGCCGCTCAGATAATCCTGCATTCCGTTGGTCGCAAACCCAAACGACGGAATACCGGTCTTTTTCTCGATCACCGCAGCGACCGCCTTATAATCGGTTCCGATCATCATCGGAATCGGTGTGCCCGCAAGTGCGATAAACTTCGGGGAGAGTTCACCCGCAGCCTGGACAATATCGTCAATCAGCTTGCCATCGTCACCCATCACCGCTTCCATCTCGGAAAGGCCGGAGATATAGACCATCGAATCGATATCGTACCAGCGCGGTTCATCATGGGTATTATAAGTGGAGTTACAGCCGGACGCATCGTGCATGATGGTCATGCCGCCCAGCTCGTACAGAGCCGACGCAACGCCGAAAGCATCGGCTGAATAGGTTGAAATGAAGCTGGCAGTCTGTTTCATAAGCAGCAACCTCCTCCGAAGCCCTTGATCTGAATCAGTCTGCGGGCATCCTTTTTATGCAGATATGCGTCTTCCATCTCACCGGCCATCCGGATAATCCCATCAAAGCCATACAGTCCGCCGCATTCGACAATATTGACAAAGTTATCGCTGCCGGTAAAGTACGCGGCCTTTTGTCCCAGTGCCAGAAAATGCTTGCCATGACCGCCGACCTCAGCACCATGCAGAAAACGCATTTTTACTTCGACTGTCGCGTACAGCATCAAGTCGGGCGCTTCTTTTTGCAGCGCCTCAAAATCTGCCTTTTCCTCGCCGATGCCATCCAGATAGACACGCTTGACGTTAAAGCCTTTTCTGAGCAGCAGCCGTGCCAGACTCAGCGGCCGATAGGTCAGCGTATAATCAATGGCGATTGGCGTATCGCCAATCACTTCGTGCGCTTTCTCCAGCGCCGCTTCACATGCTGCAATCCGGTCGGAATAATCCCGGTGCGGCAGATGCAGGGTATCACAGAGGGTATTCAGCCCGCTCACGATTTCATCATAATCATACGACAGCGGCAGATACAGATATTTCTGTCCCAGTCTTCTTTCCAGTGCAGCTGCCGAAGCCTTTGCAGCCGGATTATAGACGATATTCAGCGAAGCGGTCGCCATCTGCTGATATTCCTGATAGGTGTGGCAATCCTGAATTTCCCGCAGGGTATAGCCGCCCTCCCGAATGGTCGTCACCAGTTCACTGGTCGGCAGGGTCGCAAAATCATTGCCGATGATGTTGACGCTCTTTTCATCCAGCGGCTGCTTTTTCAGCAGGCTGTACAGCTGACGGCGCATCAGCTGGTCAGGTGTCAGCCCGCTTTTGCGCATAATCGGGTTCATATAGCAGTCGGTAAAATCGACGTCCGGGTACTTTTCCCGCAGCCGCCGGTAAGCCAGTTTCAGGTCACAACCGGTAAAATGATGGATGCAGCTGGTGTACAGCAATACTGCCGGCGGACGTTTGGGAAGTTTCGAGAGAATGTCTCCGACACCATCGATAATCAGCTGTTCCATATCGCCGTCCAGCAGGTTATTTTCCCGAATAGCAATCGTAGAGAAACGATCAGAGGTGCCCTGTTCGGCGGCAGTCAGCACAACACCCCGCAGACAGCCTGCCGCACAGACAAAAATCTCATGTGCTTCCGGCAGCAGCATTCCGGTATGGACGATGTTCCATGTTCCGCGCGCCGGTGCCGAATATTCCAGACCGGAGCGGAAAGGAGCAGGGAAACTGGCGTCGGCAATCCGAACGGACGCACAGCTTTCATCTATCTGATCAATTCTTTTCAGCATCCGCCTCATCCTTTCCTTTTTTGACCGCTTCCAGCACCGCTTTTGCAAGGGTACGATACTGACCGGCCATCTCACTGTCGGGGAAGGCTTCCACGACCGTCTTGCCCATCTCTTCCGCCTGCTGGACAAGGTCGCTGCGGTCGAGGGTACCAACAATCGAAGAATGGAACTCCTCTGCAAATTCGGCGACCTTCTGATCTTCATCCTTTACGTTTTTCC
>CALXCO010000016.1 GCA_944386805.1 uncultured Clostridia bacterium
GTCTCGTGTCTAGCGGAGCTCGCGTTGCGGATGCGAGTCAGCATATCTGCGATAGTGTCGGTGATCTGCATACCATAAACCTCCTTTACTTGGTTTACTTACCAGCTGGCTTTCTTAACGCCGGGGATCTGGCCCTTGTAAGCCAGTTCTCTGAAGCAGATACGGCAGATGCCGTATTTTCTCAGATATGCGTGGGGACGTCCGCAGAGTTTGCATCTGGTATAAGCACGGGTGGAGAACTTAGGCTCTCTCTGCTGTTTGATTTTCATCGAAGTTTTAGCCACTGAATTCTACCTCCCTTATTTCTCAAACGGAGCGCCCATCAGGCTGAGCAGCTCGCGAGCTTCCTCATCCGTCTTGGCGGTGGTGATAAAGCTGATGTCCATACCGCGGGTCTTGTCGATCTTATCGTACTCGATCTCCGGGAAGATCAGCTGCTCTTTCAGGCCGATGGTGTAGTTGCCGCGGCCGTCGAAAGAGTTGGCATTGATGCCTCTGAAGTCTCTTACGCGGGGAAGAGCGATATTGAAGAAACGATCGATAAATTCATACATTTTGTCAGCGCGGAGGGTAACCTTTGCGCCGATGACCATGCCTTCACGAATCTTGAAGTTTGCAACGGACTTTTTAGCCTTGCAGGTGATGGGTTTCTGGCCGGTGATGGTGGCCAGATCTCTGATAACAGCATCCATAACCTTGGCGTTTTCCTTTGCCTCGCCGGCACCTACGTTGATGACGACTTTTTCAACCTTCGGAATCTGCATGACACTTTTGTAGCCGAACTTCTTCATCAGAGCCGGAGCTACGTCGGATTTATAGTAGTCTTTCAGACGAGCCATGTCTTTTTCCTCCATTTTAGTTTAGAAAGTTTCGCCGCAGGATGCGCATACACGAACCTTGGTTCCATCTTCCTTGATTACGTGACGGGTTCTGACGCCCTTGCCGCACTTGGGGCAAACAGGCATAACCTTGCAGGCGTACATGGGGGCTTCAGCCTTCACGATACCGCCCTGCTGACCCATCTGACGGGGTTTCATGTGCTTGGTAACGATGTTCAGACCCTCAACGATGACTTTGCCTTCCTTGGGGCTGACAGCGACAACCTTACCCTGGTTGCCTTTATCTTTGCCGGAGATGATAACGACGTTATCGCCGGTCTTGACGTGCATCTTAGCCATTCCTTGCACCTCCTGATTACAGAACTTCCGGAGCAAGAGACAGGATCTTCATGTATTCTTTATCACGAAGCTCTCTTGCGACCGGCCCAAAAATACGGGTGCCTCTGGGGTTTTTATCTTCCTTGATCAGAACGGCAGCGTTTTCGTCAAATCTGATATAAGTGCCGTCCTCACGACGAAGTCCCTTTACCGAACGAACGATGACAGCTTTAACAACGTCACCTTTTTTTACAACTCCGCCGGGTGTTGCTTTTTTAACGGAACAAACTACGACGTCGCCGATATTCGCGTATCTTCTCTTAGAGCCGCCGAGAACACGGATGCACATGAGTTCTTTTGCTCCGGTGTTGTCTGCGACTTTCATGCGAGTCTGCATCTGAATCACAGTGCGTTCCTCCTTTTTCGAGATTTAGAAAGTTGTAATAGGTTGTAAATCAACCTGCGTTTGAAATCTTTTGCTTATTTAGCCTTTTCGATGATCTCGACAACTCTCCATCTCTTATCCTTGGACAGAGGACGAGTTTCCATCAGAGAGACTTTATCGCCAACGTTGCAGGCGTTCATCTCGTCATGAGCTTTTACCTTAACGGTACGCTTCACGATCTTTTTGTACAGGGGGTGTTTAACGTTGTCGTAGATAGCGACGACGACGGTCTTATCCATCTTGTTGCTGACAACGGTACCAGTCCTGGTTTTTCTCAAATTTCTTTCCACGGTCTGATCTCCCTTCCTTAGTCAAGCTCATTCAGAACCGTCATGATACGGGCGATGTCTTTCTTGACAGCCTTGATTCTCATGGGGTTATCGAGCTGATTAACAGCAAGCTGAAAGCGCAGGTTGAAGAGCTCGGCTTTCAGATCGCTCAATTTATCCTGGAGTTCAGCCTTGGACATTTCTCTTACGTCTTTTGCTTTCATTCCTGCTCACCAACCGTTTCTTCTTTGCGGACGAATTTAGTCTTGATCGGCAGTTTGTGACCAGCCAGACGCATAGCCTCGCGAGCCAGCTCCTCAGAAACGCCACCGATTTCGAACATAACTCTGCCGGGTTTAACAACTGCTACCCAATACTCAGGAGAACCTTTACCGGAACCCATTCGAGTTTCAGCAGGCTGTTTGGTATAGGGTTTATCGGGGAAAATCTTAATCCAAACCTGACCGCCACGTTTGATGTAACGGGTCATGGCGATACGGGCAGCTTCGATCTGTGCGGAGCTGACCCAAGCGGGCTCAAGAGCCTGCAGGCCGTACTGGCCGTGGGTAACGGTATTGCCGCGAAGGGCTTTACCTTTCATGCGTCCTCTCTGCTGACGACGATATTTAACTCTTTTAGGGAGAAGCATTACTTGTTACCTCCTTCCGCATTTCTCGGTCTTCTGTTGCGGGGTCTGTCGTTACGATCATTGCGATCGTTTCTGTAGGATCTTGCGGGTTTCTTGGTAACTTCGCCCTTCAGAACCTCACCGGTGTAGATCCAGGTCTTAACGCCGATCTTGCCGTAGGTGGTGTGTGCCTCAGCAAAGCCGTAGTCGATATCAGCGCGCAGGGTCTGCAGCGGGATGGTGCCCTCGTTGTAAGACTCGCTTCTTGCGATTTCAGCGCCGCCCAGACGGCCGGAAACGGAAGTCTTGATACCTTTGGCACCCAGTCTCATAGCTCTGCCGATTGCCTGTTTCATAGCGCGGCGGAAAGAAATTCTTCTTTCGAGCTGAGAAGCGATGCTCTCAGCAACCAGCTGTGCAGACAGATCAGGCTGCTTAACTTCAACGATGTTGATGTGAACTGCCTTGCCGATCATCTTTTCCAGCTGACCGCGGAGTTCATTGATCTTAGCGCCGCCCTGGCCGATAACCATACCAGGTTTTGCGCAGTGGATGTGAATTCTCACCATCTTGGCGTCGCGTTCGATCTCAATACGGGGGATACCGGCGTCCTTCAGGCCCTGCTTGAGGAAGTTACGGATCTTGTAGTCCTCTACCAGGGTGTCACCGAAAGCAGTGCCTTCAGCGAACCAGCGGGAATCCCAATCTTTAATAACTCCAACACGAAGTCCGTGCGGATTTACTTTCTGGCCCATAGTTTACCTCCTCTTAGAGCTTCATTCCTGTTCTTTCAGAACAAGGGTGATGTGCGAAGATCTCTTCAATACCTTGAATGCACGGCCCTGTGCGCGGGGTCTGATTCTCTTCATAGTAGGACCGGGGCAGACAAAGCACTCGGCAACATAAAGGTTGCTGGTGTCCATACCGAAGTTGTGATCAGCGTTTGCGATAGCCGATTTCAGAAGTTTCTGGAGAGGCTCACATGCAGCTTTGGGTGTATATTTCAGAATTGCCATTGCAGTTTCGGTGTCTTTATTTCTGATCAGGTTCAGAACGACGGAAACTTTTCTCGGAGAGATGCGTACATTTCTCAGGTAAGCTTTAGCTTCCATTCAAAATCCTCCTTTCGGCTATTATTTGCCGTTATTACTGGTCTTGGAACCGTTGTGGCCCTTAAAGGTTCTGGTGGGAGCAAACTCACCCAGTTTATGGCCTACCATATCTTCGGTAACGTACACCGGAACGTGCTTTCTGCCGTCGTGTACCGCGAATGTATGTCCAACGAATTCAGGGAAAATAGTGGAGGAGCGGCTCCAGGTCTTGACAACCTTCTTTTCGCCGGCCTCGTTCATTGCAGCGACTTTCTTGTAGAGGGATTCCTCAACGTAAGGACCCTTTTTAATGCTTCTGCCCATGGATCATCTTCCTCCTTCCATTACTTCGCGTTTCTGCGTTTCACGATAAATTTATCGGAGCGCTGATGATGCTTGCGAGTCTTGTAGCCCAGAGTGGGTTTGCCCCAGGGGGTAACAGGTCCGGGACGGCCGACAGGAGATTTGCCTTCGCCGCCGCCATGGGGATGGTCGTTGGGGTTCATGACAGAGCCGCGGACGGTAGGTCTCCAGCCCATGTGACGTTTACGGCCGGCTTTACCGAGCGAAACGTTTTCATGGTCGATGTTGCTGACCTGGCCGATGCAGGCGATGCAGTTGATGTCGATGTTGCGCTGTTCGCCGGAGGGAAGTCTGACGAGTGCGTAAGCGCCTTCCTTAGCCATCAGCTGAGCCATGTTGCCAGCTGCACGGACCAGCTGAGCGCCCTTACCGTTGTACAGCTCGATGCCGTAGATAAAGGTACCAACCGGGATGTTTGCCAGAGGCAGAGCGTTGCCGGGTTTGATATCGGCGTCTGCGCCGTTTCTGATGATGTGGCCAACCTTCAGTCCATCGGGAGCGAGGATATATCTCTTCTCGCCATCCTCGAACTGGATCAGTGCGATGAATGCGCTGCGGTTGGGATCGTATTCAATGGTCTGAACAGTAGCGTTCATGCCAACTTTATCGCGTTTGAAGTCGATCACGCGGTATTTGGTTCTGTTGCCGCCGCCATGATGACGAACGGTGATACGGCCATAGTTGTTACGGCCGGAGGTCTTTTTCATGGGCTCCAGAAGGCTCTTCTCAGGAGCTACCTTGGAAAGACCGGAATAATCGGTGACAGTCATTGTACGCGTGCCAGGGGTGACAGGCTTAAATGCTTTGATCGCCATTTTATTTCACTCTCCTTTTGGTTTAGCGAGGAACCCCTGCGGTTCCCCATACATCACCAGGGCCTTACTCACAGGCCCTTACCCTTTGTTACCGGGTATCTAACCGATTCTTTTCGGGGACTTATCAGATCATGCCCTCGAAGAACTCAATGGTCTTGGAGTTTTCGGTCAGGGTTACGATCGCCTTTTTCCAGTCAGGGCGATAACCTTCGTTGCGGCCCATTCTCTTGAAACGGCCTCTGACGCTGACGGTGTTGACCTTGGCGACATTGACGTCGAACAGTTCTTCAACTGCATGGGCGATTTCGATCTTGTTTGCGTCGTTCGCAACTTTGAAGGTGTACTTTTTCTCAGCTACGCCATACATCGATTTCTCAGTGATGACGGGAGCGAGGATGATATCCTGTGCCTTTTTCATTACGCATATACCTCCTCGATCTTTGCTACTGCATCCTTAACGACGATGAACTTGTCACAGCCGAGGATGTCGTAAACATTCAGGCTGCCGACCTGAGCGGTCTTAACGCCGGGAATGTTTGCCATGCTCTTGATTGCCTTCTGATCCATCTCAGGGAGAACAACCAGTGCCTTGCGGTCAGCACCCAGTGCCTTGAGCATAGCTGCCATGGTTTTGGTCTTGTATTCCGCTGCCTCGATCTTGTCGATGACGATCATATCGCCATCCAGGACCTTAGAGGAAAATGCGGATTTCATAGCCAGTCTCTTGACTTTCTTGTTCAGTGCCAGACGGTAGCTGCGGGGTTTCGGGCCGAGAGCGACGCCGCCATGGGTCCACTGAGGAGCTCTGATGGAGCCCTGTCTTGCATGACCGGTACCTTTCTGTTTCCAGGGTTTACGTCCGCCGCCTGCAACCTCAGTGCGGGTGAGGGTGGACTGAGTGCCCTGACGCTGGTTTGCAAGGTAGGCAACGACTGCCTGGTGCATAACCACTGCATTGGGTTCAATGCCGAATACTGCCTCGGAAAGTTCCATGGTGGAGACTTCCTTGCCAGCCATATCAAATACGGAAATCGTAGGCATTATATTTCCTCCTTCCCTTAAGCCTTCTTGCTGTCGGTCAGGACAACCACGCCGCCTTTAGGGCCGGGGATTGCGCCTTTAACAGCAATCAGATTGTTCTCAACGTCAACTTTGACGATCTCGAGATTCTGTACGGTAACTCTCTCAGCGCCCATGTGACCAGCCATTCCCTTGCCTTTGAAGATTCTGGACGGGTCGGAGATAGCGCCCATAGAGCCGGGCTGTCTTGCAACAGGACCAGTACCGTGAGAAGCACGGAGCGATTTGTTACCATGACGCTTGATTGCGCCGGCGTAACCTTTACCTTTGCTGGTGCCGCAAGCGTCGATCATATCGCCGCAAGCGAAGGTGTCAGCCTTGATAACGTCGCCGACGTTGTATGCGCTGCAATCGTCCATTCTGAATTCCTTGAGGACTTTCTTAGGCGCAACGTCAGCCTTTTCAAAGTGACCTTTGGCGGGCTTGGAGAGTTTCTGAGGTTTTACGTCGCCAAATCCAACCTGGATTGCGTCGTAACCGTCGTTCTCCACGGTCTTCTTCTGAATGACCATGCAGGGACCGGCTTCAACCACAGTTACCGGGATGACTTTACCAGATTCGTCGAAGATCTGAGTCATACCGATCTTTTTGCCGATGATTCCTTTTTTCATCTTTGTTTTCCTCCTGTCAGGTTATTGGTCAACGGATATCCGCTGACATGACCCCCGTTGGTTCCCCTCACAGGGAACACGGTTTTGCGTACTGTTGGTTTTAAGCGATCAGCGAGTGATCTCAACCTCAACGCCGGCGGGGAGTTCGAGACCCTGAAGTGCTTCGACCGTCTTAGCAGAGGGACGGAGAACATCAATCAGTCTCTTGTGGGTGCGCTGCTCAAACTGTTCGCGGCTGTCTTTGTATTTATGAACGGCACGAAGAATGGTAACGACTTCCTTGTGGGTAGGCAGCGGGATCGGTCCGGAAACACGGGCGCCGGTCTTCTTTGCAGCCTCTACGATTTTGGTCGCAGATGCGTCTACCAGGGTGTGGTCATAACCTTTCAGTTTGATACGAAGTTTTTCATTGACTGCCACTGTCATCGCCTCCTAAAATACTTGGTGGGGACAAGACATTGTATTGGACACGTTTCCGTGTGTTTCACGCCTTTGCAATAAAAAAACGGAAAACCGCTTAATGCGTTTTTCCGAGCCTCGTGAAACTACCACCGCATTTGCGCTGGCACTTACAGCCAAACCTGGCCGCAGTTTGCCGGTCTTCCGGTCCGGATTATCAGCCGCACACAGGCGCAGCTTTTCATCCATCCTGTACTAACATGGTATTCAATCTTTGTCGCCCGGTTTAAAATCGGACATACTCGGCGGAAATTACCTGCTCACAGCAGCAACCTCCCGCTTCATCGCATATCTTTGTTGCAGTCACGCAAGTAGTATTATAACGGATGCAAGTCCATTTGGCAAGGGCTTTTGCAATTTTATTTGTAAACTTTTTATGAACACAAAAGTTTTTCTGTTTTGGTGAATTTCAGTGAAATTCTTTGTTGAAAACGTCGAATTTATTCTGTCTCATTCTCATCCATTGCAATGATGATTTCTTCTGTTTGCTGCTGGATTTCCTTCAGGTGTTCAATTGTATCGGTGATTTCATTGAACAGGTGCAGATACGCCTTTTTATACGCTTTTTCTTCCATTTTATATCTTCCTTTCAAATAACTTGAAATACCTCTATTTATAAATTTAAAAAGTTTTAAAAAAAGTATGTTTGCATTATATGCCTTAAGAGCATATAATATAAGACGAATTTTAAAATATAGTAGCCTAATTTGGGGTGATGAATATGTATAAGAGAATTCGCGATCTGCGAGAAGACCACGATTTGAAACAACAGGATATAGCAGCGATATTAAATATAACACAAAGCACTTATTCGCGCTATGAAGCTGGATTATATGATCCCCCTACTGATATACTGATTAAGCTAGCAGACTTTTATCACACATCAATTGATTATTTATTAGAAAGAACCGATATCTTTATGCCTTATCCAAAGAAGTGAAAAGCGATATGTTTATCAACAAAAATAAAGATGGAAAGAATAATATCTGTGGCAAAAATATTGCTGCTATTAGAACGAGCATGGGACTTTCTCAGCGACAGCTCTCTAATTTGCTCCAGCTGAATGGGCTAGATATTGACAAAAACGCTATCCAGCGAATTGAAGCTGGCAAACGGTTTGTCACCGATATTGAACTTCACTGTTTTTCCCGTACTCTAGGTAAAACTTTAGACGAACTACTCGAAATCGACTAATATTTTATATTAGTTTTACTGATTGCTGTAAGTAGTAATTCGTCTTTTCTTATTATATCATAACTTCGATTTAATTTCAATAAATTAGCACTTATATTCGCTCTATTTTCTTGAAAATGGCTATACTACAATAAAATTGCAGTATAACAGTATTAGAAATGGAGTAGTATAATGACCGATAATGAAATGATCATCTGGATTCAAAACCGGGTACGCTCTTTAATGGAAGAAAAAGGCGTTAAAAGTGAATACCGGCTATACAAAGACGCTGGTATGGCGCAGTCGACCATCTCTTCCCTGCTGCATTCCAATACGCTGCCCACCCTGTTGACGCTACAAACCCTTTGCAATTACTTTGGAATTACGTTATCCCAGTTTTTCTTTGACGAAACCAGCGAGCAACTCCGGCCTGTTACCGAAACCCAATGGAAAATCTTTCGCCATTTCCTTTATCTGACCAATGAACAACAGCAGGCGCTGCTTACCTTGATTGATAGCTTTAATAATAACTAAAAAGCACAACCCTTTTACGGTTTCGAACTGTAAAAGGGTTGTGCTTTTATAAAATCAGTTTAGGTTATTTGCCAAAATACGCCGCAACCTCTTTGAGGTACTCAATAATCGGCAGATGCTGCGGACATACGCCTTCACACTGTCCACAGGCAATGCAGTCGCTTGCTTTGCCAAAGACATGGGTCAGACGGTCATAGTATTCACCCTGAGGCGTCCAGCCTTTTTCCTTGACTTCCTGCTTATCCGCATTGTACAGCGAGAAGTATTTGGGGATTGCGATATGCATCGGGCACCCATCGGTGCAGTAAGAACAGCCGGTGCAGGGAATCGCAATATTGGCATTGATCAGTTCGACCGCCTGCTGAACCAGTCCGCGTTCCTCTTCCGTCAGCGGCTTGAGGTCCTGCATATACGAAGTATTGTCCTCTACCTGTTCCATGCTGCTCATGCCCGACAGGACCAGCTTGACACCCGGCAGGCTTGCAGCAAAACGAATCGCCCAGGAAGGAATCGACATTTCCGGCGCTGCATTCTTGAACAGCTTTTCGACCGATTCAGGTACTTTAGCCAGTGTGCCGCCCTTGACCGGTTCCATAACGATAACCGGTTTGCCGTGTTTTACTGCGACTTCGTAGCACTTGCGGGACTGAACGCCGACGCTGTCCCAGTCAAGGTAGTTAATCTGCAACTGTACGAACTCGAACTCAGGATGTTCGGTCAGCACCTGGTCCAGCAGTTCCGCATTATCATGATAAGAAAAGCCGATATGTTTGACCAGTCCCTGCTTCTTTTTCTCCATCAGCCAGTTGAAGCAGTCCAGTTCGGTATAAATCTTATAGTGGTCATAGCCAATGTCGTGCAGCAGGTAATAATCGAAATATTCGACGCCGGTCTTGGACAACTGCTCATTAAAAATACGGTCACGGTCCTCTTTGCTCTTGAGGAAGCCGGCGTGCAGTTTGGTCGCAAGGGTAAAGCTGTCACGGGGATGACGGCTGACCAGTGCTTCTTTTGCCGCGTTTTCACTCTGGAAGCCGCAGTACATCCAGGCGGTGTCAAAATAGGTGAATCCTCTCTCCAAAAAGAGATCGACCATCTTTTTTACCTGTTCAATATCAATTTTGGACGGGTCATTCGGGTCGAGAGAGGGCAGACGCATCAAACCAAATCCAAGCTTTTTCTCCATCTGTTACCATTCCTTTCTTCCAGACAGCGTTGCCAGCCACAAAACCGGAAGTATCTGTCAATGTAAAGTATTATAACATCCTGACCCGCAAAATGCAAATACCTGTTTTCTATGCTGTTCGATACCTTTGACCAATAATAGCTTACGCTTTACGGTACAGCAAAATTTCAAACGAGGTTTCGGTTGTCAGCTGTTCCAGCGCAGCAGCGCGCTGTTGTCCCTCTGTCGACGTTTTATAATAGTAGGGTGTCATCATGAACAGGCTCATAATCTCATCGCCATGCAGCGTGATTGTATCATCGACCGGTACACTCCGCAGGAATGTCATTCCTTCAATTGGATAATCCTGCACTTCGTTCAGATAAGGCTGGTCATAAACTGCCTGTTTCAATCCGTACAGATGGCGAGCACCCGGAATGACCATTGCAAACAGTCCATCCTTTTTCAGCACCCGCAGAAACTCTTCCCGGCAAAACGGCGCAAACAATGTCATCACCACATCGCAGCTTTCGTCCTCTACCGGCATATGAAAGATACTTGCAGCGCCGATATGAACCGGTTCCTCCGGCCGAAAACGTTTGGCCGCCTTTTCTGCTGCAAATTTGGAGATATCCAGTCCCAACAGCTGTACCGATATTCCGGCCTGTACCAGCGCGTCATACGCCAGCCGGGTATAATACCCTTCCCCACATCCTGCGTCCAGCAGCGTTAAATTACCTTTTCCCGTCAATTCCCGGACAAGCTCCCGGCAGAGTGCATCTGCCATCGGACGGTAAAATCCTTTTTCAAGGAACTCCCGTCTTGCGTTGACCATCTGGCGGTTATCGCCGGGAAGTTTGGCATGCTTTCCGTCCGGCAGCAGAAGATTGACATAGCCACTGCGGGCACGGTCGAAGCTATGCCCTGACGGACAGCGGAAGCTGTTTCCGTCCAACGTCAGCTTCTGTCCACAGACTGGACAATTAAAAGAAAAAAGATGTTCCATTCGATTCCCTTCCCTGCAAAATCACTTGAGCTTGACCACGTAAGGAAGCAGCCCATTCTCGGTGATATCAATAATCCCATAGCTTGCCTTCCCATCACGAGGACTGGACGGGCTTCCCGGATTCATTACATACAATCCGTCCTTATACCGGCAGTAAGAAACATGTGTATGGCCAAACAATGCAACATTACATTTTGCTTCCCTCGCTGCATTTTCAAGGTACTCGGTTCCTGCTCCCACGAACATCGTATGCCCATGACAGAACAGAATCCGGGCACACCCCATCTCGACAATATCGACCGGCTTGCTTTTGGAGCCGAAATCGCAGTTGCCACGCACATTCCGGATGGGAAGCGACGGATACAAAGCACGAAGCTGGCGGACATCCTCTTCCAGATCTCCCAGATGCAGAAAAAGGTCGGTATCCTGCTGATGGCGTTCGACAATCTTACGCAGGGTAAAAAAATCCTTATGGGTATCCGAAATCACGACAATCCGACGGGTATCCATAACGGGCACTTCCTTTCATTCCCGCGACCTTCCGGAAGATGGAACCGGATTGCCGGTCGGGCATATTATGGGTATAGACAGAATAAGTATAAACCATCATGCCCTGTTCGTCAACAATTCCATAGCCTGTGACCAGGGCAGCAAGACCGAAAGGAAGGGTTCCCATGAGCTTTGAACTGCAAAAAGGACAGGAAAATCATGCACTGTCTGACACGCCGCCTTTGGGGGAGATGGACCGGATGCTGATCAAAATGCTGGCAGCGCGTGCCGGTGTTGACCCCAAAAAGCTGGAAGCAGATTATCGGCGGGGTGATCTATCAGCCCTGCTCTCCTCCCTCCCCAGCGACAGTCGGAATAAAGTCAGCGAAATCCTCTCCGACCCTGCCAAGGCCGCAGCTGCCAAAAAAGCGGCAGAAAAAGCAGTCCAGTCGGATGCAATCCGGAGAATCATGAACAACAAACAAAACGGCAGATAATTTTCCTGTCGCCAAGGCTTTTCAGCGCCCCAATCCACAGAAAGGAGGAAGAATATGCCGGGAACAGACAACTTTGACCTGTCCAGCCTTGCCTCTATCCTGCAAAACGAAGACACTCTGCGTTCTCTCCGGCAGATGGCCGGTGCAATGGGCATGGAAAATCAGCTGGAAGGTGCACTGCAAAACCTGTCGCAGTCGCAGGCGGCCTCCGGTAATTCAAATTCGGCGCCGCCTGCCCATCCTCAGCCGGACCATCGGCAGGAAAACCACTACCAGCCGAACCACCAGAATGTTTCCCAATCTCAGTCTCAACCCGACAATGCTGCCGGCATGAACCTGAACAGTCTGTTATCCAACCCAGCGCTGCTGCGCACCCTTTCCAGCGTCATGCAGGCGATGAACCAGCAAGGTCCGGAATATCACTTCCTCAAAAGCCTGAAGCCGCTCCTTCGTCCGGAAAAGGCACCCCGTGTCGACCAGGCTATGCAGATTATGCAGATGGTCAAAGCGCTGGAATCGGTCGAAGGGGGCGGGCTGTCCGGCCTTGCAGGGCTGCTGGGATCGAGCGGCTCCCACTGAAAATCGCACAGCTGAAAGGATGAACCATCAATGGCCTATCGAGAATACAGTCCCGAAGAACTCCGGCAGATGCAGCTGGAAGCAGCCCAGCGGGTGCGTGAGATGCAAAGACAGGCACGGGCACGTCTGGAGGGTTCGCAGCAATCCTTTTCCAACCAGACGGTTTCCCAGCCCACCCGTCATGACCGGCCAGACACCCATCAGCCAGAATACCACCCGTCCACCCCAACTCAACCGGAGCCATCGCGGCAGCAAACACCCCATCACACCAACCGCCAGGGGATGCCGTCAACCGATCTGTTCGGATTATCCGGGCTGATGGGGATGGATGGGGACAGGCTGACGCTGCTGTTGCTGATGCTGCTGCTCTCATCCCAGGAACAGTGTTCGCCTGGACTGATGGCAGCCCTGTTCTGGCTGATGGCGGATTCGTGAATCCAAAAGATTCGCAGAAAGTTCACCGAAAACTGCATTTCGGCGATTGAACCGGCTGGAAAATTGTGTTATAATATCAGTACAGATTTAGCCCCACACTGGATCTGACTTTTGTTAATAATGGAGGAATATCCACATGGCAAACAGAATGATCTTAAACGAAACTTCTTATTTCGGCGCGGGCTCCATCTCGGCAGTTGTCGACGAAGCGAAATCCAGAGCATTTAAAAAGATTCTGGTTGTTACCGACCCCTCTCTGGTCAAGTTTGGTGTATCCACCAAGGTAACCGCTCTGCTGGACGAAGCCGGGATCCCTTACGACATGTATACCGACATCAAGGCGAACCCCACAATCGCTAATATCCAGAACGGTGTTGCCAAATTTAAAGAATCCGGTGCTGATGCGATCGTTGCAATCGGCGGCGGTTCTTCGATGGATACCGCTAAAGGCATCGCTATTATTATCGCAAACCCTGAATATGCGGATGTTGTATCACTGGAAGGCGCTGTTGCGACCAAGAATAAATGCGTACCGATCATCGCTGTCCCCACAACAGCTGGTACCGCTGCTGAGGTCACCATCAACTATGTTGTCACCGACGTCGAGAAAAAACGTAAATTTGTCTGCGTAGACCCGCATGACATCCCTGTTGTCGCCATCATCGATGCTGATATGATGAGCTCGATGCCCAAGGGCCTGACTGCTTCCACCGGTATGGACGCACTGACCCATGCAATCGAAGGCTACATCACCAAAGGTGCCTGGGAAATGACCGACATGCTGCACCTGAAAGCCATCGAGATTATCTCCAAATCTCTGCGCGGTGCCTGCGAAGGCACGCCGGAAGGCCGTGAAGGCATGGCACTCGGCCAGTACATCGCCGGCATGGGCTTCTCCAACGTCGGTCTGGGCATTGTCCACTCGATGGCACACGCACTGGGTGCTGTTTATGATACCCCCCACGGTGTTGCAAACGCAATCCTGCTGCCGACCGTCATGAAGTACAACGCACCCGCTACCGGTGAAAAATACCGCGAGATTGCCCGTGCAATGGGCGTCAAGGGCGTTGACGAGATGACCCAGGAAGAATACCGCGCTGCTGCTTGTGACGCCGTTGCACAGCTGTCCAAGGATGTCGGCATCCCGCAGGATCTGAAGGGCATTGTCAAAGAGGAAGATATCGACTTCCTGGCGCAGTCCGCAATGGACGATGCTTGCCGTCCCGGCAACCCGCTCGATCCTACCAAAGAGGACATTATCGCGCTGTACAAGTCTCTGCTGTAAGGAATAGCACTTTATAAAAAGTTTTAATAAGTTTGCAAAAGGCCGCCGGTCAGAAACCGGCGGCCTTTTGGCAGACAGCACACAAAAAGCGCAGGAAAACAAACTCCCTGCGCTTTTATCATGCAAATCAGGTGAACGACTGACTGCCGCTCGCTGTTGTGGGGACACCTTCGGTTGTTCCCGGTTCAGAGGAATAACTGCTGGTATCGCTGTTGCCGGTATCTTCACCCAGTACAACCTCTACCGAATAGCTCGCCTGACTGTCAGAAGAACCACGGACAAAGGTGATGAGGAGTGTATCTCCCGGTTTCTTTCCGTCAAGGATACTCTTGATATCCTCTTTGGAAGTGACCGACTGGCCATCCATTGTGGTGATGATATCGCCTGCCCGGAGGCCTTTGGCGTAAACATCCATCGTCACGTCGACGCTGTATACCAGCAGTCCCGGCGTATACCCGGACATCGCACCTACGACTTCACTGATCGGATAATAGGTGATGCCCAGCTTGACACGGCCGGTTACATAACCATACTGAATCAGGTCCTCGACAACCGGCAGGGCGTCATTGATTGGGATTGCAAACCCGATGCCGTCATACGACGAAGAGGACAGCCGGCTGGAATTGATACCGATAACCTGTCCATATTCATTAATCAGCGGACCGCCGGAATTGCCGGGGTTGATGGCGGCATCCGTCTGGATAACCTCCATGCTGATGGATTCACCGCTTTCCAGTGTGACGGAAATTGTGCGGTCCAGACCGGAAACAATTCCCTGAGTCGTAGAACCAGCCAGATTCAATCCGGCAGGGTTGCCAATTGCGACAACCGGTTCCCCGACTTTCAGCTGGTCAGAGTCTCCCAGTTCCGCACCGGTCAAATTCTCTGCGTCAATTTTGATCACTGCAAGGTCGGTCGAAACATCGCTGCCAATCAGCTGAGCGGCATATTCTTCATTGTTGTCCAGCACAACCACCAGATTGGCAGCACCGCTGATAACATGCGCATTGGTCAGAATATAGCCATCGCTGGAAAGGATAATCCCACTTCCAGAAGAATCGGCGGTCAGCGAGTTTTCTGCGGTATAGTTCAGAATGCCTACCACCGACGGACGCACCTTTTCATGCACCTGTGTCGTCGTCAGTTTGCCGTCGCTGCTGATATAGGTATCCTCCTCAGCATGCGAGGTAATATTCAGTTCCGGCACCTCGATTTCGTCCTCATCCGGGCGCTCCATCGAAGAACTTTCCGGAATCTCGGAAGAAGTTTCGGTGGTCACAGAAACCTCAGATTGCAGCGGAGAACTCCTCATCGAGACGATAATGCCCAGCAGTACCGCCGTCGTGACTACAAGCAGCACGATCACAATAATGGCAAAAACCTTAATGCCATTTTTTCCACGGGCGCTGCTGCCATCGGGATTATAGGAAATACGGTTATAATCTTCATAACTGTAACGATATTCCCCGTTCTCATTCATTCCATACTCCGGAGGCCGGTTCTGCGGATTCCCATTATAGAATGGTTCTCCGTCCTGTCTGCCAAAGCTGCGGGAATTTCCCTGTGCATCATACGAGCCGGTATAACCGGTTGATGTGTTGTTCTGTTCTGACGATTGTTTATTCCAGTCTTCCACCCGACCGCTGTGATAGGTACAGCCGTTTTCATCCACCTGATGGTGGGAGTCCTCATGATCTGTATGAGGCGTCCAACCCTCGTGTTCTGCCATATAATCACATCCCTCCTGATAGAGCAGTCAATGGATTTTTATCTGATTTTATTTTATCATTCAAAGATGAACTTTTCTGCACAGTCATCTGAATATTGTACCGAATTTAAAGGAACCACCTGTTTATTTGTTCACAGCACGGCAACAAACCAATTGCCGCTCAGGACTCCTTCTTTTCCTCCGGTTTTCCTTCAGAAGAAGACAGTGCCTCTTCATCAACCTCTGCCATTTCCACCGGAATCAGCCCGGAAGAATTGGCACCGCCGGAATATTCCTTTTCCCGGCCGGTGACAATTGCAGAGGCTCTGGTCTTAGCCGACGGAACCGAAAAGACAAACTCGGTATATTCACCCTGCACACTGCGGACGATGATATCGCCGCCATGCAGCGTCACAATCGATTTGACCAGATACAGTCCCAGTCCTACGCCATTTTTATCCATGCCACGGCTGCGGTCGGTCTTATAGAACCGGTCAAATACCCGCGGGATTTCTTCTTTGGACAGACCTTCACCCGAATTGCGGATACCGACATACGTCATGCCGCCTTCGGTATAAAAACTGAACATCAGATAGCCGTGGTCGCTGACAAATTTGACCGCATTCTCGATCAGGTTATATACGACCTGGTGAATCAGGTCGGCGTCTGCGTCAACCATAACCTTGTCAACATCCAGTCCGCGGATATCCAACCCTTTCTGATCAATCGACTGTTCAAAAGTAAACAGCGTCTGACAGATGGTGTCGACGATATTCAGCTGCTGACGATTGAGCTTAAGTTCGCCAGCCTCGATTCTCGACAGGTTGAGCATACTCCGCACCAGTCTTGAAAGCCGCTGTACCTCTTCCGAGACAATCCGCAGATACTTTTTCTCTTCACTTTTCGGAATCGTTCCGTCCAGAATGCCGTCGATAAAACCGCCGATGGAGGTCATCGGTGTTTTCAGCTCATGGGAGACATTCGCGACAAAACTGCGGCGCATTGACTCCAGCTGTGACAGAGACTGTGCCATATTATTGAGTGCCATCGCGAGCTGTCCAATTTCATCATCGGAGGTCACCTCAATGCGGGAGGTAAAATCCCCCTGTCCGAACTTTTTGGCTGCAACCGACATCTCCCGCAGTGGACGCACCATCTTAATCGTCGAATAATAGGTGACAACGACCGACAAAAGCAGGACCGCCACCGAAGAAAGCGCGAAAATCTTAATCATCTCGATCAAAAAGGTGGACAGTTCCCGGCTAGGTTCCGAGATGAAGACATAGCCGATTGTCGAACCGCCCATGTCGATATTCATTCCATAGGTATAATAGGATTCGCTGTACAGTCCTTCCAGACGGCCTGCCTCAAAATAGCTGCCGTCCTGATTGATCTTGTTGATAATCTTGGAAGAGACCGTATGTACCGGTTTGGTCAGCTCCCCATCCTCACACCAGATCTGTATCACACCCGACGCATTGGTAAAAAAGACGGTACTGTCATTAATCATCGAGATCGTCTGAAATCCGGCTGTCAGGTTGGAGGAGTTGATGGTGACCCGGTTGGATTCGTCGTCGTATTCCGAACTGGTCAGCAGCAGAGAGCTGGCAATTGTGAGCTGCTGCTGCATCGTTTCGCGCTTGTCCTCCTTGAAATAATTGGAGGCAAACAGCATAAACAAGCTGCCGAGCACCAAAATCGAAGAAAATACGACGGCCGTACAGCTTCGGAAATACTTGTAAAATATACTCTTCTGCAAAAAAAGACCCCCATACCACAAAAAGGGAAGACCGCCGCCGCAGGGCAGCAGCCTTCCCCATCCTGTTCAATCTGCCGACGCCCGATTTCTTCCCGGTCAGGGACAAACCATTCGCGGCCTTCTGTACATTACAGCAGATCGGTCACTTCAAATTTATAACCGACACCCCAGACCGTCTTGAGGGACCATTTGTCGGAGACACCTTCCAGCTTCTCTCTCAGACGTTTGACATGGACGTCGATTGTACGGGAGTCGCCGTAATACTCGAAGCCCCAGACCTCATCCAGCAGCTGGTCACGGGTATAAACACGGTTCGGGTTGGAAGCCAGATGGAACAGCAGTTCCAGTTCTTTCGGCGGCGTGTCGATAACCTTGCCGTCGACCTTCAGCTCATAACGGGTCATATTGACAACCAGCTTGTCGTAGCTGACTTCCTTGATATCGGAAGCCTGGTTGTTCTGACCAACTCTTCTGAGAACCGCCTTGATACGGGCGACAATCTCCTTGGTATCAAACGGTTTGACGACATAGTCGTCGGCACCCAGTTCCAGTCCCAGCACCTTATCAAAGGTTTCACCCTTTGCAGTCAGCATGATAATCGGGACCTGACTCTTTTTGCGGACCTCACGGCAGACCTGCCAGCCGTCCAGTCCGGGCAGCATGATGTCCAGCAAAATCAGATCGGGATGTAATGTTTCAAATTTGAGCAGCGCTTCTTCACCATCATGAGCCAGAATAACGCTGTAACCTTCCTTCTCAAGATACAGTCTGAGCAGTTCGCAGATGTTCTTATCATCATCTGTTACAAGAATCTTACCCAAAGCCATCGTTTTCATCTTCCTTTCGTTTGATTATGATGTACGGAAAAGCACCGAAAAGGCCGGAGCTCCCCTGAGTTTGTTAATTGGTATTTTCATTATATCATGTTCATTTTTGAATTGATAGCCGTTTTGTGAAATTTATCGAAAATATCTTTGGAATTTGTTAGGCCAACTAATCAATTGACCGTAAACCCGCCGAACAAAAAACGCCATACAGCGTCGACTGCACAGCGTTTCTACTATTCTATCCACCGGCAGGTCCGCCGTTTTGCTCTCTAGGGAATCGACACCGTGAATTGCTGGCGAAATACCGTCTCCGGCAGCATCGCCGCATATACAGCAGTTAATCCGTCCGCCGTTTCACGGTCAGACGTCTCTGCCCCACCGGTCAAAATCCGAAAATCGACGCCAAATGCCTTCTCCAGCACCTCCGTCATTCGCATCCCTGCCTTCTTGTAAAACCGTACACGTGCAAGCCGCACGCTGCGGTCTTCCAGGCTTGCTGCACAGGCCGGATTTTCCGCCTCGATCAGCAGAGTGCCGCCTTCGGGAAGCATCTCCACCAGGATGGGAAGAATCTGTGAGCCATATCCGCCGCCGCGCATCGATGGTTCAACTGCCAGATAGTCCAGCAGCGTAAATCTGCCCATTCTCATCATACAAGCATATCCAACCGGCACTTCCGGCTGTTCATAAAACAGATAGCAGTGATAACTGCCTTCTGCACACAGCTTTTCAAGCTGGTCAAACGGCTTTACCTCATCAGCGGGGAAATCACGGCAGAGCCTGGTCTGAAACCAGTCTTTCCGCTCATCCGCGCCAATTTCACGCCATTTCAGCATTTTCTTCCTTCCTTTCCATATTCTGTGGTCTCTTTCTCCGACTCTACTTTATATTGTACCACAGACCTATAAAAAAGTCAAAGGGGCGGCATATTGCCGCCCCAAACTGGACAAAAGATTCTATTTATCCACAGCAGTGTGCGCAATCTCCACTGCATGCAGCGGCGCATTCCTCCGGAACCGGCAGTCCCTTTTTCTGATAATAGTCTGCCAGTGCCGCTTTAACCGCTTCTTCTGCCAGCACCGAACAGTGCAGCTTTGCAGGAGGCAGTCCGTCCAGCGCTTCCACAACTGCATGATTGGTCAGCTTGAGTGCTTCCGAAATCGGTTTGCCCTTAATCATCTCGGTCGCCATCGAACTGGTCGCAATTGCGGCGCCACATCCAAAGGTATTGAACCGGACATCGCTGATGATATCTCCGTCGATTTTCAGGTAAATCTTCATGATATCGCCGCAGACTGCGTTGCCAACTTCACCGATGCCATCTGCATTTTCCAGTTTGCCGACGTTTCTCGGATTAGCAAAATGATCGCGGACCTTTTCACTGTATCCCATTGCCATATTCAGGCACATCCTTTCTTTATCTTCTCTCAGTTATTTTCTTTCATCATTTCTTCCCAGACCGGGGACATCTCCCGCAGTCCGGATACAATCCCCGGCAAGACGTTGAGCAGGTGATCTACATCCTCCTCGGTGTTTTCCTCATCCAGCGTCAGTCTCAGCGAACCATGCGCGATCTCTTTGGGAAGTCCGATTGCCAGCAGTACATGGCTGGGATCGAGTGAACCGGAGGTGCACGCCGAACCGGAAGAAGCACAAATTCCCTCCAAATCCAGACGCAGCAGCAGCGATTCCCCTTCAATTCCCTCAAAGCAGATATTCACGTTGCCGGGCAGTCTCTTCTGCCGGTCGCCATTTACCCGGACATATGGGATATTCTGCACGACCTCATCGATAATACGGTCTCTCATTGCGGCAATACGCTTTGACCGTTCTTCCATTCCTGCGCAGGCATCTTCCAGCGCCGCCGCCATTCCACAGATAGCCGGCAGGTTTTCGGTACCACCACGGCGATTGCGTTCCTGTGCACCGCCTTCAATGAAGTTGGTCAGCCGGATTCCTCTGCGGCAGTAAAGCGCGCCAATTCCCTTGGGTCCATGGAATTTATGGGCCGACATCGACAGCAGGTCGATGTTCTGTTTCTGCACGTCAATCGGCAGATGTCCAACCGCCTGTACCGCATCGGTATGGAACGGAATACCATGCTCCCGGCAAACCGCGCCAATTTCTGCAATCGGCTGAATTGTGCCGATCTCATTGTTGGCGTACATTACGGTAACCAGGCAGGTATCCGGCCGGATTGCGGCCTTCAGTTCATCTACCCGGACAATGCCATCCTGATGTACATCCAGAAGCGTTACAGTAAACCCTTCCTTTTCCAGCCGCTTTAATGTATGCAGTACCGCGTGATGTTCAAACGCAGTTGAAATAATATGTTTTTTACCCTTGGCTGCGCCTGCCAGTGCCAGCTGGGTAATTGCCCAGTTGTCCGATTCAGTGCCGCCCGATGTAAAGTAGATCTCGTCCGGCTGGGCGCCAATGCACGCCGCAACCCTTTTGCGGGCATCTGCCAGCAGATCTGCCGCCTGCTGACCCAGCTGATGCAGGCTGGACGGATTGCCGTAATCCTTTTCCAGCACCGGAATCATCGCATCCAGCGCCGCCTTACCGGTAGAAGTCGTCGCTGCATTATCCATGTAAATGATCTTTTCCATATATATACATCTCCCTGTGGTTGGAAGTCTTTTGTTTACACTTACAGGATACCACACTAATTCCTACTTGTCAAGTAGGAATTTATACATATTTTTCCTTTTTTACTTTTGCATAAAAAACTGCCCGGTCGCTTTGGGCAAATCCCAAAACGACCAGGCAGTTCCAGACAAATACACCTATATTCTCAGATTGTAAATCCACCGATACCAAGTCCCTGTGCAACCGACGAAATCAGGATAATCAGCAGCAGAATCGGTGCGACCCAACGAATCACAACCTTAAACAGCTTTTCACGTTTAAACGCATGGCCGTTCATCCGAACTTCAGACGAGACAACTTCGGTTCCGACGATATGCCCGATCAGCACGCAGGTCAGCAGCGCAACAATCGGCATCAGCACCGAGTTGGAGATAAAGTCGAAGAAATCCAGGAATGCCATTCCCAGAATGCTGACAGACGACAGCGGTCCATAACCCAAACAGGATGGGATACCCAGAATCAGCAAACCAACCGATACAACAATCGTTGCTTTACGCCGTTTCCAGTGAAGGTTATCTTCTACCAGCGACACGATCGTTTCCAGCAGAGAGATCGAAGAGGTCAGCGCGGCAAAAAGAACCAGCAGGAAAAAGACTGCGCCGACAACACCGCCCAATGTCATCGAATCGAATACCTTCGGCAGTACGCCGAACATCAACCCCGGTCCGGCAGACTGCTGAACCAGCGTGGTATCGCCGCCAGAGAAGGCAACGACTGCCGGTACAATCATCAGACCGGCAAGAAATGCGATACCGGTATCGAAGATTTCAATCTGGGACACCGAATGTTCCAGATTGTCATCTCTGGACATATAGGAGCCATAGGTAATCATAATGCCCATCGCCAGTGACATCGAATAAAACATCTGACCGACCGCACCCAAAACCGTCATCGGCGAGAAGCGGGACAGGTCAGGCAACAGGTAAAAACGTACACCATCCAACGCACCGGGCAGGGTAAGTGAATAAATGGTGACAATAATTGTCAGCACAACCAGCATCGGCATCAGAATCCGACTGGCTTTCTCAACACCCTTCTGTACACCGAACAGGACGACCAGCGCGTTGAGGACGATATAAATTCCGAACCAGAACATTGGATTGCCCATCAAACCAGGCGACGATACCGAGATAAAATCATTGAAGTAGGTTTCGCCAGCGGCTGCCGTTCCCTGACCGGTCAGAAAAGCGACGAAATATTTCAGTACCCAGCCGCCAATTACACAATAATACGGTGCAATAATTACCGGGATAATGGCTGCCAGCCATCCCAAAAAAGTAAACTTCCTGTTTAGCGTCCGAAAGGCTCCGATACAGGACTGTTTGGTTTTTCTGCCGATTGCCACCTCGGTAATCATCAGCGCAAACCCAAACGTAACTGCCAGAATCAGATAAACCAACAGAAAAATGCCGCCGCCATATTTCGCCGCAAGATACGGGAACCGCCAAAGGTTTCCCAATCCGACCGCCGAACCGGCTGCAGAAAGTACGAATCCGAGGCGACTGGTAAAGCTGCCACGGCTGTTTTCTCCTGTACTGCTCACATGTTACTCCTCATTTCCTTTTTTATTCCAGCAAACAGCGCCTGCCGTCAAAAGCGCAGCAAAACGGGACCATTCCCCGTTTTCCGACAGCAGCGTACTGTTTTTACCATTTTAACATATCCATGTACAAATCACAACCGGTACAATACCGGAATATGCAACAAAAATCCCTGTGGAACAAAGCTGTTCCACAGGGAAAAGGGAACCGATTTGACTTTTACAGCATGGATGCGCGAAGCTGTTCGCCATCTTTGGGCGAAAGGTAAGCTGGTGCAACATCAAACACCGTCTTGCAGCCGGTCTGTCCTTCTTTGGCCATCCGGTATGCAGCGCGCGCATAGGCAACCAGAACAGAAGAGGTAAATTCAGGATTGGAATCCAGCGTCAGACGATACTCAATCGTATGGTTGTGTTCATTCTCGACACCGGTCTTGCCGGTATGAATGACGAAGCCACCGTGCGGGATACCGCTGTGGTCACGCTGCATCTCTTCTTTGGAGATGAAGTGTACGGTCGTATCGTAATCTGCGAAATAGTTGGGCATCGTGACAATAGCCTGTTCGATGGCAGCCTTGTCCGCGCCTTCCTCAGCGACCACAAAGCATTCACGGGTATGCTTTTCCCGTGTGGTCAGCTGCGGGCAGCTGCCGCTTCTGACCTCATCCAGTGCTTTCTGAACCGGGATAGTGTACTGTCTTGCATCGACAACACCGGGAATCCGGCGGATTGCATCGGAATGGCCCTGGCTGACGCCCTTGCCCCAGAAAGTATAGCTGGAGCCCTGCGGAAGGATGACATCCGCATACAGACGGCTGACCGAGAACATACCAGGGTCCCAGCCCACCGAAATAATGCCTACTTTCCCGCTCTTCTTTGCAGCTGCGTCTACTGCGGCAAAATGCTGGGGAATATGTGCATGGGTATCAAAGCTGTCGATTACATTGAAATACTGTGCATAATACGGGGTCTGTTCCGGCAGATCGGTTGCACTGCCGCCGCACAGAATCATAACATCAATCTGATCTGCCATCGAAGCCGCTTTGGAAGCCTCGACGACCTGTACTCCCTCAGTGAGCAGGTGAACGCTGTCAGGATTGCGGCGGGTAAAAACGGCCTTGAGTTCCATATCAGGGTTATGACGCAGTGCCAGTTCGACGCCGCGGCCGAGGTTGCCATATCCCATAATGCCTACACGAATTGTCATACAAATTACTCCTTTTCTTTTTTCTCTGCAGCCGGACCATACAGCGCAGTACAATCCATCCTGCCACCAACCGGTATAACAGGATGCAATCCAATCCGACTTTTATCAATATACCACATTTTTCCGGGCAAGTATAGCCAAAAATCAAAAAAAGAGGAATTTTTGCCAAAAATCTTGACAAGTATATATCGCAGTGCTATAGTATATATAGAAGTGCGATATATAGCGCCATGATATACAGGAGGTACTGTTATGGAACGTTTTCTGAAGGTTTATCAGCAGGGTATCATTGACGTGGTAGAAATATGGGTCGATACCGTAACCGGCGTGAATTATCTGTTTCACAGGAATGGAAACGCGGCGGGTTTCACGCCGTTGCTAGATGAGGACGGCAAACCGGTCGTAACACCCTGACTGACCGTTTGCCGGTCTGATGAGGATTACAACGGAAAATACAGGAGGTAAACCGGTTGGACGCACATATTAAAAAAGTTTATGTTCCCATGACTGAAACCGGATTTTATATTCTGCTCTGTCTGCGGACACCAAACCACGGATACGGAATTATTCAGCGGGTAGAGGCGATGACCGACGGTGAAATTCGTCTGGCGCCCGGAACCATGTACGGCAGCCTGTCCAAAATGGAAAAAGATGGTCTGATTGAGTTTGTCCAGGAACAGGATAAACGAAAGATCTACCAGATTACCAAACTGGGAGAAGAAGTTCTGTCTCTCGAAATGAAACGGATTAAACGGCTGTATCGCAGTGTAAAGGAGGCAGAACAATGAGTACATTCAAAAAGGAATTTCGCTATTTTACCATCTTTGATTATGAAAAGGAGCAGGACTATCTTTCACAGATGCACGAACACGGCTGGAAATTTACAACCGTCTATTTTCCCGGCATTTACTGTTTTGAAGCATGCCAGCCTGAAAAGGTGGTTTACCAGCTGGACTACAACCAGGATGGACTGGCACACAAAGACGAGTATCTGCAAATATTCAGAGACTGCGGCTGGGAATACCTGATGGACTTTGTCGGTTACAGTTATTTTCGCAAACCTGCGGCCGAAATGAAGGAAGATGAGGGGATTTTCTGTGACGACGAGTCCCGTCTGGATATGATGAAACGGATATTCCGCGGAAGGATGGTTCCCCTTTTGGTGATCTTTCTGGTGGTACTGATTCCACAGCTGATGAGACAACTGGCAGATAACGCGTGGACACAGGGCACCTTCAGAAGCAGTCTTTTCTGGTTCTATCTTGGGTTAACCGTTGTCTATCTGATCTTTTTTATCCGGTTTGCCCTTCACTATCTTCAGTTTAAAAACAGGCATCGGTAACCATATCGTCTGTGCAAAACCGTTCCCAACAATCTGCTGAAAAATAAAACGATAATTTGTTAAAAGCGTTTCTTGACCTGCCGTCTGTATCCAGCTACAATAAAATCAAAAAGCCGGAATTGCAGCACGACCAGGACATATACCTGATTATTATTTTTCGTCCTGCCTTCTGTCATCGTACAGGGCAGGACCTTTTTTAGTCCGGGCACTGCTGTTTGGCTGTATGAAAGGGCAGGTCCTGTTATGCTGTCACTGAAAGAGAAGATTTCCTATGGATTGGGTGCAGTCGGAAAAGACATGGTGTATATGCTTTCCGCCAGCTATGTGCTGTACTACTATCAGGATACTCTGGGCGTAAATGCGATTACAATGGGCGTCATTCTGATGGCTGCCCGAATCTTTGACGCCTTCAATGACCCTATCATGGGCGTCATTGTCGCCAAAACCAGAACCCGGTGGGGAAAATTCCGACCATGGCTGATGATTGGCACTCTGCTGAATGCAGTCGTCCTCTACCTGATGTTTTCCGCACCGCCTGCACTGAACGGAGGCGGGCTGGTCGCTTATGCGGCAATTACCTATCTGCTCTGGGGCGTGACCTACACGATGATGGACATTCCCTACTGGTCGATGATCCCGGCGTTTACCCACAGCGGCCGGGAACGGGAAAATCTGTCAACACTTGCCCGCTCCTGTGCAGGTGTTGGGTCAGCGATTATTACCGTGATCACGATGAAATGTGTCTATGCGCTTGGAAAAGGAAATGAGCAGCAGGGATTCAAATGGTTTGCGCTGATTATTGCGGTACTGTTTATCGCTTCCATTCTGGCAACCTGTCTGAATATCCGGGAAAAATCAACCGCCTATATTCAGTCCCCTTCTATTGGACAGATGTTCCGTTCCCTGCTCCAAAACGATCAGGCACTGACGATTGTATTAACGATTGTACTGACCAACTGTTCTATCTACATTACCTCCAATCTGGTCATCTACTTTTTTAAATACGATTTTGGCGGTGCGTACTGGTACAACAGCTATACCTTGTTCAACACCTTTGGCGGCGGAATGCAGATCCTGTCGATGATGCTTTTTTACCCGCTGCTCCGTAAGATATTCAGTGCCATTCGCGTCTTCTATATCAGCATCTCAATGGCGGTATTCGGTTACATTTTGCTATTATCTCTCTCGTTTATCAATATGTCCAGTCTGGCACTGCTGCTGATTCCGGCCTTTTTTATCTTTTCAGCAAGTGGGATACTCAACGTCCTGACGACTATTTTCCTGGCAAATACGGTCGATTACGGTGAATGGAAGAATCACCGCCGGGATGAAAGCGTCATCTTTTCACTGCAAACTTTTGTCGTCAAGCTGGCTTCCGGCATTGCTGCCATGATTGCCTCCCTCTGTCTTGCTGTCTTCCAGCTGAGCTCCGACACAACACAGGCTGTCCAGACGGCAGACCACTCTTCTGTCGTCGGTCTGCGGATGACCATGACAGTCCTGCCGGCAATTGGGCTGGTCATTGCAGTGGTGTTCTTTGCTAAGAAATACCGGCTGACTGAACGTATGATGGAACAGATTTCCTCCGTCATCTCTCAGGAAAATCAGCCTGATTAATCATTGATTGATACAGCGTTTTTATTGCGTGCCCCGGCAGTTTTCCCATAGGGTGACTGCCGTGGTTATTTTCTGCATGGATTACCATTGTAAAATCTCCGGGAAATTTAATTGTACCCTTGATGGCAAAATAGTCGTATGTTATAATATAGGCATATTTTGCGCGACAGAACGTTATTTTTTTACCTGCCGGTGTCATACACTGACACTTTTACATAATCTGTCGACACAGACACCTTTTGCAACAGAAAGAAGAGATAAAGAGATGTTACCCCATACTGTTCTGATCATCGACGATGACGAGATGAACCGGGCCATTCTGGATAACCTGTTTTCTGATACCTATCAGATCGATGAGGCGGAAAACGGCAGGGTTGGCCTGACTAAAATTCTGACAGATACAAACCGCTACTGTGCCATTCTGCTGGACGTCATGATGCCGGAGATGGATGGTATGGAGGTATTGCACCGGCTGGACCAGCTGAATCTGACCGCCAAAATCCCGGTTTTTCTGATTACCGCCGAGGCCAGCGACAGTACCATGAAAGAGGCTTACCGGATGGGCGTCATGGACGTCATCAGCAAGCCAATCGTTCCATATATCGTCCAGCGCCGTATCAACTCGGTCGTCGAGCTGTTCCGGGCAAGAAAACAGCTGAACAACGTCGTTAAACAACAACAGTCCGAACTGCTGCATCAGGCACAGCAGATTATCGACCTCAATCAGGGTATGATCAAATCACTGGCAACCGCCATCGAATTCCGGGACGGAGAATCTGGAGAGCATGTTCAGCGGATTCATGACATCACCGGTTTTCTGCTCCGGTGCACCGAACTTGGCGAAGGGCTGGAGGAAGAGGACATCGAACAGATTGCACTGGCGTCCATCATGCACGACGTCGGAAAAATCGCAATTCCGGATGCCATCCTCAACAAGCCTGGACGCCTGACACCGGAAGAATACGAAATCATGAAAACCCATACCATACAGGGCGCGCACCTTCTCGAAAGAATCCCCCAGCTGCATGACAGCAAGTCCTACCAGTATGCCTACGACATTGCACGTCACCATCATGAACGCTGGGACGGAAAAGGCTACCCCGACGGGCTTAAAGGGGATGAGATCACCATCTGGGCACAGGTCGTCTCGCTGGCGGACGTATACGACGCGCTGACCTGTAAACGGGTGTACAAAAACGCCTTTCCACGGGAAAAAGTGCTGCAGATGATTCGGGATGGCGAATGCGGACAATTCAATCCCAAGCTGCTGGACTGCTTTTTCTCGGTAGAAAAAAGGCTGTCCGGACTGTACAAAAAATAACCAGGAGGCTAAACATGGATACACTGCAAAAACAACAGCTGGCTGCTGCCGGCATCAACGTAGACGATGCACTGGCGCGGTTTATGAATAATGAGATGCTGCTGGAACGGTTTCTCAAAAAGTTTCTGAACGACACCGGTATACACTCTCTCGAAAAGGCGATTGCAGACGGAGATGCACAGGCTGCCCTCACTGCTTCCCACACGCTGAAGGGAATGTGTGGGAATCTCTCGATGACGGTACTGTTCGACCTGTTTACAAAACAGGTCACTGCACTGCGTGATGATCGTTTTGCCGATGCTGCGGGGATGATGTCCGAGATTCTCTCTGCATACCAGACGGTCACAGATGCAATCAGGGGGTGCTGGGGATGAGTTCCTCCCGCGCAAAAAAGTGGATACAGCTGTTTAAGAGTCTGCGGCTGTATATTACGGTTATTGCTGTAATTGCGGTCCTTGGGGTCGCCTATCATGCGATTTTACAGGATGCGCTGCTGCGCAACTTTCAGGAACTTGGCACCGCACTGGCCAAAAGTTATGTATCGGAAGAGACCAACAACCTGACCGTATACGAAACGCTGATCAACTTCGGCACCCAGTCTATCAATGCCCAAAAGGAGATGGGAAATACCGAAGAGGAAATTGAAAGCTGGATTGGAACCTTTTACAAGCAGATGCAGTCGGTACTGGGTTCCAGCACGGTTGACCCATATGCCATTCTGGATGGCAAACTGATTGCGGCCAACCCATGGGAAGGAGACGACACCTTCGACTATGAAAGCGCCGAATGGTACCAGATGGCGATGGAGGCCGACGGCGATGTCATCTTCACCAATGTCTATACCGACTCGATCTACAACAAGCCGGTCATTACAGTCGCGCAAAAATGTGCCGATTCAGATACCGTACTGGCATTTGATATCTTCTCGGAAAATCTGCGGGTACATTCCAGCGCCATCCAGCTCCCGGAAAAGTCGTCTTATTTTGTCTGCGACAGCACCGGCACGCTGATCTATCAGCAGGCAGTAAAGGGCCGGAGTTGGGACGAGCTGCAAGCCTATGTCGATTCTATTCTGGTAAAAATAGAAAGCGGCTCACTCGACGCATATGATACCTACATCGACGATCTGGACGGACAACGGCGAGGCGTCTATTATTACTCGATGTCCAACGGATGGATTATTATCATCACTATCCCGTTCAATACCATTCTGGCGCAGTCTTCCCAGTTTGCGCTGCTGCTGGGGCTGGTACTCTGCCTGTGCATCGGCGGAATTCTGGTTGTCGCATGGCGGGACCTGCACCTGTATTCACAGGTCGAGCGGACAAACGAAACCGTCCGTGTCCTGGGCAATTCCTATTTTGCCCTGTACCGGGTCGACTATCAGAACGAGACATACGAAATGATCAAAGGGTCGGATTATGTTCGCAACTCCATTCCTCAGAAAGGTCCCTATTCGGAACTGATTCATATGATTGGTGAGGTCATTCCGGCGGATACCTTCGTTGAATTTCAAAAGAGCTTTTCTCCTGAAAGCATGCGCAACCTGGTAGCCAAACGAATTCGGGACTATGGCGGCGACTTTCTGCGGAAATTCGGGGATGAATACCGCTGGGTAAACGTCCGTATTCTGTTTGACGAGTCACTTGCACCGGATGAGGTGGTCCTCTGTTTCAGAGAGGTTGACCAGGAAAAACAGCAGCAGTTCAAAGAACGTGAGCTGCTGGAAAATGCTTTGGAAAACGCCAAACGAAGCGAAAAAGCCAAACACGCCTTTTTCAACAATATGTCCCACGACATGCGTACCCCGCTCAACGCCATTCTGGGCCTGTCGCAGCTGGTGCGACAGAATGCCGAAGACCCGGAAAAGGTCCGGGGATATATGGACAAAATCTACTACTCCAGCCGTCAGCTGCTGGACCTGGTCAATGATATTCTGGATATGTCGCGGATGGAACAGGGCAAAGTTGTCCTGAACAACGAAAATTTTGACCTCAAACAGTGTATTGACGACTGCGTCTCAACCTTCAGCATCCAGGCGGAAGCAGAGAAAAAGCACTTTTCTGTCAACTATTCAATGTACAGCTCAACCGTCATGGGCGATTCGGTCCGGATGAGCCAGATCATGAACAACCTTCTTTCCAATGCCTTCAAATTTACCTCGGAAGGAGATTCGATCACCGTCACCGTCAAACAGTTTGAAGATAAAGACTATTCACAGTACCAGATTGTTGTTCAGGATACCGGCATCGGTATGTCCAAAGAATTTCTTCCGCAGCTGTTTGAACCGTATGCCCGTGAAACGACCTTTTCCTCCCGTCAGATCAGCGGTACCGGGCTTGGAATGCCGATTGTCAAAAATCTGGTCACCCAGATGAGCGGACAGATTCATGTCGACAGCGAACTGGGGGTCGGCACCACCTTTACCGTCACAGTCCCCTTTACGGTCGTACGGGAAGAAGAGAAGACAATTCCTGAACCGCAGAATATCCCCGCATTTTCGCTGGACGGAAAGAAAATTCTGCTGGCGGAAGACAACATGGTCAATATGGAAATTGCGACCGAAATTCTGTCGATGAACGGTGTGGAAATCATACAGGCATGGAACGGACAGGAAGCCCTTTCCCTCTTCAAGCAGTCAAAGCCGTTTGAATTCGACGCTATCCTGATGGATATGCAAATGCCGCAGATGGACGGATGTGAAGCAGCCAGAAATATCCGTGCCCTTTCCCGTCCGGATGCCCGCTCGGTTCCCATTATCGCCGTCACAGCTAACGCATTTGCTGAAGATATCGCCGCAACGACTGCGGCAGGGATGAACGCCCATGTTTCCAAACCGATTGATTTCAATATTCTCTGCCAGACGCTGGAAAAGCTGCTGGAGAACAAGTGATATAATGGCAAATGCCGGCACAGTGAAGTAAACTCTGTGCTGGCATTTTCTTGCCAAAACATTCCGTTCGTGCTATCATATCAGACAGTACAACCAGATTATCGGAGGCCTGTATGTACCAAACGATTGTATATTCTTCTCCGCTCGGTCCCCTTCTGCTGGCGGCAGAAGAGAACCAGCTCAAAGGACTGTGGATAGAAGGCCAGAAATATTATGCCGCTGCACTCCCCGAAGGCTGTGAACAACGGGAAACACCTCTTCTGACTTCTGTGTGCCGATGGCTGGACAGCTATTTTGCCGGTGAAAACCCGGACCCGAAGCATATTCCGCTGGCTCCTGCCGGCAGCGCTTTTCGTCAGATTGTATGGGGTATCCTGCGGGAAATCCCATACGGACAGGTGACCACCTACCGGGAGGTTGCCCGGCAGGCTGCACAGAAGATGGGCAGACAGTCGATGTCGGCACAGGCAGTCGGCGGAGCGGTAGGACACAACCCGATTTCCATTCTGATTCCCTGCCACCGGGTGATTGGCAGCGATCACAGCCTGACCGGTTATGCCGGCGGACTGGAAAAAAAGCGCTGGCTTCTGGAACTGGAAGGAGCAGTTGTACTAGGAGGAATTGAAGATGAAAGAAAATGAAAAGGAAATCATCATCCGTATCGTGACGCCGGATGACGCGCAGGAGCTGCTGGACATCTATACGCCCTACGTGCTGCATACCGCCATTACCTTTGAGTACCAGCCACCCACCGTCGAAGAATTTGCACAGCGCATCCGCAAAACGCTGACCCGTTTTCCCTATCTTGCGGCCGTACAAAAACAGGACGGAAAAATTCTCGGATATGCTTACGCCGGCACATTTCACGATCGGGAAGCCTATGACTGGGCGGTCGAGACTTCGATTTACGTGCATCCGGACTGCAAAAGAGCGGGTGTTGGGCGGAAACTGTATCAGGCTCTGGAAGACGTACTGCGGGAACAGGGCATCCTGAATCTGAATGCCTGCATCGCCTATCCGCAGACGGAAGATGAATTCCTGACGCTGGACAGCGTCCATTTTCACACCCATCTTGGTTACCGGATGGTCGGACGGTTTTCCCAGTGCGGCTATAAATTCAACCGGTGGTACGATATGGTCTGGATGGAAAAGCATATTGGACCCCACCTGCAAAACCAGCCGCCTGTCCGCAGTTTTGATCAGGTCCGTGCCGTCATCGGAGAGAAATACCAGATTAAGTAATATTTCATAAGTAAAAGCAGGGAGCGCACCGTTTTTTACGATACGCTCCCTGCTCTTTTTTGTTAAGATCAATTATAAATTAAAGGCTGCTGATAAAGCGGGCAAATGCTGCCTGTCCTTTGGCGTCCCGTTTATAGACACCGGCATCACAAAGCACCTGCTCAAATACCGCACCAACCTCCTGACGCAGGATTTCCTGCGCATTGTCTTTCGAGAATTCGGGATGGTTGGCAAGGACGGTCTTGGCCCATTCCGCATGAGATGCGGTCTGAGGGTCTGCCGTCAGGTCACGGCCTTCCAGCATGGCATCTTTGAGCACTTCCAGTTCTACCGCCAGACGTGCAGGCAGTACGGCAAGGCCCATAACCTCAATCAGGCCAATATTTTCCTTTTTGATATGGTGCAGCGAGGGGTTCGGATGGAAAATACCGAGCGGGCGCTCTTCCGAAGTCAGATTGTTCCGGAGCACCAGGTCGCACTCGTATGTCGAACCTTTTTTGCGCATAATGGGGGTGACGGTATTGTGCGGCGTGCCGTCAGTTTCGGCATAAATGCCCACCTCAGGGTCACTGTAAGTACGCCACTGGGAATGGATATACGAAGCAGCAGCAGACAGCGCCTTACGGTCCTCCGAACGCAGCCGGATAACCGACATCGGCCATTTGACCGTGCCCATCTCGACACCTGCAAACTGAGGCAGCGTAAAATGGGTTTCCATAGATGCTTTTTCCATTGCAAAGGTATAATGACCGCCCTGGAAATGTTCATGGCTCAGAATCGAACCGCCGACAATCGGCAGGTCGGCATTGGAGCCGACAAAGTAGTGCGGCAGCTGGTCGACGATATCCAGCAGTTTCTCAAATACCGTGCTGTCAATGACCATCGGGATATGACGGGTATTGAAAACGATGCAGTGTTCGTTGTAGTATCCGTAAGGCGAATACTGGAACTGCCAGTCCTGTCCATACACCTTCATCGGAATCGGACGAAGGTTCTGTCTGGCCGGATGGTTCTGATGACCGGCAAAACCGGCATTTTCCGGGCACAGCTGGCAAAGAGGATAGGACGATGCAGCACGGGTACGGGCAAGTGCGATATCCCGCGGGTCTTTTTCCGGTTTGGAACGGTTGATTGTGATGTCCAGCGTTCCATATTCCGATACATAGGTCCATTTCAGGTCTTTGGCAATCCGTCCGGCACGCACATAGTTGAGTGCCTCACTGAAGCGGAAATACCAGTCGGTCGCCTCCTGCGGGCTGACCTGATAATGACGTTTAAATTCTGCGATTACTTCACGGGGAAAGGGGGTCAGGACACCCATCAAACGGGTGTCATACAGATCGCGGGATGCAGTGGTATCGGAAATAATTCCCTTTTCGCAGGCATAGTCAACCAGACGGCCAAGAATCGTATCAATCGGCTGGTCGCCATCCGAATGAGCAGGTGTTTCCCAGTCGGTCAGCCCTAGCTGTTCCATCAGCTGATTACGGACAACATAGACGTCATCCTGCGTCATCAGCTCATTTTTAATGGCATAATCGATCAGGCTTTGTACATCCTCATAGATCATCAATAAGCATCTCCCTGTCAATTTGATTATCATCCCGGCACCCGGCCGGGGTAAATATTAATCCTTGAGTTCAATTCCGCCTACCGGACGGATACGCAGCACATAGCAGCTTCCCTTGCCGAACAGGCTTTCCATTGCCTCACGGTACTGCTGCTGTTTTTCCATCGGGACAAACGCCTGAATCGTGCCGGCAAAGCCGCCGCCATGTACACGGACAGCCGCGTCACTGCCAAGGCAGCGTTTGCTCGCCCAGATTGCAAGCGGGATTCCCTGCTCGGTGGGCTTGTGGGGAGAATAAAGGTTCTGCAGCAGGTCAGCCGAAGAAGCAGCAGATTCCTTGAACACCTTAAAGAACCGTTCCAGATCACCCGCATGTAGCGCGTCGGCTTCCTCAACGGCACGGCGGTTTTCACCAAAGAAGTGGGCAGCTCTCATGATTGCACGGTCAGAGCAGGTCCCGTGCAGCCGGGGAATTGCATTCCAGAACTCATCCTCGTTGACATCCCGGAGAAATTCTTTGCCAAACTCAGCGGCAATCGATTTCATCTCTGCCGGAATCGCGACATAATCGTCGGTCAGGCCGGCATGGCTGCCCTTGGTATCGGTTACACAGAGGCAGTACCCCGCTTTTGCAAAATCGAATTCATGTTTGACAATGCCGGGGTTAGCCGGGTCATTGAAGTCAATGCAGACAAAGCCGCCGACCGAGCTGACCATCTGATCCATCAGGCCGCTTGCCTTGCCGAAATAGACATTTTCCGCATACTGGCCAAACTTGGCGATCTCAACTGCACCAGCCTTGCCGCCGTTATAATACTGGTCAATAATCGTGCCGACCAGCACCTCAAAAGCTGCCGACGAAGAAAGTCCGCTCCCGCTGAGGACATCCGACGTGGTATATGCGTCAAAACCGCCGATCTTGACTCCCAGCTTGGCGAAAGACGCAACAACACCCCGAATCAGTGCAGCTGCCTTGCCCTTTTCCTGCGGCTGAACCTCCAGCTGAGAAAGGTCGATTGTGTCCATCGGATAGCCGGTGGATTTCAGCCGGATGACGCCTTCGTCATGGAAAGCAACAACCGCGATGACATCCAGATTGACAGCTGCTGCCAGTACGCAGCCGTGCTGATGATCGGTATGGTTGCCGCCGATTTCGGTGCGTCCGGGCGCCGAATAAAGGCGAACATCTTCACGGCCAGGGAACTGCTTTTCAAAACGGTCCACCAGATCAAGATACCGTTTTTTCTGCCGTGCCAGTTCCTCTGCCTGATTTCCGTAAAGCATCTCAAACTGTTCCGCAAACGCCCCTGCTTCCAGTTTTTTTCTCACTTCAGTCAGTTTCATACGTTCCTCCTGCCAACTCAAAATTGAATTACCGGGACCATCTGTCCGCATCTGCGAACCATCCGCCTGTACCCGCGCACAGGCCGGTTCCCTGCCCCGAACAGGGTTTCTACTTCCAGTATAACCCTTTCGCTATCCAAAGTCAAAGGCATTCAGGTAGACGATTGCTTTACTCAATGGTAAACAGACCATTTACAGCATATATTCCTGATTTTAGACAAAAATCCCGCACACTCTGCCAACCGGACAGCGTGTGCGGGAAATATTCAGCCCAAAATTCTGTTTACACTTCAAACGGAACGGGTCTTCCGAGACGATCGGATTCAAATGCAGCTTCCATCAGCTTCATCACGCGCATCATCTGCGGATGGGTGACAATCTGAGGTTCTTCGCCGTCGATTGCCTTGCAGACATTGCGGTAGAAATCATGGACATCGGGATTCAGCTGAGGAATCGGCAGATGTTCCAGCGTGCTGGGCTTACGGGGAGCCATTGTCTTGGTCAGGCCGGCAGCGGTAACAACCGGTTTGACTTCTCCTTCGTCCTCATCGCGGTAGAGGACAATCTCGCCATCGTTAAGATCCCAGCTGTTGAGGACAGCGGTGCCGACTGCGCCCTGCATGTACCAGCGAGGCAGGTTGATAAAGTTGGTGGTACCGACTTCAATACGGTAAACCAGGCCGCTTTCAAAGATTACATCCATCTTGAAGCCGTCGTCGACTTCATCATTGGTGATATGGTCCATTCTTGCATAAACCGAGGCGACCTTTTCAGGAATCATCATAAACATCTGGTCAATCAGATGCACGCCCCAGTCCAGCATCATGCCGCCGCCATATGCCTTGCGCTGTCTCCAGTCGCCGGGAATACCACGGGAACCATGTACACGGGACTCGATGTTAAATACATAGCCCATCTTGCCACTTTCGTAGATCTGTTTGAAAGCAAGGAAATCAGCATCCCAGCGGCGGTTCTGGTGTACGGTAAACAGACGGCCGTATTTTTCGGATGCGTCGATCATTTCCTGCAAATCAGCACTGCTGAGGGTAACCGGCTTTTCGCTGATGACATGTTTGCCGGCAGCCATAGCGCGGATTGCGAGGTCTTTATGGCAGTCGTTCGGAACAGCCAGCGTCAGGATATCTACCTCAGGGTCCGCCAGCACCTCTTCAAAAGAGTGGTATGCGTGGATACCACGTTCTTCAGCCAGTTTGCATCTTTCTTCCTTAATATCATAAATGCCTTTGAGATTGACGCAATCGCTGCCGTTTTCCATATTTTCCGGAGGCTTGTAGCCATCATTGACCAGCTTGGACCCACCGATCATGCGGGTATGCCAGCCGCCCATTCCGCCATAGCCGATTACGACGACATTTTTCTTTGCCATTTCAATACACCCTTTCCATGTAAACGTTTACAAGCTAAGTATACCCAAACCTTTTTATTTTCTCAATAGGCAAAAGGGATGAATTTTCAGTCCATTCCTTGTTGATATTTCCAATAAATTTTCTGTCCGGTTGCTTCGCTGAGATTGACATACAGGGTATCGTTTGATACAATGATAAAAAAGAAGAATACGGGAAAAGTACCCTTTTATACTGTCTGTATATAAAATACAGCCTGTATAAATTCCCGCCCGTATCCACACAAGAAAGGACGCACAACAATGAACTGGGCTGAAATTGCGATCAAAACAACGACCGAGGGCATTGAGATTGTCAACGGTTTTCTGATGGCGCACGGCGTCAGCAGCGTCATGATTGAAGACGCGGCAGATTTCCAGAACTTTCTGGAAGACACCACCATCTACTGGGACTACGTCGATGACAAGCTGATGGAAATGGCACACTGTGACACCCGCATCAAGTTTTATCTGCCCGACACCCCGCAGGGACATGAAACCCTTGCACAGATTCAGACCGACCTCGCCCGTCTCCAGCAGGACTGTGACATCAACCTGGGCGAACTGACCGTCGAAATCGGTTATAAAGAGCAGGAAGAATGGGAAACTGCCTGGCAGAAATACTATCATCCGATTGAAATCAGTGACCGGCTAGTGATTGTTCCCGACTGGGAAAAGGCTGAATTTAAGGAAGGTCAGAAACAGCTCCGTCTCAATCCCGGTATGGCCTTTGGTACAGGCGATCACAATACGACCCGTCTGTGTTTACAGGTGCTGGACAGCCAGATGCCGGAAGGCGTATCGGTCCTGGATATGGGCTGTGGCAGTGGTATTCTGTCGATTGCGGCACTGATGCTGGGTGCAAAACACGTCACAGCCGTGGATATCGACCAGCTGGCGACCAAAATTGCGCGGGAAAACGCGGAGCTGAACCATATTCCGGAAGAACAGCTGGAGATTATCTGTGGGAACGTCCTTAATGATCCGGCACTGGGCGACAGACTTGCCGCTAATCCGGTCGATCTGATTGTCGCCAATATCGTTGCCGATGTCATCATCGGAATGGCACCGCTGTTTCTCCGCTGCCTGAAAAAAGGCGGACAGCTGATTGTCTCCGGTATCATCTCGGAACGTGCGGAAGAAGTGCTGGGTGTACTGCGGGACACCGGCTTCACCGTCACCGGTCAGCAGGAAGACGGCGGCTGGTGCGCTGCCAGCCTGCGCGGATAATTTCCCTGCCGGCTGGGTGTCAACAGGATGCAGCAATTTGCAATCTTATGATATAATTGTTGCATGTTCTCATTTTTTGCCCTCTGCTGTTTTCTGTCGGCCGTTCAGACTGGAAATTGCCTCAATCGTCAAGTTTTTCCAGCTAAAATCGCCTTGCTTTTGGAATATCACGGGCTGGGAAAAGATTTTGACCGAAAAATAATTTCCCATCTGTCCAAAGATGTTTTGACAGACCGGCAGAAAACAGCTTGCAAAATAACAGTTTTGTGTGAAACTTGCCAAAGATATCGCAGGATGGTGAATGTAAAAAAATATTCCTTGCCCCTCCCTATAAAAATGTGCTAAAATAATGGAGAAACAACGAAATACACGATTTCTCTTTATGAGAAACATTTCGGGAAAGGAACAGATTTTGATATATGGATAATACCATTTCTGAAGTACTTTCATTTGTTGAGGAAAATGATGTAAAGTTTATCCGCCTCACTTTTTGTGACCTGTTTGGCGTTCACAAAAATGTCTCCATCATGCCCAGCGAACTGCAGCGGGCCTTCACCAGAGGTATTCACTTTGAACAGGGCGCTGTCGCCGGGTTCCAGAATACCGACCAGCCGCTCTATCTGGTACCGGATGCAGGCACGGTTTCCATTATGCCATGGCGTCCTTCCCGTGGAAGGGTTATCCGGTTTTTCTGCGATATCCGCCATGCGGACGGTACTCCCTATGCCTGGTGCGCCCGCTCCATCCTGAAAAAGGAAATTGCACGTGCCGCGCAGTATGGCCTGTCCTGCCGGTTCGGAACCGAGTGTGAGTTCTATCTCTTCAAGACCGATGAAAACGGCGAACCGACCATGATTCCGCATGACCATGCCGGCTATGCGGATATTGCTCCGCTGGACCGCGGGGAAAATGTGCGCCGGGAAATCTGTCTGTCACTGGAAGAGATGGGCTTCTGCCCGGAAACCTCTCACCATGAAGCAGGGCCGGGGCAGAATGAGGTCGATTTTCACTGCGCCGACGCACTGACAGCTGCTGATAACCTGTTGGCCTTCCGTGCAGCGGTCAAGGCAATCGCCAATAAAAACGGGCTGTATGCCAGCTTTATGCCCAAGCCTTTTTCCAACTACAGTGGAAGCGGAATGCACATCAACTTTTCTCTGTCCCGCGGCGGGAAAAACATCATCCACGCCTGTGACGGGATCCATGACCCCACCAGCGAAAGTTTTGTCGAAGGTGTGCTGCGTCATGTGGGAGAGATTACCGCTTTCCTCAATCCTCTGACCAATTCCTACAGCCGTTTCGGCAGTTTTGATGCTCCGCGGAGCATCGGCTGGTCCAAACGCTGTGATACTTCTGAACTGATTCGGGTACCGCTTGCCTTTGGAGACCAGGCGCGAATTGAACTGCGCAGCCCTGACTCCTGCTGCAATCCGTATCTTGCCTTTGCGCTGCTGATTGAAGCAGGTCTGGACGGTGTCGAGAATCAATACCCGCTGCGTGCGGCCGACTGCGGTACCGATGATGCGTATCCTGAGTCCGCGCAGCTGCTGCCGGACACGCTGGAGGAGGCATTGTCGCTGGCAGCTTCTTCCAAAATGGTTGAACAGATTCTTCCGCGCGAGATGATTGAGAATTACTGCACGGCCAAAATGCGGGAATGTGAAGCTTGCGCGTCCGGAAATGTTCAGTCATTTGAACACAGCCATTATTTTCCCTTTTACTGATTTGTCCGTCTGTTCGGTACAAATAAGGGAAGGGTGACAATATGGACAGCGTACTGATTGTTGCCGGCAGTGAGAAGTCGCGCAATGCGTTATCCGAACTGACCAGGCTGTGCGGATTATCCACACAGACCTGTGCTGCATGCGGAAACGACGCGAGGCGTCTGCTGCTGGAAAACGACTATGACCTGGTTTTAATCAATACCCCGCTGCCGGACGAATTTGGTTCCGATCTGGCGTCCGCTGTCTGCGAAGCATTTGGCAACGCCATTTTGCTGGTAAAAGCGGATATTGCCGACGAGATCTCCGAAAAAGTAGAGTGCAGCGGTGTACTGGTAATTGAAAAGCCGATCAACCGGCAGATGTTTTTCCGCAGCATCCGAATGGCTGGAGTACAACAGTCCAGAATGACCGGATTGCAGCGGGAAAATCAGAAACTGAAAAACAAAATCGAAGAAATCCGGATGGTCGACCGTGCGAAATGCCTGCTCATTCAGTTCGAGTCGATGACCGAAACACAGGCCCATCGGTATATAGAAAAAAAGGCGATGGACCAGCGGGTTTCACGGCTGCGGATTGCGCAGGATATCCTATCTGAATATGAAAAATCGTGACAGAAAGAGAAAAAGTCACATCCATGGGGATTCAAAAGGAAGGGAATGGAATTATGAATATGAATCGCAGTTTTGACAAACTCTCTGAGGAATGCGGCATTTTTGGCATCGTGACCTCTTCGGATGAAGCCGCCGGTATCACCTATAATGCCCTGCTGGCTCTCCAGCACCGGGGACAGGAAGGCGCCGGTATCGCCATTCAGAAGGGCGGCTCTATCCTCTATCATAAAAATGTCGGTCTGGTGAGCGAGGTTTTCAACAGCGAAGTCCTCTCCCGTCTTCCCAAAGCACACATGGCAATCGGCCATGTCCGCTACTCCACCACCGGCACCAACTCTCAAAAAAATACCCAGCCTATGATCACCGAGTACCTGAAAGGCCGTATTGCCACCGCTCACAACGGGAATATTGTCAATGCCGCTGAAATTAAGGAGAAACTGGTTTCCGTGGGCTGTAATTTTGCCGCGACCAATGACTCGGAAGTCATCTCCTCACTGATCGGCTGGGAAGCCCTGCGGGGAGAATCAATTGAGGAAGCGGTCGCCGATGCTGCCAAACAGCTGCGCGGTGCATTTTCACTGGTTGTTCTTTCCAGCCGCAACAAACTGATTGCATTCCGTGACGGAGCCGGATTCCGTCCGCTCTGCCTGGGCAAAAACGATCGCGGCTGGGCGGTTGCTTCCGAATCCTGCGGACTGGACAGCGCCGGGTTTACCTTTGTCCGGGACATCAAGCCGGGCGAGATGGTCGTCATCAACGCGGACGGCACCGTTGAAAGCCGGATGGTGATTGAAAATCAGAAAAAGGGCATGTGCATCTTTGAGTATGTTTATTTTGCCCGCACCGACTCGATCATCGACGGTCTGAGCGTTTACAACGCAAGAATTGCGATGGGCCGCCAGCTGGCAAAGGAATACCCTGTGGATGCGGACATCGTCTGCGGCGTCCCCGACTCCGGTCTGGAAGCTGCGATGGGTTATGCACAGGAAAGCGGTCTGCCCTATCAGTTCGGTTTTGTCAAAAACCGGTATATTGGGCGCAGCTTTATCTTTCCTTCCCAGGAACAGCGCGACGCAGCAGTCCGTCTCAAACTCAATCCCCTTTCGGTCAACCTGAAAGGCAAACGGGTCGTGCTGGTCGATGACTCGATCGTCCGCGGCACGACGTCCGCAAAAATTATCAAGAGCCTTAAACAGGCCGGAGCAAGTGAAGTGCATCTGCGCATCTCTTCTCCTCCTTTTAAACATACCTGCCATTTTGGCACCGATATCGACAGCGAGGAAAACCTGATCGCCAACCAGATGGATCTGGATGCGATCTGCCGCCGGATTGGCGCGGACAGTCTCGGATACATCAGCATCGACGGGCTGAAAAAAGCCTGTGCGGGCTGCGGACTCTCTTTCTGTACCGGCTGCTTTACCGGAGAGTACCCTGTCAATATTGGCAGCAGCCACACCAAAGCTCAATTTGAAGATATCCCGTCCGGAGGAACTGCCGAGTTTTAACCAGTCGTTTCTCCGCACAGGTACAGACACACCCTATTGCGAAAGGAATGGTCAAAATCATGGACAAGACCGCATATTTGATTCTGGAAAACGGAAAAGTATTCGAAGGCAAAAGCTTCGGTGCAGAAGGTTCTGTAACCGGAGAAGTTGTATTTACCACCGCAATGACCGGTTATCTGGAAACGTTGACCGATCCCAGTTACTACGGCCAGATTGTCGTGCAGACCTTTCCGCTGATCGGCAATTATGGCGTGATTCCGGAAGATTTCGAGAGTGCCGGACCCTGCCTGAAGGGCTACATTGTCCGGGAGGTATGCGACGCTCCCTCCAACTTCCGTTGTGAAGGGAAACTGAATGACTACCTCAAACAGTCCGGCATCATCGGCCTGTATGGCATTGACACCCGCCAGCTGACCCGTATTATCCGGGAACACGGCGTTATGAACGGCCGGATTGTGACCGACCCCAACGAGGCGGATATGGAAGAAATCCGTTCTTACCTGGTCAAAGACGCCGTTGAGTCTGTCTCGACCGGCAAAAAATATGTGCTGACACCCGACGAAATCAAACGCAGAATTGTTCTGTGGGACTTCGGCGCAAAGATGAACATTGAACGGGAGCTGGTCAAACGCGGCTGTGAGGTTACCGTCGTTCCCGCCGGTACAACCGCTGAGGAACTGCTTGCACTCAAACCTGACGGCGTCATGCTCTCCAACGGACCTGGCGACCCGGCAGAAAACACCGGCATTATTGCTGAACTGAAAAAGGTTGCGGATTCGGGCACTCCGATTTTCGGTATCTGCCTGGGCCATCAGCTGCTCGCACTGGCTGAAGGCGCAAAAACCGTCAAACTCAAATACGGCCACCGTGGTGCCAACCAGCCGGTCAAAAACCTGTCGAACGACCGTATTTTTGTCAGCTCTCAGAACCACGGCTATGCAGTTGACATCAACGCACTGCCTGCAAACGGCGTGATGAGCTATGAGAACGCCAACGACGGAACCTGTGAGGGCATCCGTTATCTGGATATTCCCGCGTTTACCGTACAGTTCCACCCGGAAGCCTGCGGCGGACCGCACGACACCAACTTCCTGTTCGACGAATTTGTTGAAATGGTTGACAAGCATCGGGCATAATAAAAACAGATAAAAACTGCTCGCAACCACACCCCCGGATGATATCGGTTACTTTTCCCCGCTTATGCGGGGAAAAGTGTTTCCAGCCGATACCGGATATAAGGAGATGGGATGATGAAAATCAATTTTACCAAAATGCACGGCTGTGGAAATGATTACATCTATGTAGATATGTTCCATACGCCGGAATTTGACTACCAAAAAGCAGCCATTGCTCTGTCCGACCGTCATTTCGGTATCGGCGGAGACGGCATCATTCTGGTCTGCCCGTCCGACCATGCCGACGCAAAAATGCGGATTTTCAATGCGGACGGCAGTGAAGGCATGATGTGCGGAAATGGTATCCGCTGTGTCGGTAAATACGTTTACGACAGTGGCATTGCACGCAAAGATCAGCTGAAAATTGACTCGCTCAGCGGCGTAAAAACGCTGGATATGACGATTGAAAACGGCAAGGCGGTCGCAGCACGGGTCGATATGGGACCTGCTATCCTCACCCCCCGCGAAATTCCGGTCAATCTGCCGGGTGAAACCGCCATCAATGTTTCGATCAATGCAGATGGTGTGGAACGCAAAATGACCTGTGTCTCGATGGGCAATCCACATGCCGTCATTTTTGTCGATCATGACCCGATGGAGCTGGAACTGGAAAAAATCGGGCCGCTGTTTGAACACCATCCCCTCTTCCCGCAGCGGGTCAACACTGAGTTTGTGCAGGTGATTGATCAGCATACTTTGAAAATGCGGGTTTGGGAACGTGGCAGCGGGGAAACCTGGGCCTGTGGAACCGGGACCTGTGCATCGGCAGTCGCCGCGGTACTAAACGGATACTGTCCCAAAGGAGAGGATATTCTGGTCCATCTGCGTGGTGGCGACCTGACCATCCGCTATACCGACCAGACTGTTTACATGACCGGTCCGGCAACAACTGCCTTTACCGGAAGTGTTGATCTTGCGGATTATGGAATCTGAAAATATGCGCAGCCAAATAAATATGTGATAAGAGGAGGTTAGCCCTTTGCCATCAGTGGAAAAGGGCAAGGATTGAAATGACCAAATATATTTTTGTAACCGGAGGCGTTGTCTCCGGCCTTGGAAAAGGGATTACCGCCGCGTCGCTCGGACGCCTGCTCAAATGCCGCGGGCTGACCGTCGCTGCACAGAAACTGGACCCGTATATCAACGTCGACCCCGGTACGATGAGCCCTTATCAGCACGGTGAGGTATTTGTCACCGAAGACGGCGCCGAAACCGACCTCGACCTCGGACATTACGAGCGCTTTATCGACGAAGACCTCAACCGCTTTTCCAACCTGACCACCGGTAAAGTTTACTGGAACGTTCTGAACAAGGAACGTGCCGGTGAATACCTCGGCTCTACCGTTCAGGTCATCCCCCATATCACCAACGAGATCAAGAGCTTTATCTACTCGGTCGGCAAGAAGACCAATGCCGACGTCGTTATCACCGAAATCGGCGGTACGACCGGCGATATTGAGTCCCAGCCCTTCCTCGAAGCCATCCGCCAGGTTTCCCATGAGGTCGGCAGAGAAAACTGTCTGTTTATTCATGTAACCCTCGTTCCGTATATCTCCGGTTCCAACGAACATAAGACCAAACCGACCCAGCATTCGGTTCGTGAGCTGCAGGGGCTTGGCGTCAGCCCGGATATCATCGTTGCCCGTGTGGACGAGCCGATCGATCAGAGTGTCAAGGATAAAATCGCACTGTTCTGCAATGTCGAAAAAGACTGCGTCATCGAAAACCGGACGCTGCCGGTCCTGTACCAGGCACCGATCATGCTGGAAGAAGCACATCTGGCTGACATCGTCTGCCGCAAGATGAACATTCATTACGATCACTGTGACCTGTCCGAATGGACTTCGATGCTGGAACGGATCAACAACGCTGTCAAACCGGTCAAAATCGCGCTGGTCGGCAAATACGTCCAGCTGCATGACGCATATCTGTCGGTCGCAGAATCGCTCTCTCATGCCGGTTATGAAAACGGTGCAAAGATCACGATCGACTGGGTCGACTCTGAGCAGATCACCGATGAAAACGCTGCTGAGATACTCGGCGATGCAGACGGTATCATTGTCCCCGGCGGTTTTGGCGATCGTGGTATCGAAGGCATGATCTCTGCCTGCAAATATGCACGGGAAAACAAAGTCCCCTATTTCGGTATCTGCCTCGGCATGCAGATTGCGGTTATTGAATATGCCCGCCATGTCGCGGGTATGCCCGGTGCAAACTCCACCGAGTTTACCCCTGAAAACCCCTATGGTGTCATCGACCTGATGCCTGACCAGCAGGGCAACCTTCCTAAAGGCGGCACCATGCGTTTGGGCCGTTATCCCTGCATCATCAAGGCTGGCAGCAAAATGTTTGAAGCATACGGCCGTGCGGAGATCGGCGAACGCCACCGCCACCGTTATGAATTTAACAACAAGTTCCGCAAACAGCTGGAAGATGCCGGCCTGACCCTTTCGGGCACCTCTCCCGACGGACGTCTGGTTGAAGCAGTCGAGCTGACCGACCGGGATTTCTATATCGGTGTTCAGTTCCATCCCGAATTCAAGTCCCGTCCCAACCGTGCTCATCCGCTTTTCCGTGCCTTTATCGCAGCTTCGCTGAAAAACGCGGAAAACAAATAATCTACAGACAGAAAAAAGGCCGCTCAATTGCGGCCATCTAAGGAATAATTATAAACTTCAAGGAGGACAAACCCATGAAAATCAATCAGCACTATCTGGAACTGGAAAAAAGCTACCTCTTTACCATGATTGGCAGAAAAGTTGCACAGTTCCAGCAGGAGCACCCGGAAGTCGACATCATCCGTCTGGGAATTGGTGATGTAACCCTCCCGCTCTGCCCGGCAGTTGTCGAGGCGCTGGAAGGCGCCAGCGCAGAAATGGGCGTCAAGGAGACTTTCCACGGCTATGGTCCGGAACAGGGATATGATTTTCTGAAAGAAAAGATCGCCGGCTATTATGCTGAAAAAGGTGTCACCCTTGCGCTGGACGAGATTTTCATCAGTGATGGTGCAAAATCCGATATCGGCAATATCCTTGACCTGTTTGACGCTGACAACACGGTCCTGATTCCCGACCCCGTCTACCCGGTATATGTCGACACCAACATCATGGCCGGCCGCAAGGTTGTCTTTGCAAACGCCGATGCTTCCAATGGTTTCCTCCCGCTGCCGGATGAAAATACCGATGCAGATATCATCTATATCTGCTCGCCCAACAACCCCACCGGTGCCGTTTACGATCATGCCGGCCTGAAAGCATGGGTTGATTACGCCAAAAAGCGGGATGCAGTCATCCTGTTTGATGCGGCATACGAAAGTTTTGTTTCTGATCCGTCTCTGCCCCGTTCGATTTATGAGGTAGAAGGTGCGAAAGAAGTCGCAATCGAATTCTGCTCCTTCTCCAAGACTGCCGGATTTACCGGCACCCGCTGCGGTTATACCATCGTACCTGAAGCACTGGTGCGCGGCGGCGTCGCACTGAACGGCCTCTGGCTGAGACGCCAGACCACCAAGTTCAACGGTGTTCCCTACATCATCCAAAAAGGTGCAGCAGCTGTCTTTACCGAAGAAGGCCGCCGTCAGACGATGGCCAACATCGATTATTACCGGGAAAATGCCCGAATTCTGGCCGACACTCTTGACCGGCTGGGCATCCGCTACACCGGCGGCAAAAACTCCCCCTATATCTGGATGGAGTGCCCCAATGGTATGAAGAGCTGGGATTTCTTTGATTACCTGCTGGAAAAGTCCGGCGTTGTCGGCACTCCCGGCGCCGGATTCGGTGTCAATGGCGAAGGTTATTTCCGTCTGACCGCTTTCAATGACCATGAAAACACTGCTAAGGCAGCAAAGAGAATGGAAGAACTGCTGAGCAAATAACTGAGCATCTATAAAAATGCGCGGAGCCTGTTATTCAGGTTCCGCGCATTTTTTATCGCACAGTTTCCATCCTCAGCCGTTAAGACTTGCGGCAAACATTCTGACCCATTCGTCGATCGAAAGAGAATCCTCCCTAAACTGCATCAAATCAGCCTGCCAAACTTCACTGCCCTTTACCAGCACCACCGCGCATCCCATCGGATAGGCGGAATAAGCGACGGCACTATCCACGCCCAGCTCTTCCGCAGATGGAATATCAAAGAACTGGAACCGGTCTTTTTTGACCTCACGCTTGCTGCTGATCGGATATTCCGCCGCCAGTTCGCGTGCAAGCCAGTCAGCACGCATATCGGTATAGGTGACATACATCGCGCAGTCGATTCTGCGGCCGTCCTCCATCGTAAACTCGCCGGATTCGTTGCTTTGGATAACTGTTCCTGCCAGCCAGTCGGAAGAGACGGTAATCTTGTTGGTATAATCCATCGCTTTATCCCGATCAAAACTGCCCTCAACTCCAATTTCGGACAATCGCAGATAGGGCAATTCTCCCTGATATTCAGTGATTGGTATCTCATTCGGGTTCTCGACACTGTTCATCCAATACGCACATGCACCAACAACCCAGACAACTGCCACCAGCACACTGAGCAACCTTCCGGCCCGATAACCAAAGGCATGTTTTTTCCAGTCCTTTTTTCGGTCCGGCTGGTTTCCTTCCAGCAACTTTTTGCGTAGACGGCGAATCATCAGCACCCTTTTAATACCAAATACCATCTCTCCAATTATCATCACAGCCGTCAGCAGTACCAGCCAACTGCTATATTGCAGCGCCAACAGAAGCCAGCACCGCCCATACCAGGTCAGCCCCAACAACAACAAAACCCATAACACATTCACAATGGCACTGTCACGCCCATCCTTCCGGACATACGAAAGGGCCATTGCCTGGACAGACGGGTCGGTATTCAGTTCCGGTGCATCCGGGTCATCACAGGCATAAATATAAAACTGTCCGCATTTGGTCAGATACTCCCAGCCCAGCTCGCCGCTCATCTCAACAGCCTCTGCGTCCGGCTCACCACCTGATTCTGAGAGAAAGCTGGTGCTTCTCTGAGCCGCTTCCAGCCGGTAACGGACTGTTTTGGGTTCACCCTGCTCAAAGCTGGTAAAGCCGCCAAAATGCGCTTCTTTCCGCAGGAACAGCCCTTCTTGTGCCATGCTTTCCAGCCAGCTTTCGATTCCCTCCACATCATACCATGGACAGGGTACCAGCCGGTACACTCTTTTTCCGATCTTCATTCCGCAGCCCTCCTTAATGCAGCGGTTCACTGTCTGCATCCTCGATACAACGGCGCAGACGCTCCACCTCTTCCCGATACGCTTCACGGCCTTTTTCGGTTATACGATAGGTACGCTTGCGACCCTCGACTTCAATTTCCTCAATGTATTTGACCTTCTCAAACTTTCCCAGAATCGTATACAGTGTTGCAGGTCCCAGCCGGAGCCGTCCGCCTGTCTTCTGTTCAATAAATGCCGCTGCGTCAATCCCGCACATTGGCTGGCGGCAAAACGCCATCAACAGATAAAACATCGATTCTGTCAAACCATCGAGTGATTTTTTGGGCATCTGTTCACCTTCTTTTGCCAATATCGTTAGTTGATATCATCTAACGATATTGTAACATGACCATTGCCTGCTGTCAATCCCCTTTCAGACAATAGACAAAAAATGTGCGGTATGTTAAGATAAAAAGCAAAGGAGGCGGACGGTATGCGCCAAAATAATGGTTTTTCAGAAACAGATGTCCGACAGGATGAAAAATGGATGGGTATCTGGATTCGCCAGACACGACTGGAAAAGAACTGGAGCCAGGATGGGCTCTGTAAGGGAATCTGTGCAGTCTCCTACCTTTCCAAAATCGAACAGGGCAAGGTTATTCCTGCACCCGAAATCCTCCATGCACTCGCCGCAAAACTGGACAGCCGATGGGGAACAGACCCGGATGTCCTTAATCGTTACCAGGAATTGGTTGAGGCGCAGTATCGGTACATTTTTACACTGAATCCCACCGACCGAGCAGAGATTGCCGCAAAATTTCAGGAAAACAGTGCTGCCATGGCCGCAAGCCCTTTTCTGCTCGACCGGTTATTGCTGGAAATATGGTTTGGCTGCCGTCCCCACAGTGAGCTGGACGGTCTCCGGCCATTTCTTGGCGCAATGACCAGCCGTCAGCATCAGCTGTATCTGATGCTGACCGACAGTCTGACTTCGGTGCAGCTGTATCCGTCGCCATATACCTGCTATTGGGCAGGCATCAATGCGTATGAAAAAGGGTATTACACCCATGCGGTTGAACTGCTGACCCGTGCATATAATCTTGCAGCAGAAGACGGGGAACTCTACCTGCAAACCAACTGCCGGACATTTATCGGCAACTGCTATGCCAACATGCTGAATATCGAACAGATGCAGCGCCATTATCAGGCCGCCCGAAAGATGGCGCAGGCTCTGGGACAACAGGACGAACTGAGAAGTATCGACTATAATCTCGCATCCACTCAGTTGGAAACAGGGGATTTCGAACCGGCACGCAGATATTTTTCCAGCCTTTCTGATCCTTCAGAAATAGAACTGCACAAGCTGGCAATCTGCTGCGAAAAGCTGGGCGACCGGTCGGCAGCACTCGACGCATTGCATCGTGCACGCACAGCCCATCAGGAATACCCTGACAGGGAAGTCACCGACAAACTCTGTGAAATTGTACATTACCGGCTGACCCATCCCGATTACCTGTCTGATAATGGATATGGAGAGCTGTTACTGAGCACCTTTGCAGAAATACGCAAAAAATTGCCCGCTGGATACGCCGGATTTCACCTGCCATGGGTACTGGAGTGGTACCGGGAACACCGGCTTTACAAGGATGCTTTTCAACTTTTGCTGGATTTTCCTGAATACAGCAAGATACATGCCGGTTAATTGGGCTTTTTGAAGTAATTTTCCCAAAATATCCCCCTTTCCTTTCACTAAAGCAACCTGTTATACTGGTAGTGAAAGGAAGTGTTCCCATTGTCTAATACCCTTTGGAGCAAAAATTATACCTTTGTAACCCTCGCGACCATCCTCGGTGCTGCCGGAGGCATTGCCGGAAATTTTGCGCTGTCGTTTCTGGTTTACGATGAAACCGGAAGTACGCTTGCAGCGGCTATTCTAGTTGCGATACAGGTTTTCCCAAATTTCCTAATTCCGCTGCTGGTTTCCCCGATCATGGACCGACTGCCGAGAAAACCGTTTCTAGTCGGCGGCGATCTGGTGAACGGAGCATTGTACGCTGCGGCAGGAATTTATCTGCTGTTTCAACCATTTTCCTATACCGGCTATCTGTTTTTCTCGTTGCTGCTGGCCAGTCTCTCTTCATTTGACGGGTTGGCTTACAATGCTATCTTTCCCCGGCTCATCCCAGACGGATTTGAAGAAAAGGGATACACCATCTCAACGATGATTTACCCGGTTTTAAACGTCGTCATGATGCCGCTGGCAGCACTGCTGCTGGATGTAATCGGCGTAGCCTGGATTCTGGTCATACAGGGGATTCTGTCAGTATTCGCAGCATTAATTGAAAGCAATATAGAACTGGTTGAGCATAGAAAAAAAGGCGGTCATTTTTCCCTGTCGGAATGGAAAAATGACCTTGTGGAAGCGGTAAAACTTTTAAAGAACGACTCCGGTCTGTGCAGCACCTATATCTATATGGCAGTGACCAACGGGGTCGGCAACGCATTTTCTCCGATTCTAGTCGCGTTTTTCCGTACCGCCGCCGGCTTTACCATCGCAATGTATTCCTTTTTCTCTGCGGCGGAATTTATCGGCAGAAGTATCGGTGGGTTTATCCACTATCATATCACGATACCCCCGAAAAAACGCTTCAGGTTTGTATTTTCTGTCTACCAGATGTACGAAGCGATGGATATGATTCTGTTATGGCTCCCCTATCCGCTGATGCTTGTCAACCGCTCCCTCTGCGGTTTTCTCGGCATCAACAGCGCCATCATGCGGCAGGCCGCTGTCCAGAAATACATTCCGGACGATTACCGGGCAAGATTAAATGCGCTGGATACCGTGCTTTCCTCCGCTGGATTATGTATATTTAGTCTCGCCATCGGAGCATTGGGAGAGCTGCTCGACTATCGACTGTGTCTGACGGTCGGGGGATTGTTTACATCGATTGTTCTCTGGGCAACGGTCTGGAAACACCGTTCAAGTGTTAAAAAAATATACGAATACGAAGTCCCCAAAGAAAAAGGCTGAGTTTTCCACAATCAACTGTGTATGCTGTGAAATGTGGAAAATTCTATCCGGGAAATACATATTTTTGAATGGCATCAAACCGATTGTTTTCAAGATAATATACTGCATTTTCCGCTGCTGCATAAACAAACGTCACTCTTGTCGCCCAGATTCCTTCCTGCCGGACATGATACAGCACGGAAAAAGCATCTGCGACCGAAAATTCACCTTCCTGATATTTTTCCAGCATTTGTGCAGCCCGTTCATACCGGTCATCTCCCGGCACGATATAGGGTTTTGTACTTTCAGGCGCAAGCAGAGAGTAATTGGTAATGAGTGAAAATCTATCCTGACGCTGCCCAAATCCAATTCCAGGCTCAATCAACAGCGTCCGTCCGTTCCGGCCGGACAGCATGGCCTGCATTGTCGCATCCGGCGCATAGACAATTTTCCGGGTCCGAACGAGTTCTGCCGCACGGTCAAAAGAAATCTCTCCCCGGATATACTGCTCCGTCAGATCTGCAACCGTCATACAGTTGGGGTTGTCCTCGAAAGCAGCCGCCGGATTGCCGTGAACATACAACAGTGTTCCGACATTTCCATTCCGGTTGATACCGTGATAACTGTGATACTTTCCATCCGGACGCATAATTCCGATATAAAACCGGTTCTCATCCATCAGCACCCGGTGGTTCCAAACTGCAAGGTCGATATCAAAATTGAATCCGGTTATGACATTCTTACCAGAATATACCAGTCTTGTACACATAATAAACTCCTTTCTGTTACACATTCCGCCACTGCAATCATACCTCCTTTTGACAGCTTGAATTGTCAAGTCAAGTGCAACACCTTATGTAAAAAAACTTCTTCAGGTGTTTTCCAACCAAGGCATTTACG
>CALXCO010000017.1 GCA_944386805.1 uncultured Clostridia bacterium
GCGACCCGAATGGGGCTCGAACCCACGACCTCCAGCGTGACAGGCTGGCGCTCTAACCAACTGAGCTACCGGGCCAGATGGTGGGGACAACAGGGCTCGAACCTGTGACCCTCTGCTTGTAAGGCAGATGCTCTCCCAGCTGAGCTATACCCCCATCAAAGGCTTTCGTTTGACTGACCAACCGGTGTTTTGTTTCCGGGGTGTCTCGCGAACAAGTGTTATTATACACGCTGTTTTCCGTTTTGTCAACCCTTTTTTGAAAATTTTTTTGCTTTTTATTTTTCTTGCATTTTATCGCACTTTCATGTATAATGATTTTATCTGGAAATCTGTCTGCGAAAAAGGGCATAACCGCCCGTTTTATGTGGAATAATGGAAGAGAGGGACTGATTCGTGCCAAACCGACGGCCTGTAACCAAGGCAGATGTGGGCAAAGTGGCAATGACCATTGTCAACTGTCTGCTGATCCTGTTGATTCTGCTTTTTTCACTGGTGCTGACGCTGACTCTCCTCAAAGGAGGGACCTTCTCCGTTTTTGGAAACAGCTGGCACTATTACCAGTCGGATGTAATGAGCGGCGAGGTCGAGCGCAATGAACTGTTGATCATCAACAAGGATTCGCCCGATACCTTCCAGCCGGATGATCTGATTGCCTTTTACGACAACGATGCAAAAGGTACAAGGGTTATCCAGATTGCAAAACTCATTTCGATTACCGACAATTATTATGAAGTGACCGAAACAACCGGCGATCCGTTTATTCTGGACAGCACCGAAACCGTATTTATTGGAAAGGTGGAAATGCACAGCAAACTGCTTGGACACCTTGTCCAGCAGATGCGCACCAAAGAAGGCCGGCAGATTTTCCTCGGCTGGTCGGTAGCGCTGCTGCTGTTCTCCTGTGGGCTGACGATTCTGCTGCATGTGCGCAGCGACCGTCGTTTGCAGCGGTTACAGGCGGATGCCGTCGGATACCCTGACAGCGACTACGATGAGTACGACCAGTACGGCGATGATTACGACGAATATTCCGATGAGGATTATCCGCAGCCGGAAGGTGTTCAGATCGACCGGGTCGCACAGGACAGGTTCCCGTTGTATACTCCCGGTGAAGGTTACTCTTACGGCGAACAGGATGAAGCCGACTACGACGATGAGGCGGATGAACCGCCGGCAGAAGTCGACGAGGACAATATGAACCTGATTGCTGCTTCCACCGAGTCTGAGGAAGAAGAGGATGTCGACTTTGACGCCATCTTCCGCGAGATTAAACGGCAGATCAAAAAAGAAGAGTAATTTCCCAAAATCGCATATTTTTATCAGCAAAACTGCAGGGCGGAGACTCCGCCGCCTGCAGTTTTGTGCGTTTATGGGCTTTTGCTCGTGCACAAAAAGAACTGTTTGCCGGTTTGATTTCAAAATTCATGCAACCCAGCAAACCGGCTTTGAATTGAGAAAGGAAGGAACATTTCTATGGCAGCTGCTTCTCCCAAAACGCTTCTGGTCGGCCAGTCCGGAGGCCCAAGCTGTGCAATCAACGCAACGCTGGCAGGCGTCATTCACGCCGCTTCCGAATCGGAAAAGGTGGAACGGATTCTCGGCACGTTCCACGGCATTGAAGGAGTTCTTCGGGACAACACAATTGACCTGACGGATTTTACCGACCTGGAAAAACTCACGGCTACTCCCGCTATGGCACTGGGTTCCTGCCGGTTCAAACTCCCGGCTGACCAGAATGACCCGATCTATGGAAAAATCCTGGAACGGTTGCAGGAATGGAACGTCGGATGGTTTTTGTATATTGGCGGCAACGACAGCATGGACACCGTCAGCAAACTGGCTGCATACTTTGACGAAGTCCATCGTCAGCATCCGGAAACCGAAGTACCGGTTGTCTTTGGACTCCCGAAAACTATCGACAACGACCTGCCCGGATGTGACCATACTCCCGGTTACGGCAGTGCTGCACGCTACCTTTCCATTACGATGCAGGAGTTAATTCGGGATACCGCAATTTACGCACTGCCGTCGGTTACTATTGTGGAAATTATGGGACGCAACGCCGGCTGGCTGACACTGGCTGCCGGTCTGCCGAAATTCATGGGCGGATGCAAACCGGATATCGTTGCAATTCCGGAGGTTCCGTTTGATGAAGACGAATTCCTGGATCGAATTCGTGAACTGCAAAAGAAAGAACACACGATTATCGTCGCAATCAGCGAAGGTATCCGGGATAAAAACGGTGATTATGTTGGTTCTTCCAGCAAAAGTGGTGCAGTGGACGTTTTTGGACATGCTTATCTGAGCGGCGTCGGAAAATATCTGGAGCATCTGGTCAAACATAAAATCGGCTGCAAGGTCCGCTCGATTGAACTGAACCTGATGCAGCGCTGTTCTGCGCATCTGGCATCCCAGACCGACCTTGAGGAAAGCTTTTCGGTCGGCGCCTATGGCACCCGTCAGGCGCTCGCAGGCGTAACCGGCAAGATGGCTGTCATCCGCCGGGGTGAGCAGAATGGAGAATACAAAGCCATTTACGACTGCGAAGAAATTGAAAAATGTGCCAATCAGGAGCTTCTGGTTCCGGAAAAATGGTTCGATCTGGAAAATGCTGAGGTTCAGAAAGAAATCTGTGATTATATCCTGCCGCTGATTAAAGGGGAAGCAAAACGCTTTACCGACCCTTACGGCAACCACGATTATATTGACTGGCTGCGCTATTCCAACGCAGAAGGCGGCAGATAAACGGAGTCTTTATCCCTGCTGCATCCGAGGAAAATATCCACATGAATAAAGCTTCCTGCCTCTTCCCATAATGAAGAGCGTGGGAAGTTTTTATTTTTCCCGGAAAGGAACTGCCTATGAAAACCCGTTCATCCGAACTCCGCCAGAAAGCGGTCAAAACCGGAACCAAACGCAAAAAACACCGTCAGATTTTTTCCAATGCTTTTTTAAAACTGCTGCGGCGGACCTGTCGTCTGCTGGCCGTGCTGACCGGAATTCCGGCAGCCGGACTGATTGTTGCCGCCTTTTATTTTAACAACGTCCTTCCCGATACTTATTATCTGGAAGATCCCTCCACCTTTTCGCTCTCGCAGTACCGGATTCTTGAACCGGTTTCCGGACAGGAGGATACTGTCCAGACGCTGGTCGGAACGGCTGACAGCGAAGCAGAAGCGAAAAAGATGCAGGGAAGCATCTCCGGAAAAGACGACGGACAAACCATTGAATATACTTTGATGCTGGGCGGTATTATCCCGGTCAAAACCGTGACAGCCGTCGAAAGTGAAGCACGTTATGTCATCCCAAGCGGCAGTGTATTCGGGCTGAAGATGCTGACTGAAGGAGCGGTTGTCGCTTCTCTGTCGCCAATTGAAACATCGGCCGGAACGGTATGTCCCGCCGAACTGGCAGGGATTCAGTCGGGTGACATCATTCTTTCGGCCAATGGCCAGCAGATCGATTCCTTTGGCACACTTTCCTCGGTCATCTCAGCGGCAGGGGAAAGCGGACAGTCGGTACAGATTACCTATTCCCGCGATGACAGCGAAAAACAGACTTCTCTTTCGCCGGTACAGTCGACCGATGGTCAATGGCTGACAGGCATGTGGGTACGGGATTCTTCCGCCGGAATCGGAACCATCACCTTCTACGAACCCTATTCCGGCTGTTTTGCTGCACTTGGGCATGGGGTATGTGACGCAGACACTGGAGTTTTACTGCCGCTGCAATGGGGCGAGGTCTGCGGAGCAACTGTGCTGGGCGTTACCAGAGGTGTGACTGGAACACCCGGAGAACTACAGGGCGCCTTTCTGGACAGCGCGTTTACCCTTTCCTCGCTGCTGGGCAATGATGGGGTTATCAGTTCCGGTACGGTTTTACAGAATCTTTCCTGCGGGCTGATTGTCCGGGCTGACAACAGCCTTGCCCTTTCAGGAACCGGCGCGCAGGCCAAACAGGCGATGGTAGAGGTCTGCCCCCGCCAGGAAGTGCACACCGGCGAAGCAAAAATCCTCTCGACCATTGGTGGAACACAGCCCCAGTTATTTGATGCCCAGATCGAAAAGGTTTCCTTCTCAGAAGAGGATACATCCCGGAACATCGTGATTCGGATCACCGATCCCGAACTGATCGCTGCAACGGGTGGAATCGTACAGGGAATGAGCGGCAGCCCGATTTTACAGGATGGAAAGCTGGTCGGCGCAGTCACCCACGTCTTTGTCAGCGACCCTGAAAAGGGTTATGGAATATTTGCCGAAACGATGCTGGATGCGCTGGACGATACCGTTCAAGAAGAAAAAGCAGGGTAAATACAGGACGGCCTTCGGGCTGCCTTACATAACAAAAATAATTTGTGACACCAGTTATTAAGGTATGGTATAATAACAACAAATTATATTTGTGGAGGTAAATACTATGCCCGATTTTGGAATCAATGAGATGCAGGAAATGCAAAGAATGCTACAGAACAAGTATCAAGATAAGTGGGAACCTATTTGTCCGGAAACAGGGAAAAACAAGATGCTTTGGATGATAGGTGAAATAGGTGAAGTCATCGACATCGTTAAGAAAAATGGAGGAGCAAAGGCTTCTTCAGATAATAAATTACGAAAAGAATTAATCGAAGAATTAGCAGATGTCCTTATGTACTATAATGATATTCTTTTGTGCTATAACATATCAAGTGAAGAATTAAAATCCATATATGTTGAAAAATTTCAAAAAAACATGAAACGCTGGTAACCTTTCGCTTATAAAATAAAGCCACGCTGGGCTACTTTTATTGCACAGGAAATATCGCCATAATCTAAATCATTGTAAGCGGCAACATGATTTCAAAAGGCGGAAAAAGTTGATTGGTGTAATCGCCCACGCATTTGTCCGTAAGCAAAAAGTCTGTGGCATATTTGCTGAAACCATACCGGATGCACGGGAAGAACCCGTCGATTAAGACAATGTTTATCCGCCTTACAGGCATTGCACCTTTAAAAACAGCAAATGGTGATTGGATGTTTGGGCAGTATGCGGATGTCGGACAAAAACAGGGTATGGTACAATAGAAAGGACGATTGATATTCTGGCCCGTTGGCCTATCCTGGAGGAACTGACTTATGCTTAACCGCAAACCCGCATCTGCCCTGTACCCACGCTCTGAACGAATCCCTGCATTTATGGCTCTGTGCCTGGCGGGTGGAATCTGCGGATGTTACGGTGTTGTCGCCTTCGGTACCTTTGCCTGCGGAGAAACCGGCAACCTGCTGCATCTGTGGAGTTCGGTCGCAAACGGCAATATTGTAGACATACTGCTGCGTGGGCTGACATTGGGAATGTTTGTACTGGGCATTGCGCTGGCCGCAGTATTGCCCGACTGGTTCGGAAAAAAGAGATGGCAGACGATTTGCCTTGGATGTGAAATCCTGCTGACGCTGTGCGCAATGCTGCTGCCGGATATCCACTTCCTGATTCAGCTGGCCCCGCTCTTTTTGCTGGCCGCTCTGCAATATCATACCTTCAACCACTGCGAAGGCCTTGCTGCTGCAACCGTCTTTTGTTCCAACAATATCCGCCAGTCGACACTGGGAATAGTCGAATGGGTGCGGAAAAAAGACCCGGAAGCTTTTCATCGGTTTAAAATTTTCGGATTGGCTGTTCTGTCTTACAGCATTGGCGCGATTTTCTGTGCGGCCTTGTTTCCGGTTATCGGACGTGGTGTACTGGTTCTGCCGTTTTGTATCTATTTGATTCTCTGTCCTCTGGTTGGTCTGGACAAAAAACCAACCGCCTGAAACGATTCATAACTGTCCTTCCGGGACGGCTGCTTTTCAAATAAGCAGCCGTCCCGTTTTTTCTTCTACAGACCGGGTAAACCGCTTGCATTTCCCATAGAAAAATGTCATAATATCAGCATAGCTGCTGGATTGCAGCGAAAATCCGGAAGGAGACAAAAGAATGGACAAACAGGACAAAACTTACTGTCAATATATTGAAATCCTGAAAAAAGAACTGATTCCGGCCATGGGCTGTACCGAACCGATTGCAGTTGCCTACTGTGCCGCGATGGCACGGTCGGTGCTGGGGAGAATGCCGGTACGGACAGAACTGATCGTAAGTGGAAATATCATCAAAAATGTCAAGAGCGTGATTGTTCCCAATACCGGCGGAGCCAGAGGACTGGAAGCCGCGGCAGGTATCGGCATTGTCGCCGGCAAAGAAGAGCTTGGGTTGGAAGTGCTGTCCCAGGTAACCGAATCACAGCGGAAAGAATTTGCCAAATGGATGAAAACAGCCGCTTTTTCAATCGAGCAGGCAGAGGACGGCAAGCTGCTGAGCATTACGGTACGATTGTGGGATGAGGATGGACATACTGCCGTTGCACGGATTGCCGACGCACATGACCATATTGTCTGCCTCGAAAAGGACGGCACTGTACTGAAGGAAGAAACTGCTGCACAAAGCAGCGACCAGCAGTCATCTGCACCCGACTGCCTGACAGTCGAAGGGATCTGCCAGTTTGCTGAAATCGCCGACCTTGCGGATGTGCGGGAAATTCTCGACCGTCAGATTCGGTACAACACCGCGATTGCCGACGAAGGACTGCGCGGAGATTACGGCGCAAATATTGGAAAAGTTTTGCTGCACAACAACGTCAACAACGTTAAAACGCGAGCTAAAGCACGTGCAGCTGCCGGTTCAGACGCACGGATGAACGGATGTGAACTACCGGTCGTCATTAACTCCGGCTCCGGCAACCAGGGAATGACCGCTTCACTGCCGGTCATCGAATACGCCGCCGAGCTGCACGCCGATCAGGACACCCTTTACCGGGCGCTGCTAGTATCCAATCTGCTGGCAATCCATATCAAATCCGGGATTGGATGCCTGTCCGCTTATTGCGGCGCTGTTTCTGCCGGAGCATCGGCCGGTGCCGGGATTGCCTGGCTACAGGGCGGCCGATTTACCGAAATTGCCCATACAGTAGTTAATGCGCTGGCGATTACTTCCGGCATTGTCTGCGATGGTGCAAAAGCTTCCTGCGCCGCAAAAATCGCGATTGCGGTTGACGCCGGACTGATGGGATATGAAATGTACCAGATGGGGCAGCAATTTTACGGCGGAGATGGCATCATTTCCCACGGAGTGGAAAATACCATCCGCAATATCGGACGCCTTGGTCATGACGGCATGCGGGAGACCGACCGGGAAATCCTCAGCATTATGACCTGTGTCGACTGAATTTCATTATATAAAATCAAACGGAGGGAACTGGGATGGACAGACTGGAGCAGAAAATCATCGACTGTATCGAACAGCATCGGGAAGAAATCATTGAAACCGGGCGGGATATCTTTACCCATGCGGAAATGGGCTATAAAGAGTACCGGACTGCAAAAATCGTGGCTGACAAACTGCGCCAGCTGGGAATTGAGCCACAAACCGGCCTGGCCGTCACCGGTGTCAAAGGGTATCTCAAACCCAAGTGTGACGGTCCGACTGTCGCGCTGATTGGGGAGATGGACGCACTTCCCATCCCGGCACATCCGGATGCCAACCCGGAAACCGGTGCTTCCCACTGCTGCGGACACAACGCACAGATTGCAGCATTGCTGGGTGCGGTGATTGCTCTGACTGACCCGGAGATTGCTCAGGTACTGGATGGAAATGTTGCATTTATGGCAGTACCCGCGGAAGAATTTGTCGACACCGAATTTAAGGTCGGCCTCATGCAGAAGGGAACCATCCGTTACTGCGGAGGCAAAAGCGAACTGATCCGAATCGGTGCCTTTGACGATATCGACATCGCAGTCGGCCATCACATCACCCCCAACATTCCCGGCTATCAGCTGGCAAACGGAACCACCAATGGTTTTGTCAACAAAGTGGTCACTTTCCATGGCAAATCCGCTCATGCAGCCGGTTCGCCCCATACTGGCATCGATGCGCTCAACGCCGCCATGCTGGCGCTGCATGCGGTCGACCTTCAGCGGGAGACCTTCCGGGACGCTGATGCAGTCCGAATCCACAGCTTTCTGCCGAGAGCAGGCACTGCTATCAATGTCATTGCGGAAGAAACCTGTATTGAAAGTTCTGTACGTGCCAAAAATGTCCGGGCAATGCAGGACGCCAGCCGCAAATATGACCGTTCAATGCGCGCCGGAGCGATTGGACTGGGCTGTACAGCGGAAATTGTCACCGTTCCCGGTTACCTGCCGACTATCCCACTGGAAGACCCCAGCCTGATGACAGGTGTTTTGCAGGACCTGTCGGCTGAAGAAAAAACACGCGGCCGGGATTATCCGGTCAGCTTCCATGATCGTGACTGCCATTCGGGCGGATCGACCGATTTCGGCGAAGTTTCCTCCATCATGCCGCTGTACCAGTTTCACACCGGCGGATATGTCGGAGAGCTGCATAATTCTAACGTCCGGGTGACAGATGAACAGCTGGCCTACGTCGAAGCGGCCAAAATCTTTGCACTTATGGCCTACCGGCTGCTGAAAGATGGGGCCTTTGCTGCCAAAAAGACGATTACGGAATTTACCCCTGAGCTGACCCGCGAAGAATATTTCCGGTTTATGGAAGAAAATAACCGGACAGAAATTTATCCGGAACCGGCAGCGTCCGGAAAATAAACCGTATTCTGCCGTTTTTGCTTGCAAACGGCGGACAAAACTGATATAATCAGATTATCTGCGTGAGACGCCTTAAATGGCGCGAATGTAATTAGAGAAAGGAAGATTGCCTGTGGCACAACAGAAAAAAATGGTGGAAGCCATCACCTCGATGGACACCGATTTTGCCAAATGGTATACCGACGTTGTCGTAAAAGCAGAGCTGTGCGAATACTCCAGCGTGCGCGGCTGTATCGTATTCCGTCCTTACGGTTACGCGATCTGGGAAAATATCCAGAAAATCCTCGATGCCCGTTTTAAGGAAACCGGTCATGAAAATGTATATATGCCGATGCTGATTCCCGAAAGCCTTCTGCAAAAGGAAAAAGATCATGTCGAAGGTTTTGCGCCCGAATGTGCATGGGTCACGGTCGGCGGCCAGGATACCCTGACCGAACGGCTGTGCGTCCGTCCGACTTCTGAGACGCTGTTCTGCGAACATTTTTCCCATGTCATCCACTCCTACCGTGATCTGCCGATGCTGTACAACCAGTGGTGCTCGGTCATGCGTTGGGAAAAGACGACCCGTCCTTTCCTGAGAACCTCCGAGTTCCTCTGGCAGGAAGGCCATACCATGCACGAAACCGCAGAAGATGCACAGGCTGAAACCCTGCGAATGCTCAACATCTACGCTGATTTCTGCGAAGATTCGCTCGCTATCCCGGTTCTGAAAGGCGAGAAGACCCCCAAGGAAAAATTTGCCGGTGCTGAAGCGACTTATACCATCGAAGCAATGATGCACAACGGTGTTGCTCTCCAGTCGGGCACCAGCCATTATTTTGGCGACGGTTTTGCCCGTGCCTTCAACATCCAGTTCACCGGACGGGACAACCGCCTTGCTTACCCGCACCAGACTTCCTGGGGTGTTTCCACCCGTCTGATCGGCGGCATCATCATGACCCACGGCGATAACAACGGCCTCGTACTGCCGCCCGCTATTGCTCCGATTCAGGTCATCATTATCCCGATTGCCCAGCATAAACCCGGCGTTCTGGACAAGGCCGGCGAGCTGCTGGAACGACTGAAGAAGGTTGCAAGAGTAAAACTGGATGATTCGGACAACTCTCCCGGATGGAAGTTCTCGGAATATGAGATGAAGGGTGTGCCGCTCCGTCTGGAAATCGGCCCCAAGGACATCGAACAGAATCAGTGTGTACTGGTTCGCCGTGATACCCGTGAAAAGATCGTTGTATCGCTTGATGAGCTGGAAACCGCTGTTCCGGCAGCACTGAAAGCCGTCCATGATGGTCTGTACCAGAAAGCACTGGAAAACCGTCAGAACCGCACCTGGGATGCCCACAACTGGGATGAGTTCAAAAAGATTGCAGACGAAAAGTCCGGCTTTATCCGCGCAATGTGGTGCGGTGACGAAGCCTGCGAAAATAAGATCAAGGATGAAACCGGCATCAAATCCCGCTGCATCCCGTTCGGTGAAGAACCTGTTTCGGATGTCTGCGTATGCTGCGGCAAACCCGCGCACAAGCTGGTTTACTGGGGCAGACAGTATTGATTTTGAGATTTTGAGCAGAAAGAGGGAACGTCATGAGCCGCGAAGAGATGTTCGAAGCTATTTTGGACAGCATTCCTTATCGGATTGTCTTTGTCGATACCGACCATATCATCCGGTATCTGAACAAGGAAGCGCGCCATCATTATTACGACGTGCGGGGATACGATGAGCTTGTCGGGAAATCGATTTTTACCTGCCATTCGGAAAAATCCAAAGAAATGCTGATTGCAGCGGTCGAAAAGCTCCGCAACCACGGCAATGAAATCTACCTCGGTGTCAGCGTGTACAACGAGCGGAAATATATCAATCCTGTCCGCAACGAAAAAGGTGAACTGATTGGATATTTTGAGCGGTTTGAACGCAATCTGCAAAAATAAGTCTGTATAAGCCAAAAGGGAGACAATCTGCGAGCGTGCAGATTGTCTCCCTTTTTCGATTATTGACTGTTTTCAGGCGGAAACAGCATACAGCCCATCCGTTTGAACTGGACAATTTTCTGCCGGAGCAGCTCCTCACTGCACCGGAAATGAGCCGCCAGGCAGCGGATACACAGAAAGCTGGTCGCACCCCGATGTACCATCTTTTTATAAAGGCCGACCTCATCCGCTGTCAGCGTCCGCCCGCATTCCCTGCAAACCATCAGTCCGCATCCACGACTTTGGCACGGAACACACGGCAGTCATGTGCCGGACAGCTGCCAATCTGAATAACGCCGTTTACGGCACGGATCACTTCACCATTCCACAGATCATGCAGTTCCAGTGTCTTTCCGGAAATGGCCGGCAGACCCAGCATATCAAAAGTAATGGTGGTCTGCCACATACTCGCCTCGGTATCCGACATGTTGAACAGGCCGATTGCAATATCGCCATTCGACAGGTATTTTGCAAGAATTGGCGTATCCAACGGGTAGTCTTTATAAAACGCATCGTCCGGACCGCGATTTTCCGCAGGTGTAAATACGTGGCTGTTGGCAAAAAACGGCGAACGTCCATCCGGGTCCTGATTGATGGCAAGAATTTCCCGGTTTGTCAGAATCGACCGGGTCTGATCGTCCATCTGGCGGACATCACAGCCAATCATCAGCGGCGAATTCATAAACGCCCACAGCGAAAAATGCAGCCGGTATTCCTCATAGGTGCAGCCGGTCAGGCCAACATTTCCCTGACCATTCATCCCGACAACCAGCATATCCATATCGTTGAAGCAGCCGTGGCCGTTATATTCCATCACCTTGAGCTGCGACTGGGCGATATCCCGGATGGAAGTCCAGGAATCCATGATGTCGCCGGTAGAGCGCCACATCGAAGCACCGGTTTCCTTAATCCAACGGCGGGTGTGATCGCTGCCCCAGGAGCAGGCCGAAAACAGGATATTCCGTCCGCAGTTAGCGAGTGCCAGCCCCATCCGTTTATACAGAATGTCGGCACGGACGCTGACCGGATGGAAACAATAGTCATACTTGAGGAAGTCAACCTCCCATTCGGCAAAACTCTTTGCATCATCCCATTCATGCTCAAAGCTTGCCGGGTAACCTGCACAGGTCAGATATCCCGCGCAGGAATACATTCCAAACTTTAACCCTCTCTGATGGAGATAATCCGCAATGTATTTCATCCCGTGCGGGAATTTCTGCGGGTCAGGCACAAGCCGGCCGTTCTGATCGCGTTCCTTCAAGGCCCAGATATCGTCGATAACCACATAATTGTACCCGGCGTCCTTCAGCCCGGTTTCAATCATTGCATCTGCTGCCTGCAAGATCAGCTCTTCATTGATATTTGCACCAAACGTATTCCAGGTATTCCATCCAAGGGGAGGAGTATTGACAAACATGGTTCTACCATTCCTTTCTGTTCTCAGCAACCGCTTTGTATGGGCGGTTGACTTTCCGTTTACCGTATATTATCATTATACATGGAAAATCATTTCGTTAAAGAGATATTTGTTGCAGATATATGGATTATTGTTGCAAAGGAGAGTAAAACAGTTATGAAGGAAGAACCGCTGTTCCTGACATTGTATGATGCCGGAACAATGGATTATCAGGGACCGTTTCAATGGGGTCCGGGCATCCGCGACCTTTATATCATCCACTTCGTTGTGTCGGGGTGCGGGTATTTTGAGTCTGCCGGAAAGACCTACCGCCTGACTGCCGGACAAAGCTTTCTGATTGTTCCCGGCGTTCTGATTCGGTACTATCCGGACAGAAAAGACCCCTGGAAATATATCTGGGTCAATTTTTCCGGAATGGAAGCGCGTCAGCTGATGGAGAACTGTTCGCTGTCTGAAAAGAATCCGGTTGCAGATCTGGTATCCGACCAGCTCCGGGCATTGTTTTTATCAACCGTCAGCCAGTTCAGGACATCCACAGCCGCCGAACTTTGCCGCAGCAACGGTAATCTCCGGCTGCTTCTTGCATACTATCTGGAAACATACCCCGCCGGAAAATCCTCCGGACCGGATAACTTTATCCGGCTGCTGGAATTTATTGAAAACAACCTCCAGCAACCGGAACTGAACATCAATCTTCTGGCCGCCCGTTTCAACATCAACCGTGTTTCTGTTTACCGGTGGTTCAAGCGGGAATTTGGATTTGGACCCAACCGCTACATTCTCCAGCTGCGGATACAAAAAGCCTGTGAACTTCTGGCGCGGCAAGACCTGTCCGCCAAAAGCATTGCCTTTTCATCCGGATTTTCCGATCCGCTCTACTTTTCACGAGTATTCAAACAGCATACCGGTTTCAGTCCTACCCAATACCGGGAACAGCTGCGCCGACAAAAAAAGCTGCCATGATACAAAAAACTGCTGCCGTGTCACCACAGCAGCAGTTTTTTATCCATACATTATTTTGCGTAGTCAATTGCCCGGCTTTCACGGGTCAGATGTACTTTAATGGTGCCGGGATATTCCAGCTCATTTTCGACCTGTTTGACAATCTCACGGGCAATCAGCGGCATATCCTCGTCTTTAACCTGATCGGGCTTGACAATGATCCGAATCTCACGTCCAGCCTGAATCGCATAACATTTCTCTACGCCGGGGAAGGAAGAAGCAATCTCTTCCAGCTTCTGGAGCCGTTTGATGTAATTCTCCAGATTCTCACGCCGTGCACCCGGACGCGCTGCCGAAACAGCGTCCGCCGCCTGAACAAGAGCCGCAACAACGGTCTTGGTTTCAACGTCGCCATGGTGTGCCTCAATCGCATGCAGAACCGCGGCACTTTCCTTATACTTACGGCAGACATCCACACCAATCTGAACGTGGGAGCCTTCAATCTCATGGTTGAGTGCTTTACCAATATCATGCAGCAGGCCGGCACGCTTAGCAAGCGTCACATCGACGCCAAGCTCGGATGCCATAATCCCAGCCAGATGAGAAACCTCGATCGAGTGATCCAGAACGTTCTGACCATAAGAAGTACGGTAGTACAGACGTCCCAGCAGACGAACCAGCTCATGATGCAGCCCGTGTACATTGGTCTCCATCATCGCACGTTCGCCCTCTGCCTTGATTTTGGCTTCGACTTCCTTTTTAGCCTTTTCGACCGTTTCCTCGATACGCGCGGGATGAATCCGTCCGTCGGCAATCAGTTTTTCCAGCGACAGCCGGGCAATCTCTCTGCGGACCGGGTCAAAACAGGACAGGGTAATGGCTTCCGGCGTATCGTCAATAATCAGGTCAACACCGGTCAGCGTTTCCAGTGCACGGATATTGCGTCCTTCACGTCCAATGATACGGCCCTTCATTTCGTCGCTCGGCAGCGTAACGACCGATACCGTCGCTTCGCTGACATGATCCGCTGCACAGCGGGTAATTGCAAGGGAAAGGATATTGCGTGCCTTTTCCTCTGCTTCATCCTTGAGCTGCTGCTCAAAGCTTGCGATTTTCAGTGCCTTTTCATGCACCAGTTCGCCTTCCAGGCTTTCCAGCAGCTGTTCCTTTGCCTGAGAAACCGTCAGGCCGGAAATCCGTTCCAACTGGTCCAGCTGAGATTTTTTGATGGTATCCGCCTCAGCCAGTTTTTCCTCAGCAGACGCCAGTTTCTGCTGAATCTGTTCTTCTTTTTTCTCGGCATTTTCCAGCTTACGGTCGAGAGACTCTTCTTTTTGCTGAATGCGGCGTTCCTGCCGGGAAATTTCACTGCGGCGTTCTTTAATATCGCGGTCAGCCTCGTTGCGAAGCTGATGAATCTCCTCGCGCGTTTCGACCAGCATTTCCTTTTTACGGGTTTCAGCCGTCTTATACGCATCGTTGATTACCTTTTTGGCCTGCTCTTCTGCCGAACCGATTTCAGCTTCCGCGGTCTTTTTCCGATGGCTTATGCCCGCAAAAAAAAGCGGAATACCCGATGCGGCTGCGGCTACAACCGCCACGCCGGCACAGAGCAGGACAACCTGTGTGGTGTCCATTTTTTCCAAACAACCTCCTTTTCAATATTTTATGATGGACAAAGTAAGGTCAGAAGAATTTTTATGTATACAGGCATAAAAAAATCCTTCACAGAGAAACTCTGTGAAGGCGGGAAAAGTGTGCGAAACACCACAGCTGTCAGGAAACCTCCCGGACAGCTTGCTCCTGCTCTGATTTACTGCTATGACAGCAGGAATCTAACGGTCGACACATGATCTGTTCCGTCGAACGACGGTTAAAATAAAAGCCCGCAAAAGCGGATACTGACTATGTCAAAGACCCGGAGCCAACCAACATCTTCCTTGCCCCGGATTTCCGATTTATATGATCACTGTTCCATAAAACAGGTAAAACTCTCAGAATCTCTCTATACAATATTTTATAACAAGATGGCAATTCTGTCAAGGACTTTACTCCCGATTATGTAAAATATGGCAAAACCATCAAAACCATGAGGATATTTTCCCCGTATCCTGTACGCCTGTTTGACATTCCGTTTACGGTTTGATACAATGAAATGGTACAAATATTTCCTGCAAATCAGCAGGAACTGGGGGGTTACAGTATGGTTTCCGGACGGGAAAGCATTGTCAATATCGAAGGAACTGTCAGCGAAATTGTCTATATGAACCCGGAAACCAGCTTTGCCGTCATCGAAGTGGATACAGGAGAAGAACTTTTACCGGTCATCGGCGAGCTGTACGGTGTCGCAGAAGGGGAAGAACTCCGACTCAGCGGAAGCTATACCTCCCATCCCAAATTTGGCCGTCAGTTCAAGGCACTGGCATACGAACGCCGGCTGCCGGCCACAGCGGCCGCTATCCGGAAATTCCTGTCTTCCGGTGCAGTTAAGGGAATCGGCGCGGTTCTGGCGACCCGTATTGTCGAAACGTTCGGAGACGAAACGATGACGGTCCTGGAAGAAACACCCGGACGGCTGGTCGAAGTGCGCGGTATTTCCCCCAAAAAGGCCGAAGCCATTACCAAAGAACTGAACCAGATGTTCGGAATGCGGTCGGTTATGATGTTCCTTTCCACCTATGGGCTGACACCGGCGGAAGGGGTCCGGGTATGGAAAAAATGGGGTTCGATTGCGATCGACATCATTAAGGATAACCCTTACCTCCTGTGTCTGGAGGACATTGGCGCGGACTTTAAAAAGGCAGATGAAATTGCCTTATCGCTTGGTATCCCGGAGGATTCCGGCAAGCGGCTGTTTGGTGCTGCCTGCCATGTTTTGCGGCACAATCTCAAAAACGGACACACCTGCCTTGCCCGGCAGACCATCGTCCAACTGGTACAGCGTCTGACCGATGCGTCCATTGAAGCAATTGAATCGGATATCGACCAGCGCATCGAAGAAGAGGAACTGTATTCGGTCCAGAGAAACCGGGAATTTCTGTTCCTGCCGACGATGTATAATGCAGAAAAATATATTGCCCTGCGGCTGGCGATGATGCTGCAAAACCGTTTTTTTGTCAGCCGGGATATCGACCGGATGATTGACGAGGTTGAACAGCAAAAGGGAATCCGGTACGAATCGCTGCAGCGGGACGCCATCCGGGCGGCATTGCAGAAAAGTATGCTGATTCTGACCGGTGGTCCCGGTACCGGTAAAACGACCACCCTTAATGCGATTATTGACCTTCTGGAACAGGAAGGGCTGTCGATTGCGATTGCCGCACCGACCGGACGTGCAGCCAAACGCATCAGTGAAGTGACCGGGCGGGAAGCCAAAACCATCCACCGTCTGCTGGAAGTGGATTTCAGTTCCCGTGAAGAGCTGAAGTTCGTCCACAACGAACGCAACCCGCTCAAAGCAGATGTTGTTGTGATTGACGAGATGTCGATGGTGGATACCACCTTGTTTGAATCGCTGCTGAGAGGCTGCCGGATGGGCTGTAAACTGATTCTGGTAGGGGACTCGGATCAGCTGCCGAGTGTCGGTGCAGGAAATGTCCTGCGGGATCTGATCGATTCAGGGTGTATCCCGACAGTCGAACTGAAACAGGTCTTCCGTCAGGCCGCAGAAAGCAGAATCGTCACCAATGCCCACCGGATTGTCGCCGGTGAATACCCCGACCTCACCGTTCGGGACAACGACTTCTTTTTTCTGCGCCGTCAGACCGCCGCCAGTGTTCTTTCAACTGTGACCGAACTGGTAGCCAAACGGCTGCCCGTATCATATGGTTATTCGCCGCTGGAAGACATTCAGGTGCTGACTCCCCAGCGAAAGGGCGATCTCGGCGTGTATGCAATCAACGAAGGCTTACAGCAGGCGCTCAATCCTCCCCAAAAGGGCAAAAAAGAATATAAAAGTACCTTTTTTACCTTCCGGGAAGGGGATAAGGTCCTGCAAACCCGCAACAACTATGACATCGAATGGGAAAAGCCGGGAACCAATGAAAAGGGTATGGGCATTTATAACGGAGATATCGGCATTATCCGTCGGATTGATCTGATCGGCAGCAACATCGAAATTGACTTTGATGACCGTCGGTGCAGCTATACGCTGGATATGGCCGGTGAACTGGAACTGGCCTATGCCGTTACGGTGCATAAAAGTCAGGGCAGTGAATATAGTGCTGTAGTCCTGCCGATTCTGGGCGGGTATGACAAGCTGTATTTCCGCAATCTGCTGTATACTGCCGTTACCCGTGCACGAAAACTGCTGATTATTGTCGGCAGCGAAAGCAGGGTTTACCAGATGGTCGACAACAACCGCAAAACACTGCGATATACCGGCCTGCGGTACTTCCTGCAGGAGGAGGTCGGAAGCCGGAAACCCGCTGCGGATGATGACTCCGAACAGACGACCTTATGAAAAACCAACGACTGCATAAACTGATTCAGGCTGCTTCACACCTGTTTTTCCCGCCGGTCTGTCCCTGCTGCGGAAGGAGTATCGGAAAACAGGAGATCTTCTGTCCAAAGTGCCTGGGACATATACACCGGGTGCATCCCGGAGAAGTCTGTCCGCGATGCAGCAAATCCATCTGCACCTGCATAAGGCTGAATCCCTGTTTTTCACTGGTATACCCGGCCAGTTTTTACGATGGAAGCATCCCGACTGCCATTCACAATATGAAGTTTCGCCGCCATCCCGGTCACGCGCGTCTTCTTGGGAAACTGCTGACGGATACTCTGCGGGCATATCAGGTTGGTCCGGCCGATTTTGACCTGCTGGCAGCTGTTCCGATGAGCCGCAGAAAACTGCGCGCCCGTGGTTATAATCAGGCCGCCTTACTGGCAGCTGCGGTCGCACGGCAAACCGGTATTCCATTTGCACCGAAAGCGCTGACCAAGACCCGCGAAACCAGAGCACAGCATCAACTCTCCGCCATGCTGCGGCGTACCAATCTGAAAGGCAGCTTCCAGGCAGACCCGTCTGTCAATGGAAAGCGAGTCCTGCTGGTCGATGATGTCCTCACCACCGGTACGACGGCCAATGAAGCGGCTGAAATTCTGCTGTCAGCCGGAGCTAAACGGGTTGATGTGCTGGTACTGGCCACCACACGTTCTCAAATTTTGTAACTTTGACATCTGTCAGAGAATATATCTGCAAAGGAGAAAGTTTTATGTTCCATGAAATCACTGTATCCGATTTGTCATTTAATCCCTTTACCCGTCTGAACAAAGACTGGGCACTGGTTACCGTCACCGACCCCGACACCGGAAAAACCAATACAATGACCGTCAGCTGGGGCGGTGTCGGCGTCCTCTGGGGCAAAAATGTCGTCACCATCTATATCCGTCCCCAGCGGTACACCCATGAGTTTTTGGAAAAAACCGACCACTTTACCCTCAGTTTTTACGATATGAGCACCGAAGGCATGCGGGACGCACTCACCCTCTGCGGTCGTAAATCGGGACGTGATATCGACAAAATTGCACAGGCTGGCCTCCATCTGGCAGGAGAAAAAGAATACCCCTGGTTTGAAGAATCCGAACTGGTCTTCTGCTGCAAAACGCTGTACCGCTCGGCATTTAAACCTGAACTGATTTCGGATGATATCAAAGCATCGGCTTATCCGAATGAAGATTACCACGATGTTTATATTGCATCGATTGAAAAGATCATCAAAAAAGACTGATGACAAGCGGTAACCAGCCTTTTTTGAGTATCTACCGATATACTGTCGGCCCGGAATGGGACGGAAAACTGCTTCAGGATTATTTCAGGGAATCGCTCGGATTTTCCAGACGGATGATTATTGACCTGAAAAAGGGTGGCCTGTCGGTAAACGGCGCTCATATCCGAATGGTCGACCCAGTCCATACCGGAGATCAGATTCAGCTCACCTTCGGCGAAGAAGAACAGATCAATCTGATTCCCAATCCCGACCTGCCGGTCACCCTCCTGTACGAAGACAGGGATATCTGCGCAATGGAAAAGCCGGCAGGGATGTCGGTGCATCCCTGCACGCTGTATTACAATGATACAGTAGGTAACTGGTTTTCAGCCTGTTACCGGTCAGAAGACGGCAACCATGGCATTGCTTTCCGTCCATTATACCGGCTGGACAGGGATACCACCGGTATCGTCGTCGCCGCAAAAAATACACTTGCAGCCGGCATGCTGATGGGAAGGCTGGAAAAGGTATACTACGCTGTCGCAGAGGGCCTTATCCAACAGGACAGTGGCACAGTGGATGCACCACTTGTACGGGTTCCCGGCTCAATCATTACCCGAAAGGTGGATTTTTCCGACCCGCTCGCACAACGGGCTGTCACTCATTTCCGGGTGCTCTGCCGCGCAAACGGCCATACACTGATTGCCTGCCGTCTGGAGACAGGACGCACCCATCAGATTCGGGTGCATATGGCCTATATCGGCCATCCACTCGCGGGAGACACCCTCTATGGCGGACATGACACGCTGACCAAAACACAGGCGCTTCATTGCGGAGAGGTGACGATTCCGGCCGTCAAGGCTCTGTCCCGAACAGAAATGCGGCTTTGCCAGCCTGTTCCGCAGCAGATGGCCATGCTGATTGGACAGCAACAAATTCCCGATATATCGAAATATTAACAAAACCCTCATTTGATTTTGCATCAAGGCTAAAATCAAGTGAGGGTTTTGCTGTTAATGTACTGCATTCTGATGGCCTGCATGGTCTATAAACCATCGTGCAATCGTCCGGACGCCGTCCTGTGCCTGACGGTCTTCCGACACCGGCAGATGGTCGGTATTCTGCGCCGCTGCAAGAGGTGCAATATTCCGTACATTCATCAGCCGCAGAAATTTGACCGCGGCGTCCCATGCAGGCGTCATGTTTCCGTCACCGCCGCCCGTCAGGATCACACCGCCGTTTTTCGGGTGAGGGAACATCTGCTCATTGCGAAAGCGCTTGCCCATATAGCTGGCTTGAAGACGGCTGCCAATCGCCAGCAATGGCGGCGTCAGATCAGAAAAATAGACCGGCGAGGCAATCACAATATTATCATAGCCGTCCAGTGTCCGGTAAAGATGCTGCATTGGGTCCTGCAATGCACAGCCGGGTTTTGTCTTGCAGTACCGGCAGTCTTCACAGGCACGAATCCCACTGGTAAATGCGTCCACCCGAACAACCTGTCCGGGCAGCAACGACACCAGCTGTTCTACCAAAAACGCGACATCCCCATTTTTACGGGGTGAACCATTGAGTATCAGTGTTTTCATTGGGTATTCGACTCCTTTCGCAGATTCTTTGCCAAAAACATTTCAAGCGGCTCTCCGGGTCCGGAAAAATCCATTGTAATTGCGCCGATATCACGATAACCCAGTTTGCGATAAAAATGCTGTCCCTCTTCATTCACCTGGGTCGAAACCATTACCTGAGCATATCCCTGACGTGTCATTTCCTCTTCCCAGCAGTGCATGGCCCATCTTCCAAGTCCCTGTTTTCGGTATGCTTCACCGAGGTGAAGCAGATTTAAAAACGGAATCAGGTCCCAAAACAATCCCCAACGCAGAACACCCGCCGGAATGTCCTCGATATATAATATCCAGGCCATTTTTTCCTGAACCTTCTTTTCAAAGCCGGACTGTGACAGATGATGGTCAAACCTGCTCCACAATGACCAATCTTCCGGACTGGCAGGACGCAGACTATAGTGTTGTCCAGAGTTCATAATCGTGTCACGCTCCCTTTTATTTGGCCATTCCTTATCGGAACAACCAATTTTCACTTAAATTGTTCCATTAACTGATAAAACTCTTCACGGGTATACAGTGTGTTCAATACCGGCAGCAGACCTTTTGCAGTCAGTCGGGAAGGGAGGGACAGCTTTTTCAAAAGTGCAGCCCGTTTGACAGCCGCTTCATCGGTACCGGACAGTCCCAGCAGATACAAATCAGCTTTTGTAATTAGCTCATCCTCGGATTTGGCTGGTTTACTGTCTCCTATGACGCCTGCTTTTTCAAATGCCTTGCGCAGCAGCTGAACCGATATTCCTTCTACCCCCAGTTTACCTTCTTTGGACGGGGTCGTCTTACGACGTTCTTTACCGAAAATATCCGGGATATATACATTGATCAGCTTGCTGACGTCCGGCATCGCCGATCGGATATAATTACGAATCCGGAATCCTGCCCGGTCAGAGTCGGTCAGAATAATCAGCCCCTGTTTCTGGGCAAGCTGCCGCAGTAATTCCAGTTTTTCCGGGTCGGTAAAGATGCCAAAACCACCTGTTTCTATAATTGTCCCGTCAACCAGTTCCTGTAAGCGCATCCGATCATATTTTCCCTCAACGACAATCGGAACCGAGAGTTTTATCTTTTCATTTTTGATATTGATCACACTTTCTGTCAGGCGCTTCAATCCGCTGCGCCTTATCCTTCTTCTTTCAGCGCAAGAATCTGCGCCACCGCTTCTTCCACCAGAATCCGCTCATCACCACGTCCGGATTTCATTGCAAGCTCGGTCTGCATCAGCACATTCAGACTGCCGCGAAGCATCCGCATCGAGTACCGGGGCACGTCCCGAAAAGCGTTATTGACCAGGAACTGCCGTTTGCCATATTGATAGATAGACAACAGATCATTGGCGGTCTTGCCGGCATTGTGGGCCGCCTTTGCCCGGTACAGGTCGATAAAGGCGCCACTCAATACACTGAGTACACGGGTGGGTTCCTCACGCTGGGTAAACAGGTCGTTCAATATCTGAAAGGCACGGGTCCGTCCACCGCTGCCGAGCAGTGCCTTGGACAGATCAAAAATTGATGCTTCCAGGCTTTTATGAGTCACCAGCTCGACATCCGCGCGGGTAATTTCTCCCTGCACACGATAGGCGATCAATTTGTCCGTCTCCCGCACCAGTGTTTCCATCGCAGTTCCGCATCGATCAATCAGGATGCTGCATGTCACCTGATCGATTGAACAGCCTGCTTTCTGACATTTCTGCCGGATCAGGCGAATCAGCTCCGTCTGACTTTTGAGCTGGATATCGGCGACAATGCCTACACGGGCAATCTGTTCCATCAATTTTCTGAGCCGTGCATTCTTTTTGGGATTGAGGTCATATGCAGAGACATACAAAATTAAAACGGTGGTAGGATTTGGATCGTCCATAATTTCGGTCAGAATTTCCAGATCTGCCGCCGACAGCTTTTCCAGATTCGGATTCTGAATCAGCACGCACTTATAATCCGCCATCAGCGGCAGGCTCTCACATTCCGTCCGTACCGCAACCATATCGACGCCAGTCCCGTCAAATTTCCGGAAGTTAAAGCTTTCGGTCCCTTTTTTGACCAGTTTTGCAAGCAGTCTTTGCAGGCAGACAGAAGAATAGTAGGTTTCCCGACCATAGATCAGATAAACCGGGACCGGGTCTTCCTCCCGTATACTTTTGAGCAGCGCCTGGTCGTCATAATATGGCATGGGCATTTCCTTTCTTCTTCAAAGTCTCCGGCTCATCCCGGCAGCAGCCGCAGCTGGTCATCGACCAGAATCGTCCAGTCGGGCAGCATAAAACCAGCTTCCCAGGAAGGCATCTCATCTCCCGCTTCAAACGGGAAATCTGTTACCCCTAGTATACCACAGTTTTCGATAAAAGACGAGAGGCTCTCCTCCGGCCGTTCATGGTCGTAAAAAATTGTCCAGTCTGCCGGATAGACGGACGGGGCATTCCCATCACACAGCAGCAGCGTTTTTCCTTTGCTGTCCAGCATAATATACGGTCCATTATTTCCTGGGCGAATTTCCATCGCCACTTCTCCAAACAGCTGCCAAACCGAGGCGCCCGACAGCGTATAAATTTCTGTAGGTGGGAAACGCTCCAGTGCCAGCTGCAGCCGGGAATCCATCTCGGTATACAACAGCGTTCTCGCCGGGAACCGGCAGAGAAGTTCATAACATCCTCCGGTAAAGGTCATCCGTCCTTCCGGTATCAGCAGATCATACTCGGTGACACCGTTTGCCCGCAGATATCCGGCGACAGTCTGTCCCGAATAGTCACTGTTTCCGCTTCCGACTACAAGAGCCTGTTCTCCCTTCTGCAAAATCAATGTCCCTTCCAATGAGCTGATCTGCAAGGACTCCGAACGGGGAACAACCGCACACAATCCGGTTACCGCCAATAACACCGATACCATCGCCACCACCAGTTCCCGATGGAACGACAGCTGCCGTGCTCCACAGACAACCGCCAGCCCAACTATCAGCAGACCGATTGCAGCTACCCCCAGCCTTACCAGCTCACCGCCCAACGGTATCATCGGACCTGCATCGCCAATAGCTGCCACCGTTCGAATATATCCCAGCAGCAGCTTCAGGCATGCACCTGCCAGCTGACCTGGCAGTAAACCGCCGAAAATGCCTGCCACAAATCCTGCCGTCAGGACAACCGGCATCAACGGCAGAACCAATATGCTGCATACCGGCGCCAGCAATGGAATATACCCGGTCATCACCATCATCACCGGAAGGGTGACGACACTGATTGCGGCGCAGGTGGAAGCACCGTCCAAAACCCTTCCGACTTGAAACCTGCCAACAGAGCAGTGCAATCGAAGTGCCGGGGCGACAGCATACAGGCACCAGGCCGACAGGATACTCAACAAGGTTCCAGTCTGCAATACGCACATCGGTTCCGACAGACAAAACAGGATGACCGCTGTTCCCAATACTGAACCGCTGTTTTTGGGGAGCCGCAGAAATTCTGCCAGACTGAACAGCGAAACCATCACCAGTGCGCGGACAGATGATACTCCCATCCCGGTCAGAAACACATAAAATGCAGTTACCGGTATCGAAACCACTAAGGTCACCCGGCGTCCCAGAAAGTGCAGCACTCCACTTGTCAGGATAAAAAAGATGGTAATATGCAGACCGGAAACAGCCAGCAGATGGGCAAGGCCGGCATTCTGCAACAGAGTATAATCCCTTGTGGCAATGGATGGACTGTTGCCGAGCAACATTCCCATGATTAATGCGGTATCATCGTTATCCAAAACAGTGTGAATCCGTGTTTTGATGATACTTTCTATCCGACTCCGCCACCTGAAAAGCGGATAGAACAAAGACGGTTCTTCCTCACCGACATACCCTGCACGAAAAACGACCAGTTCCGCCCCTGTCCCCAACTGGGACATTGTTATTTCCTCGGATGCCGTACCCGTCAGAATAGCCCGTTCACCTCCACAGAAGGTCAGCTCTCCATCGCTGTAAAAAAGTACATCTGCCTTTCCCACGCGTCCATCTTCCGATGTAATCCGCGCATCCTTCATCAAAAACCGACTGCCGCCGTCGTCTCTGGGCTCAACTGCTGATATCTCACCGCAAAAGATCAACGGCTGACCGGCAAAGGATTCCCGGACATCCAGCAGCTTTTCCCGCTCATCAGCAGCCATCCATAACCCAACAGCCGCCGTGAGACAAAACAGTGCAATAAATCCGGTGCGAAACCGAACAGAAAAATGACCTGCCTTTATAACTATCTGAATGGCCAGTGCGGCGATGCCAATCACCACCATCCACAGCAGTGCTATTTGTATTCCCGTAAGCGACAGCAAAGTTGAAACCAGCAGTGTCCCCATTAAGGTAAACCCCACCACTGCCAGTGGTGTCAGAATTTCACCCCGAACAGGATATGCCGGCATTCTGTCAGAAACATTTCTAATGCTGTTGATACCTGCCGCCTCCTTTTAAGCTATAGAAAATTCTACCATTTTTTGCCGGTGCCGTGCAGCTGTCTGAACGAAAAAAGCTGAAAATAACAGGTATTCCGACAAATAACTTGCGTCAGAGACAAAAGAAGTGTACAATTAGAATATCATGAAATTATCCGTGCAGCTGTCTGCGCGGCTGACGAGGAGCGAAGTGTATGTACGCCAAAGTAACCAGCGCCGGCCTTTTTGGCATGAACGCCTTTCTTGTACAGGTCGAAACCGACCTTTCCCGTGGAATGCCCTCTTTTGAAACGGTCGGCCTGCCGGACGCGGCGGTTAAAGAAAGCCGTGACCGGGTTCGTGCGGCGCTCAGAAATACCGGATTTGAAGTGCCTGCCGCCAAAATTACTGTCAACCTCGCTCCGGCCGACATGCACAAAACCGGACCAATTTATGATTTGCCGATCTATCTTTCTCTTCTGATGGCCTCCGGCAGCACACCGGCCAACTTTGAAGGCGCGGTCTTTCTCGGAGAACTGGCGCTGGACGGGTCGGTCCGACGGATTACCGGCGCACTTCCAATGACCATTATGGCGGCGGAAAAAGGATACAAACGAATCTTTCTGCCGGAAGACAACGCTGCTGAAGCAAGTGTTGTCCGGGGGATTGAAGTGTATGGCGTTCATTCGGCACTCGATGTCGTCAACTTCTATGAAGGGCTTAAACCGCTGACCCCACGCACTCCGTTGGACTTTACACCGGCCGCAGAAGGCAGTTACCCCGACATGTCCGATGTTTTAGGGCAGAGTATGGCCAAACGTGCACTGGAAATTGCGGCCGCAGGCGGACACAATACCCTGCTGATCGGTTCGCCCGGCTCAGGAAAAAGTATGCTGGCCCGGCGTTTTCCGTCCATCCTTCCCGACCTGACCTTTGAGGAAGCAATCGAGACAACCAAAATTCATTCGATTGCCGGCGTTCTGACCCCGGAACATCCGATTATAACCGAACGTCCTTTCCGTGCTCCTCATCATACCGTTTCACCGGCCGGACTGGCGGGAGGCGGTACCATCCCACGTCCGGGTGAAATCTCTCTGGCACATAACGGCGTTCTGTTTCTGGACGAGTTGCCGGAATTTGAGCGGATGGCGCTGGAAATTCTGCGTCAGCCAATTGAAGACGGGGAAGTGACCATCTCACGTGTCAATGGCACGTTGACCTATCCCTGCCGGATGATTGTACTTGCGGCCATGAATCCCTGTCCATGCGGATATTTTGGCCACCCAACCCATCCCTGTACCTGCTCTCCCCAAAAGGTGGAACGCTACCTTTCCAAAGTCAGCGGCCCCCTGCTCGACCGAATTGATCTCCATGTCGAAGTTCCGCCGGTTGAATTTACCCAGCTGACTTCCGGCGAAAAAGGGGAAAGTTCTGCAACCATCCGCGCCCGTGTCAACAAGGCACGTAAAATCCAGCTGGAGCGTTATCAGAATACCGGCGTTTTCTGCAACAGCGGGTTGACTCCGGGTCTGATGAAAACCGCCTGTCCGGTCACCGACAGGGGTATGCAGCTGCTGAAAAACGCATTTGACCGACTGGGTCTGTCGGCACGCGGGTACAACCGTATCCTCAAAGTTGCCCGCACAATCGCCGATCTAGACGGAAAGGAAGTGATTGACGCACAGCATATCAGCGAGGCAGTCCAGTTCCGGACACTTGACCGGAAATACTGGAAAAAGGGCAGTAAAAGATAATCTCAGCCCGTGTTATCCGTATCAATCCGATCGCCTGTACAGGCGATTATCCTAGAAAAGAGGCCTTTTCCCAATGTTCCATCGCATTCGCGACTTTGTCCGCGAAAATCCACATAGTCTGATTCTCTTATACTATATTTTTTATCTGGCAGGATTTGTACTTCTTGAAAAAATCACCGTTCCACGCTATATCATCCACTGTCCGCTGGATGATTTGATTCCATTTTGCGAATGGTTTCTGATTCCGTACGCATCCTGGTTTGTCCTGCTGTTGGGTGCACCGCTGTATTTCCTGCTCACCAGCAAACGGGATTTTCTGAAAATCACCTTTATCATGTTCAACGGCATGACCCTGTGCCTGCTGCTGTATCTGCTGTTTCCCAACGGATTGCAGCTGCGTCCCCAGGTAACCGGCGACAACCTGCTGTGCAGGATTGCACAGCTATTGTATTCGGTCGATACGCCGACCAATGTCTGCCCGTCTATTCATGTCTCCTCAAGCGTTGCGACAGCCATTGTCGTCAACCGTTCTGAACGGCTGAAAAAACGGGCTGGCATCCGCATTTTTTCGACCATCTGGGTCGTGCTGATCTGCCTGTCGACGCTGTTTATGAAACAACATTCGGTAATCGACCTGCTGTGCGGTGTTCTGGTCAGCCTCGTGCTGGCTGCGATTGCCTATTCTCCCTGGATGGAAAAACATGCACATTTCAGCGGCAGGGTACCCGTCCTGCTTTCCGGCCATAAGAAAAAGGGCGGCAACCCTGAAATCTGACAGGGAAGACCGCCATCTGTAACCTCTGTGAAAACGGCTATTTCCGCGCAATAAAAGTCCCATATTCTTTTGGGATGCGGATGACGCCGTTTTCTTTTTTTGCCTCCAGCGCACTGTAGATAACCTGACTGGAAAGCCGGGTTTTGAGCTGGGGCTGTTCGGCAATCCACGGCAGTGTCCGGGCATAAGCAACCAGATCGGATGTGTCGGTGATGGCAAGTGAATCTTCATACAGCCGCTTTTCCACCTGACTGAAAACGGTATGCAGAATTTCTTCACCGTTTTGGAGGGTAAATTTCAGTTTTTCGGCCCTCGGCAGGTGCAGCGCATGGCGGATATAGCTGTCAATCCCATTTTCGCCGCCAGTCGCGCAGTAAAACACGCCGTCATCCCGCAAGACCCGCCGTATCTCCTGCAATGCACGGGAAAGATCGGGCAGATGGTACAGCATCATATTGGCAATGACAATATCCACGCTGCCATCTTCCAGCGGAATCTCCTGTGCATCGATCACCTGATAGGTGATCTCCTCTTCATGTCCAACGGTCTGTCTGGCTGTTTCCAGCATCTTGCCCGATACGTCCGACAGGGTCAGGGAGGCACCTTCCGGCAGCTTGTCAAAGTGCTCAGCCCAAAAACGTCCGTCACCACAGCCGAGTTCGAGTATCCGACAGCCCGGCTTAAAGTTATACTGCGCATACAGCCAGTTGAACCAGCCGAATTTGTTGGTACTGTACCGGTCGTGCAGGGAGATTCGTCCGCGCAGCGCATCCGGCGTTGCGTACTGTTGTTTGACGACATTCTGATCGTCCATCTTCTTCAAAGTCAGCTTTTCCTGTTCGTTCATCAGCGTAAATGCTTCCTTGAGCAGGTCGGAAGCATCACTACAGGAAATCTGACTGTCAAAAATCCGTTCTGACTTAATCAGTTCGACTACACTCAGTCCGAGTATCAAGGCCAAAGGCTCAATCGTCCCGATATCCGGGAAGCCCAATCCACGTTCCCAGCGACTGACTGCTTTATCGGTCACATGAAGCCGGTGGGCAAGCTGCGCCTGCGTCAGTTTTTGTTCTCTGCGCGCCTGCGCAATAAAATTTCCAAATTTTTTTGCGTCCATCGGCATTCCTCCTCACTGAATATCTGACAGGTTTCGTTAAATTTTGCTCTGTTGTACCAAAAAGGCAGGTACAAAAATCATATGAGTAAATTTTTTAACCTTATATATGATACAATATCCTCCCTGTACGGAAATCGGTACAGGGAGGACGTCTGTCTATCAAAATATTTTATCAATCAGCAAACGAAATGCCCAACGCCTTTGCATACTGAACTTCCGCGCAGTCCGGCGGAACCAGTTTCAGTTTTCCGGCAACTTCTTCCAACGGAACCGGCACCAGATCATTGCCTCTCAGCGCAACCATATAGCCATACTTTCCTTCGAGAATCAGTTTGCCGGCAACGGCACCCAGTTCAGAAGCAAAACGACGGTCATATGCACAGGGATTGCCGCCACGCTGTACATGTCCGGGAACTACACAACGAATCTCATTGGGAACCAGCTCAGAGAGCGCCTTCGCAAGGCGGTCGGAAGCGGTACCGGTCGATGCGTAATAAGCAGCCCGCTCTTTTTTGTTCATCTTGGCTTCTTCTTTGGTAATGGCACCCTCTGCCACACAGATAATAGAATACTTATGGCCAGCTTTGGTATTCTTTTTAATCAGGGAAGCGACCTTTTTGACGCTGTAGGGAATCTCCGGCAGCAGAATGGCGTCTGCTCCACCGGCAATACCGGCTTCCAGCGCCAGCCAGCCGACTTTATGTCCCATAATTTCCACCAGGAAAGTACGGGAATGAGAAGCAGCTGTTGTCCGGGTACGGTCAATTGCTTCGGTCGCAATTTCAACAGCGGTATGGCACCCAAAGGTCATATCCGTTCCCCAGATATCATTATCGATGGTCTTGGGCAGAGTTACAACATTCAGACCCTTCTGGGAAAGAAGGTTGGCGGTCTTATGGCTGCCATTGCCGCCGAGCATGACCAGACAGTCCAGTTTGAGCTTGTTATAGGTCTTGATCATTTCCTTGACCTTATCCAAACCGGTCTCCGGATCGACCACCTGAATCATCTTGAACGGCTCACGGGAGGTTCCCAGAATCGTGCCGCCGACATTGAGAATATCCGAGAAATCATTCCGGGTCATCTTGCGGTAGCGGCCGTAAATCAGGCCCTTATAGCCGTCTTCAAATCCGATAAACTCAACCTCTTTATCTCCCAACGCCGTACAGAGGGTCTCGCTGACACCACGCATTGCCGGATTCAGTCCCTGACAATCTCCTCCGCTTGTTAAAAATCCTACTCTTTTCATATCTGTATCCTTTCTCCGCAGAAGCCTTTAGAAAAGTATCCGCGGCTTTAATTCTGATCAGCAGACTGATGCACCTTGAACTCGGTCGTTTCCTGAACCTGTTCAAACTGCTTCTGCGCCTTCTGAGAAGCGGCTTTGGCCATATCCGAAAAAGTTCTGTGAGAGTTATTGAGTTTTCTGCTGCCTCTCCGGTCAATCAGCTGATAACTGGTATCCGGCTGCATGACACGGGTATTGACGTTATCGCTCCACATAACTTCCAGAATTTCCTCAGCTCTGGGCATCAGTTCCGCCTCAATCGGGAAGACCAGTTCAACACGGTGGTCGAGGTTGCGCTGCATCCAGTCGGCACTTCCCATCCAGATTCTCGGCTTGCCGCCGCACTCAAACCGGAAGATACGGCTGTGCTCCAACAGCTGACCGACAATCGAATGAACGGTGATATTTTCACTCAAACCAGGAACACCTGGAATCAGACAGCAGATGCCGCGAACAATCAGTTTGATCGGTACGCCGGCCTGAGAGGCCTTATACAGCAGTTCAATAATTTCCGGATCAACCAGTGAGTTGACCTTGGCGGTAATGCCTGAGGGCAGTCCCTGGGCCGCACAGGCGATTTCTCCCTCAATCATTTCTCTGAAGAAAGGCCGCATGTCAATCGGTGCCGTTACAAAGCGGTTGTAACGCGGCGGACGGGAATAACCGGTCAGCACATTAAACAGCGAAGAAGCATCGCTGCCGTAAGGTTCCTTGCAGGTCATGACACCCAGGTCGGTATAAATCCGGGCAGTCGAATCATTATAGTTACCGGTGCCCATATGGACATACCGCCGGATACCGTCCTCCTCCCGCCGTACAACCAGCAGAATCTTACAGTGGGTTTTGAGTCCGGACAGACCATAAACGACATGACAGCCTGCCTTTTCAAGTTTCTGCGCCCAATGAATATTGTTTTCCTCATCAAACCGGGCTTTCAATTCGACCAGTACGGTGACCTGTTTGCCGTTTTCCGCCGCCCGCATCAGCGCCGCAACAATCGGCGAATGACCGGATACGCGATAAAGGGTCTGTTTGATTGCCAGAACATCGGGGTCTTCGGCAGCGGCACGTACAAAGTCGACGACTACGTCAAAACTCTCATACGGATGATGAATCATGCAGTCATGCGCACGGATTGCCGCGAAAATATCTTCGTACCCGACAAAATCAGCCGGTTCCGCCACAGGAATAATCGGATCGTAGCACATATTGCTGCAGCCAGGGATAGAAGCAAATTTGGAGAACAATGTCAGGTCCAGCGGACCGGTCACACGAATGACCCGGCTTTCCTCGATTGGCAGCATCTCCTCAAGGAATGCAAGTGCCTCATCATCGCAGTCGGTTTCAACCTCCAGCCGTACCGGACGGCCGGTTTTACGCTTTTTAATCGAAGCCTTGATTTCTTCCAGAAAGTCATTGGACTCCTCATCGATCGAAAGGTCCGAGTCACGGGTAATCCGGAAGAGGGAACAGGAGATAATTTCATGCAGTTCAAACAGTGACGCCATATGCGCGATGATGATTTCTTCCAGCAGAATAAAACTGCGCTGCTTGACGCCATTGATCTCGCTGGTCTCCGGCAGTTCCAGGAAACGGGGCAGGATAGACGGAACCTGTACGACAGCAAAAGCTTCTTTCGCTTTCTTCTGTTTTTTCTGTTCCTTCTTGCCGCCTTCCTTTTCGTCCTTCTTTTCCTGCAAACGGACCACAATGTTCAGGCTCTTGTTTGCCAGCATCGGGAAGGGACGGCTGCGGTCAACTGCCATCGGTGTCAAAACCGGGAACAGGACCTTATTAAAATATGCGTCGACATGGGTTCTCTGCTGAGGAGTCAGCTGTTCCGCCGTCACAAACCGGATTCCGTTCTTTTCCAGCTGCGGCAGGATTGACCGGCTGAGACAGGAATACTGCCGTTCGACAAAATCCCGGATTTTCCGGTCCAGCTGCGGCAGCAGTTCTTCTGCGGTCATCCCGGCAGGCGAGATTTTCGAGCGTTTGGACTCCGCCATATCCATGACGCCTGCCACACGCACCATCGTAAACTCATCCAGGTTGGAAGCAGTAATTGCGAGAAAACGCATCCGCTCCATCAGTGGGTTTTCCTTTTCGTATGCTTCTTCGAGAACACGGGCATTAAAATCCAGCCAGCTCAGTTCCCGGTCAAGCAGATTGGTCTTTGTTTCCATCATAATCTTATCTCCCAAAATATCCTCTCTTTATTTCAGCAGCGCGGTTTTGACATGCAGCACCGGCAGGATACCGAATACCTCATAAAACAGTTCCGCCGCCTCGTCAAATGCCTTTTTCTCCAGATACAGATTGCCATCATAAACGGTGCTGACCGTCAGCCGGTCTCCGTCAAAACGGATTGAAATATCCGAAAGTTTCTGTTTCTTGCAGCAATCCAGTGCATCTGCAAGCTGGAAATAGGCGCGAAGCTGTTGGATACGCAGATTATCCCGGCTTCCTTCCGACTGCTGAATCTGTGCAATCACCTTGCGCTGTTCCAGCGTCATGCCCGGAATATTGAAGGTCTCAATCAGCGAAGCGCTGCAATGGGCATGGAACTCGATATCGCTGAAATAACCACAGTTGTGCAGCAGGCAGGCCAGTTTCAGATAAATCAGGTCGTCTGCCTGAGAATGCAGTTTGCGGGTTTTCTGATAGAGCTTTTCGGCAAAATCACAGACCTTTTCGGCATGTTCCATCGCACATCCATACCGTTTGGCCAGCGTCCGTGCGCAGCCCAACGCATTTTCCTGCATATACTGGTCGTACTCTTTGCGCTCTGGTTTGAGCAGCATCTGCTCCAGCAGCGAGCCCATCAGCGAGCCATATACGCCGATAACTACCGACACGCCGGTCAGCTCGGTCAGCTTATAATAAATCAGGACAGACGCATAAATTGCCCGCTCCTGTTTGATACTCAGGCCATATTCTTTTCCGGCATTTTCGGGCATCATTTCCATCAGATGCTGTCCCAGCTGCATCAGCTTTTCGGCGGGAATCATGCAGCGTTTATCCTCAATTTCGACGCCGCACATCCGTGCAATTGCCTCCAGTTCGGCATCGGCAAATACCAGTGTTTTGACCGATTTACGGAATCCGTAGCTGTCCAGACCATCCAGCCCATCTTCCAAAAATTCATTCATGACCGGCGAAACCAGCTCGGTATCACCCGCCAGCTCTTCCCGCATCTGCAAAACATCAAAAACTGTAATCGGCAGATTCTGACGCAGGCGCTGCCGTTTGACACTCTGCAAAGCAAGGCCCAGCGATTCATTTCCAATGACCGTATACAGGTATTTATCGCCTTTATCCCGGTCAAAGGAGGCCATCGCCTTCTGCATCTGCCAGTAAAGCAGAGCCTTTTCCTCTTCGTCGCTGATAATTTCCAGCGTCATACCGGTTCTTTCACTCAGCTGAGACTCAAAAAAGATAAAGTTCTCGGCACTGCGCAGAAAATCGGTTGAAAACAGCCGGTATGCTTCTACACCATATGCTTCCATTTCCTGCCGGTACCCATTCAGAATCCGGCAGAGTTCCAGAATAGACGCCTGACCAATGCGGCCGGTTGTTGCCGTCTCCTTTTCCAGATCAAAAAAGCATTCCAGCCGGTCCAGAACATCAATCCCGGTGCTGCGGTTCTGTGCAATCTGCATGGTGACCATATCCGAGCCGATCTCAATGACGGCACATATTCTGCCACCCTTTTTTTTAGGCATAAAAGATATCCTCCTTGATGAAAAGCCGTGTTTTCTGTCGTGAAAACACTATATTTATACAATTTGTTTCATTGAGATGATCAGAAATGACATTTTTGAAAAGAAATATATGATAAAATTATATATATTCCCAATGGTTCTGTCAATCGATTTTCCCAAGCTTTTTGATTTTTTTTGCAACCAAACAGTTTTTATCCAAAAAAACCGTCAGTTTGCTGAAAAAGTCTCCGACTGCGGCAGATAATCCAAAAACAGCCGGACGACAGATGGCAGATAGGAGCCTGAACAGACAGCCGCCACGATGGACGAACGGAATTTCGGGTCGGCAATCTCGACGCAGCAGCTTTCATCTCCCATACCATTTGCAGAAGAGTCGGGTACTATACCAATCCCTATTCCCGTTTCTGCCAGCGACACCACTGTCCGCGCATCATCGCAGATACAAAAATAGTCTGGCGTCAGTCCCTTTTCCCGCATCAGTTCGGTCAGCGGCGGCTCCCACCTCCGATAGATAATCAGCGGTACATTTTCCAGTGCTTCAATCGACAGCGTATCCGGGATTTTCCCGTAGACGTTTTCAAACGCCGATTTTCTGCCGACTGCTGCCATCTGTTCCTGCCGCAAAGTGCGGCATTGCAGGCCATTTGACAGGAAAGGCGTTCGGATAATGGCCAGATCCAACCGGTGTCCCCGAAGCTGCTCCAACAACTGATAGGTATTCTGTTCACTGATTTCAATCCGTACCGCCGGATAATCTTTCCAAAAGGCGCCCAGCCATTCAGACAAATCCACTCCGCAGATCGAAGAAACCGCTCCCAGACGCAATGTACCGCAGGCTCCCTCACGAAAATCGCGCAATTCTTTTTCCATTGAATCCGCCATTGCGAGCAGGCCCTGGGTTCGTTCATACAACAGTTTTCCCGCATCGGTCAGAATAAAACGCCGGCCGTCCCGATTAAAAAGCCGGCAGCTCAATTCTTCTTCCAACTGCCGGATCTGGGTACTCAGCGGAGGCTGAGACATGAACAGCTGCCGTGCGGCGGCTGAAACGCTGCCCTGTTCTGCGACAGCGACGAAATAGCGGAGTTGTTTGAGATCCATTGCGTGTTCCTTTCCATGAAATGCCCTATTATACTATTTATTTTACGCTACCACCACCTTAAAATCAACCCTTTAGACAGAAACAACTGCAAAATCAATGTAATTTCTATGTAAAAAATGATATATCCAGCCTCTTCAATGTATTCTCCGGCAACAAAATTCAAGCTGTCTTCATTGTACAAAATGTGTTATAATAATCAGGAAGAAGGCGGACCGGACAGCGGAAAACCTTTCTTTTATCTTTTATTTTATCAAGAAAGGATTGCTGCGATGAAAAACAAAAGAGGACTTTTTCGGCTTTATTTAAAGAGTGAACCATCCACCCGGGCCGACCGGATTTTATATGTTGTCACAGTGATTGTCAGCGTGGTTCTTCTGATTGGCGGTTACTGGTTTGCCGTCCGCAACGGAACGGTACTGGGACAGAATCTGGGAGGAATCCAGTCGGAAGAATACCGTGCCCGTATTACCGAAGTGGTTTCCTCCAACGATATCTATTCCCAGTATTCCGATTCGATTGCCGAACGCCGAACCGTCTGTTATGCGACCCTGCTCAACGGTCCCGATAAAGGAAAACAGATTCTGGTCACCCAGGTCCAGGATACCACCACACTGACCCTCTCCAATCCATGCAAGGTGGGGGACAAGCTTTACGTCTATCAGGAACAGAATGAATACGGTGAAATGCAGTGGTACACTTCCGGATACATCCGCAGTGACTGGCTGGTACTGCTGGCGGGACTGTTTATTCTGCTGGTGCTGGTATTCGGCGGGATGAAAGGGGTTCGGACGCTGGTTTCACTGGTCCTGACCTGTCTGGCAATCTTCGCCGTTCTGATTCCGATGATTGCAGCCGGGTACAATATCTATCTGACGGCAATCGGCATCTGTCTGTTCACGATTGTCATGACGCTGGCGCTGGTCAGCGGCTGGCGAATCAAAAGCCTTGCCGCCGGAATCGGCTGTGCGGGTGGTGTGCTGATTGCCGGGCTGATTACGCTGGTCAGCGAATACCAGATGCGGATGACCGGCATGGTAGACGACGATTCGATGATGCTGCTCTTTATCAACGAACAGCACCCGATCGACCTGAAAGGAATTGTCTTCGCCGCCATTATCATCGGTGCAGTCGGCGCAACAATGGACGTCGGAATGGATATTGCCTCGTCACTGACCGAACTGTATAACCAGAATCCTGAAATCCGGGCACTGGAACTGATGCGGAGTGGATTCACGATTGGACGGGACATCATGGGTACGATGTCCAATACACTGGTGCTGGCCTATATCGGCAGCGGACTGCATGTCACACTGCTGTTCATGACCTACTATGACAACCTCGAAAAGGTGCTCAGCGTCGAAATGATTACAGGTGAGGTCTTGCAGGCACTGGCCGGCAGCATCGGTATTGTGTTTACGATTCCAGTGACAACATTTGCAACGGTTTTCCTGTACTACATTACCCGCAAACGCCGCCGTCACCGGCTGGCAAAAGCCGCAGCTGTCGGAAGCACTCAGCCTGTCGAACAGCAACCGCTCTCTGAAAATGTTTCAGAACAACCGGCCGCTGTACAAACGCCTGAAGCTGAACCGGTTGTACCGCGGACACTGCGAAGTCCGGATGAGGTTCCTTTCCTCAGAAACGCTGAAGCAGAAGAACATAAGGTTTCTTCCAAAAGGGATTCTTCTTTCCATCCATAAAAACTGAAAGCAAAGGTCTGAAAACTGCGTCGACAGATTTCAGACCTTTGCTTTTTATTTTACAGAATAAACTCAGATCACTCTGCTGCGGATGACATCCGGTACTTCCATCAGCAGTTCCGCCAGATTTTCCGGAACCTTGCCGCTCAGATCAAAAATCGTATAGGCATATTCCTTGCGGGAACCGGAAATCATATTTTCGATGTTGCAGCCTGCATCCGAAATGACCGCGGTCAGCTTGTTGATCAGACCGCTGACGTTGAGGTGGATGACGCATACACGCGGCATACCGACACTGCGGGGAAGGGTCAGATTCGGGAGATTTACCGAATTGACGGTATTACCGGTCTCCAGATATTCCATCAGTTCATTGGCTGCCATCACTGCGCAGTTGTCCTCCGACTCAGGAGTCGAAGCGCCCAGATGGGGGAAGGAGACGATATTTTCATGACCCAGCATATCATCTGCCGGAAAATCGGTGACATAGCAGGCGATCTTCTTCTGGTCAACCGCTTCCAGCAGGTCTTCTGTGACAACCAGCTCGCCTCTGGCAAAGTTCAGAAGCCGGACACCCGCTTTCATCGTCGCAATAGACGAAGCGTTAATCATGCCGCGGGTTTCACCGGTGCAGGGAAGATGCAGCGTGATATAGTCGCAGTTCTCGTAGATATCTTTCAGCGAGGTTGCATGATGAATCGACGAGGACATTGACCATGCGGCATCAACCGACAGATAGGGGTCATAGCCATAAACCGTCATGCCCAGATTGGCAGCTGCGTTCGCCACGAGAACGCCAATTGCGCCCAGACCGATAACACCCAGTTTTTTGCCGAGGATTTCCGGTCCGACAAACGCACCTTTGCCTTTTTCAACCTTTTTGGTGACTTCATCGCCGCTGCCCCTGAGGGTCTGTACCCATGCCATCGCGTCCGCGACTTTACGGGACGCCATCAGCAATCCCAAAATGGTGATTTCCTTCACCGCATTGGCGTTGGCGCCAGGGGTATTAAAGACAACAATACCTTTGCGTGCACAGTCATCCAGCGGAATATTGTTGACACCGGCACCCGCACGGGCAATCGCCATCAGTGAGGCAGGAAAATCCATGTCGTGCATCGATGCCGAACGTACCAGCACCGCATCGGGTGCTTCCATTTCATCGCCCCAGGTGTATTTTGCCCGGTCAAACCGTCCCAGTCCGATCGGAGAAATCTTATTCAGCGTCTGAATCTGATACATATCTGCTCATCCTTTCCTAACTAAAAAGGAGGGATACCGAAAATCTGCCGGTTATCCGTTCTTCGCCTCGAAATCTTTCATAAATTCAATCAGCTTTTCCACGCCTTCCCGCGGCATCGCATTATAAATGGAAGCGCGCATTCCGCCGACCGTCCGGTGACCTTTCAGGTTGACAAAACCGGCAGCTGTTGCTTCCTTGACAAATTTTGCATCCAGTTCCTCGTTGCCGGTGACAAACGGAATGTTCATCAGCGAACGGGAATCCTTTTCAACAGTGCCCTTAAAGAGCTTGGAACTGTCGAGATAATCATAAAACAGCTTTGCCTTCTCCTGATTCAGCTGGTACATCTTATCCAGCCCGCCGATCTCATCGCGAATCCACTGCAATACCAGACCGCACATATAAATCGCATAGCAGGGAGGTGTATTGTACATCGAACCGTTATCGGCGTGGGTTTTATAGCGAAGCATCGTCGGGGTTCCGGGACGGACATTTTCCGAAATCAGGTCTTTACGGATAATCACAACCGTCAGACCGGCAGGACCCATATTCTTCTGAGCGCCGGCGTAGAGAATACCAAAGCGCTCTACCGGCAGCGGCTGGGAAAGTGCCATCGACGAAATGTCGGCAACCAGCGGGACTTTACCAGTGTCAGGGATTTCCGGATAACGGGTGCCATAAATCGTGTTGTTCAGGCAAACATAAAAGTAGTCGGCGTCCGGCGTAAATTTGGCCGGATCCAGCTTGGGAATATACGAAAACGTCTTGTCAGCGGAAGATGCAACGATATTGACGTTTTCTTCACCCAACAGCAGTTTTGCTTCGCTGGCTGCCTTTTTTGCCCACTGGCCGGTCAGCACATAATCCACCTTGCCGCTTCCGGTCGCAAGATTCAGCGGAATCATCGCAAACTGGGTGGAAGCACCGCCCTGCAAAAACAAAATCTCGTAGTTATCGGGAATCTGCATCACTTCACGGAGCAGGTTGCTACAGCCATCGGCGATTGACTGGAAGGTTTTAGATCGATGGGACATTTCCATAACGGACTGTCCTGATCCCTGATAATCCAGCATTTCCGCAGCCGCTCTTTTCAGAACGGATTCGGGCATCATCGAAGGGCCTGCACTGAAATTATACACTCTGCTCATAGTGATACCTCCAAACTCGGTTGGTCATTCTTTTTTTGAATGACTTGTGTGTTATTGCACATTATACACCATGATTTGTCATTTTTCAAGTATAAATTTTCGCATTATCCCACTTTTTTGGCGTTTTCGGCAAATATCTTGCAAGAAAGCGAAATGCGTCCTTCTTTTTTGTTTGCTTTAACGTAACATTACATTAAAGTGTACAAGTGAGCTGTGTCCGATTTGTATACATTCACCCACGATTTGGTTAAACAGACCGGCAAAATCCCGTTTTCAGCCCTCTTCTGACTGTCCGAATTCTTTTTTCAGGCAGATTGAAATCCTTTTGCATAAAATACCGGAAAGCGGAAAAACTCTTTTTCGTAAGAGAATTCCCTGCCTTCGCCAAGCACAACCACTTCCTGTCAAAGGCGGGTTTGTACCATACAGAAAGGAACGGTGTTTTTCAAGTGAAGCATCCCAATAACAACCAAAATATGAAAGAAGGCGCACAGTCCTCCGCTTCTGTACAGAAAGAGGGAGAAACCATGCGTGGCTACAACTACAACAGCAATTCCTCCCCCAACGCACAGAATATGCGCAGTACCTCCCCTGATATGCCGCTGGAATCGGATAATGTGCGTGTCAACCTGTCGACCGACCCACTCGGAGGACTGGACAGTCAGAATGACACCGGCAGTTGTACCGGCGCTGAGTTTGGCGGATATTCCCGCTACTCCAACGGCTACACCGGCCATCCCGATGAAATCCGTGCTAAAAACAGCATCCATTCCGCACAAAACGCGGACAGCTCTTCTTCTGACAAGAAGGAAAAAAGCGGCCGGGCAGGGCTGTTTCTGGCAATTGCCGTCAGTGCAGCTGCTCTGGGTGCAGTCGGACTATTGGCAACAGGCGAACTGCCGACCGATGAAGGTACAGATGGCACGACTTCTTCCTCAATCACTGCCCAGATGCCGGAAGAAAGCGAAGAACAGGATACACAGGTCGACGCAGAACAGGAAGATATCCCCAAAACAGAAAACTTTGTTCTGGATTATCAGGCTTCTTCTGAAACAACCGCTCCGGAAGAAACCGCAGAACTTCCGTCTGAACAACCGGCAGCTGAAGAAGAAACTGCCGAAAATGATGCTGCCGACACGACAGAAACCGCTTCTGTACCGGAAGAAACAACCGGGGAGGAAGCAGCCCAGACAGGCGCTGCTTCGGTATCGACGCCTTCCACCCCTGAAAGTTTTGTCGCACCGCTTGCCAGCATGACCGTTACCCAGCCGTTCAGCTGCGGAGAACTGGTAAAATCCAAGACGCTGGGCGAATGGCGGACACATGATGGTCTGGACCTTGCCGCTGCTGAAGGTGAACCGGTTCTGTCCATTGCAGACGGTCTGGTGGAATCAGTGGAGAAGAACGCCCGGTGGGGGAATACCGTCACTGTAAATTATGGCGATTATACCGCCTATTATTACGGACTGGGCGATACCATTGCCGTACAGACCGGGGAAAGTGTAACTGCCGGGCAGAAACTGGGCGAAGCCGGCAACTCTTCGCTGGTTGAATCGGAAGAGGTCCCGCATCTCCACCTCGGTATTCAAAAAGAAGGCAGCTGGGTTGATCCTGCTCTGCTTCTGGGACTGGATGCCGGAGAATCGGAAACGCAGCCCAGCGAAACTTCCGGCGAAACTTCTTCGGGAGACTGACTTTCCAGCCATCCACAGATTATTCCTTTCCGGAACTCATCAGGCTTGATCAACAACTTCAAAAATGTTCCCAAATGGGAGGAATTATCCTCCTGTACGGGAACATTTTTAATTTTAAAGGAGATAAAATCTGGTATCACCCGCTTGTTCCACCTTTCCGGTCATGCTATAATAGATTCAAAATGCGTCTGCCGGTAGATTCCGGGACAACCTGAAGGAGATTTGAGAATGGACATCCTGGTCATCTTTCAAACAATGATTAAACTGCTGCTGCTTCTGATTCTGGGGTATGTTCTGAACAAGGTCAATATCCTCGATCAGAATACCAACAAAAAATTATCCAGCCTGATCGTCAATGTCACAACCCCTCTGCTGATTCTCAGCTCTGTCTGTGCCAGCAACAGCGGAGACAGGCTGTCGGTACTGCCGGTATTGGGCGGAGGATTTCTGATGTATCTGGGGCTGATTCTTTTCGGCGAGCTGGCGGCAAGGCTGCCCATCTTCAAAAAAGAAAACCGCGGAATCAATGCCTGCATGATGGCCTTTTCCAATAATGCCTTTATGGGAATTCCGGTCCTTCAGTCCATCTATGGAATTGAAGCCGTCTTTTATAATTCAATTATCAACTTTCCCTTTAATATCTTCATCTACTCTTATGCTGTACTTCGTCTGAACAGCAATGGCTCGAATGAAAAGGGAAAAATCAGCTTCAAATCCATGCTGTCTCCGGGATTTATCCTGATGCTGGTCTGTCTGGTGATCTTTCTGACCGGTATCCCACTGCCGGATTTGCTGGTAGAAACCAGTGAAATGGTCGGAGACATTACCTCTCCGCTGTCGATGCTGGTACTCGGTTCGACTGTCGCAATGTACCCGCTGAAAGAGTCTCTGAAAGATGTACGCTGCTATGTCTTTTCGCTGTTCCGGCTTTTTATCATCCCCTTGATTGTTTTGGCGGTTTGCAGAGGAATACAGCTTGACCCGTTTTACACCGGGATTGCGGTGCTGTCCTGTGCGATGCCAGTCGCCTCGATGGTGCTGATGATCGCCAATCAGTATGGCGGCAATACCGAGGCCATTTCCAGAAATATCCTGGTTACAACGGTCCTGTCGGTTATCACCATTCCTCTGATTGCAGCCATTTTGACAATATAATCCAAAACCAAACGGCGGTGATTGAAAATCCGCCGTTTTTATTTTATAATATGGGTATAATTGATGGCGAATCCCACCCGCTTCGCCGCTGTATTTAACACAACGACAGGAGGCTGATGATCATATGCAACCCAACTCCGGCTGGCAGACTAACCAGCAACATCCTTCCGAAAATGAACCGGAAAACCATCATACAGGAGAATGGTCCGGTATCCGTCCGGAGCAGCGTGCTTATAACCAGAACAACGGTTCCCCTCCGTTTCCTGACGGATTCGGCGGAGGATGGCAGGTCCTTACACCGGTCCAGGCTGCGAAATATCAGCTGAAAAAGGCAATCAAAAGACTGCTTCCCGCCATGCTGATCTTTCTGGTGGCGGAATACGGTTCACTGTATGCCATCACCTATCTGATTGATCTGGTTCTCTCACAGAGAATCATGCTGGCAATGAGCGGTGCTATCCAGTTCCCACAGGGGACTTATTATGGCATGCGTTACGGGCTGTACAACCTGCTGACCAGTTATCTGCCGGTGGTGATTGGCGAACTGATCGCCATCCTTTATCTGTTTGGTATTACCCGTATCCCACTCAAAAAGCTGTTCTGCCGTCCGCGTATTCCCATCCACAGTACGCGTCCCGACGCTCCTCCTGCTAAAGCAGGACAGATTACCGGATGGATTCTCTTCGCAGCACTGGCAGGGATTGGATTCTCCATGATTGGTCAGCTGCTGGCAATGGTCGAGCTGAATTTCCTGTATACCATCAACTTTCCGTTTTATACCCCCAGCTTTTCCACCGATGGCTATCATATCATCGATACGGTGCTGATCAATCTGTATGTGTGTGTACTGGGACCGATACTGGAAGAGGTAATCTTCCGCGGGTTCCTGCTCAAAGGATTGCAGCGGTTTGGCGTTTCCTTTGCGGCAGTGTTTACCGCAATATTGTTTACCATCTACCATATGAATCTGGTCCAGCTGTTTGTCCCGCTGATTATGGGCCTGTTTCTCGCACAGCTGACCATTCGCACCGGTTCGCTGATTCCGGCCATCTGCTGCCATATCCTGAACAACTCCTTTGCGACACTGACAGACCTGATTATGCCGACAAGTGACGTCTGGTCATGGGTTTTCCTGATCGTCGAGTGTGCCGTATTTATCGGCATTCTGGCCATCTTCTGGGTATTCTACGGACGGGAATTTTCACCCATCCTCAAATGGCGTCACCCTGTTTTAAAACTGTCCGCACAGGTCGGCGCCGCACTGACAACCTGGCCTTCGATTGTACTGATTGTGATTTATGTCGGCACCATCATTTCCAGCTCACTGCTGACGATGATCGGATACTGACAAGGGGGATAAGATGAAGAAAAGCAATTGTAATCCGCCGCCTGAACGATGGGACCTGGTCGACCGAAACCGGATTCCGACCGGTCAGACCCGGCGCCGGGGTGAAAAGGCGCCGCCGGGTATCTATCACATTGTCGTTCTGGGATGGGTTATCAACCGGAAAGGCGAGTTCCTGATCTCCAGACGTTCACCCGAAAAAAGCAATCCACTCCTATGGGAGACAACCGGCGGAGCCAAACAGGCCGGTGAGGACAGTCTGAAAGCCGTTGTCCGGGAGATACGGGAAGAAGTCGGCATCGATGTTTCCAAAAACCGTCCGGTTTTTCTGGGAACACGGGAAAGATTTGACCGGATTTTCTTTGACGGATGGATGTTTTTCAAAGATGTTCCGCCGGAATCCATTACCTTACAGCCGGAAGAAACCTGTGACGCAAAATGGGTAGACGACGAGACATTTATGCAGATGATGAAGGACAAACAGATTACCCGTGCCTCAATGGATTTTTTCCCTCTGATGAAAGGCTGGCGGGATTTGTTGTTAAAGAATGAGGATTTTGATTCTCTTTCAGGTGAATAAACGCTCCCGCCGGGTGACCAAATCCCGGCGGGCATTTTTATAAACAGGAGGAATTGTGCTATGACCAACCAAACTGTACCGGCTAACAATACTGATCGGCTGAGAATGGATGCCGATCAGATTATCCGGCAGTCTATCCATGCTGTTTTACCCGACGAGGCTGTCAGACGTGCCCTGAAAGGGATAAATTTCCTGGGAAAAGTCTATCTGGTTGCAATCGGAAAAGCTGCCTGGAAGATGGCGGAGGCTGCTGTCGACAGCCTGTCCAGACCGATTGAAGCCGGTATTGTCATCACCAAATATGGACATATCGGTAGAGAAATCCCCGGCTGCCGTATGTTTGAAGCAGGGCATCCGGTACCCGACCGGAATTCCTTTGCGGCAACTAAAGCGGCGGTTAAACTGGTCAGGAAGGCTGGGAAAGAGGATACCGTCCTGTTTCTGGTATCCGGCGGCGGCAGCGCACTGTTTGAACAGCCGTTGATTCCCGGTGAGGAACTGCAAGAAATCACCGATCAGCTGCTTGCCAGCGGCGCAGATATCGTCGAAATGAACACCATCCGCAAACGTCTTTCCGGAGTCAAAGGCGGACGGTTTGCACTTGCCTGCGCTCCTGCACAGGTTTATACGATTATCCTTTCGGATATTCTCGGCGACCCGGCAGACATGATTGCATCAGGACCCGCTGTGCCGGATGGTTCCACCTGCGCCGATGCTCTGCGGATTGTAGAAAAATACCGGCTGCGTCTGAGTGAACAGGCGATGGAGTGTTTACGGCAGGAAACCCCTAAAACGCTGAATAACGTCCGGACTGTCATCACCGGGAGTGTACGGGAACTTTGCCATGCGGCAGAAACTGCCGCTCAGGCACTCGGATACACACCTGTACTGCTGACCGACCGGCTCTGCTGTCAGGCAAAGGAAGCGGGCAGTATGCTGGCATCCATCCTTCGGACCCATGCCGATGACTCCCGTTCACTGGCCTTTATTGCCGGAGGAGAAACCGTTGTAAGGCTGACCGGCAAAGGAAAAGGCGGCCGCAATCAGGAGCTTGCACTGGGTGCAGCGGCAGGCATTGCCGGGATGGAAAACGCCGCCGTATTCAGCATCGGGAGCGATGGTACCGATGGTCCGACCGATGCAGCTGGCGGATATGTCGACGGAAACACCTGTCAGAAACTTGCCGACATGGGATTGACCGTCTATCAGGTTCTGGAAAACAACGACGCTTACCATGCACTTGAAAAAACTGGCGGACTGATTATCACCGGTCCTACCGGCACCAATGTCAACGATGTAGCAGTCGCCCTGCTGCGTGCAAAATAATTGCTGTTTTTCCTTGCAATCGCTGCTCTTTTCGCGTATAATAATCTTGCTGAAAGGTGCGCTGTATCCCATTTTTCCGGCTGCGGAAGCGGAAAAAGACGTTTTTCCGGGAACGAAAACGTCCGTCACGGAACGGCAGCATACTGTACCACAGTCCCGCAGACTGACGGCAGGTTCAGCACAGAAAGGAAAACTGAATATGAAAAGAAAAGCATCTGCATCGGTCCTCTCGATGGTTCAGCTGGCGCTGTTCTCCGCGATCATCCTTGCAATGGCATTTACTCCGGGGCTCGGATATATTCCCCTGGGCGTGACCAGAGCGACGATTATCCATCTGCCGGTTATTATCGGTGCAATCCTCCTGGGGCCTAAAAAAGGCGCCTTCCTGGGCGGTGTATTTGGGCTGACCAGCCTGATCAACAATACCATCAACCCGACGATTACATCTTTTACCTTTTCACCCTTTTACTCCGGAGGAAACCTGTGGAGTCTGGTCATCTGCTTTATTCCGCGGATTCTGATCGGAGTCGTTTCTTATTATGTCTACAAAGGGCTGTGCCGTCTGTGGAAGATGGCAGGAAAGGAAAAGAATAACTTTTTCGACGCTTTTTCACTGGGTGCAGCCGGACTGCTTGGTTCGATGACCAATACGGTCCTTGTCATGAGTCTGATTTATGTTTGCTTCGGCAAAAGTTATGCCGCAGCAAAGGGAATCGGCTTTGAAACACTGTACAGTGTCATTCTGGGGGTTGTAGCCATCAACGGTGTACTGGAAGCACTGGTTGCGGCGGTGATTACTGCTGTCGTCTGCAAGGTTCTGCTCCGTGTGCTGAAAAAGCAGGCAGGTTGATTTTCTGAAAATATATAAAGGCAGGCTGTCCCGGCAGTCTGCCTTTTCTATTGTAAACTGAACCTGCGCAACTTGAATTCGATTTGTATTTTGGATATAATGTAAAGAGAATGAAATTTTTTAAAGGGGAGAAACGCCATGATTCTTGCGCTCGATGCGGGTAATACCAATATCTGCGTCGGATGCGTGGATGCAAACGGTCCGCTGATGACCGCACGTATCGCCACCGACCGAATGAAAACCGAAGATGAATATGCCGGGATACTGGGGAGTATTTTGCAGATGAACCATATCCCGCCGGAAGAAATCTCCGGTGCCATTATCTGTTCGGTCGTCCCTCCTGTCAACCGGATGCTGATGCTGGCTGCTGAGATGGTCATCGGCAAAACCCCGATTCTGATTCGTCCCGGCATCCGTACCGGACTGAAACTGATGGTGGACAACCCTGACGCACTGGGCAGCGACCGGATTGTCGATACCGTCGCCGCTTACCACCTTTACGGCAAGCCTGCCGGGAGAACGGTTATTGTCGTGGATATGGGAACAATGACCACCCTTTCGGTCGTCAGCAAAAATCAGGAATTTCTCGGCGGTGTCATCTGTCCCGGCATCCGCATTTCTCAGCGTGCACTCGCGCAGAATACCTCTCAGCTGCCCTCTATCAGCCTGGAAGCCCCCGCTCACGCAATCGGAAGAAATACTGTCGAGTGTATGAAAAGCGGTGCAATCTTCGCTACAGCCGCGACAGTGGACGGCCTCATCAGACGGATTCGCCGGGAACTGGATGAAGAACAGCCGCCTCTGGTCATTCTGACCGGCGGAATGTCCAAACGGATTGCACCTTATTGCAGAGAGGAAGTTATTGTAGACAGTGACCTGCTGCTGAAAGGGCTGGGAATTTTGTACCACAAAAATGCGCCGGGGAAAAGGGGGCAGACAGCATGATTTTTGCGGCAGATGTTTCAAACGCTTATATTTCCCTTGGGTGCATTGGAAACAGGGGAACCTATTTTACATCCCGGTTCGCTACCATTGCCAATAAAACAGAGGATGAGTATGCAGTCGATTTCCTGCGGACGCTGGAGCTCAACGGTGTCCCCAGAGAAAAACTGGAAGGCTGTATCATTTCATCGGTCGTGCCGCCGATGAACTTTGTACTGATGCGTGCAATGGAAATGGTAACCGGCAAGACGCCGCTGCTGATTGGACCAGGTGTCAAAAACGGACTGAATATCCGGATTGAAAACCCGTCCCAGCTGGGCAGCAATCTGGTCGTCGATGCAGTGGCAGCCCTTGACCGTTACAGTGCGCCGATGATTATTTTCGATATGGGGACAGCAACAACTGCTTCGGTAATTGACCGGGAGGGACGGTATATCGGCGGGTTTATCAGTCCAGGTGTCCGGATTTCGCTGGAAGCAGGTGCATCCGGTACCGCCCAGCTCCCCAGAGTCGGGCTGGAAGCACCCCAAACGGTAATCGGACGCAATACCGTCCACTGCCTGCAATCCGGTGCTGTCTACGGCACAGCCGGGCTGATTGATGGAATGATCACCCGCATTGCAGAAGAACTGAACGAACCGGAAGACCAGCTGACGGTGATTGCAACCGGCGGTGCACTGGAAAAGACAATCACCGCCTGCTGTGAACATCCGATTATTTTTGATGACCAGCTGGTCCTGCACGGACTATGGTTGATCTGGCAGAAAAACCAGAACAGCCGCCGTGTGAAAGAAAACAAGTGAGCTTTTGTTACCCATTTTGTTGATTGGACACCTGTGGGAAAACCCGCGGGTGTCTTTTTTACCTTGGATTATAATATCAAGTGCAATAAGGCAAAAAAATAGCAACTCATCGACAAATCCTGTATAATGGTAATTGACG
>CALXCO010000018.1 GCA_944386805.1 uncultured Clostridia bacterium
TCTGCCCTTTTTCTTTATTTTACCACATCTAAAAGAAAAAGCCCAGTTTTCACTGGACTTTTTCGACAGACTGAGGCGGCAGTAAGCAACTGCCGCCTGTTTTTGCATATTCTGGAATAAAATATAAAATTTTTATAGATTTTCGGATAATTTTGTGATGAAATCACAGAGAAAAATCGCAAAATGTGATAAAATGAGGCAAAAGGAGGCGAATCAGAATGAAACAATATGTTTGCTCGATTTGCGGCTATGTCTTCGATGAGGCGAAGGGCGGCAGATGGGAAGATCTGCCCGAAAACTGGAAGTGCCCGGTCTGCGGAGCGGGCAGGGACGCCTTTCGGGTGAAGGAAACCGCCGCTCCTCCTGTGAGCCGTCCGGTGCAGGCAGCGGACACGGAAAGGGAACTGTCGGCTATGGAACTGAGTATTATCTGTTCCAATCTGGCAAGAGGCTGTGAAAAACAGTATATGCCGGAGGAATCGGAGAACTTTGCCCGGCTGGCCGCCTTTTTCCGCTCGGCTGCACAGCCGGCGGAAAATCCCGATATCGATCAGATACTCGCGTTGATTGAACAGGACCTCTCTTCCGGGTTCCCGGAAGGAAACGCCGTCTCTTCTGATCTGCCGGACAGGGGCGCATTGCGTGCGCTGACATGGAGCGAGAAGGTGACCCGGATGCAGCAGTCGCTGCTCTCCCGCTACCGGAAAGAAGGGAACAGGATGCTGCAATATACCGGCGTCTATGTGTGCAGTATCTGCGGGTTTATCTTTGTTGGGGACGCACCGCCCGAAATCTGCCCGGTTTGCAAGGTGCCGTCGTGGAAATTTGAAAAGGTCGGAAGGAGGGGACAGTAATGGGTGAAAAGTACGCTGTCAGAAATTTACGGCTCTGTACCAAGGATTGTATGTGCCTGTATGTCTGCCCCACCGGTGCCACCGATACCGAGAACAGTATCATCGATGTCAGCCGGTGCATCGGCTGCGGAGCATGTGCCGATGCCTGCCCGTCGTCCGCGATTTCGATGGTCCCGAAGGTGTACCCGCCTCAGCAGCCGAAAGACCCCGCGGTCGTCGATGCACTCCGGCGGCTGATGCTCAATAAGGCCCAGGCTGAACTGATTGCAGCCGGACTGCCCGACCCGCTCAGCGTCGCGGTCGAAAAGTCCTGCCGTCTGATGGCAGAGGACATCTGCCGTGAAGCGGGGTATATGCTGCCGCAGAGCCCCAACAGCAAGGCGTTTCTCGAATCGATTCGGGATTATCCCGGCATTCCGGCCGATGTTGTCGAGTCGCTGCTGCAAAGCATCCAGTTCTATTCCGAACCGGACAAAGAATAATATAGCAAAGAGCTTCAGCAATCCTCAAAAAGGAATATCTGAAGCTCTTTTTTACGGTATCATCAAAATAGATCAGATTTCCTCATCCGGAGCCTGTCCGTCATGGGCAAGCCACTTGCATTCGGTCAGTTCCAGATCGGTGAAGGTAGCCTTGAAGGACGAGTCTTCCGGGCTGCACGCAAAGATACCGAATGTGATACGGTCTTTGACATTGAACATATGGCAGATGCGCATCTGATGGAAGTGGACGCCGTCCTCCGAGTTTTCGACGCAGAAGTCGTCCTCTCTGCGGCTGAACCGGAACCACATCGACTTGATCGAGGCGTCGACGTCCGCCGATGCCCAGTCAGAGTAGCCGTTGTTGGTGACGACGGTGCCGAGGCGCTGAATCTGGTCGTTTTCGTACTCGATCGAGGCTTTAATCCAGTTGTCGCTGTCGAGGTACATCACGACGCCGCTCTGGTCAAAGCGGACCTTCGACTCAAACGTCGTCCGGACGGTGAACGAAAAATAGGCCTGATCGGTCTCCATCTGCAAGGCAGGCGCATTGTCGTTGCGAAAATGGTAGTAGGTTCTCTGCCAGAGGTCGGTATGGGGTTCGGTGATGATTTCGACCCGGTCGGGGGTGACGGTAAACTGTTTGGGCGCTCTGGTCCACTGCATTTCACTGGTATTGACTTTCATGTCGGATTCCTCCTGTTGGTTTATTTACAGCTGTTTGTTTTCGACTGCCCGCCAGAACATCCCGTTCAGCAGCAGCCGGTCAAAATCCGGGACGATGCGGAAGGTGGGCAGATATTTTGCCGGGATGCTTTTCTCGCAGAGCGCCGCGACCTCACCCAGCACCGCTTCATTGACCAGATCACCCGAAAAGACCATCTCACCCGGATTGAGGAAGGTAATGACGGCTCCGGTTATTCTGGCGATGAGTTCCCGGCATCCGTCCCCGGTCATCCGCTTAGGGAGTTCATCGGGAGCGATTCCCAGCGGCATAAATCCCGCCAGTCCAGCGATTCCATTGTGACCACGGATGATACGTCCTTTGTACATCGTCACGGTGCCGGGCATCATCTGTTCGGAAAAGACGGCAAGGGTGGTAATGGCGTCCTGTGCCTGCGTTTCATGCGCATAGCCGCAGGCGATGCAGTGCAGGTCATTTTCGATCGAGATGAGTTTGTCCGATTCAGAGCGGAGCATCCGGACAAACTGTGTCCCCTCCAGCTCTTTGATATCACAGAATGTGATTTCGTCGCCGTCGACGACGCCCGGAACCGAAACGACAATCTGGTTCATATGGGGGTAACCGTTTGCGGTGTCCTCCATCATCTTGAGGATATCCGCCGGGTTCAGGACAGAATAAGCGCTGCGATTCTGACGGATGATGTCCCCGGTTGCCGAAACCAGACTGCATTCGACTGTCTTTTGCCGGTTTCGTGCGCTCAGAATGACCAGCAGATAACATTCGTGCCGGTCGTTTACAGAATAAAGCGCCGAACCTCTCCCGACGCCGTGGAGCTCCTTTTCACTGCCGATCAACAGCACACCGCTGGCGAGCATGTCATTGAGCAGGGTATTGCAGGTCGCCACGCTTAACCCGGTGATGGACGCGATGCGCTGTTTGGTATAGGGTTTGCGGTCGAGCATCTGCTTATAGATTCTTTTTTTATTGTCCTTGCGGATATCGGCGGAAGTGGTCATCCGTCCCGTTCACCTCCTGTTTGATATTATTATAACCATTATAATAATGATTGTCAATGACAGAAAGACCCGTCATGTCAAGAAATATAGTATCTGATTAAAGGCGGTGGTTGTCGCCCCATTCGCACATGCCGTCCAGAATCGGAATCAATGATTTCCCGCGTTCGGTCAGGCTGTATTCGACCTTGGGCGGAATCTGGGGGTACTCCTCGCGGTGGACCAGCTGATCGGCTTCCAGTTCCTTGAGGGTAGAGCTGAGGGTCTTATAGGAGATATTGCCGATGTATCTTTTCATCTCGTTAAAGCGTACCACCCCGAATTCCATCAGCGTATACAGGATGGTCATTTTATATTTTCCGTTGATCAGCGACAGGGTGTAATGAAAGCCGGTCGACTGAAGGCATTCGTGTGTGATGCAGCGGTTGTTCATGGTACACGCTCCTTTCATAAGTATTGGATACCGACGCAGATACAGGACGATTATGATTTTGTAAACTGCATACCGGTTACAGCTGTGCAAAATACCCGACCAGAAAGTCCTTAAATGCCCAGACCGTCGCCGGGTAATAGCGGTGCCGGTTCCATAAAAGGTTGATATAGCGGATGCACTTGATATTCCGGACCGAAAGCAGGCGGATCGACTCGTCTTCCAGTCCCGGCCAGGTCAGCTCCGGGATAAACGCAATCCCCAGCCCCAGATGAATCATATTGCGGATGGTGGACGGGCTGTCACTCTCAAAGACGATGTTCGGGACAAACCCGCACTGCTGACAGTAATAGTCGGTGATGGACGAAAGCTCGATGCCCTTTTGCAGGCTGATAAACGGCTGGTCGCGCAGGTCGGCGAGGTTGACCGACGTCCCGGACGAGAGGGGGTGTTTGGCGGGAAGGGCGACGAGGATATTTTCCTTGAGCAGGGTACAGCTGTCCGGGTCGGAGGAGCGGAGCAGCGAAGACTGGATGGTGAAATCGCAGTCCGGCACGCCGGTCGCGGCAGGGAACTGGCTGACCGAAAAGCGGGTGCCGGGATGAAGGGCGGTAAACGACCGGAGGATGTCGGGCAGCAGCCGGGAAGCGGCCTGAACCGACAGCGAAATCGAACAGTTCGACCCATCGTTATAATCCCTGAGTTCGGCGCGGGCGTTTTCCAGCGCAGCAAACACCTCACGGACATATTTCAGGAAAATCTCGCCGTTTTTATTCAGCCGGATATTCTTGCCGACATGGTCGAAGAGCGGGTACCCCAGCTCTTTTTCCAGTGCATGGACATTTTTGCTCAGTGCAGGCTGAGAGATCGAAAGTTTTTGCGCGGCTTTGGTGATATGGGACAGTTCGGCGGCAGCCATGAACTGTTCCAGCTGGTAAAGTTCCAATGTTTTTCCCTCCTGACGGCATCACAGATTCATAACCGGAATGATATAAATATATGAAAAACTATCATTTGATAAAATAATAGAGCTATTATATCATAAAGACAGAAAACCTGTCAATCTGATAGAATCGAAAGGATGTGCACAGTAGAATGGCGGAGGAAAAATGGACAAAAAGAATCAGGGCAAAATCCGAACGGATTGCCCGTGCCGCCTCTTTTTGTAACGGAAAGCGAATCCCGGCCGAAAAAATGACCGCGTTTCTCGAAGCGGTCCTGAATCCGGGTGATACGGTCATTCTGGAAGGCGACAACCAGAAACAGGCATCTTTTCTGTCGGCAGCACTGGAGGAGTGCGACACCGACAAGGTGCATGATCTCCATATGGTCATTCCGAGTGTCTCCCGGCCGGAACATCTGAACATCTTTGAAAATGGGGTGGCATCGCTGCTCGACTTCTCCTATGCCGGAAGCCAGAGCATGCGCATTGCGCATATGCTGGAAGACCAGACGCTGCAAATCGACGCCATTCATACCTATGTTGAGCTGTATGCACGGCTGTTTGTCGACCTGATTCCGGACGTCTGCCTGGTGGCGGCGGACGAGGCCGACGCCGAGGGCAACCTGTATACCGGCCCCAATACCGAGGAAACACCGACGCTGGTCGAGGCGACCGCCTTTAAAAACGGCATCGTCATCGCACAGGTCAACAAGCTCCGGGACAAGGTCAGCCGGGTAGATATTCCGGGTGACTGGGTGGACTTTATCGTCGAAGCGCCGGAGCCTTACGAGATTAAGCCGCTGTTTACCCGCGACCCGCGCAACATCACCGAATTGCAGATTTTAATGGCGATGATGTGTATCAAGGGCATCTACGCAAAACATGGCGTACAGTCATTAAACCATGGCATCGGCTTTAATACGGCGGCAATCGAGCTGCTGCTCCCGACCTATGGCGAACAGCTTGGCCTGAAAGGCAAGATTTGCAGCCACTGGGCGCTCAACCCCCATCCGACCCTGATTCCGGCGATTGAAAGCGGCTGTATCACCAGCCGGAGCAGGTCTTCCCGGCAATCCGTGCGATTGGGGTCGAGGGTGAACGGGCGATGTTTGCCGCGACAAAGGGTGTGAACACCCATAAGGGCATCTTATTTTTGCTGGGGATTCTTGGAGCAGCCTGCGGCGTCTGCTATAAACGGCAGGGCGGTTCTGGCGGCGGCTGCGGAAATAGCCGCGCCGTTCCTTGAACAGGAGCTGGCGGAGATTGCGTCCCGTACCCCCAAAACACATGGTGAAAAGCTGTATGTCCGGTATGGGATACGTGGGGTACGAGGGGAAGTGCTCAGCGGATTCCGGTCGTTATACGCAGTCGCATTCCCGGCGATGGCGGCGGCAAAATCCCGCCAGCCTGACCAGAATGCAGCCAGATTATATGTGCTGCTCAAACTGATGGCCAGCGTGGAGGACACCAACATCCTGTCCCGGTCTGACCGGCAGACCCTCCAGATGGTCCACCGGCTTTCAGCGCGGTTTTTGGAGGAACACCCCATTTTGAACGAACAGGCGGTCACCCAACTGCGGCAGATGAACCGGCAGTTTACCCAGTGGGGAATCAGTCCCGGCGGATGCGCGGATTTACTGGCCATCACGTTGTTTTTCGAGAAAATGCAGCAGAAAATATGAAATCTCCATTTTACTACGGAATTGTTCCATAGTAAGATGGAGATTTTTTGTCGTATGTTTAATATTCTATATTTTCCAAAATCGTTATTACTTCACCAACGGAAAAATTATAGCTTTCACTTCTGGTTACAATAATCGTGATGATAATATCTGATTTTGTTGCCAATATAGATATGGCTTTTTCGTGTTCAATTAATAATACCTTGTCAAATCCTGATAAAGATAAATAGGTGCATTTAGCATCTTCTGTATTTAAAGACATATTTGTATCATGATTCTGGCAAATAATTGATCCAATGGATTGGTTATTGTAATATAATGTAAAAGATGTAAACGTAATAGATGAATCTAATCTTTGTACAGCAATTCCTTCAGGCATCCAATTAATTTTTACATTAGAAAGATCAACTTTGCTGTCATCGAGTTCAATGGATAAGTGAGTATGTGTCTGATAAACTTCTGTGAGCCAATTTACAACAACGCGATTAACGGCATCGACGCTGATTGTCAGATAGGTGAACCCGGCAATCAGCACCACCAAGAAAACCGATACCTTTTGCAGCAGATGGTACCCATGCCGTAAAATTCGCAGCCGGTGTTCCCGGCGGTAATATTTTTCCACCCGTTTACGGGACGCCTGCGTCGGCTGCTCTTCGAATTCGCCGGCATTGAGTTTTTCAAGGTCCTCCATCGCCTCCCGTTCAAAATGGTAGCGGACCAGCGATGAAAACAGGATGTCCTCCTCATCGAAATCCAGTGCACGAAACTGGCCCAGTTCCTTTTCAGTCTTCATACCGTCGGCCTCCTTTGCTGCGAAGTTGATGGAGTTGTTTGCGTGCTTTATTGCGGATGCGGCAGAGCAGGGTGTTGACACTGGACGGTTTGATATGCAGCTGCTCCGCGATTTCCCGGAAAGAAAGCTCCTCGACATACCGTAAATAGAGGACCCGCTGCTCATGTTCCGAAAACTGTTTGAACAGCTGATGGAACTCTTCCATCCTTTCTTTTTGTTCAATCAGTTCCGGGGTATTTGCGGCGTCGTCCGCCGCAAATTCGGCCGCTGTTTCCTCCCAGTCCACCACGGGAGGATTGGACGCACAAAAATCGTTGTAACAGCTGCGGACGACCCGCTCAATATACCGAACCAGCTGTGGCTGTTTTAAGTCGGTCAGCCGGTCGATGTAGGTGAGCAGACGCAGGTAACAATTGTGTACCAGATCGTCGCGGTCACTGGGATTGCGTACCAGTTTGCAAACTGTGCTGCGAATGAGCGGGTAGTAGTCGGTGTACAGCATGAAAGCAAACTGCCGTTCCTGTTCGGTGAGGCTCCTGTCCGTAACCGCCCCCACCATTAAAAACATCAGCGTGATATCCATAACCAACAGCCTTTCTGTCATCATCAGAGGTAACCGGCGGCAATCCCCGGTTTATTGACAAAAGCAGGTGAGAAGGTTTCCCACCTGCTTTTGCTCAGCGAATTATACCCATCTGCCCTCAGAGTCGACACGATAGCCGTCTGGGGTGATGGTATTGGTCAGCATTGCGCCATTTGAACCGAGATAATACCAGTAGCTGCCGGACTTGACCCATCTGTTTGCAGCCATCGCACCGGAGCCGGTCAGATAGTACCATTTGCCGCCGTCCTTAATCCAGCCGGACGCCATCTGGCCGCCGGAACGGAAGTAATACCATTTGCCGTCCAGTTTGAGCCAGCCATTCGACATCATCTTACCGGAACCGCCGAACCAGTACCAGCTGCCGCCAATCTTTGCCCAGCTCGATTCATACCGGGTACCGTCTGCCTTCACATAATACCATTTGTTGTAATCCTTAATCCAGCAATTGGTTTGCATTTTACCATCTGCACCGAGGTAGACGTATTTTCCATCTTTCAGCCGCCAGCATTTGACGACGCCTGCGCCGTAGTCGTTGAGGTAGTACCAGTTTCCTTCCGCCTGATACCAGCCGGACTTCTGCATGACGCCTTCACTGTCGAAGATGTAGGCTTTTCCACCGATATTTTGTAAGCCGGTCTGCTTAACCCCATCGACGTAGTAATAGGTGTTGCCGTTTTCATATTGCAGGTGGTTGTCGTTTGATGGGTTTTCGGTTTCACGTGCGACGCCATTTTCATCAATATAATAGTAGCGGCCAAATTGTTCAACGGTGATATTGGACTGCAAAGCACCGCTGTCATCAAAATAGTAAGTCAGTTCTTTTCCTAGCGTATCAGAATAACTTGTTTTGGCGGCGGCAAAACCGGTCTGTGCTCTGCCGCTGCTTTGGAAGTAATACCAGTGACCGTCAATTTGCTGCCACCCGGTCAGTGGTTTGCCGTCGGAACCATAATAAAGCCGATATCCGCTTACCGTATACCATCCCTGAATCGGCTGTCCGCTGGTTCCTTTGCAGACATCTGAAATCCGTTTATGTCCGAAAGCGGCTGTATATTGTTTCCAGGTGCTGTCAAACTGATACGGGACATTGTAGGTATAGTCATCTGCCGCTTTCTGGATTGCTTCGTTTTCTCCTTCCCAGAGGTAAAAGCCGTTGGTATCGTGAATCGGAGAGGAATCAAAACTCTTGACGCTGTCCGGCACAATGCAGTTGCCGGCATTGTACAGCCCGTGACTCCGGATGGTGGTGACGCCCCAGGGGACGATGATCCAATCCGCCCGATTGTTGGCATAGGCAAACGAGCCGATGGTGGTCAATTGGGTGGGATAGGTGGGATCGGTTTGGTTCATGGGCAGTTTGAGCAGCTCGGTCAGGTCCTTGGTATACAGTGCGCCGTTATAGCTGGTCATATTGGGATTTTCGGAGGACACCTGATACTCGTCCAATACCGTCACAGGACAGGAGACCACGTCTTTTCCCAGGACAACGGTGCTGGGCAGATGGTCACCCTCCATATAGTAATAATAGTCGGAATCCAGGATGTTGGTAATCCCATCCGAAAAGATGATGGTATCATAAGTCGAATTCTGTTCCCGGATTTCCTTAAGTGTACTCCCATATACTGTTCCGCTGCCCTCGACAGTTACGGTGTTTGTCTGCTGGTCATAATGCCATTGAATGTCGCCGCTGGCGGCAGATACCGATGCGACAAGGGGCGAAGAGACGGCTGGAACAGCCGATGCAACGGCAGTCAAACTGACCGACGCGATCAGCAGAGCGGAAAGTATCGTTTTTACAGTCTTTTTCATCGAAATCACTCCTGAATCAATAGATGATGTTATATCCATCTGCCCTCGGAATCGACACGGTATCCATCGGGTGTTGTGGTATTGGTCAGCATCGCACCGTTTGAACCGAGGTAGTACCAGTAACTTCCGGACTTGACCCATCTGTTTGCAGCCATCGCACCCGAACCGGTAAAATAATACCACTTGCCGTCCAGTTTAAGCCACTGACTTTCAGCCATCTTGCCGGAGCCGCCGAACCAGTACCAGCTGCCGCCAATCTTCGCCCAGCTCGATTCGTACCGGGTACCGTCGGCTTTCACATAGTACCAGTTGTCATAATCCTCAATCCAGCGATTGGTTTGCATTTTACCATCTGCGCCGAGGTAGACGTATTTTCCATCTTTTAACCGCCAGCATTTGACAACACCTGCGCCGTAGTCGTTGAGGTAGTACCAGTTTCCGTCTGCCTGATACCAGCCGGAGCGGAGCATATTTCCATCTTCGTCATAGATGTAGGCTTTTCCATCCTGATAAACCAGGCCGGCGGCTGATGCGGGTTCACTTTCTTCCTGCAAAACGCCGTTCTGGTCGAAAGTATAGATTTTACCGTCGATCATCTGTGTCCCGGTGACCATCTTGCAGTCAGCGTCAAAGTAGTAGGTCCTGTCGCCAAAGGTTTTAAACGAATTGGGGGTAATGCCGTAAAAATCATAAAGAGAAGAATTGCCGTAAAGTTTGATGACCTCCTGGCAGATTTGCAAAGCTTGCTCAGAGAGCATCGGGTAGAGCGTACTCGGAAAGATTGCGGCATTATTGCCGGAGTAGGCAAACCGGCACATCGTATATCGGTCTGATTCGCCAATAGTTTGCAGGGTGTCCGGCAAAATCACATACATATACTCGTTTCTTTCCGCCCGTGGGCTCAGGAATTCAACGCCATAATCTTCGATGGTCGTCACACCCCACGGGACGATTATTTCGTCCAGTACGGTGTGCGCAAATGCAAAAGAATCAATTTTTTCCAGTGTGTTCGGGAAATCAATTTCCGTTTTCAGAGGAGGTACATGAATCAGCTCGGTCAGGTCTTTGGTATACAACGCGTCATCATAACAGGTATAGTAAGGATTATCCGGGTCTACGATGTAACGGATATTCGCATACGGGACGCCGTCCAGCTCCGATGTCGACGGCGTAATAAAATCCTTGACTTCCTTGCCCAGTATGATCGTGTCGGCAGTCAGTTTGTAGTTGATCTGTGCGATGCCCTGCACCTCAATTGTACTGACCGGATTCCATAGCGGATCAATACCGATTTCCGTCAGGACAGAATCGCCGTCTCCGGTTAAGGTAAGGGTGTCGGTTACATCATCATACTGCCATTTAATTTCGCCGTCTGATAAAGTCCCGCCGATCTCTTTAGCCGAAACAGAACCCGAAAAAAGAGTTGCGGACAGACTGCACAGAAGGAGGAAAGAAATTGTTTTTGAGAGGATATTCCGTTTATTCATCAAAATCACTCCTTTTACCATAATACAATTGACGGTGGAAAAATGTTGCAGGTATTTTACAGATATATAAACAGAAATTTCGACAGGACAATGACAGAAAATGCGGTGAGTTTACATAAAGTTCATAATTCGGCGACGAACATCGACAATAAAAAGATCTCCGAAACCAATGGTTTCGGAGATCTTTTTGCATAGATTGTCAGAGCAAAGCAGGTTATGCAGTAGCCTTTGCCGTTTTTTCGACCGAGGGAGCGGAGGAGATTTTCTTCATCCACTTTTTGCTTCTCAGCCGGAAGAAGCACCAGACACATTTCAGAATCTGGTCGATCTTGAGCATGCAGTAGATCCAGAAAGGCGGCCAGTGCCATACAAGGCCGGCCAGTGCACCGAGCGGAATCGACGCGACCCACAAAAACAGGATGTCACCGGCCATCAGGAATTTGGTATCGCCGCCGGCACGCAATACACCCTTTGTCAGGATGGAGTTCATTGCCTGGAAGATGACGATAAAGCTGATCGAGTCCATCAGCGACCAGCTGATTTCCTTGGCCTCAGCCGAGACCTGATAATAGTTGATGATCGGACCGCGAATCAGCAGGATGACGACGGCGGCAAAACAGCCGACTATCGCACCCAGCAGCAAAAAGGTATAGCCCTGTTTCTGTGCCTTGTCGTAATCGCCGCGGCCCATCGTATGGCCGGTGACAATGCCGCTGGCATTGGAGATACCCTGTGTCAGGACCGAGCTGAGCTGCTGGACGACCATCGTGACCGAGTTGGCGGCGACGAAGGTGTCGCCGATTCGGCCCATAATCATCGCGACCGAGTTGTTGCCGAAGGCCAGCAGGCCGTCACTGATCAGCACCGGGATGCTGATGCGGATATATTCGCTGAGGAGGTCTTTGCAGGGAAGGAACAGATGGCGGATACGGTATTCGATATGCTTGTCTTTCCAGAAGAAGAACCCGCAGATGAATACCAGCTCAAATACACGTGCAATCAGTGTGCCCAGTGCAGCGCCTGCGATTTCCATTCTGGGAGCGCCGAGGTTGCCGAAGATGAAGACCCAGTTGAAAAACACATTGATAAAGAAGGCGATCACCGAGCTGATGAGCGGGATTTTAACCTCGCCGACACTGCGCAGGATGATGGTGCAGGTCAGGGACAGGCCCATGCAGTAATAGGTCGGCAGAATCCACCGCAGATAGGAGACACCGTAATCGACGGTCCCCTGGTTGGTCGTATAGATCTGCATAATCAGCTGGGGAGCAAAGAGGGTGGCGAGAAAGAAGACCGTCGCAAACCCCAGCACCATCCGCAGCATAATGGTCACAGCCTTGCGGAGGCTGTTTTTGTCCTGCATGCCCCAGAAGCGTGCGGTCAGGACCGACGCGCCCATACCGATGCCCATACAGAAGATCTGGAACAGGTTGATGAACTGGCTGGCCTGGGAGGAGGCCGAGAGCTGTGCATCGCCCATGCTGCTGAGCATGATGGTATCCATCAGGTTGATGCCGACGGTAATCAGCTGCTGGATGGAGACAGGGATTGCAATTCTTAAGATGGTCATGTAGAAGTTTTTATCTCCCAGATATTCTTTTAGTTTACTTGTCATTCTGTTCGGGGTCCTTTCCTGCAATAATGTGATAGGGACATCCGCTGTCCGTCAAAAAAGCAGCGGACAGGTATTCAATAAGCATCTGATCTCCTAAAGCACGTCAGACAACCTCCTTTTATATCATACTTCTATTATAAAGTATGGAGTAACTCCATAGTCAAGACAAAAAAATAACCGAATCATTCCCCGACTTCTATAGCAATTTCCACAACATAGTCGGCGGCGTCCTGCGCGCCGATATACCCCATCAGTTCGGTCTCATACGCATTCCCGCGGACGGTAAGCCCCTGCTCCCGGATAAAGTCCATCAGCCGTTCATAGGTGCCGGAAATCTCCTGATAACTGCCGTAATGGCGAATGACCGCATAGGTTCCTTTCGGACGTTTGATAAACATTGCGCCGGTCTTTTCGCTGTCGGGGTAGTCGATGATGCTGGTACAGAAGAATTCCTTGTCATAACATCCGTTGAGCAGCCGCTGCCTGGAGATAATGCTGCACCGGAGGTAGTCGCCCTGCAATCCCTTCATCTGGCAGGCGTGGAGGAATTCACGGACCGCCAGCATCCGCTGTTTCCGGTTGTTCAGGATTTCGGGCCGAATCGGGACGATGACATAGATTTTTTCGTCGCGCTGCTGGATATACGGCGTTTTTTGGACCGGCTGCATCCCCCATTCCATCTTGGAGGCGGTCAGTTCCAGCCGTTTATACAGCCGTTCCAGCTCCAGCATTTCCTGTTTCAGTGAGTCGGCCTGTTTTTTGAGCAGGTCGAGCATCTCCTGGGAGTTGCGGCTTTGGAGGTACTTTTTGATCTGTTTGAGCGGGAGGTGGGAGTCGCGCAGAATCAGCAGCAGGTCAAAGGTGTGGACCTGGTCGAGCGAATACACCCGGTACCCGTTTTCGGCGACCAGTTCGGGACTGAACAGGCCGATTTTGTCATAATACAACAGCGTATCTTTGCTGACACCGCACAAATCGGCAAATTCTCCGGCCAGCAATCCTTCCGGAACAGACTTCATATAATTCCCTCATTTTTCGTCAAATTGATGTTATACAGAAAGAGTATAACGCTTTCAGCCAAATGTCAAGTTTGCAGGTCCCGATGGGGACGATACGTTTTCCGTATGATAGAGGATAGAGGACAGGTATTAGACATTCAGCCGCAGGGATATTATAATAGAAGTAAGAAACGATGGACCTGTTACAGCCCATTCTACGAGAGGAGTATCACAGTATGATGAAAACATTAGTAGCATATTTTTCAGCGAGCGGTGTGACCGCCAAAGCAGCCTCGGCACTTGCCTCGGCGATTGACGGAGACCTGTACGAAATCAAACCTGCCGTCCCCTATACCCATGCCGACCTCAACTGGCGGGACCAGAATTCCCGCAGCAGCATCGAGATGAAGGACCCTTCCTCCCGTCCCGCACTGGCGGATACCAATGCCCCGATTGCCGGTTATGACCGGATTTTCCTGGGGTTCCCGATCTGGTGGTATACAGCGCCCGCAATCATCCGGACGTTTCTGGAGAGCTATGACTTTTCCGGAAAGACGATTATCCTGTTTGCGACCTCCGGCGGAAGCAGCCTTGGAAAGACAGCGTCCGATCTGACCCGCTATTGTCCGGGCGCGGTCATCAAAGAAGGGCAGATGCTCAACGGTCATTATTCAAAAGACACCCTGAAACAATGGGCAGAAAATCTGTAATCAGCCGATAACCGAAAGGAAGGAACATACGATGATGGACAGAAAAGAAAGAACCGAACAGAAGGTACAGCAGCTGTTTCATACCCCGGCAGCCGGAAACGAAGGCACCGACCCGGAATTCATGCAGATATTGCAGCGGTATATCTTCGGCGACGTCTGCTATACCGGCAGCCTGGACAACCGGATGCGGGAGCTGGTGACGATTACGGTGCTGGCAACCCTGAACACACTGCCTCAGCTGAAGGCACATGTGCAGGCCGGCCTGAACGCCGGCTGCACGCCGGTCGAAATCCGGGAGGCGGTCTATCAGTGCGCACCCTTTATCGGCTTCCCGAAAACCCTCAATGCAATCAGTACGATGAATGCGGTGTTTACCGAACAGGGGATTTCGCTGCCGCTGCCCGAACAGAAGACCCTTTCCTCGGACGATGAGCGTTACACGAAGGGACTGGAGATTCAGGCGCCGGTTTACGGCACCGAGATTGCAGACCGTTACCAGTGGCTGCCCGGTGATTTTGCAGAGGCAGTCCCGCGTTTCCTGACCGAACTGTGCTTTGGGGACTTTAACACCCGGACCGGACTGGACGGCAAAACCAGAGAACTGCTGACAGTTGTCATGCTTGCGACGCTGGGCGGTGCGGAAGTGCAGGTCAAAAGCCATGTGATCGGTGCATTGAAGGTGGGCTGCACCAAAGAAGAGATCGTATGTGCACTGGTTCATGCGGGCTGCTATATGGGAATTCCGCGGATGTTCAATGCGCTCAACGCCTGCCGGGAACTGCTTTCCCAGCAGGCATAAACAGTCAGAAGATCGAAACAAAATAATGCCGGGATTTCTGCCGGTTATGGTGCCGACCGCTTGTTTTGCAGTGGCAGATGGAGTATAATATCCGTAACCACTGGCAATTGTGTCAATTGCCAGAACAATCAGGCAGGAGGGCATTTTGATGGATTTACGGGAATTTATCCGGACGGCGACACCACTGCGTGCACTGGGTGTGGTTGTATCACAGGACGGTCATGAAATTGCGCGGCATACCTGGGAAGGCGCCTGCCGCCGGAATATCTATTCGGCGACCAAGAGCTTTACCTCTGCCGCAGTCGGGGTTGCAGTCCGGGAAGGATTGCTGTCATTGGATGAAAAGCTGACCGACGCATTTGCGGAAGATCTGCCGGAAACGGTATCGGACAATCTCAGCAAGGCGGTTGTACGGGACCTGCTGACGATGTGCCTGGGACAGGAAAAAGGCTTTCTGATGGGAGAGGACCGGCCCTATTATGCCGACCCGGACTGGGTCCGGTTCGCTCTGGCACAGCCGTTTGTTTACCAGCCGGGCACCCATTTTGTCTATAACAATTCAGGTCCCTATCTGGCCGGTATTCTGGTCCAGCGGCGGGCAGGATGCGATCTGGTCCACTATCTGATGCCGCGGATGTTCAAGCCGATGGGCATTCAGCTCCCGACCTGGGAGACCGACCCGATGGGCAGCAATTTTGGTGCAGGCGGGCTGTTTTTGACGCTGGACGAGCTGCACAAATTCGGTCTGCTGTACCTCCAGAACGGAAACTGGAACGGCAGACAGCTGGTCCCGGCCGAATGGGTCAGCGCGTCGACCACCAAACAGGTCGAGAATGACCGTGATTCGTATGGATATGGTTATCTTTTCTGGGGTGGGGACAAGGGCTCCTTCCGTGCCGACGGCAAGTACGGCCAGTTTACGATTCTGATGCGGGATAAAAACGCAGTCGTCACGATTACTGCCGAAAGCCGCCAGACCGATCAGCTGTTGCAGGCAGTGTTTGACTGCATCTACCCGCAGCTGTGATGCAGCGTATGTGTGATAACATCATCCTGCGCACCAAACGGCTGACGGTGCGTCTATTCCGTGCGGACGATCTCGACCCGCTTTACCGGCTGTTGTCTGACCCGGAGGTGATGCGGTTCCTTGAGCCGCCCTTTTCACGGCAGCAGACGGCGGATTTTCTGGAACATGCCGGGCTGTGTGAGCCGCCTCTGGTCTATGCAGTCGAGGATGCAGCCGGGGAATTTGTCGGGTATGTCATCTGGCACCCCTATGAGCAGGGCGCCGATGAAATCGGCTGGGTGCTGTGCCGGGAGTACTGGCACAAAGGGTATGCCCAGGAACTGACCGAAGCTATGATTGCCGGCGCTCATGGCAGGACAGACAGTCTGGTCATCGAATGCCTGCCCGAACAGCTGGCAACCAGACGGCTTGCCTTAAAAAATGGTTTTGTTTATGATGGGAAGTCCGGGGTATGTGATGTCTACCGGAGAAGGGTGTAAATCCCTCAAAAAGTAACAATCTGTGGAAAGGAATTGCAGCTTTTAAAAGAATCGTGTATACTATAAAAAGTCATCGCTCAGATGCCGACAGTTCGTTTGTACCATCCTGTCGCTAAACAAAACCAGGACTGCTGTTCATAGAATGGATAGATCGTGGCTTTGCGTTATGCAGAGCCATTTTCTTTTATGGAGGTAGTTTTGCGTTTTGGAAACTATCTTGTGGAGGAAAAGATTATGAACAGCCAAAACGTACAAATCAAACCCCATACCCCGTCCATCGGGGCATGGCTGCAAAAGGAGCGGGAAGAGATTTCCATCCTGCTCAGATGTATTCCGGCAACAGCCGTCTCTCTATTTGTCGTCAGCGTCATCTGCATGAACCTGCTTGCCAACAAGACACTGATTCAGACCGAATGGCTGGCACTGGACGGCGGGATTTTAATATCCTGGCTGTCGTTCATGTGCATGGACATCATCACCAAGCGATTCGGGCCGTCGGCGTCGAATAAAATTGCAGTGCTTGCGGCGGCAATCAACCTGCTGACCAGCTTTGTGTTTTATATCGCGAGCATTATCCCGTCCAACGCCGATGATTATACCGCACTCAACGGCATCCTCGGCGGCACCTGGTTTATCCTGCTGGGGAGCACGATCGCGTTTCTTGCATCGGCAGCCATCAACAATTTCCTCAACTGGACCATCGGCCGGGCATTCCAGAACAACCCGGACGGCAAACTGGCCTTTGCGGCACGGACGTACATCTCGACGCTGGTCGGCCAGTTTTTTGACAACCTGATTTTTGCAGTCATTGTGTTTATGATTTTTGCGCCGGTATTCTGGGACGGATTCAGCTGGACGCTGCTGCAATGTGTCACCTGTGCACTGACGGGTGCCGGGGCAGAACTGCTGATGGAGGTCATCTTCTCGCCATTCGGCTATAAGATCGCGAAAGAATGGAAGGAACGCGGCGTCGGTCAGCAATACCTCGATTATATTGAAGAAGGACGATAATATGAAAGTATTGGTTACGGGTACCTCTCAGGGAATCGGCAAAGCGATTGCCGAACGTTTTCTGGCGGCCGGTCACGAGGTGATCGGGATTGACCGGCAGGAGGCCGGAATCCGGCACGACCACTATACCCATTATCAGGTCGACGTCCGGGATTACGACCGGCTCCCCGACATTCAGGGCGTCAATATTCTGGTCAACAACGCCGGGGCCCAGAATGAGGCGGACATCGACATCAACCTGAAAGCCGTCATCCACATCACCGAAAAGTACGGCATGCAGGATCAGATTCATTCGATTCTGAACATTGGTTCGGCAAGCGGGCACACCGGCTCGGAATTCCCGGAATACTGTGCAAGCAAGGGCGGTATTCTGGCGTATACCAAGAATGTCGCGATGCGGGTCGCGGCATTTGGCGCGACCTGCAACAGTCTGGACCCAGGCGGGGTACTGACGCCATTGAACGACTGCGTGATGAATGATGCGGAACTTTGGGCGCAGATTATGGACGAAACACCGCTGAAAAAGTGGGCGACGACCGAAGAGATCGCAGAATGGGCCTATTTTCTGACGGCAGTCAACACCTTCTGTACCGGCCAGAGCATTATCGTCGATGGCGGCGAGTCGATCAACCGCAAATTTGTCTGGAAGGACTAAAGCGGTCGACTCCCTTCAATTGGATACAAAAATAACTGTCCCCAGTCACCGGATTGTCAGTCCGATGGCTGGGGACAGTCTGTTGATGGGGTATTTAGGACAGGTCCAGCAGATACTTTGCGCCCATTTCGGTTTTGGCGTATTCCCGAAAGCCGACGCTTTCAAAACAGCGCCGGGAGCCTTGATTATAGGAGTAGATATCCGCGACGTACATTTTCTGAAAGCCCAGCGCCTTCCCGCGTGCCACAAGGGCACGCACCACTTTTTTCCCGATGCCTTTTCCACGGTAAGATTTGTCTCCAATCACAATGGGCATATCTTCCTGCCAGAATGTGACATCACCGATCGGTTTATAGGCATTGTCTTGCAGGACTTCGATGAAATAGAGCTCTCCCATACGGTTCAGGTAGGTATACATTTCTTTCAGTTTTTCGGCCGTATAGCGATTTCGTTTTCCGTCCACAAGATAAACCGTTTCCTCATCCTGATACCATGCAAGGGCGAAATCATCCTTTCCGTCATACTTGCGAAGACGTAAACCGGGGTCAATCTGAATGACTGCAGGTTGTTCAATTCCCTGAATGGGCATTTCCATTCCTCCAATTCATGCCGTTTTGATTATGATAACACAAATGAACAATCGAGACCAGCAAATTTTCCATCGGGTAAGGACATTTGGCCAGCCAGGAAAGTCCGGTGCAGATTTTACCCTGCAAATATCCAGCGGCCGTCTTCCCATACAAATTCCGCCGTCTGGAGCGGCAGTTCATCGGCACGTGCTGTCAGCTCGGCCAGTGTCGGATAGAGCGGCCAGCTGTCGCCCAGTGCTTCCGCATCTTCGCTGTCGCTTTCGGATACAAACGGGCTGTCGCTGTCCGGGTACCAGATCAGGGTGACATAGGAAACCGTCAGCCGTTCATCGGACTGGGTCATCGCGACCGGATAGAGGTGGGACGAGGTCTCAAAGCCAACGCCGTAGGCAGACTCGACGATATCCTCTTCCGGGTAGTAGCCAATCAGGTTGCCGGGGTAATCCCAGTCGATTTCGGCATCGGCTCCCCAGGCATCCGCGATGACCTCCCGGTAAATCTCACCCGGAAAGAAATATTCGACTGCCAGCGACAGGTTTTCACTCCAGTCCGGATATCCTTCCATTCCTTCCAGAAAGGCTGCCAGCCGCTGGGTCCACGCATCCCACTCATCCGAAGCCCGGAATTCTGCCATCCGTTCAGCAAAGACATAGTAGAATTGATTGTACATCATTGCGGCCGGATTTCCGGTTTGCTGGTTCTGCCAGCGCATGCAGTTGAGCAGCTGTTCAATCCGGAAGGTAGTTTCCTCCCGGTAAAGGCGGGGCATTTCTTCCGCCGCCGCATCCCGTGCCATGGCAAGGGTATCGTTGTCAATCAATCCCGCTGCCAGTCCGTCGGACAGCGAAACAGCGGTTGGATTTTCGCCCGCCGTATAGACAAACAACAGCGAGTCATCCGTCTGCCAGAAGGTGATTCCGCCCACCTGAACTTGGGTCGCGCCATCCGGGACCAGTCCGGGCGCAGCCTGCCGGTATGAATAGGAACCCTCCGGGTTCTGCATCGCAAGGCAGACAGCCGTGTTTCCTTCCAGCGTCAGGACATGTACCGTCCAGTTGTCATACCGCTGCCGGTTGCCGGTTTGCAGGACAGCGGCGGCATCCAGCAGTTCCAGCTGCCGTTCAGACGCAAACTGCCGCTGTTCCGTGTCCGATTTGTTATATACAGGTGTGTACGGATTGTCATCGGTCGAAAACTGCTCAGAAATCGGGGTAAGGTAGTCCGGCGCCTGATTCAGGGGTGCCGTATAATACCGTGCGGGTTCTGACGGTTCAGCCGGGAGCAGTTCGAGAATCATCTGTTCATCGGTTTCATAGAAGTTTGCAGAAGCATAGCCGGTGTCGGTATCGGCAATATCGATTGCTGTGACGGCAGGCTCTGCGGGAAGGTCGGGCAGTTCGGAACATTCCGTCCAGCGCAGCGGATGAAATGCTGCCGAAGACAGCGTGTCGGAATAGGCGGTGGCTCCACTCTCGCGCAATGTCAGATAGATCGGCGCATCAAATAACCGCACCAGTACCGGGTCCATCTCGGCCGCCTGCGTTTCCTCTCCATCGAGGACCGGACGCAGTTCCCGCGGCTGCAAACTGTCGGCGAGTTCGGAAAGTGGGCGGGAAAAGACAGTCAATGGCTGCGGGGTGCCATCCTGGGCAGATGTGGACAGAACGGTCAGCAGCCAGCTGTCGTTGCAGCTGTTCAGCACACCATTGAGCAGCATCGGTTCGCTCAGCGTCCCCTCGGCAAAGTTGAACAGATAGGCACGCTGACCGTTGAGCTTATAGCTCCGGTCGATGACGACCATCCGTTCCCGGTCAATCATCCGTAGGATGACCCGCGGCGAATAAAAGGAGTCGCCGCTGATGCTGAGCGGGAAAACCCCTTCCAGCGACAGATAATCAAAAGAATAGCTGCCAAAGTCCAGCGTCCGGATTGTTTCCAGCGAATTCTGGTCGATCAGTTCGGCATTCCAGCCGTTGTCGTCCAGATACGCATACAGGATGGTCCCGTCGTCGAGGATTTTATGGAAGGAGTTGAGCAGGCCACCCTGGGTATACAGCGGACTTCCGGCAAGAATACGGGTCTTCCATCCGTCCTCCTGCTGTACCGCCGCTACCATGCCGTTGACAAACGGATAGCCGGTCATCGACAGATCGGCGGTAATTGTCCGGCCTTCATTGGAAAAGCGGATGTTGTCCAACCCATCGACATCTCCCGAAAACATGCCTTCTCCGGCAATCGCGTCCCGTATTTCATTGAGAATCAGGACATTCTCGACCTGTTCACTGCCGTTAGTGTCCTGTATCGTGACCATCAGGTTCTCTCCGGGAAAGCTGGCGGTGAGGAGGCCGTCATCGGTCAGATGGCCGTCCTGACCATCGATGGTATCATAATCGGAACGGATTTCGCCATTCAGCCGGATGCCCCAGACAAAGTTGGTCTGACCGCCGGAAGCATTGACGGGAGTGGAGATGCCGGTGATCTCCAGATCGTAAAGGGATGTTTCACTGACCCGGACGTTTTGGATATTGAGCCGTTCGGTCTCCTCGGAATAGACCAGCTCTCCATCCGGGATATGGTAGACACGCAGCGCACAGCTGCCTTCGCTTTCCCATCCCCATCCGACCAGCCAGTCACCGGCCGGATAGATCTGCCAGTTGTCGGTCAGTTCGGCCAGCTCGGTATAACCGGGCAGGTCGGTTTGGACAATGTTGGTCGACCAGCCGGTGTAGGGAATCGACTGGAATGCTTCTGCCAGCGGCTGGAAGGCGTCCGGATTGACCGAAACCTGTGTTTCACCCATCGAAAGGACGGCGCTTCCGTTTTCACTCCAGAAGTAGACGGCGGTTGTTCCGCGTGGGTTGACCAGTTGGAGGGAGATTTCCTCCATCCCTTCCGAATAGCCAGGCTGCTGACCGGAAACCGGCTGTCCGGGATTGGACAGGATCGCCTGCGCAAACTGTGTGACAAAGTCTGCCCCGACGGCAAAATAGTCGCCGTAATCCCGCAGTCCCCACATTGTTTCGGCATTGACCACTGCCGAGAGGATTTGCTGCTGCTCATCGGGGAGCATGGCATACTTGTCCGAAGCTTGCAGCAGCCGTGCACGCAGTGTCTCCTCGGTTCCAAGCGGGACGGTATAGCTTGTCTCGGTGCCGTCCCGGCGCAGGATGGCGACCGGGTCGGTCTGTGACAGGACGATTTCACAGTCTTCTGTCTCGATGTCCAGTGCAGCCAGTTGTTCGGGGACCGGTACGCTGTCCGTCTGCTGCCAGTCTTCCGGGTTGAGCAGAGCGGCGGTTTGTTCATCTGCCGTGACCGTGAGCGGGATACCGGCCAGATTGGCCTGTATCGTATCGCCCGACTGTATGATGGCCGGTTCGCGGATGGGGTCGGTCAGCAAAACCACTGCTCCGGCAGTCAGCAGCAGGACAGCCGCGATGGAGACCCACAATGCCGGTTTTTTATAGGACAATGCGTTTTTAATGCGGGTTTTCAGGTTGGATTCACCGAACATCAGCAGGGGAGAGACCAGCCGGTGCTGCCGGACCGACAGGTCGAGCAGCGCACCGGCATAGGTTGCTGCGGCATTACTGCCCAGTCTGGAAAGGGCGGCTTCGTCGCAGGAAAGCTCCATGTCTTTCGCCGAGTATTTGAGCGCCAGCCAGATCAGCGGGTTGAACCAGTGAACGCAGGTGACCGCCAGCGATACCAGACGAATCAGATGGTCGCCGCGGCGGATATGAATCAGCTCATGGACGACCATACACTCCAGCTGTTCTTCCGGGAACACACCATCGGGGAGGATAATCCGGGGGCGCAGATAGCCGATGACCATCGGACTTTCCGCACAGGCCGAGGTATACAGCGCAACACGGCGGCGCAGTGGATGGCGGAGCAGACGGTTGCATCGGTCAAAGAGCTGCTGGTCATGGTACAGACAGGCGGTTTTATATTTTTGCAGCAGGACCAGATAGGTGCCGGCGCCGCCCATCAGCAACAGCAGTACACCGCATATCCAGATACAGGACCCGGCGACAGGCAGCAGCTGTTCATCCAGCCCGTTTTGGGGATTGTCCGAAACGGGCAGAGAGGCCACGGTATCCGAATCGGGTTCAGTCTCTGCCGGGACAGATTCCGTCGGGGAGGTTTCAGACGATTCCTCCGGAATCGACGCCGCTGCTTCTTCATCCGAAGCGGCGGGTATCTCCGGCACCAGCTCAATCGATGGGAAAGAAGGTGTGGCCGGGACGGCCTCTGCCAGATCTTCATAGATGGTATACTGGGGGGTATAAGCGGTCGGGGTGAAGATACTAACAGGACTGGGCAGCGATACCGGCAGGATCAACCGCAGCAGGACCAGACCCCACATCGCATAGCTGAACCGCCTTGGCAGTTTTTTACCGGCCAGCAGCCGCACAGCCAATACGATGGCGACGATAATACAGGCGGTCAGGCTGGTTTTGGCCACAAAAAGGAAGCTGGAAATCAGCGCGTTCATCTCATCACTCCCTCGTTTATTTCGGCTTGGTCTGCCGGTCGATCAGTGCTTTCAGTTCTTCAGCTTCCTCGGCGGTAAATTCTTCCCTGGACAGAAAATTCGTCAGGAATAGCCGTGTCGAGCCTTTAAAAAGGCGGTCGACCAGACTCTGACTTTCCGAAAGGCAGACCTGTTCCCGGCTGACCAGCGGTGTAATGACAGCGTTTTCATTTTTGAGGATATTTCGGCCGGTGAGTTTTTTGACGACGGTAAAGACGGTGGATTTTTTCCAGCCGAGTTTTTCTCCGGCAAGCTGGACCAGCGCAGTGGAACGGATGGGAGCATTTTCCCAGATCAGTTCCATCAGCCGCAGTTCTGCTTCAAAAATCTGAATATTTTCCATAGGGCACCTCCTGTCGCAATAGGTCTATCATGATAGACCTCCTGATTTCAGGATAGCATATTGTCCTGCGGTTGTCAACTCTTTTGTTCAAAATAAAGAGGGCGGGATGGTCGACAGTTGGACGGGATTGCAGGTAAAAGGTGACAGAATTTTTGAAATGTACAAAAGCGGTATTGTCATCAATGGCGGATTGCGGTACAATAAGGGAAGAACTGCGGCGATCGGTACACGAGAGCCGCTGCCTGTCGAAAAAGGATGATGGATGATGAAACAGTCGATTTATGATTATATGAAATTGGGGACCATCGCGTTTATGAGTTACCCGTCGATCATGTCGGGGACCGGAGATGAGATTCTGCCGGTCATCAAAAAACTTGTGACCGACCCGTATTTTACCGCGATAGAGGTCAGCTGGATAAAGGACCCGGCTGTCCGCAAAAAAGCGGCGGACCTGCTTGCCCAGAGTGGTATTAAGGTCTGCTATGGCGCACAGCCGCGGCTGCTGACAACCGGGTACAACATCAACGATCTCGACCCGCAAAAACGTGAGCTGGCGTTGTCTTCGCTGATGGAGGGCCTGCATGAAGCCCATCAGCTGGGTGCATCCGGGATGGCGTTTCTGAGCGGCAAATATTGCGAGGAGACGAAGGAACAGTCCTATGCAGCGCTTGTCTCCTCGACCAAGGCACTTTGTGCGGAGGCGCAGAAACTGGGGATGACGGTTGAACTGGAAGTGTTCGATTACGATGTCGACAAAAAGAGCCTGATCGGACCCACCCTCTATGCCAAACAGTTCGCCGAGGAAATCCGCAAAGAATATGCCAATTTTGGCCTGCTGATTGACCTGTCCCATTTCCCGCTGATTCATGAAAGTGTCAGGGAGTCGGTTTTGCCGGTGCGCGACCTGATTACCCATGTCCATATCGGCAACGCTGTCGCGACGCCGGGAGCGGTCGCCTATGGTGATGCACATCCTCGCTTCGGTTTTCCGGGCAGTGCCAATGGCATGCCGGAACTGGTGGAGTTTTTGCGGGAGCTGCTGGAGATCGGATTTTTGCGGACCGAAAATCCGCCGGTGCTCAGTTTTGAGGTAAAACCCTGGGGCGATGAAGACCCGGATGTCGTATTGGCCGGATGCAAACGCTTTCTGGATGAAGCGTGGGCACAGGTGTAAACAACAGATGATGTGAGAGTCAGAAAGGAAATAATCATGAAAATTGTACTTGCAGAGCCGCTCGGCGTTGATCAGAAGATTGTGGACAGATTTGCAGAAGAACTGTCGGATATGGGGCACACCTTCACCAGTTACGACACCGTTCCTTCCGGTCAGCAAGAGCTTGCCGGACGGATTCAGGACGCCGACGCGGTGATGATTGCCAACTATCCGTTCCGTGAAGCGGCAATCCGGAGCGATGCCGCGTTAAAATACATCAATATCGCGTTTACCGGTGTCGACCATGTAGATATCCCGGTATGTAAAGAGCTGGGCATCCATGCTTCCAATGCTTCCGGTTATTCAGATATCGCGGTATCGGAACTTGCATTTTCGATGATGCTGGCGCTTTCCCGCAACCTTCCCCAGTGTGACGCCGCTGTGCGCAATGGCAAAACCAAGGCCGGCCTGATCGGGACCGAACTGTACGGCAAGACGCTGGGCGTAATTGGTGCCGGCAAGATCGGTTCGGCTGTCATTAAAATCGCGCTCGCCTTTGGCTGCAAGGTCATCGCCTATTCCCGGACGGTCAAACCGGAGCTGGAACTGCTGGGGGTCGAGTTTGTATCACTGCAGGAGCTGATGCGCCAAAGCGATATTGTTTCGCTGCATCTGCCGCAGAATGACACGACCAAAGGCATGATCAATGCCGAACTGATCGGCCTGATGAAGCCGACCGCGATTTTTATCAATACGGCACGTGGGCCGATTGTCGATTCCCAGGCGCTGGCGGATGCGCTGAATGGAGGCAAAATTGCCGGAGCGGGCATCGACGTATTTGAAAACGAACCGCCCATTCAGTCCAATCACCCGCTGGTCACCGCAAAGAATGCCCTTCTGACGCCCCATGTCGCGTTTGCGACAAAAGAGGCGCTGGAACGCCGTGCAGCGATTGTCTTTGAGAATACATTCGCCTGGCTGCGTGGAGAGATCAAAAACCAAATCTGTTAATCAGGAGGGAAGTTTGTATGTCCGATACCCGGCAAAATATCGGCTGGATGTGGTACCCGGCAGATCTGGAAATCTACCATTGCATGCTCCAGAACTTCAGCCGTGAGGAGCGTGACCACGCCTGGCCGGCATTTTGGAAGATGGATGACTGGAACAAAAACGTCCAGTTTTCCCGTACCGTGCAGCTGGAAACGCCGACCGAATTTCTGGTGACGGCGACCGGCGTGGGGTACGTTTCGGTCAATGGCCAAAAATACCCGCTTGGAAAGCCGGTTGCCTGCGGACCCGGCAAAACCGATATCGCCGTCGCAGTGGGGAATATGACCGGACTGCCTGCGATTTATGTCGAAGGGGAGGTCATCTGCTCGGACAGCGAATGGCGGGTTACCAACTTTATCGAGGAGCATCCGGTCGGACATTCTTCTCTCTACCGGAGCCGGGAGGTTTCGCCCAACACCATCCCCTACCGTTCGTTTACCTGTCAGCCGGTGACGGTCAGCCCTGCCGTCAGTGCGCAGGGAAATAATGGGGTGCTGTACGATTTTGGCCGACTGGTTAACGGCACGGTACAGCTTTCGATGGACGCTAATAAACAGGTGACCCTCTGTTATGGCGAATCGGATACGGAAGCGCTGGACGAAAAATGGTGCTACTATAAAGAGGAGCACGCCACGATCAAAACTCAACCTCGCCGCCGTGCTTTTCGGTATATCTTTATCCCCAATGTGGGGATGGATGAAGTCGGGCTGACCGCGGTCCACACCTATGTGGATATTCCGGTAAAAGCCTTGTTCCACTGCGATGACGAGCTGGTCAACCGGATTTTTGCCGTCGCGGTGGAGACCTTCCGCCAGTGCAGCGGCCTGTTTTTCATCGACGGCGTGAAACGGGACCGGTGGGTCTGGTCGGGCGACGCCTACCAGAGCTATGTCGTCAACCCGTATATCTTCTTCGACGAGGAGATCAATAAACGCACCCTGCTGGGACTGCGCGGCAATCTCGGCATTCAACAGCATCTGAATACGATTGTGGATTATTCGTTGCTGTGGATTCTGGGCGTCGAGCACGAGTACCAGATGACCGGTGATCTGGAGTTTCTCCGGGAGATCTATCCCAAAGTGGAAGACCTGATGGAGATGTGCATGGCCCAGACGGATGAAAACGGGTTTATCATCGGACGTCCGCAGGACTGGATATTTGTCGACTGGGCGGATATCGACAAGACCGGCCCGATCTCAGCCGAACAGGTGCTGTTTGTCCGGAGCTATGAAGTGATGGCACAGCTGTGTGAACGGTTGGGCAGGGACGGCAGCCGGTACCGTGAAATGGGGCAGGCATTGAAGCAAAAGCTGAATCAGTTTTTCTGGTCGCCGGAAAAAGGCGCGTTCATCGATTCCTACCAGTCGGGCCGGAACCATGTCACCCGCCACGCCAATATATTTGCGGTCTGTTTTGAGGTGGCAACTCCCGAACAGCAGAAAAGCATTCTGGAAAATGTCATCCTGAACCCCGACGTCCCGCAGATTACGACGCCGTATTTTAAGTTCTTCGAGCTGGACACCCTCTGTAAACTGGGCTATCTGGACGAGGTCTTCAAACGGATGAAGGAGTATTGGGGCGGCATGCTGGAACGAGGCGCGGTGACCTTCTGGGAAGAGTTTGACCCGAACCAATCTGGTCCCGAACAGTATGCAATGTATGACGACCCATTTGGCAAGAGTCTGTGCCATGCCTGGGGAGCCAGCCCGATTTATCTGCTGGGACGGTACTTTTTGGGTGTACGGCCAACCTCGCCGGGATATGCAACCTACGAAGTAAAGCCGGTTACCCGGTTCTTTAACCAGCTGGATTGCCAGGTGCCTGTGAAGGACGGCGTCGTCCGGATTACCTATCAGGATGGCGTGCTGGACATCAAGTGTCCCTAATGTATTATAGTTGAACAGACGAAATCCCCGGATTCTCCATTGCAGGAGAGTCCGGGGATTTTGTCATTTAGCCTTCTTTAAAACACGACGACAAGCAGCATCTTGAATTTTTCTTCACCATACACCGCATGCGGATGACCGGCGGGCATGACAATCGATTCACCTTCGTGGAGCAGGTAGTCGACGCCATCGATTGTAATTTTGCCGACGCCGTCCAGACAGGTGACGAAAGCGTCCCCACCCGATTCATGGGTGCTGATTTCCTCGCCCTTGTCGAAGGAAAACAGGGTGATGCTGACAGCGGGGTTCTGTGCCAGTGTTTTGCTGACGACCTGTCCCTGCTGATAGGAAATCTGGTCTTTCAGGACCAGAACTTCTGCCTGATTGATATTTTTCATCTTTGCGTTCATGATACCGACCTCCTGTTGGATATTATGGGCTGTAGTTCTATTGTAGTTTGTCTCTGTAACCCGATTTTATCACAGAACGCAGACGAAGTATGTTGGATATCCAACAAAATGGGCACGCTGCCCTAAAATCAGCCGCCGTTCTTTTCCTCACCGCTCTGGAATTCACAGCACTGCTGTAATGCGTCGATAAATTTTCCGGCAGCTTTGGAGAGGACCTGATACCGTTTCCAGATGATGGAGGCTTCTGCCTCCATTTTCGGGGAGAGCGGCCGGAAACAGAGGTTGCTGTCGCCGGTGACGTTGATCAGCTTGTCAAAACACAGCGCGTACCCCAACCCTTCCGATACCAGCAGCGAGGCGTTGAATACCAGATTATAGGTGGCGACGATATTCAGCTTTTCCGGGCCCAGCCCAAACCATTTGTACATTGGCCAGGCGTCGGTTTCCTGTGCCGAGACGATCAGCGGTTTATCCCGGAGATCCTGCGGCTGGATGGCATCTTTTTCTGCCAGCGGCGCATCTTTTCGCATCAGGACACCCCAGGTATCCCGGACCGGGATTTTAATGGCGTTGTAGACAGAGGTGTCGACCGGGCTGTAGACGACGCCGAAATCGACCAGCCCACGGTCCAGATATTCCTGCACAAAGGCCGCATTGCCGCTGAGGATATGGTAATGGACCTCCGGATACTTTTCCTGCAAGCTTTTGGCTGCCCGCGCAAAGATACGAATCATATCCGACTCACCGGTTCCGATGTAGATATCGCCCGCGATAACCTCATCCGACAGCGAAATCTCATTTTCGGTCATCCGGACCAGTTCCAGAATTTCCTCTGCCCGTTTGCGGAGAATCATGCCTTCCTCGGTCAGCAGTACCTTACGGGAGCCTTTGGTTCCACGAATCAGCAGCTGTTTGCCCAATTCCTGTTCCAGCGCTTTCAGCTGGGTGGAGAGGGTGGGCTGAGAAAGGTGCAGCGACTCAGCGGCGGAAGAGATATTCTGTTCTCTCGCCACTGCCAAAAAATACTGTAGCACACGCAATTCCAATGACATCGCCTCCCTGAAGAGAGTATACCATAAAAATCCATAGGATTCAACTATGCAGAAATATCAAATATAAGTATTTGATATGCAATTCCAAATCGATTATACTGGTTACAGCAGATACAACAACCATCACCGATTTCGGGATACGAAAAGAGGTTTTTTGCTATGGAAAAAGAGATGCTCAAAGGAAAAGTCGCGATCATCACCGGCGCAAGCTATGGGATGGGACAGACGATGGCGGAACTGTTTGCCGAGGAAGGCGCCGCCGTTGTCCTGACCGCCAGAGGTCAGGACAAGCTGGATCAGGTGGTCGAAGGAATCCGTGCCAAAGGTGGCCGTGCAGTCGGAGTCATTGCGGACGTCTGCTCCACCGAGGACACCAAGCGGGTATTTGAGACAGCACTGCGGGAATTCGGCGACGTGGATATCCTCATCAACAACGCCGGAATCGGCGAACAGAAGATGATCGACGAGACGGACGACGACTGGATGCTGTATGTGATGAACACCAATCTGGGCGGTCCAATGCGGTATATCCGGGAAGCACTGAAAATCTTCCTGCCCAAAAACGACGGCGTCATCATCAATATTTCTTCGGTAAACGGTGAGCGTCCCTTCTGCGGCGCAACCTACACCTCGACCAAAGGCGCATTGAATACCCTGACGAAGAATGTCGCGATGCGGCTGATCGACACCAACATCCGCTGCAACGCAGTTGCACCCGGAGCGACCGTGACTCCGGCCCATATCGCCAACAAAGCCGGCCAACAGCCTGGCGGTGCGAAGATGCTGGAATACAGCAAACATTATGTTTATTTTCCTGGACCGGAATGTGACCCGATGGACCAGGCGTATGCCTGCCTGTATCTTGCCAGTAAGATGGGCCGTCATGTCAAAGGGCAGGTGATTCAGGTCTGCAACGGAGCATTTTTGTAATACCGGCAGAGTGGGAAAACAACGTCACCGGTGTCAGCATGGGGAGTGAAAAGCGGATATGGCAAACAAAATGACCGCACAGGAGCTGGCTCAGAACCTCAGAGCTGCCGGTTTTGACGGAGCGCTGATTGAAGAGTACCTTTGCTGCTGGAAAGACGGCGAGACCGGCAGACAGCTGGAGCTGCTGTCGGCAAAGCGTGCGAACCTTCTGGAGCATGTTCACCAGGAGGAAAAGAAAATCGAATGTCTGGACTATCTGGTGTATCTGATCGGGAAAGGTCAGGTCACGGCATCACGATAATACGACAAGGACGTGAAGGAATGAAAAAGATTTTTGTATTGCTGGCAGCGCTGTTGATGTTAAGTTTCAGTGGATGCAATGCGGCGGACAGTTCATCGTCGGAGGAGAGCAGTACCTTAATCAGCGAAAGCAGTGTTGAATTGTCTGATTCTTCTGAGGCAGAGGAAGAAGAATCTGAACCGGAAAGCCTTCCCGAAGAACCTGAGGAGAGTTCGGAGGAAGCTGAAAGCAGCTCGTCTGCGGCATCCAATGACGGGAGCAGCGGGGCAGAGGCCGAATCCAATTCGGAAGAAACGGAGGAAAATACAGTCATGGAACAGAATGTTTTTTATGTTACAGTGGGCGGCAGCACCTTCACGGCGAGTTTTGCGGACAATACCGGCGCAAATGCACTGAGAGAGCTGTTGGCGAACGGTCCGATCACGATTGACATGAGCGACTACGGCAGTTTTGAGAAGGTGGGAAGCCTGGGCCAGAGCCTGCCCACCAGCAACAGCCAGACCACCACACAGGCTGGTGATATCGTTCTGTATCAGGGCAATCAGATTGTCATTTTTTACGGGTCCAATTCCTGGAGCTATACCCGGCTGGGCAGGATTCAGTCGCTGAGCGGTTGGGAAGAAGCGTTGGGAAGCGGGAATGTATCGGTGACCTTTTCGCTGACAAACCCGCAGGGCTGACCGGCAAACGCCGACAGTATGCTCATGCAATCGTTGCATTTTTGAAGGCATTGCATGTGTTTTGGTTATCAGACGGAAAAAGGACTGCATTGATTGCAGTCCTTTTTCTATCCATGCTTTATACCCATTTGCCCTCAGAATCGACACGATAGCCGTCCGGTGTGAAATTAGTGTGCAGGAAATTCTTTACAATACAATTTCGTATTTATAATCTTTCATGATTATATCTGCTCCCTTTTTCTTATATGTGCTTTCGCTGACAATTTTTCCGCCACATTTCTGGGCAACACGATTAGAAGCGGCATTTTCCTGCCCCACATAAATAGTTACTTTCTCAGCTCCTTGACTACGAGCATAATCTATCATTCCCTGAGCGATTTCAGTTGCATAGCCTTGACACCAAAAATTCTTATGTACGCAATAAGCAATATCATATACTTTCCTGTCATCACTGATCATGAAACTGCATGTTCCTACCCGTTCTAATGAATTCTTAAAAACAGGAATCAAATAACAACATTCTTCGTCTTCGCCTAAGCCTTCCAACATTTTCAAATATTCATCATCTATTTCTTTATTTGCTTCATCTGGCAAATATTGTCCCATCTCTGGATTATTCCAGATACTATATGCCCACAAAGCATCTTCTTTTGTGAATCCTCTTAATAAAAGTCTTGGAGTTTCAATATCATTTATCTTCATAAAATCCTCCGTCAAATTCAAATAACAGTATACATAGCATGGATCGCCTGCTGTCTGCCCGGTGCATTGATTACGGTAAAATGAGTATCAATCTTCGGTCTGCCATGACCTCTTTTTTCCTGCGCCCACCTTGTCACTTTTTTTACTTTGTTCAATTATACTCTACAAATGCGATCAAATAATGAACTTTGGAAAACTTTTTGATAGCAGCTGCTCAAAATATTTTCGCTGCATTTTTTCTCGAAATATAAGCAATATCTTTCATTATGTGAAACCGGGGAAGGGCTTCCTGACATGAATACAATTGACCGTGCGAAAATGTTGCAGATCATTTCTGTTTATATCATAAAACAGGTTCAGCGGATTTTCATAACATGGGGAAAGGCGTTGTTTACAGAAAATTCAAATATTCTGGTTTGGAAAGCAGATTGTTACTTTGGCGTTGACATTCAAGCTGTTTATGATATATTTACGTTAGATGATGTTGAGGATGGGAGGAGTAGCAGTGTTTGAAGCGTATACATCCGGGTTACAGCAGAAACTTCTGCCGCGGGAACAGTTTAAGCCGTTCCCGAAGTATGAGGACCGTGACGCATGGCAGTCCCTGCCGGAAGATCTCCGGGGTTTTCTGATTCAGCAGGGCGAGAAGTACCTGCAATATCAGTGGCCGACGCCGCTGGCCAGTGTATATATGGATTTTTGCCGCAACGGCAACCGCACCCGTTACGAAAATATCGTATTCCAGCAGCGCCGCCTGCCGCTGCAATATCTGGTTGCAGCCGAGTGCTGTGAGGGCAAAGGGCGATTTATTGACGATATTATCAACGGAGTGTGGACAACTCTGGACGAAGCGACCTGGGTGATTCCGGCGCACAATAACCAGTTCCCGGTCCAGGACCTTCCTCGTCCGCTGCCGGATACCGAAAACCCGGACAGCCGGTATATCGACCTGTTTGCGGCAGAATGCGGCGCAGTTATAGCGTGGGTTTATTATATAATGGGCGAGCGGCTGGGACAGGAGGCCGTCCAGATTCCGCTGCGGATGCTGGGGGAACTGGAACGCAGGATTTTTGTGCCGTTTTTGCGGAACAGGGAGTTTGAATGGATGGGCTATGACGGGCGGGCTGTCAACAACTGGAACCCGTGGATTCTGTCCAATATCCTGACAGCGGCCGGGTTCGCCTGCACAGATGAAGCAAGGCGGGCGGCGGTTGTGGAAAAATGCCTTGAATGTCTGGAGTTCTTTGTCGGCGGTTATGCGCAGGATGGCGGGTGTGACAAAGGTCCGGGGTACTGGAATGCAGCGGGAGCCTCGCTGTTTGACTGTATAGATATCCTGCACGACCTCACCGGTGGCAGGGTCGACCTGCTCCACAACCAAAAAATCCTGAATATCTGCACCTATATTTACAAGATGCAGATCAGCGGCAGATATTTTGTAAACTATGCGGACGCAAGCCCCATCCTCCAGCCCAATGCACAGGTGATCTACCGGATGGGTCAGAGCACAGGTGACCGCCATCTGCTCCAGATGGGAGCAGCAGCTTATCAGGCAGAGCGTGCGGCGGGGAATGTCTGGACGATGTCCGGCATTGAATGCCAGATTTACCGCCGGATGAAGGCGTTTTTTGTAGATGCACAGCTTGCCCGGCAGCAAAAAACCAATGACCCGATGGTACGGGATGTCTGGTTTGAAGGAATTCAGGTGATGGCAGCCCGGATGCAGGAAGGGAGCGACCGGGGACTGTATCTCTCAGCCAAAGGCGGCAATAACGGAGAAAGCCATAACCATAATGATGTCGGTTCCTTTGTGATCTACTGCGACGGCAAGCCGGCTGTCATCGATATCGGCCTTGGGGTGTACGAGAAAAAGACGTTTAGCGATCGGCGGTACGAGATTCCGCAGACCCAGTCATTGTACCATAACCTGCCTGTCATTGCCGTCGACGAACCATTGCCCGCCGGCTGCCGGTATCAGACGGAAGTCCGGCAGGGTGCCCAGATTCCGGGCATTGAATATGCGGCACAGCAGGTTCACTATACCTGTGCAGAAGATGCCGCGGTATTTGAACTGGAGCTGAAAGGTGCATATTCTGAATGGGCCGGTATCCGGAGCTGGAAGCGCCGGCTTACCTTTGACCGTAGGTCTGAACAGGTGACCGTGGAAGACAATTTCAGCCTCGAAAAGGCGCGCAGAGTCGGCTTTGTCCTGATGACGCCGGTCCGTCCTCTGCTGGACAGCAGCGGGATGACGATTGCCGTCGATCAGGATACAAGGGTCAAGGTCAGGTTTGATACCGCACTGGTTCCGGAAGTGGAACTGTTTGATACGTCAAAGGATGCACGGCTGCATAACAGCTGGGGAGATCAGATTTATCGGACCATACTGAGACTGCCGGACCCGGTCGATTACGGCAGTTACCGGCTGGTGTTTACTAAAGTGTGACAAAAGAGAAAGGGCCTGTCGCAAAGTGTTGTTTGCGACAGACCCTTTTTTGACAAATATTGGTGTTTATAACCGGAAAATCACCGACTCATATGGACGCAGTATGCTCCCCTGATAGCCGCCCTCCCGGTCATAGGAAGAGAGCAGCACTTCCGGAGATGCCGGTAAAAGAGACGCCGGAATCTGTACCGGTTCAGCTGAAAAGTTGTGGAAGGAGAGGAGGGTCTCTCCCGGACAGCTGCGCTTTAAGGCAAACAGCGCATCATTTGCAGCCGGCAGGATTTCCAGATCACCTCTGGAAAGAGCGGGATGTTCTTTGCGCAGTGCGATCAGTTTTTGATAGCAGTGGTAGACAGAATGGGGGTCCTGTTTCTGGCTTTCCACATTGATTTGCAGGTAATTGGGGTTGATGCCCAGCCAGGGCTTGCCGCCGGTAAAACCGGCATTGGGGGTCGTATCCCACTGCATCGGTGTACGGGCATTGTCACGGGAGATCATCTGCGCCTGTTGAAGTGCCTGCTGAGGTGTGGCACCTGCCAGCAGCTGCTGACGGTAGGTATTTTTGGCATCAGGGTCGTTGTAGTCCTCGATGGTGGGGAAGCACATATTGGTCATGCCGATCTCCTCACCCTGGTATACAAACGGCGTTCCGGGCAGAAAATGAAGCAGCATCCCCAGCATTTTGGCCGACACTTCCCAGTATTGCTGATCGTTGCCATAAAGGGAGACCTGACGCGGTTTATCATGGTTGCTGAAAAACCGTGCCCACCAGCCATTCTCTTTTAATGCGGCATAACTGTCGGCGATTTCCTGCCGCAGCTTTTTAGGGGACCATGTGTTGATTTCAACGACCGGCGCGACGAACGGAATCGCCATGTCAAATTCTTCCCGTTCGGTTGCAACATATCTGGAGAGTTCCTCTGCATCAGGAGCGGCGACCTCACCGACCGTCAGGACATTATACGGCGAGAAGATGCGGCGGTTCATCTCACGGATATAATGGTGGGTACCCGGACGCCCATTGACCAGACAGGCGCTGAAAGAATATCCATCCGGCTGAGGCGGTTCGGGGGAATCAGGGAAATCCTGCGGTTTATCCAGATAACTGATTGCGTCCACCCGGAATCCGTCGACGCCTTTTTTGACCCACCACTCGATCATCGAAAAGATTTCTTCCCTGAGTGCAGGATTGGCCCAGTTGAGGTCGGGCTGTTTTTTGGAGAACAGGTGATAGTAATACTGTCCGCGCTGCGGGACGTATTCCCATGCACTGCCGCCGAATACCGACGCCCAGTTATTGGGCTCTTTGCCATTTTTAGGGTCGCGCCAGATATAGTAGTCGCTCTTATCGTTGTCCCGCGAGGATTTCGACTGCAAAAACCACGGGTGTTCATCCGAAGAATGGTTGACCACCAAATCCATAATCACTTTTATGCCTCTCTGGTGGCACTGCCTGCACAGCTGCTCCCAGTCTTCCATCGTCCCAAATTCCGTCATAATTTCCTGATAGCCGGAGATATCATAGCCGTTGTCATCGTTGGGCGAGCGGTAGACGGGAGAGAGCCAGATAGCGTTGATTCCCAGATCGGAGAGGTAATCCAGCCGGCTGATGATGCCGGGGATATCGCCGATGCCGTCCCCGTTTGAATCCTGAAAACTGCGGGGGTATATCTGGTAGATGACCAGATCTTTAATCCAGTCTTTTTTTGCTTCCATAGGACCTTCCTCCTTATACGGTTTGGCCGCTGCACGGATAGGTGAAGATTATCCGAGTGCCTTTGTATATGATAGCACAAAATGGAGCGGGTTGGAAGGGCTGTCGTCCGGTCAGCTGACCGGAAAAACAGACCATGAAAGCCGGATATTGGTCGATTCAGCGAGAATGTACGGCTGCCGACGATAATTTTGTCCGGGATATTGCAGCCGAGGCTATCCATCTGTTATAATTTTTACAGAAAGACCCGTATCCGGTAATGAGTTTGATTCAGGCTTGCAGCATCCGCTGCAAAGAAAGGAGTGTCCCGCATGATTCATCTGATTCCGCTTCCGCTCGGTGTCCGGGAGCTTGGCCACAACATCCCTTTTTCGACAAAGACAAAGTGTACCGGTGATTTTGATTCGGTGCAGGAGACGGTTGTATCGCTTTTCCCGGAGGCCGGGAAAAGCGCCGCAGAGAATCTCCTGACCTTTGTGTCCGACGATACTATCCCAAAAGAAGGGTACCGGATTGCCTGCAATGACCGGGATATCACGATTTATGCTTCGGATGAAGCAGGCGCATTTTACGGTGTCATGACGATTTTGCAGCTGTGCGCGGGAAACGACAGTTTCCCTGCGGTCGCTGTGGAGGACAGGCCGAGATATGCCCATCGTGGGTTCATGCTGGACTGTGCGCGGCATTTTTGGAGCGTCGGGAAGATCAAGCAGATTCTGGACGTAATGGCACTGCTCAAAATGAACATTTTTCACTGGCATTTGTCGGACGACCAGGGCTGGCGGGTCGAGATCAAAAAATACCCGCTGCTGACCGAAAAAGGCTCCATCCGCAAGAGTACGCCGTTGTCGCTGACCGGATATAATGAGCATAAAGAGCCGCATGACAACACCGAATACGGCAGAGGGCTTTTCTATACCCAGCAGCAGGTTCGGGAGGTCGTCGAATATGCCCGGCAGCGCTTTATCCATATTATCCCGGAAATTGATATGCCCGGCCATCTGGTCGCGGCGATTGCCTGTTATCCGGAGCTTTCCTGCACCGGAGAGCCGGTCGAGGTATGCGACCGCTGGGGTGTGATGGAAAACATCGGCTGCTGCGGAAAGGAAAATATCTACCGTTTTGCACGGGATGTCATTGACGAACTGTGTACGCTGTTCCCGTACCCGTATTTTCATATCGGCGGCGACGAGGCGCCCAAAGACCACTGGAAAGTCTGCCCGAACTGTCAGGCGAAAATAAAGGAGCTTGGCTTAAAAGACGAGGAAGCCTTACAGGGGTATTTTAACAACGTGATTGCCCGCTACCTCAAGAGCAAGGGTAAAAATACGGTTGGATGGAACGAGATTCTCAAATCCACCGAAAAGCTTGACCACTATATTATTCCCCAGTGGTGGATACCGCTGGACGGCTCTGTCCGGGAAAAGGAATGGCTCGCAAACGGCGGCAAGATGATTCTTTCGATTCTGCCGTATGTGTACATGGACCATGCCTACGCGATGCGTCCACTCGAAAAGACCTACAGCTTCGGACCGGAGTCGGTTGGGATTGAGGACGATACCAATATCCTTGGGATTGAAGCACCCCAGTGGACCGAGTATATCCGGGATGAGGAAAAGCTGGATTTCAATACCTTTGCCCGGCTGATGGCGATTGCGGAAGCCGGATGGACCGACCGGGACTGCAAAAATTATACGGATTTTGAGTCCCGTCTGGAGTCGATGCGGGGTTATTTTGCGTCGTTGGGGGCGCCGGTTCCGCCTGCATGGATTTACCGCGGCGATACGATTGGGGATACCTCCGGCATGAGCGAACAGCAGCGGGCAGATAAAGCCTATGCGGTCTGGGGCGATGACCCGTATTTTGAGCTGAAACTGGCCAAAAACAGCAGCCGGTAATATTCTGATCGTGTAAAGAAACAGCCTGCATAAAAGTATCGATTACTTTTATGCAGGCTGTTTTTGTTGACTGAGTGCCTTTCTGTTTTGTCTTATCTGTCAGATTTTATGCAGTTATTTCCTGCAAAAATATGCAGTTGTGTTTCGAACGAAGATGGATTATAATGTTAAGTAACAGAATGCAAAAAGGTGGCGGAATCGTATGAGCAGAATAGATATTCAAAAAGCGGACATTACCCGTCTGGATACCGATTGTATTGTCAATGCCGCCAATTCGGCGCTGATGGCCGGAGGGGGTGTCTGCGGCGCGATTTTTGCAGCGGCGGGCATGGCCCGGCTGCAAAACGCATGTCTGGAGATTGGCGGATGCAAAACCGGGAGCGCGGTTATTACACCGGGATTCCGGCTCAAGGCAAAGTATATCATCCATGCGGTCGGGCCGCAGTGGAGCGGCGGCAGTTACCATGAAGCCCAGCTGCTCGCCTCCTGTTATCAGGCGTCGATGCGGCTTGCGCTGGAAAACCACTGCCACAGCATTGCTTTTCCGCTCATCTCTGCCGGGATTTACGGCTATCCGAAACGGCAGGCGTGGAAGGTTGCGCTGGAGAGTGCTGCCGCATTTTTGCGGGAGCATCCGGATGCAGAGCTGGATGTTATTTTTGCGGTTCTGACGGATGAGATGCTGCAAATGGGGAAAGAGATGCTGGCTTCTGTAGAGCAGGGAACAGCGTAATTTTTGCTAAAGCAAGGAAATTAGACAACAGGAAAGGACGGTTTTTCAGATGTCGTATCATCGTATCTCCAAGTATATGCCGGGCGTGGACGGAACCAAGCTGGCGATTGACCTCTATCTTCCGGATACGGAAGAAAAGGTGCCGTTGCTGCAAATGGCCGGTTACGGTCCCAGACGGGAACAGTTTCAGTTCCATCAGCAGGCGATTGAACGTTTTCTGGAAGCCGGATACGCGGTCTCAATCGTCGAAGTCCGCGGCAGCGGCGCTTCGTATGGCGTCAGCGACGGATTTTTCGGACTGCACGACGGCAAAGACCTGGCCTGTATTCTGGATGCGCTGAGCCGGGAAGACTGGTGCAATGGCAAAACCGGAACGTTTGGCGGCTCGAATTACGGGATGAGTCAGGATGTGACGCTGGTTGAACAGCCGGAGAGCCTGTATGCGTCGATTCCCTGTGACAACAGCATGGATTTTTATGACCAGGATTTTCCCAATGGCGTTTCTGCTCTCCCGAATATGCCGGCCGGTCATCACGAAGTCCCGATTGGCGTACCGGTGGATGAAGACCCGGCGCCGGATTATCCGATGGCACATGAGGCACAGAAGATTCATGCTCGCAACCTGCCCTTTCTGGCACAGCATATCCCGAACATGTACCGTGATGACGTCCATCCTTATTTAGGCTACCGGCCGAATCTGGATGTTCCGTCCTGGGAAAAGATGGACACCGTCCGGTTTGGTCATACGGCGGTCTGGAACTGCGGCGCATGGTTTGACCCCGGCTGCACCAATAAGATTCTGACCTGGAAGAGCTGGGGCGGCAAACTGATCATCGGCCCATGGCCGCATGTCGGCATCTACCGCGGCGCCGATACCGAGGCGTTCCCGAACGGAGGGTATGACTGGGTGACCGATCATCTGCGCTGGTTTGATGCCCACTTAAAAGGCAGGGACAACGGTATTACCCAGGAACCGCCGGTCATGTATTACTGTATCGGCGATGAGGGGAACGAATGGCACCGTGACGCCGATTTCCCGGTTGCCGGGACGACCTTTCCAAAACTGTATCTGACTGCGGCAGGCGGTCTGTCTGAACAGCCGGCAGAGGAGGGAAACGTCTCCTATACCGTCCGCAACGACGTGATGGTTTATGGACCGGGCATGCGGATGGACCGGAATGTAACCCGTGACCTGTCCGAAGAGGACGCAAAATCACTGGTGTTTACTTCCCAGCCGCTTCCCGAAAAACTGGAACTGACCGGTATTCCGATTGTCGATTTGTGGGTGACGTCCTCCCATCCAGACGGCAACTTTATTGCGGTGCTGGAAGAAGTTACGCCGGATGGATGCAGCCATTTTATCTGTGAAGGGACCATCCGCGCATCCCATGCAAAGACACACCTGAATGGGGTGTATGCTTCGATGGGACTTCCTTATCATCGTGGGTTCCGGGAAGACCGGGTGGAGATGTCTCCCGATCAGCAGATGAAACTGTCGTTTCATCTGGAAGCGACTTCACGGGTGATAGGGGCAGGTAGCCGGCTGCGCCTTGCGATTTCATGCGGCGGAAGCGGCTACCAGCAGCCGGAAGGCTTCCCGACCGATCCGGATCAAATGCCGGTCATCCAGCTGTACACCGGAAAAACGGCAGCTTCTGCGGTGACACTGCCGGTCATCCGTCCGACGGCGACGGTATTTCATGGAACATCGGGGACACTGTATGTCTACAAACGTGCGGTTTATCTGGAGCAGGACGGGCATTTTCATTGCTATCCCTGCAAACAGGCCTACCCGGTGGATGGCGGCATGCTGTACCAGACCGAAAGCTTTACCGTGACCGTCCGGCAGGACGGAACGTCGGCGACAGCGACGGCAAGCGGCAGCCTGAATTTTGAGGGCACAACCAAACTGCCTTTCCGTTATACATTTGGAGACCAGAGCGGGGAAATTCCGCTGGACCGCCATTGGGGGAACTATCCGGAGGCGGATGTCCGCAACCTCTATGTTGCAACGGTGCCGGTCGCAAAGGGTGCCCCCGGTAATATGAACCCACAGCTCCGCAATACATTTGATCTGTTTATCGACCTGATCTACCCGCAGGGTAAGCGCGAAAAACTGCCCTGTATCGTCCAGATTCACGGCTTTGGCGGCAACCATCACCAGTTTGAGAACAATACCGGGCTGTTGTTGGAAAAAGGGTTTGCGGTTGCATCGGTCGATTACCGGCTCTGTCCGCCCAATGTCTGGCCGACCTCGCTGGTGGATACCCAGGGGTGCATTCGGTATCTGAAAGCACATGCCGGTGAACTTGGGCTGGACAGCGAACGTTTTGGCGTGATCGGCGGGTCGATGGGCGGTCATCTCGCGTCGATGATTGCGGCATGCAATGGCGACCGTGCGGTGGAAGGCGATATCGGCGGCAATACTGGCTTTGACAGTTCGGTAAAGGCGGGTGTATCTGCCTTTGGCGTCAGCGACTTTTTCCATTTCGGCGACGATTCGGCGGTCGTATGGCCTGCACGTCCCGACAAGGTGGCAAATTCGGATGGACCATTTGCGCCGCTGGGGTCGATGCTGGGTTATGTCGGGTATGGAAAGGGCATGGGCGATATCAAGGCCCACCTCTTTGACCCCGACCCCAAATACCGGGCGCTGATTGCCGGAGCAGTGGAAGCCAGTCCGGTCAGCCATGTGACCGAAAAGAGCGCGCCGCTTTGCCTGGTACATGGCATGTACGAATGCGGCATTCAGGTCCCGATGGGACAGAGCGTGCGGCTGTTTGACGCATATACCCGTAAGGGCGTGAAAGCGTTGCTGCTGTGCAACAACAACGGCCTGTACGGCGAAGACCCTGAGATCAAACGTGCAATCGTTGAATTCCTTGCAAACCGTGTCTGAACATCGTAACAAAAGACCCGGCCGGGATGTTGAAAAAACAACACCCCAGCCGGGTTTTCACATCGTTTGATCATCAGGGAATATACTTCATTCCCCACTGAGAGATTGCATAGAAGACCGGCAGAAGATCCTGCCCTTTTTCGGTCAGAGAGTATTCGACTCTTGGCGGGATTTCATTATACTGTTCGCGGTGGACCAGCTGGTCTGCCTCCAGCTCTTTCAGCGCATTGGTCAGCATGGTATTGGTAATCGGTGCCAGCATTTTTTTCAGCTGACCGAACCGCATCGGAGACTGGATGCACAGCTCATAGATGATCTGGAGTTTCCATTTACCCTGAAGCATCTGGATGACCGGTGTGACCGGACAATTTCCCTGCTCCGTCAGGATGACACTCCCTACTTTTTCTTTGAATTGCTGATACGACATAGATTGATTCATCGGGACAGACGGCTCCTTACAAGTACGTTTTTTCGTACCAGGTATCAAAAAACTGCGTACTTGAACGATTTTTTATTCCTGGTATAATAATTATATCGGTACCGTAAAGAGATGTCAACCATTTGCAATGTCAAAAGTGAGGGATTTATCCGATGAAAGAGCTGAATATTATGGAAGCGACCGTCTTGACCTCTCCCAATCCACTGACGCTGATCTGCTCAGAGAATGCGGACGGGAGCACCAACCTGGCGCCGATCTGTTTTGTATCCTACCTGTCGTTCAATCCGCCGATGATCGGGTTTGCCTCCGGCAAACAGTCGCACACCGGCAAACGTGTGCGGGAAACCGGGAAGGTCATTGTCACGGTACCGGGCGAAAGTCTGGCGGAGAAGGTGATGGCATGCGGCAGTTCGACCGGTGCGGTAACCAGCAAGGCGGCGGAGTTTGGGGTCAAAATGGTTCCGATCGAGGGAAGCAGCATTCAGATTCCGGAAGATACCCGTCTGGCGATGGTGGCGACCTTACAGCAGGCGGTAGAAACCGGCGATCATATCCTGCACATCTGCCAGGTTGAGAAGTTTTTAGGCGACGAGACGAAGAAGGGGCTGTACGCCTGGAACGGGTTTGCGAAGACAGCTCCGGCGGTGGAAGGTTGATATTTTGACGAATCAGAAAGAAATCCTGATAAGGCATGTGGACACCAAAAATATTATGACAAAATCCACATTGCCGGTCGGCGGCTATTCGGTCAATCCCTACGTTGGGTGTACCCATGGCTGCAAATACTGTTATGCGTCTTTTATGAAACGCTTTACCGGACACACCGAAGCCTGGGGGACCTTTTTGGACGTGAAGCACTGGCCGGAAATCAAAAATCCGCGCAAATACCAGGGGCAGCGGGTGGTGATCGGGTCGGTGACCGACGGCTATCTTCCGCAGGAAGAGGTGTTCGGGAACACCCGCAGACTGTTGGAGCAGCTGAAAGACAGCGGCGCCGAAATTCTGATCTGTACCAAATCCGATTTGGTGGTCAGAGATCTGGACCTGCTCAAAGAGATGGGTAAGGTGACGGTGTCCTGGTCGGTCAATACGCTGGACGAGACCTTCCGTTCGGATATGGACAGCGCTGTATCGATCAGCCGGCGGCTTGCCGCGATGAAACAGGTCTATGATGCGGGCATTCGGACCGTCTGTTTTATCTCGCCGGTATTTCCCGGCATCACAGACTTTGAAGCAATCTTTCACCGGGTCAGAAACCAGTGTGATCTGATCTGGCTGGAGAATCTGAACCTGCGCGGCGGGTTTAAGAAGGATATCCTGCAATACATCCAGGAAAAATATCCCCACCTGACGCCGCTGTACGATGCCATTTACAACAAACGGGACCGCAGTTATTTTCGTGCACTGGAGGAGCAGGCGCGGCAGCTTGCCGAAGAGAATGACTGCCCGTTTGTGGACAATGAGCTGCCCTATGGGCGCGCACGGCAGGGACACCCGGTCATCGTCGATTATTTTTATCATGAGCAGGTGCGCGGCTCGGAGAATACCGGGAGACGTACCCTTGAACATCAGGGCTGACCCTTTCTGACAGACAAAACAAAACGCATCCGGTCAACACTGGCTGGATGCGTTTTTACGCTATTATGTTACTTTTTCAGTTTCAGGCCGTCCTTGAACGCTTCGCCGACCCGGTCGGTGACCTTGTAATAGCCATGGGTATAGGGGTCAAAAGCGATGGCATTGACCAGCGACATATTCGGCTTATCGCCGTCCATGACCTTCTCATCGGCGGTAACCCGTACGACCTTGCCGATCACGCCGCAGCCATAGGTATTGGTCTGGTATTCGACAAACTCGCATTCCAGGCACAGCGGAAATTCGTTGATAACCGGTGCATCCACCACATCCGATTTGGAGGCAGTCAGCCCACTGTTTTCGAACTTATTCGGGACCCGGTTGCCGGACTCGACGCCGAAATAGTCGGCCTCCACGACATGCGCCGCATCGGCGATGCTGACGGTAAAGACACCTCTGGCCTTGATGTTTTGAACGGTTTTATGGGATTCGGACAGGTTGAGCACAACGGTATCCCGTTCCTGCATCGTTCCCCAGGCAGCGTTCATGACATTGACGGTACCGTCCTCGTTATAAGTTGCGACCATCAGGACCGGCATCGGGAAGATACCTTCCGTAATATTGAGCTGTTTTCTCATCGTGAATAACCTCGCTTTCTCGTTGGGATTGACACCAGCGCTTTGTTTATCTATAATTATAGCAAGTATCCGAGGAAAAACAAGTACGCACATTCAGGATAGGTACTATACTCGGCGAAAGTGTACCGGCAAATACAATTGACTGACAGGGAGTGTGTTGACGATGGTCCAATTTTTGAAAGAAGCAGCCCACGTTCGTCCATCGCAGAAACAGCTGAACTGGTTTTCGATGGAGATGTATGCGTTTATCCATTTCAGCCCGAACACCTTTACCGATCTGGAGTGGGGGGACGGCACCGAACCGGAGTCGGTGTTCAATCCGACCAGACTGGACTGTGACCAATGGGTAGCGGCGATTAAAGCGGCAGGATTGAAGGGGATGGTGCTGACTGCAAAGCACCACGACGGTTTTTGCCTGTGGCCCTCCCGCTATACCGAACACAGCGTCAAAAACTGCCCGGTTCCACGGGATATTGTCGGGGAAGCCGCCGAAGCCTGCAAACGGGGCGGCATCAAATTCGGCTTTTATCTGTCTCCCTGGGACAGGAACTCCAAATATTACGGTACGCCGGCATACAACGATTATTTCTGCAACCAGCTGACCGAACTGCTGACCCAGTATGGCGATATCTTTTATGTCTGGTTCGACAATGCCTGCGGAGAAGGTCCGAACGGCAAAAAACAGCAGTATGATTTTCCGCGGTATTTCGAGCTGATTCACAAATACCAGCCCAACGCCGTGATCTTCAACGATTTTGGCCCGGATATTCGCTGGTGCGGCAACGAAGCCGGGATTGCACGGCATTCGGAGTGGGCTGTCGTCCCCACCGAACTCTGCCGTTATGCGACGGCGCAGACCGGCGCCGGTCCGATGGCGGACCAGGGGGACCTGTCCTATATGTACAACACCGATCAGGAAATCGGGACGCTGAGCAATATCCTCTACAGCAAGGGACTGGCGTTTGTGCCGTCCGAGATCAATATGTCCATCCGGCCCGGCTGGTTCTGGCACGAAAAGGAGGAGCCGCATTCATTGGAGCGGCTGTTCAACACCTATCTCACCTCTGTTGGAGCCAACGCCTGTTTTCATCTGAATATTCCACCCACCAGAGAAGGCCTGCTGGATGAGCGGGACGTCAAACGGCTGAAAGAATTCGGCGATCTGATTCGGCAGGAATTCGGGATGCCGATAGCGGCAAGCGTGGAAAAGGTGGCGGGATGTCCGGCCACCCAGCCGAAATATACCGTCACTTTCGACAAGCCGGTCCGCAGCCTCAAATACGTGGTATTGTCGGAGGAGATCGCCGAGGGACAGAGGGTGGAGAGTTTCCGCATCACCGCCGACTTTGCCAGCGGCGGGCAGTATGCGCTGTATCAGGGTACCTGCATCGGCCATAAACACATCTGTCAGCTTCAGGACCCGTTTGCCCATCAGAACCCGTTAATCGACGACAGTACGCCGGAAATCCGTCAGCTGACGGTACAGGTTACGGCTGCACGGGATGAAGTCCTGATGAAGGAAATCACCGTCTATTGATGATACGAAAAAAGACTCCGGGATTTACAAAATCCCGGAGTCTCAGTCTGTCGAAAAAGTCCAGTGAAAACTGGGCTTTTTCTTTTAGATGTGGTAAAATAAAGAAAAAGGGCAGAA
>CALXCO010000019.1 GCA_944386805.1 uncultured Clostridia bacterium
TGGGAACCGGACAGTTTCCTCTGGAAACTGTGTGGTTTGCAAAGCAAACCGTGCTCTGTCCTGGACCTGCAAGCCTTGAAAGGCTTGACCTAACTTTTAGTTCATTACCGACCCCACATTGTGCGTAAAGTTGGGACTCGCTCTGCGCTCGCGTGAACAGACAGGTAGAATGTGCAGAAGCTCTATAAAACTTAAAAATCGCATAATCTGCCCGGCGCGTTCACTAAGGCTGTTACCATTGCAATCGAGGCGGTCGGAACGCCGCCGACCAACGCGAACAAGGGAGCACAGGCACTGTGCTACATTTGGGAGAAGGCGGAGACAATGGCAGGAAGGAGCTGCTTTTTGCGGCTGACAACCCCCGGAAGAGTCGCTGTACTTCCTTCAATCTTGCAGTCGGGGAACCCGGTACGAATCAAATCCTCTGCCTGGTCGCCATAAAACAACAGGTAGGTCGTTTCTTCACGGACGCTGGTCAGCATATAAAAGACGTCTGATAATCCGTGCTCCCGTGCTGCCTCCGGCAGGAAGGGCAGCAGCAGTTCCGCCGCTGCACGCAGGTTCTTTTCGCTCATATAACTGCCCTGACCGATGCCATAACGGGAGTCGCCAGCTTTGAAGACCTTGAAATCCTGCATAAAGATATCCTGTGCGGTTTTACCTTCGATGTTGGAGCCTGCTTCAAACATCTGGGAAGCGTAGTCTTCAATGTCAACCCCTGCAATCTTCGCCAGTTCATGTGCGACCCGTTCGTCAACCGGAGTCGAAGTCGGGCTGCGGAACATCAGCGTATCCGACAGAATCGCCGACAGCAGCAGTCCGGCAATCTTCTGGGGAATTTCCACCATATTCTCCCAGTACATCTGGGTTACAATCGTAGCAGTGCAGCCGACCGGCACGTTGCGGAAATAAACCGGCGCCGGTGTCTCAATCGAACCAATACGGTGATGGTCGATGATTTCAAGAATATCCGCCTTTTCATAACCGTCGATGGCCTGTGTTTTTTCGTTGTGGTCAACCAGAATCAATTTTCGGCGCTGCATGTTCAGCAGGTTCCGTCTGGAAAGCAGGCCGACATACTTGCCGCCGCGGGTGACAACCGGGAAGTAATGATACCGGACCTGTGCCATGACCTTCTGGACATCTTCCAGCGGTGTATTCAGCGTAAAGGTCAGCAGCGAATCCTTTGACTGCATGTAGTGCTGGACAGGTGAGGCAAGGCTGAGCAGTTTTGCGGCCGTGTAGAAGTCCTTCGGGGTGACGATGATTGTGCAGCCGCGTTCCTGCGCCAGTTTGAGGATGGTTTTGGGGACGGTGGTGACCGCGCCGTTATCCGCGCAGACAATCAGGCAGCCTGCCCCCATCTCCAGTGCACAGAACTGGAACTCATACCGCGAGGACAAAATAACAATGTCTCCCGGTTCGAGAAATTCTTCCATTGCTTCGGGATTGCCGGCGGCCAGGCCGAGTTTGCCATGGTCAATAATTCCGTCCGGGTCGCCGGTCAGCATTTCACCGTCCAGCACTTCAAGAATATTTCTGTAAGGAGTATGGCTGGTGGCGAGAATGGTCGTGTCGAGAACATCCATGCAGGCGTCGGATACGTCGGTCAGGGTGACGATGCTCGACAACTGCCCGTCGTCCGATACAATCGGCAGGGTATCGATATTGGCCTCACGCATCAGCTTCCAGGCAGTATGTACACTGGTAGAAGCGCTGATGCCGTTCAGATGGCGGTATTCCAGGTCCTGAACCTGCGGGCCGACGTCGGTGCACAGCCGCGGGGGACGGACACCAAAATATTTCAGGGCAAAAGCGGTTTCCTGATTGATTTCACCGGCACGACGAGGTTCGGTGTCCAGTTCGGAGATCTGATTTTTCAGGTAGGAATAGGCGATCGCCGAGCAGACCGAGTCGGTATCGGGATTCAGATGTCCGATAACAATGACCTTTCTGGCCGTTTTTTTCTTATTTTCCATCCTGCATGCTTCCTTTCAAAATAAGGTAGGCCGGGATTCCCGTTAGGGGTCAGTCGGTCGTATTTTTCTCTGTTTCAGTCAGAAATGCCTCGACTTTGCCGACAAACTCCGGCACAAACCGGGGACTGGTTTCCAACGCAACCGATACATTTTTATTCCGGCACTGATCGGCAAACGAACGGGCAACAGTTCTTCCAGCAGCTTCACCTTCTGTGATGACGGTCATTGCGAACGGATGTGTTTCAATCAATGTTTCATCCAGCGCTACAGCGACCGCCAGCGGATCATGCAGCGAACAGCTTTTCTGTTCCAGTTCGTTATCAATATAATGTGCGACGATGTCAAAGAGGGCTTTTCCAGCCTTACCGTGGCGTTCCCACCGTCCGGCGTCTTTACGGGTCAACAGGTTTTTATGGGTGACATCCAGCCCGACCATCGTCATTGGCAGTCCGCTTTCCAGCACTTCTTTTGCAGCCAGCGGGTCGACTGCAATATTGGCTTCGGCGTAAGGGGTGACATTGCCTTCCACCGTCAGTGCGCCGCCCATAAAGACAATTTTGCCGATTTTGGAAAAAGTTTCGGGGTCCTTACGGAGCGCAGCGGCAAGATTGGTCATTGCGCCGGTTGCGACCAGAATCAGGTCCGGGCCGTATTTCTGAGCCGCTTTCAGGATAAAATCAGGAGCGGGAATATCAGAAGCTTTGCCGACATGGGGGAGGGTAACATTGCCCAGCCCATTTTGACCGTGAATCCGCAGGCAGCCTTCCGATACTTCGAAACTGTCTTCGTTCAGTGGGTGTTCTGCACCGCAAAAGACCGGAATATCCGGGTGTCCCATCAGTGAAAGCAGGTCAAGGGTATTGCGGACAGCGGTCTGGTTGGTGACGTTGCCGAAGCAGCAGGTCACGCCGATTAAATCAGCGGAGCCGTCCGCTAGCGCATAGGTGATTGCCATAGCGTCGTCGATGCCGGTATCCATATCCAGCAGCAGTTTGCGGGTCATCATAACGGTTCCTTTCCGCACCGGGAGTTCAGGTGCATGGTATTTATTTCTGACTCCAGTATACCGGATTTTATTCCAAAATGCAAGGCGCGGCGCAGAGCCTGCGCTCCCTTGTTCGCGACGTTCGCTCCTGCTTCGCAATCCGCTCGGTCGTGTGGATAACAACCTGACTGAACGCGCCGGGTGGCGGGTCGCCACTGACTAATTCGCGATAATCGGCGGCGTTCCGACCGCCTCGGTCGTGAGGGTAACAGTCTTTGCGAACGCGCCGGGCAGATTGTGCGATTTTGGAGTGCTTTCATTGTGGCAATTCGCACACACTCTCCGGTGGTTCGACCGACGCGCAGAGCGTCGGGGTCATGTTTCGCACTCAGTGGAGTCGGTCATGATATAAAAGTTTTACTCGATTTTTTTCAAAAAATCGCGGGGTCCAGCGGGCAGAGCCCCTGGTCGCTCCATCGCAATGGAGCGAAATCTCTTTCCCCATAATTAAATCAGGAGAGTTTGAGAACCCTATTAAGGGGTGCTCAATATGGGAAGGGGGTTCGATGCCCCCTTCCCATACCTGAGCGAGGACAGTATGGTCGACTTACGCTGTCTGTGGGACTACGTGGGGCGGTACGCCGCTGACGATACGCACCTGTTACCCCTCGAAAACTGTCCGGTGGACAGTTTTCGACGCACAGCGTATCGTCACAAAAAGCCCAAACAATCTTTTCCATTATGTTCACAACAGAAAACAGCATAAATACCGCGTTCTACTGCCGTTCGACTGATACAAATATAGGGTTCTACTGCGGTTCGGTTGTCAAATGAACACGGTACAGGTATAATGAGGGTAGGAGGTGGGCGTATGTACGAATTGGACCGAAAAAAATTTGGCGCATTTGTCTCTCAATTGCGTAAGGAAAAGGGACTGACCCAAAAGCAAATGGCTGCTCAGCTGCATATATCGGATAAGGCGGTTAGTAAATGGGAAACCGGCGTCAGTATTCCGGATACTGCACTGTTGATTCCACTGGCGGAACTGCTGGGGGTGACGGTGACTGAACTGCTGATGAGTGAGCGGGTGCAGAAAAATGACCGGTTGGACACCGGTGAGGTCGAATCCATTGTCAAAACGGCGATCCGCTATTCTGACCAGAAGTCGCTCAGAGCATACCAACATAAAAGCAAGTGGCATATCATTTATTTTCTTTGTGTGGCAGCAGGTGCAGGAGGATTGTACCTGGACTGGATGTTTGGATTGTTCTATAGCACCGTGTTGACTTTTGTTCTGCTGGGAATCCTTTTCGGTGGGTACTTCTGCTTTTTTGTACCGGACAGATTGCCGTCCTTTTACGATGAAAATCAGATCAGCTTTATTGCAGACGGTCCTGTTCAGATGAATATGGCTGGATTGCACTTTAATAACAACAACTGGCCGTATATTGTCCGGGTTGGCTGCATCTGGACCTGTTCGATGGTGGCCGGGATACCGCTGGCTTTATTGGCAGTTGGACTGCTGGTGCCGGGATGGCTGGATGTTGTGGCCTATGGCGTGATGTCGGCGCTGTTTTTGCTGGGACTTTTCGTCCCTATATATGTCGTCGGTAAAAAATATGAATAACATTTTGCGCCTGCTGTATTTACGGTGGGCGCTTTTTGCTGTAAACAATCCATATTTCACCAATCTGTACGAATTACCTCAAAATATGTTATAATGGGCAAAGGACTGTATATTCGTCTTTTACCCGCAGAACAACAGTCCCTCGATGTTCGGACTTGCTGAATATAATAAATCCAGGCGACAAACTGACGCTGCCGCCTGGATTTATACATGAATATTTATCTCAATCTGGATAAGGCGTCATTCAAGTATGCCCACACCAATTATAATGGTCGACTCGTCCTGCTCGTCTGTCAGCATCATCAGTTGCAGGGAACTGGTGAGATTGTCTGCGGTGGAGTCCCAACGGACTGCCTGACTGGTAAATGGGCTGCTATTTTCTGAAAGTGCCTCGTCGTTATCAGCCGTTTTATCGGGCTGGCCATACAAATCTGTCAACTCTTCTGACAAATCTGCATAGACCTGCTCTGCCTCCGAACTGCCGGGCTCAATCGCAAACAGAATCTGTTGCAGACCGTCCTGCCGAAACTCAAATGAGGCACGTACCGGATAACTGTTATATTCATAAAAATCCTGTAGCGCGCAAAGTGTGACTTCGTCTGCTGTCTGCTGGGGATTCTCAAAAGTCGTCCCCAGTAATTTTTCGGTTTCGGAAATACTTTTCCCAAAAGGAAGCTCTGCAAATCCGTAGTTCCCGCTGGAATCTGTAAACATCTCCAAAGACAGATTTTGTTTTTTGGCATTTTGACTGCATCCTGTCAGCAACAGGCAGATTGCCGCAAATAATACCGCGATTTTTTTCATCATAGAATCACATCCAATCTATGCAGCAGTAAATCAATACTTATGAGAACAAATATGGCAGATACACAGGACTCACCTCCGCTTGCTTTTTGGCAGTCAGTTTGAATATTTCTCAGGAAATATATAAATCATATTTTCTAATATTATTATACGACACAAATGTAAATTTGTAAACAGTAAGTCTGAAAACAGGCAGCTTGTTTAAAATCATAAAGAAATCTTAAAATTTTGATGGATTTGATTTTAAAAGATCATCTGTTATAATGAAGATATAAAAGGAGTGCTTTGGATATGTACAATATTTTGATTGTGGATGATGAGAAGGATATCGTCCATGCCCTGAAAATCTACCTTTCCTCTGAACAGCAGTACCGCACTTTTACCGCCTATACCGGCAAACAGGCCCTCGCTATCCTTGAACAGGAAGAAATCCATCTGGTCCTGATGGATATCATGATGCCGGAAATGGACGGGATTTCGGCACTTTCCGCCCTGCGCGAAAAAAGCAACGTCCCGGTTATCCTGCTGACTGCCAAGAGTGAGGATGCCGACAAGATTATGGGACTGAATATCGGCGCAGACGATTATGTCACCAAACCGTTTAACCCGGTTGAATTGCTGGCTCGCGTCCGTTCCCAGCTCCGCCGTTATATGAAACTCGGCGGCTCAAAGTCGGTGGGGAATGACGGTGTGCTGCGGGTCGGGCCGTTTGAACTGGACGACAAAACCAAAACCCTGACGCTGGACGGTGAACCTGTCTCCCTCACTCCGACTGAATATAAAATTATCCAGCTGCTGATGTCCCGTCCCGGTGAGGTGCTCTCCCCGCGGGAAATCTACCGGCAGGTCTGGAAGGATGAACCATATGGCGCTGACTCGACCGTCGCAGTACATATCCGTCACCTGCGCGAAAAACTCGAAATCAATCCGGCTGAACCTCGTTATCTCAAAGTCGTCTGGGCACAGGGTTATAAACTGGTGGGAGAATAAACCGCACCGTGTGAAGGAGAACCTACTATGCTTGATCATATCATAAGAAAGCCGCTGGTTAAATTGCTGGCGTTTCTTCTGTCGGTGGTGCTGGTGGTTGCAACCGGGCTGACGATGCTGGCTTTTTCCTTTTGTTCGGCTGAATCCTTTTACCTGACCGGAAACAGCGGCATTTATCATTCCACAATGATTTCAGGTGTGCTGCAAAGCACTGCGTATAACATGCTGCGCCTGTATGTCAATCAGGGAGACGTCAGTGAGGGAGAAGCAAGCGTGCTCCGCCGGTACCCTCCGACCGACACCAACCTTCGTTTCCAGATCATCCCGGAAGAGGAAGATGGGGATATTGTGACCAACACTTCTGAGGATGAAACTGATCTGCAATATAATACCTGGTATGGGTGGTATGTGCTGGATAAATATGGCGGACTGTATTACCTGTCGCTGGAATCCCAGCCGGGTCTGGGTGAGAGCTACTATTCTGATGGATATCTTGAGGATAATCAGCTGACTATGTACAATGTGACCATCCGGCTGGCAGTCGCTGATCCGCTGGTCGCTGCCGACCAGCTTTCCTTCCTGATTAAGTTGTACAATGGATTGTTTGAGGTACGGTATCCGCTGATTTTGATCCTCACCGGCGGACTGATTTTGACGGTGATCGTCCATATTCTGCTGTTTTGCGGATGCGGGCGCAGGGTCGGCTCGGATGCGGTATACCCCGGATGGCAGGAAAAAATTCCACTCGATGTCTATATCTGCCTGTATGGATTCGGGATCATTTTTACCTTTTCTCTGGCAGCTTCTGCCTGGGACAGCATCAATTATGGCGGCTCGACCGACCTGTATTTCTCGATGATGATTTCGGGAATCTTCATGCTGCTTGGGGTGATTCTGAGCGAACTGACGGCGTGCAGCCTTGCTATTCGCTTTAAGATGCGCGGCTGGTGGAAAAATATGCTGGTATGGAAACTGACGGTCGCTTTCTTCCGGCTGCTGAAAAAACTCTGGGACCGGTTGTTTTCCGGTATCGCACGGACGCTGGGACAGTTTTTCCTTTCGCTGCCGTTTGTCTGGCGTGGGGTGTTTGCCGCAGCTGGGATACTGTTGCTGGAAGTCCTGCTGACCCTGCTGTTCCTGACCGGCAGCTGGACGGGATTGTTTATCTGTCTGGGGGTGAATCTGGCGGTTCTGGTCGCGGCTGGAATGCTGCTGGGGCAGATGAGACAGCTGCTGGATGCAGGCAAGCGGATGGCAGACGGTGATTTTGACTTCCGGGTCGATACCGCCGGAATGCTGCAATCCTTCCGTGAACACGGCGACGATCTCAATGCCATCAGTGAAGGCATGATTCACGCTGTCGACCAGAAGATGCGCTCCGAACGGATGAAAACCGAACTGATTACCAACGTCTCCCATGATATCAAAACCCCTCTTACCTCTATCGTCAACTATGCCGACCTCCTCAGCAAGGAAAAACCGGAAAATGAACGGATGAAAGAATACATCGCCGCTCTGTCCCGTCAGTCCTCCCGGCTGCGTAAGCTGATCGAGGACCTTGTCGAGGCCTCCAAGGCCAGCACCGGCAATCTGTCGGTGGATCTCCAGCCCTGTGAACTTGGGGTGCTGATTGAACAGACCGCCGGGGAATATCAGGAACGGCTGGAACAGAATGGGCTGGAACTGGTGGTCGAAGCACCGGAACAGCCGGTCGAGGTATTGGCCGATTCCCGCCGTATCTGGCGGGTACTGGATAACCTGATGGGCAATATCTGCAAATACGCTCTCTCCGGCACACGAGTCTATATCACGCTGGAAAAGGATGACTGTGCACGTCTGACGCTGCGCAATATCTCCCGTGACCGGCTGGGAATCTCGGCCGATGAACTGATGGAACGGTTTGTCCGGGGAGATACCTCCCGTTCGACTGAAGGGTCCGGGCTGGGGCTGTCGATTGCACGCAGTCTGATGGAATTGCAGCATGGCAAACTGGAACTGAAAGTGGATGGCGACCTGTTCAAGGTCGTGCTGACACTGCCGCTGATGGATAAATCCCAGCAGCAACCGTCCGCTCATCCGGAAAAAACGTCCTCCTCCGTTCAGGAACCTGACGAACTGGAACTAACGGTGCAGCCTTCGTCCGGAAAGTATGGGATGGACTGGGCAAAGGACCACGCAGCCGGACAGTATATGTCTAATCAGTCGGACAACGGCTGGCATACTCCGGAACCTCGTGTACCGTCGCCCAACAGGTATATCCGGCCTGCCGCTGAAAAGAAGCAGGACCGTCGTGAACGTCGCAAGGAGAGGACGCGTCGGGTGGAACAACGGGTCGAAAAACGGATGAATCATGTATTCAAAAGCATATTTGAACCATTGGACGACAATAACCCGCCTCAAAACTGAGCGGGACCCAGATTGAGAACAAACAGCCCTGTGCAGACGCACAGGGCTGTTTGTGTATAATTGGAAGATCAGTTCATCGCTTTTGCCGCGGCTTTTCTTTTCCGGAATGCACCGCGAACAGAACGATCAGCGCCACACCTGCCGCAGACAGCAGCGAGTTTATCTTGTCCCAGAGAGGCACTGAAAGGTCGGGGGAGTTATATATGCCCGCACGGTATAAAACGCCGTCGGTGTTCAGCAGCTCAAGGGCGGACAACTCCCGGATATTCAGTCCCATCCGTTTACGGACTTGCTGGCTGTAATCGGTTCCGACATCTTCCCAATAGTCTTTGCATATTATTTCGAGGTCGGACATCCGTACATGATAATATGTCCATTCCTCCTGAGAGAGCAGGACCTGTTCGCTGATCAGCGGTTGGTCCGTTGTCAGAAAGGGTACTGCATATCGCCAGCCGGATTCAGTTCCGGGAAAGCTGTTTATCCCATAACCAGCTGGGATCAGCGGAGCACCTTCTGTTTCGGTCGGAAAAAAGAAGACGTCAGTCCCTTCATCCAGCACCAGCGCCGGTATCAGATCGCTGCCGTCCCAAGTATAGTAGATGATGTCACAGGGAAGGGTATATTCCCGGATGATTCCGCTTTGAAAGTTTGCTGTCACCGCACTCGAAAACAGCGGCGCAAACCCGGCAAAATTGGTTGCTTCCAGTGGTAATCCGGAATATTCTCCATTCGCGTTGTAGCTGGTGGCAGCTGGTACAAATGCTTCCGGCGTCAGGTATTCTTTCACAGTATTCGCCATCTTCCACTGTCCCACCAGCCGAACCTCTGCGGCTGCCAGAAGTACGCATCCGATGACTAGATACAGCCATCGGATAATCATCCTAATCGTTTTATTCACTGTGTTCTTCCTCCCCGGTGGAAAACCATATGACTTCTTTTGCAGGAAAAAAATTCCCCCGTTCCGCTGATTAATGGAACGGGGAATCGTGTGATCATCAGAAAATAATCAGATCTTGAGCAGGTCGGAGAAGGTGGTCAGATTGTAGGTACCTTTTCCGCATTTGGTTGCTTCGCCGATTGCAGCGCATTCCATGCCGCCGGCAATTGCAGCGTCCAGACCAGCTTCTGCATCTTCAACGACCAGGCAGTCTTTAGGGTCCATGCCGAGGAATTCAGCTGCTTTCAGGAAAACTTCGGGGTCGGGTTTGGACTTGGTAATGTTGTTGCCGTCGGAGACAGCGTCGAAGTAGTCGCCCAGACCCAGCTGACCGAGGATAAAGGGAGTGTTCTTGGAGGAAGAGCCGATTGCCAGCTTGATTCCCTTCGCACGGAGAGCGTCCAGCGTATTTTTGACCTCGTCCGACAGATCGGCGGGGGACATGTTCTTCAGCAGCTCACGGTACAGGTCGTTTTTCTTGGTGCAGCAGGCTTCTTTCTGCTCCTGAGACATCGGTTCGCCGTGGTAACGTTCGAGGATGATTTCAAACGATGCCATTCTCGAAACACCGCGCAGGCGGTTGTTGATCTCTTCGTCGAAGTAGATGCCCAGCTCGTCAGCGGGGGCTTTCCATGCCTGATAATGATACTTGTCGGTAAAGCAGATAACGCCATCCAGGTCAAAAACGACAGCTTTCTGTTTCATGGGGAATCCTTCCTTTGCAAAAAAATACGATAAACGAGAGTTATCTATTTTTATTCTACCATATATTTTTCAATCCTTCAAGCATTTTAGGAAAAAACTGACAGTTTTTGAATCTTTCCAATTGGGTGATTGCACAGGGAACAGATATCCTGCCTATACTCTGATTATTTCCAACTTTACAGTCAGCTATTTGGATGATTAACACAAAAATATATTCTATTTATTTACATAATTCAAAGATTCTGCTATACTGAAAATAACAAATACGGTTTACCGAATGTAGTTTCGGAAGGGGATGGATGTATGAAAGGGAAAATTACCACAATCTGCCTGTTGGTCGTATACCTGCTGCTGCCGCTGGGAATGTTTTATGTCTATGCCTGGGGCGACGGACTTGTTTTCGGTGGCCATAGTGAATGGTACCAGCCGTATGTTTACACTGTGCTTTTCCTGTTGCCGGTGCTGTACGGAATTTTGTATGGTGTTCTGCTCTGGCTTTGCCTGAAAAACAGGCGTGAGGTACTAATGGCGCTTTTTACCGGGATATCGGTGCTGCAGGTGTTATGGGGAATCAATCTGGTGTATCAAAGTTTTTTCTCGTTTACACTGCCGGTCTTTCCCTGGTTTGACTGGATGGCAGACGGGGTGAATTCGTATCAGGAGCTTTTATTGCCGGTGCAGCAGGTTGGGGCGGTCGTTGCGGTTGTCTTACTGATTGCCACCCTCATCAGCAGAAGAAAACAGAAAAATAGCTGATGCCGAAAATGAACCCCAGGCGTGTCTGCCTGGGGTTTGGTACTATTTCCGTTCACCGAGCAATCCGGTCACACAGTCGAAACCGCTGCATATTCCCGTTGTCAGTACAATATGCCCGCAAAGTGCAGTCATTTGCTGGATGGTCGGATTGTCGATTGCTTTTTCGACCGGCAGATAGACGCTGATGTTTACCGGCGTTCCGGAAGGCAGGTCGTGAACAAAACGAATCAGCGGGTCGGAAAGATCAGGCTCCGGCGTTTCGTCCGTTTCCAGCAGCCGGTACCGTTGGTAATCCATACAGGCTTTCCCTAAGGCAGTGTAGGTCTTGCAGCTTTCGGCAAACAGGGGATGCAGAAGGTTTTGATGTGCCATATCCAAAAAGGTATACAATCCGGCCAATTGCAGATCATATAACAGGAGTTTTTGCATCCACTGATTTGTCGCTGTCTGGCTTACCGAAAAGAATTGCGTCAGGATGTTCAGCTGGTCGGAAAAGCTTCGGAGCAAATAAACACGTGTCTGTGTTACGTGCAATGTCAACAACCGGCAGATGGTATTTTGCAGCAAAACAGTGTCCACCATGGTTTTGCTCATCCGCTCGGCATTCCATACCTGCCGTGTACCGTGGGGAAAAATTCTTCTGTGTGCATCGGCCGGCTGATCTTCCAAAAGGAACGGAGAAAGGATGCACAATGCTTTTTCAAGTGAAATCTGTGTCAGCTGAATCATAGGTTACTCCTTGATAATAAAAAGTATGCAGAACCTGAAAATCCGCCCGTCAGTTCTATCATGAGCAATAAATGCACAAGAGCCTGCGATTTTGGTCGCAGGCTCTTTGCATGACCGGGTAAAACCCGGCTGATTGACCTATAAATTACAGTCTGGTATCCCATTTGCCGCAGAACGGGTCGACAGGGTTCTTGCCCTTGAATTCGCTTCTGCCCATCAGTTTGTCCATCAGCGCTTCCAGAACGTCATCATTGGAGTTGTAGGTGTTGATGAAGGTCTTGATGCGCGGAACGTCCAGCAGGTGGTAGGGGTTCTCAACCGAGATGAAGATGGTGGGAACCGAGTTGACATAATGCGGGCAGTTGGCGCCCATCGGCTGCTGCCATTCAATGCGGACGGTGGTCTGGTTGGACTTGGTCGACATGTTGGCGAGGTAGATGATGTAGTCGTAGTTCTTGGTGACTTCGTCCTGGCGGGGAGTCTTGCCCTCAAACATCGGAGCGGGTACAAAGGTCGTGACCTCAAAGCCCTCTGCTTCCAGCATCTGTTTGACGTGGTCGCAAACACCGGCCTTGACCGAGTAGGCGACGCCCTGTTCTGCTTCGATCGGGCAGTAGAGGACTCTCTTCTTGTTGGGATCGAGCGGCAGAACGCCTTTTTCTTCCTTGACGAGGGTAACCGACTGGTCAGCAATCTCTTTAGCCCACTGTTTGTGTTCTTCGCAGCCGAGAACTTTCAGAGCATCTTCAAGCTTGAGGTCTTCGGTCTGTTTGTACAGCTTCAGAGCAGCTTTCAGTGCCAGTACACGCATAACAGCCTCGTCGACTCTTTCCATCGTCAGGATGCCGTCTTCAATGCCCTTCTTCATGTACTCAAGGTCTTCGGCCATGTTCTTATTGAACAGGAAGATATCTGCGCCGCAGGCAATCGAGTAGGGAACCGATTTGCTTCTGTCCATCGGGATGGTGAAGCCGGCCATCGTGGTCGCGTCGGTACAGATAACGCCGTTGAAGCCGAGGTATTTACGGAGCAGGCCGTTGGGACCGATCATTTCAGGCGACAGGGTCGCGGGCATGATGTCTTCGTCCTTGATATCGGGGTTGATCTTCTTGGTCCATGCAGGCTGCATGATATGGCCGACCATGACGGTCAGTGCGCCTTTTTCAATAGAAGCCTTGTAGTTATTGCCGTAGGTTGCCATCCAGTCTTCGCAGGACATGTCGTTGATCGAGCTGACCAGATGCTGGTCACGTTCATCGCGGCCGTCACCGGGGAAGTGCTTGATCGAAACGCAGACGCCCAGTTTCTGGCATTCTTCGGTGTATGCAGCGCCGTAAGCGGCAACACGCGCAGGGTCAGAACCGAAGGTACGGGTATTGGTAATCGGGTTACGGAAGTTATAGTCGATATCGATGATCGGAGCAAAAGCGTAGTTTGCACCGACAGCCTTGCCTTCTCTTGCGCAGAGGATACCGAGTCTGCGTGCATTTTCGACGTTATCGGTTGCAGCAATTTCCAGCGGTGCGCCGATCAGAGTGCCTTCATTGACGATACCGTTGCCGCCCTTTTCGAGGTTTGCAGCGATCAGCATCGGGATTTTGCATTTTTTGCGGAACAGATTGGTAGCATTGACTGCTTCCTCAGCCGAGCAGGGGCGGTACATAACGCCGCAGGGATGCAGGGTATTCAGCAGTTCATCAATATCCGCTTCCGAATAGTTTCTCATGCAGGGGAAGAAAAGAGATTCAATCTTCTCATCCTTGGTCATCGAAGCGAAGGTCGATTCGACCCAGGCGATATCTTCATCGTCCAGGTTAAAGGGCTTGGCTCTTAAATCGAACATGGTGGTTTCCTCCAATCACAGTTAAAAATGTAATAACGGCAGCTCGATTATATCCCCGCCAAAAGGCGCAGTTATCTCAGGATATTCTTAAATCGATTAGTTTTATTTTACTACATTTGCGGGATAAATTCAATAGCATATTATGAATAAGGAATAAAAGGGCAGTTTTTCGGCTTTTCATACAACATCAGTTTTGTAATCTTGTGAAATTTGCGCATGAAACAAAAGCAGCGCGCTGCCGCCAGGACAACGCGCTGCTCGTACATCGATTTCATCATGCCAGCAGGTCATCGGCAACCTCACGGAGGGTCGGGTCATCGGAAATATCACTTTCAATCAGGATGCCCAAAAAGGCCTCTCCTGTCCATTCATCCGATGGCTTGCACCGTGCGGCGATTTGTACGATACTTTCAGGAAAATCCTCCGAAATACCTTTCCAGAACGACCACAGTACATTTGCCTCGTAGTTTTCCAGATAAGGCATGTTCTCGATCAGCTGTTCACCGTCCCCATAAACCGACCAGTCAAATGTAATTTCCGGGTAATCCGGGCTGGACGGCTCCGGTTCTCCGAAGACTTCGACGCAGTCGTCATACAGCTGCCGGGCAGCTGTTCCCATTTCCTGTTGGGACAGATCGTCGCCGGACGCAGTCAGGGTGATCTGCGAGAGAGTACCATCCATAAAGACCAGCTGCATCTCAGCCGGCAGCCCGGCCAGTTGGATATCCTCAGATTTCTGGTAAACAGTTCCCTGATCTGTCTGCTGCTGTGTCCATCCATCGCCGTCGATATCATATGTATCGATTACATCGGTTTCCGACATGCCCAATCCCTTTTCACAAAGGGAGAACATATCGTCAGGCGTCGGAGCTTTTTCACAGCCCGTCATCAGTGCGGCGATTGCCGAAACAAATAATACTCCCCAAAACGCTTTTTTCATCTGGACACCTCCATCCAATCAACAATATCAGAATTTTCAAACAACATCTTTACATTATATTACGATATAATTCATCGGGTGTCAATATTCTTTCCTACAAAACGGGCGGGCCAATTTACCACTATTTTTACAAATTTTTATCAATTACAGAAGAAAATATAGAAACTTTTCTCTTTTGTCTTGTAGCCATGACCGGAATATGTTAGAATAGAAACGGATAAAATGATAAAACAAAACGCCGCAATGCAGATGACGGAGTAATGAGCGGCGCAATGAAAGGGTGGCAATCAATGATTTACGTCATTTCGGATATCCACGGCTGTTATCAGTCCTATCTGAAAATGCTGGAAAAACTGAAAATACGGGAGTCCGACACCGTTTACATCCTCGGCGATACCATCGACCGCGGCCGGGATGGAATCAGGGTTTTGCAGGACATGATGATGCGTCCCAATATCATCCCGATTCTCGGCAACCATGAATATATGGCAGCACACGCTCTCGACTCGTTGGCCGACGCGGCACGGGCACAGGCACAGATGCCGACCCCTGAACTCAAACGTAAGCTGGCCAAATGGATTTCCGATTCCGGTACGGCGACCCTGAATGCGTATCGTAAACTGACCCCTCAGCAGCGGCGGCAGATTCTGGAATATCTGGCGGAGTTTTCGCTGTATGAGGAAGTGCGCGCGGGTGGAAAGGATTATATCCTGATGCACGCGGCGCCGGTTGAGGGTGGAAAGGCGCTCGGCGAATATACGCCGGAAGAGCTGCTCTTTACCCATACGCTGCCGGAGGAAAACCCGTTCCCCGGTAAAATCCTCGTCACCGGTCATACGCCGACTTTTTTGTTGGGCGACCAGTACCGCGGGAAGATTGTCACCAGTGAAAAAGGCGACCATATCTGCCTCGATGCGGGGGCAGGGTATGGAGAAAATCTCGCGGCTGTCTGCCTGAATACCGGCTGGCACTATTATGTTTCAACTGCCGATGATCCGGCGCTTGCCTGATTGTACATGAAAACAGTTTAGAAAAAATATGATAATAAAAACAGCCGGACGACTGAACCGTCCGGCTGTGATTTTAAGTGGAATAATATTAATAGTTTTCTGCACGAATCTGGAAATAAGCCTGCGGATGCTGGCATACCGGGCAGATTTCGGGAGCCTTTTTGCCAATGACGATATGGCCGCAGTTGGAGCACTGCCAGATCATGTCTTCATCACGGGAGAAGACCAGACCGCCTTCAATATTGGCGAGCAGTTTGCGGTAACGTTCTTCGTGCTCTTTTTCGATCTTGCCGACCATTTTGAACAGAGCGGCAATCTGGGTAAAGCCTTCTTCTTCGGCTTCTTTAGCCATCCGGTCGTACATATCGGTCCATTCGTAGTTTTCACCGGCAGCAGCGTCTGCAAGGTTTACTTCAGTGGACTGGATGCCGTCATGCAGCAGCTTGAACCAGATTTTTGCATGTTCCTTTTCGTTGTTAGCGGTTTCCTCGAAAAGGTTGGCAATCTGGACATAGCCGTCTTTTTTAGCCTTTGAAGCGTAATAGGTGTATTTGGTTCTTGCCTGGCATTCACCGGCGAAGGCTTCCATCAGGTTTTTTTCGGTTTTGCTGCCTTTGAGCTCTTTCATAATAAATTCCTCCATACTGTAGTTTGCCTGTGCGACAGACGGATGTATACCGCACAGGCTTTTTATATTGTTGGTTTATCTGACGGGATTATTATAGCACAAAATAATTTTATATTCGGTGATTTTGTCACAGAAAAAAAGTTTTTTTCAGGGTATACTGTAGCTACAGAAAGGGGGAAGCCAAATGGCAGTCAGATTGAATCAGGATGCTGAAGTTGTCAGAATCGTAAAAGAAGGTCTGGCACAAACTGGTGGTTACTGTCCCTGCCGCCTGCAGCGGACGGAAGAAAATAAATGTATCTGCAAGGAGTTCCGCGAGCAGATGGCCGACCCGAATTTTGAAGGCTATTGCCACTGTTTATTGTACTACAAATCTAAAGATTGAATTTGAGAAAGGAAGAGCATTATGGCAGTTTTGCATGTTACCAAAGAGAATTTTGAAAAAGAAGTCCTCCAGTCGGATAAAAAGGTCCTCGTTGATTTCTGGGCCAGCTGGTGCGGACCCTGCCGGATGGTTGGCCCCATCCTCGACGAGATCGCTGAGGAACAGGACGCTGTCAAGATCTGCAAGGTCAATGTCGATGAACAGCCTGAACTGGCACAGGCTTTCGGCGTGATGAGCATCCCGACCCTTTGCGTCATTGAAGGCGGCAAACTGGTCAATCAGGCAGTTGGTGCACGTCCCAAGGCGGATATCCTCGCACTGATCGGCTGATTTTACCGAAAAGTAACACAAGATCCCCCGTATCTTCGGATGCGGGGGATCTTTGGTGTTACAGTTCTTTTTCCATCCAAACGACGGTATACAGCTTCCGTGAGGATTCAATGCCGGTTTTAATAAATCCGTTTTTGATCCAGAAAGCTTCGCTCTGCGGGTTGCCTTTCACATATCCCAGACGGACACGGCAAAAATTTTCTTTTTTCAGTGCTCTGAGAAGTGAGGAAACGATGGAGCTGCCAGTGCCTTTGCCCTGAAAAGCGCTATCCACCATAAAAAATCCAATGAATGCAGTCTCTCGGTCGGGATAGCCGTCGATTAAGTCGAGCACGGCCGCCAGCTTTTCTCCTTCAAAAAATCCGAGATAATACTTGTCTTCCGCTCCTTTGCCGGGTGGCAGAGCCTGCATGTCCCCAATGACTCCCTCCAGCGATGGAGCGGGCGGACAATGGGTAAAATACAGCGGGTTCCCTTCCCACAGCTTCAAAACCGCCGTGGCGTCGCTTTCTTGCAGCTCCCGTACCTCAAAGTGATCTGAAAATAAGGCAGTTTCCATCAGTCTGTTATACCTCTTTTTCAGCTGCGGGACCCTTCGGGCCATCTTTAGGGCCGTCTTTGGGAGCAGACTTTCTGGCGGGCTTTTCACCTGGTTCAGGTGGTGCCGGTTTGTCGGCAGGTGCCGCCGGCTCTTCCTCAGACACCAGCAGCAGTGTTCCGTCATCGGTGTCGGCAGTTGCGGTCGTGCAGCGGAAATGCGCCAGCACATGGTCATCGGTTACCTTTTTGGTTCCGTCAGGCCCGGTTTCACATTCGACTGTCAGTGTCCCTTCCAAACCGGTCGTTAGATTGACAAACGCCATCTCTGCCGTTTCGTCTGGGTCGAGGTCAGGAAAGCGGCTGCTTTCCTCGACCGGAATGGTAATGACGTCACGTTTGAGGGTACCGGTTATTTTTTGCCGAGAATGGTCACCTGAATCTCATCCTGATCGCTGCCCAGTCCTTTGGCATGATGGATATGCAAGACCGGCTGCTGTTCGACCGTTTCGGAGACAGCTGGCGGATTGGCTGCCGGGTCGCGTTCCGGCGGGAGCGGTGCTGCCAATGCGGCGGCAGTCAGCGTCCCGGACAGGACGGTGAGGATGACAAGGGCGGCGAAGATCCGGCGGATGCCGGAAAGACGTTGACGGTTGTTTATTACATACATGAAACCGCAGGTTCAAATGTAATTTCTGCCGGCAAGGTTTTCCAGTTTTTTCCGGTCGAGCAGTTCAATTGTCCCCCGGCTCTGCCGGACGATGCCTTCCGAGGTAAAATACCGCAGCATCCGTGAGACGACCTCCCGTGCTGTTCCCATATACCGGGCAATCTGGTCATGGGTCATCTTCAGCTGAGGATGGCCGCTCTTGTCCATCTCGTCCAGTAAAAAAGACGCCAGCCGCCGGTCAAACCGCATAAACATGATTTGTTCCATCACCCAGATTGCGTCAGACAACCGTGCTGTCACTGCCCGCAGGGAGAAATTCTCGGCATAGATATTTTCGGATGTAACGCTGGCGTAGGCTGAGCCGTCGATCACCAGCAGGTCGGTTTCTTCCTCGGCATCGATCATCACTTCCAGCGTGATCTGCCGCATCGCACAGGGTGCCGACAGAAGAACCACCTCGCCCGGATATGCCCGGAACAGCGTGATTTCGCGGCCTTCTTCCGACAGCAGGTATCCTCTGAGGCAGCCGCTCTGGATGACCAGCACACCCGTGCAGCCACCGGTCCCATGGACATTTTCCCCCTTATCGCAGTGAAGGGGATGGGTTGCCGCACAAAGCGTCTGCTGCTGGGCAGGGGTCAGCTGCTCCCAAAAAGAAAAATACTGTTTGAAAAAAGCGGGGCACTGCTGTGATTGCATCGGAAAAACTCCTTGTCTTTAATGGATTGGCATTAGTACGGATTGCCAGCGCTGTCGGTGTCCAAGCCGAAGAAGGTGAGCGCCTTCTGAATTGAATAATCCCAGAACCGCCACTCATGTTTGAAGCCGGGCGTCGTTTCAAAGGTTGCATCCAGCCCGATTTCTTTTGCATAGTTCATAAAGTCTTTAAACGTCGGGAAGAGCATGTCGTCTTCGCCGCAGGCAAAATACAGCCGGGGAAGTTCGCCGGTTTTAGCTTTTTCGGTGACAATCCGCCAGGTGTTTTCAGGTGAAGCGAGAAAATCGTCCATATCCTTATAGTTGGCGACCGATTTTTTCATCCGTGCCCACATATTGGGTTCCTTTTCCGCCATCGTCTCAAAGTTGCAGGGAGAGGCCGACAGGATGGCTGCGGCTGCAAATTTTTCCGGGTGGTTGAAGGCATAGACACAGGTCCCTCTGCCGCCCATCGACAGACCGGCGATAAAGTTGTCCTCCCGTTTATCGGAAGCGGGGAACCAACCGTATACCAGCGGCATCAGCTCTTCAAACAGGAAATCATACATCGCATATCCGAGTCCGAAAATCGGCCAGTTTGCGTAGTTGGCGTTCATGCCGCTGGGGCAGACGACAATCAGGTCCTTTTCACAGGCGTACAGTTCAATATTGGATTTGCGCAGCCAGTCAGTGTGGTCGCCGAACGTTCCATGCAGCAGCCAGAGCACTTTATATTTTTTGCCGCTCCGGTAAAATTCGTTCGAATCGGTCTGCCAGGGTTTGTCCGGCAGGATGATTGTCACTTCGGTGTTGCCGCCGAGGTACTGGCTGGGAAAATTGAGGTTAACAAGAGCCATGATTGATCGTCCTTTCTGTTTATCTATCCGTGCATTCGCAGCCTGTCACGCCTGTATCCGGCGAACAGGTCGGGAATGGTTTCAGACTGTACAATCTTTATTTTACCACAATTTTCCTGATCTGAACAGAGTTTTTGTGTAAAATTATCGATTCAAAACATTGCCCGCCTGTATTTTGATAAAACAGCGGCCAGAAGCCGCAGGCTACAGCCTGCCATCTTCTGGCCGGTCGATATCCATCAGTTCACTTGCGTCCTCAGCTTCCACCCATTTGACAGCATCGGGATGACAGTGCATGACCCTCTTGCCTCCACGGTCACCGGTCAGCGCCAGCAGTTCCGGGAAAAAGTCGCGGTGGAAGACGACCGGATTTCCTGCCCGGCCGTCTTTTGCAAGGCAGGCGATTTTTCCCGGCTTCCTTGCCTCAATCAGCCGCAGCAGCGACTGCGAGGTCAGTTCCGGCTGGTCTGCCACCATAAATACCGCATATTCTGCGCCCAATTTTTGCGCCGCTTTGACTCCCAGCCGGATGGTATGGGACGCCCCCAGCAAAGGACAATCGTTGCGGACCGGGATGACGCCGGGTGTCTGTAACATCGGCAGATAGCCGCTGACCAGAATGACCGGCGTTCCGAGCTGTTTATTGGCCTGCATTGCGACGTCATATGCGTATTCCCAGAGCGGGCGGCCGCGATAGGGAATCAGCAGTTTGTTGCCGCCAAACCGTTTCCCAATCCCGGCCGCCATCAGGATGACGGCCGTATCGGCGGCCGTCATGTTACCGGACATTTTCTTTCTCCCGAAGCGCCGTCAGAATCTTTTCGGGTGTAATCGGCAGTTCCCGGAACCGGACGCCGATTGCATTTTCCACTGCGTTGGCGATGGCAGGGGAAGGGGTATTGATGACGACTTCGCCGATGGATTTAGCGCCGAATGGTCCCGTCGGCTCATAGCTGGGACAGAATTCGACACGGATTTTTCCAAAATCTTCCTTGGTCGGCAGCCGGTACTGCATGAACGAGTTGGACATATCGCGTCCCTTTTCGTCATAAACAATATCCTCAATTGTCGCCATGCCGATTCCCTGCAAAATCCCGCCCTCTGCCTGAACACGGGCGAGGTTTTCGTTGACAACGGTGCCGCAGTCGACCGCTGCATCAAACTCGACGACCTTGATGGCGCCGGTTTCCGGGTCGATGTCGACTTCCGCTGCGCCGCACATCCACGGCGGCGGAGAGGTCGGCGAAAAATGAGAAGCGGTCGCTTCCAGCGGAGAGTTGCTGCCGCACTGGGCATGGTAGCTGATCTGATGCAGATCGACCGACTGGTCGGGCGAATCGCTGACAAATACCTTCTCACCGTCGAATTCTAGCGCGTCTGCCGGTTTGTCCAGCATCTCCGCCGCCGTCGCGATGATCTTGCCGATCAGTTCCTTGCAGCATTTGACGCAGGCCATGCCGGTGATATAGGTCGTCGACGAAGCATAGGAGCCGGAATCATACGGCGACAGGTCGGTGTCGGCGCTGAATACCGCAATATTCTCCAGCGGACAGTCGAGCATGTCGGCCGCCATCTGCGCCAGAATCGTATCGCACCCGGTGCCCATATCGGCGCATCCAAGCAGCATATTGTAGCCGCCGTCGTCCATCACCCGGATGGTGACGCTGCCCACGTCGACCCCGGAAATACCGCTGCCCTGCATGTCCAGTGCAAGACCAACCCCGCGAATATGGCCGTTTTCCAGCACACGGCGAGGATATTTGTCCTTCCAGCCGATCATATCGGCTGCCTTTTCCAGACAGGCGTCCAGTTTGTTGCTCAGGCTGGTTTCGCCGTAATAGGCGGGCATCTTGTCTCCCTCACGGGTCATATTGCGCAGACGGAAGGCGACCGGGTCGTCGCCCATCTTTTTCACCAGTTCGTCGATTGCCGACTCGACCGCAAAAATGCCCTGGGTCGCGCCGTATCCACGGTATGCACCCGACGACATCCGGTTGGTGTAGACAACATCATACGAAAAACGGTAAGCATCGGTCTGATAGAGCGGAATCGATTTGTGACCGGACAGACCGACGGTAGTCGGTCCATGCTCGGCATATGCGCCAGAGTTGGACAGGGTATGCACCATCAGTACCTTCAGTTTGCCGTTTTTATCGGCACCGGCCCGCACCCGCAGTTCCATTTCATGCCGTGGCGAGGAGGCAATCTGCGATTCATACCGGGTATACACCAGCTTGGACGGTTTGCCGGTCTTCCAGGTGACAAATGCCGGGTAGATTTCCGAGACACTGGTCTGTTTTGCGCCAAAACCGCCGCCGATTCTCGGCTTGAGGACACGAATTTTAGATTTCGGGATGTCCAGCGCACCCGACAGAATTCTCCGCAGATGGAAAACAATCTGGGTCGAGGAAACCACCATCAGCCGTCCGTATACGTCCTTCTGGCACCAGGTGCGGAAGGTCTCCATCATCGCCTGCTGGTTGGCCTTGGTGTGGTAGGTCTCGTCCACCTTGTAGGCACATGCTGCATAGACCGCCTCCGGGTCGCCTTCCTCCATGCAGCCACTTGCAACGAGGTTGCGCTTGTTGTCTGCGCCAACCTCGCACAGCACCTTCCAGTTCTCTTCCGGATGAACCAGCACCGGATTGTCCTTTGCTGTATGGAAGTCCAGCACTGCCGGCAATATCTCATAGTCTACCTTGACCAGTTTGACTGCCTTGAGCGCTGCTTCTTCCGTTTCTGCTGCAATAATCGCGACCGGGTCGCCGACATGGCGGACCTCACGGTCGAGAATCAGCCGGTCATAGGCCGAAGGTTCCGGGTAGGTCTGACCGGCGAGGGTAAACCGTTTTTGAGGAACGTCCTCCCAGGTATAGACCGCTTCAACGCCCGGCACCTTTTTGGCAATCACGGTATTGATCGAACGGATGCGGGCATGTGCATGGGGAGAGCGGAGCAGCTTGACGATCAGGCAGTTTTCCGGTGCAATATCATCGGTATAGACCGGCTGACCGGTCGTCAGTGCTTCCCAGTCTTTTTTGCGGATGCGTCCGCCGACCAGTTTGGTAGGTTTGGGACTGCTCATTTGGTCTCCTCCTTTCCTGCATCGCGCTCGGCGCGCTTTGCTGCAAAATAGTGGGTGACTGCCCGGATATGCGACTCATACCCCGAACAGCGGCAGAGGTTGCCCTCCAGATAATGCCGAATTTCCGCTTCGCTCGGATTCAGTTCAGGGAATGCTTTTTCCATCGACAGGATGTTCATAATCAGTCCAGGCGAGCAGAAACCGCACTGTTCGCCGCCTTCATCGGCGAGATATCCGCCGATGATTCTTGCCTCGTCCTGTAATCCTTCCAGCGTCGTAATTCGATGACCGTCAGCTCTGACCGCCAGCGTCGTGCAGGAGAGCACCGGCTTTTCGTCCAGCCATACCGTGCACAGCCCACAGGCCGATGTCTCACAGCCGCGTTTGACGCTCTTGCACCCCATCTCCCGCAGTGCTTCCAGCAAAAATAAGTCGCATGGGAATTCACGGGTGATTTTTTTCCCGTTCAGTGTAAACGTAACAGCCTTGTTCATGCCTGTCCTCCTTTTGCGCACAGCGCTTGGATGCCGCGGCGAATCAATACCGCTGCGACCGCCTGCCGGTAGGCAGCGCTGCCGCGCATTCCGCCGCCATAGGTGACCGATGCAGCAGCTTTTTCGGCGATCTTCCGTAAACCAGATTCATCCCGGCTTCCGCAGTCTGTCGGCAGCGTGACCAGTTTTGCCCGGCAGGGTCTTGCACCGATGGTGCACCGCCAGCCGTCCGTTCCGTTGGATACAGCGACCGCACAGGCAGGGAAATCGTTGGCATTGAGCCGTTCGGAAAGATAAACCACCCGGCGGTTTTTGCGGATGCGGATTTCGGTCAGCAGGTCCGCTTCGTTGCTGCGCCCGGCAAATTCGGCAATCGGCACCCAGCCTTCCTTATACAAATGTACCTCGCAGTCCAGTGCCAGCAGCAGCGCCAGTACATCCGAAAATCCGAACCGACCGTAAGCACTTCCGCCGATTGTCGCACAGTTTCTGAACTGTACGCCGACGATGTGCCAGACCGCTTCGGTAAACGCACCGTCAAACGCTTTGTTTAATGGCTCATTGATTTCGATCTCCCGCAGCGTGGTCATTGCTCCGATCAGGAATCCGTCCTCGTCCTCTTGAATATAGGAGAGGTCGAGTGACGACAGGTCAATTGCGTGCTGGATAGTATGTTCTCCCAGCCGCAGCCAGCCGGTTCCGCCCAGAATCGCGCTGCCCTTTTTCTGGCGCAGCTGCCAGGCTTCTTCCAGCGTATCCGGCCGGTAATAATGATTGATATGAAGCATGATTTCCTCCTTGGCGGCGTGCCGCCGCTCACAGTCTGCCAATGTTTTGGCTCTGCGCTGAATGCTCAGCAGTTGAACGTCGTTTTTCCGCCAAACGTATTTTTTCGCACCATCTGACGCAGGCGGGGATAATGGACGCGGGTTTTCTTCCCTTCATTTTCAGTATAGCATGAATCGGCTGTCCGATGCAAGGCGACGGGCATTTTTTGTCTGAATACCTGTGCAATCAAAAAGACACGCTGCCGGATGTTGTCCACACAGCATGTCTTTATTTGAGCGCTTCTTCTTCCTCACGGACCAGCAGCAGCATTGCACTGCCGTCCTCTCCGTAATCAGAGATCAGGATATCGGTTGTCAGCAGCCCGTTTTCTCGCTGGGCAGCCGTCATCAGTTTTTCACCACAGCTGTCCCGGACCAGAATTTCCGTTTCAGTGGCCGTTTCTTCAATCCGGCAGCGTGCTTTCAGCTCAGCGCGCGGCTCCGGAATCGTAAAAAATCCCGATTCATTGCGGGGATGTACCCGATAGAGTTTGCGGAACAGCCGGTAAACCGAGGCGGTCAGGTACCCTTCGACTTCACGCGACAGCTTCTCGCAGCCAATCCGGTCGGCCATCGACAGCAGCATTCGCACAGCTCTCAGCAGGGCATCATGTTTACCGGCGGCTGAAGTTTTGCCGTCTTTGTTTGCCGAGCCGGTGGGCGTCGGTGTCCGTCCCAGCAGGTAGTCACAGGAAACTCCGTAATACTCGGCTGCACGGACGACAAAGTCCAGCCCGCATTCTCTTATTCCGTTTTCATAATGAGAAAGCAGCGCCTGTGAGACCCCAAGTGCAGCCGCCGCCTGTTTTTGGGTGACCCCGTTTTCCTTGCGGAGCAGTGTCAAAATACGGGGGAAGTTATCATTCAACAGTATGTCTCCCTTCGATACCGGCTGACCCCGAAAGGAAATCCTTTTCCGAAAAAGTTTTTCCGTTTGCAGTGAAGGGATGGGGAAAATTTTCCCCATTTTGTCAGCTCAACGTATTGTAAATTATAAAGCAACTGATACAGTTTGTAAAGAGGTTTCGCCAAATTCCTCGATTTTTGGCGATGTTGATGTGAACGTTTCCTAAATTTTTGGATATTCCGTTGGAAAACCTGCCCAGATGCGGTATAATAATGATGGAACACCCTGCCAATCGCAGCTGGTGCCGACATTTACTGAAAATGGGGCTTCGGACAATGATTACCTATAAACTGTTTATGATTCGCCACGGCCTGACTGAGGCAAACTTTGACGGACGTTATATCGGCTCGACCGACCTGCCTCTGTGCAGGGAAGGCCGCGAGGGTCTGAAAAAACTGGTCAAAACCCGTGAGTATCCCGGCGTCGGCCGGGTCTATTCGCCGCCGCTTTTGCGCTGTACCGAGACGGCTGGGATTATTTATCCCGAACAGAAGCCTGTGCTGGTGGACAAACTGCGGGAGTATTCCTTCGGCGTCTTCGAAAACAAGACGGTCGCGGAACTTGCATCGACCGAGGCGTTCAAACGCTGGTCGGACAGCGGTATGCGGGATGCACCGCTCGGCGGGGAAGACCGGGATGTCTTTCTGCATCGGTGTGAAGAGGGATTCAAATGGGTGCTGGAAGATATGATGCGCCATCGTATTACCAGCGCTGCCCTGATCTGCCACAGCGGGATTCTGATGAACCTGCTGGCCCATTACGGCTATCCGCGGCTGGAACCGCTGCGCTGGAAAGCAGAGCCGGGCGAGGGATTCACTGCGCTGATTACCGCGTCAATGTGGCAGCGTGCCGAGGTCTTTGAGGTCGTCGACCCGATTCCTTATCATAAGGACGACCGCCGCGAACCGGCCAGCTATGGCATTTATGATGTAGACGGGGAAAAGGATGACTGACCCCGATAACCGAAAGGAGTGGTTGCCTGATGGAATCCGAATTTCATCGGTCCGGCGGCGTATTCTCCGGCCAGAATTCCGCACCGTCCGACCGGGAAAGAAAAGATTTTGAGCAGGAACGCCAGCCAGAACCGCCGCCCCGGCTCTTCCGCAGAATCCGCCGGGATGCCCGCCGCAGCCTGACGGCGCAGTGGGGAAAGACTGCCGCAGGGTTTTTGTTCCTGTGTGGGATTGTAGTGTTGTGTTTCCTGCTGCGCGGGCTGATTCTGGAAGCGCTGGGACTGGGCGGCAGGATGATTACGCTTGAATCGGGCGTGCTGACGATCAGCCTGCCGCTGGTTGTAATCAATAGTGCGCTGGTACTGGTTGTGCTGCTGCTGATCAGTCCGCTGGGACTGGGGTATCTGCGGCTGATCTATCAGATGACGACGGGTGAGGAACCGTTTCTGTCGGTGATCTTTGACCCGCTGCGCAGTGTCCGCATGACCCTGCGCAGTATCTGGGCAACGCTGCTGATGATGCTGGTGGACGCTGTTGCGCTGGTAATCTGCTGTCTGCCTGGGCTGACGTCGATGGTCGCGGCACGGATATTGCCGGGAACTACCGGAAAATCGGCTGTCTGCCGGATTGCACTGCTGCTGCTTGGGGTGGTGCTATTGGTGGTCGGCGTACTGCTGGCGGCAATTTTGACGGCAAGATTTTTCGCGGTCGGCTTTTTGCTGGCAGATGAAAACCTTGGGGTGATTGAGGCTTTCCGCCTTTCCTTTAAAATCTCACGCGGCTTTACTGGAGAAATCGTCATGCTGATGGTTTCGTTTATCCCGGCAGGTGTGCTGTGTATTCTGCTGATACCGGCGGTGTTTGTTGTGCCGTATGTGACGGCATCTTTCGCACTGCTGGCAAGGGTGCTGCTTGACCACAGCCGCTGCCAGCAAACCCCGCCTCCATCCCCGGATGACAACTAAATATGGTACGCAGACGGACAGGGGTTATCCTCTGTCCGTTTTGTCATATCCGGACGGCATGCAGGACTGTCATTGGCCGGCAGGCACTGTAAGTGAACAGAGGACAGCTGCTTGCCGTATCTGGTAAATTTGCCCCGGAATCGTCCATCTGAATGCAGGATTTATTCCAGAAGATTCATTTTTCACCGGTCAATTGTCTTTTCATACAGCATACAGACTGTTCATACAACCATTCAGCGCCGTTTATCTGGATAAATGAGGGAAAAGGCTGATTTTATGGAAAATTCCGGCTGTTTTTCCACAGCGGACAGGAGTGATAAAAAGATTTTTCAGAGTGAGAAAATGAGGAAAAAAGCGGCATTTTTTTTGCAAAGAAAAATTTTTGGAAAAAAATCTGACGGATTTTCAAAAAAATATTGCAATTTTTTTCAATAGGGTGTATAATAAACTCACGCGCAAAAAACTGCTTAAAATTTAGGAGGGTTTAACAATGGCATTAAAAAATGAGTACCTGAAAAAAGTCCTCGCCGAGGTAGAAAAAAGAGACGCCGGCGAACCTGAATTTATCCAGGCTGTTACTGAGGTTCTGGAATCCCTTGAACCTGTTGTCGAAGCTCGTCCCGAACTCGAAAAACTGAACATCGTCGGCCGTATCACCGAGCCGGAAAGATTCATCCAGTTCAGAGTTCCGTGGGTTGACGACAACGGCAACGTACAGGTCAACCGTGGTTACCGCGTTGAGTTCAACTCCGCAATCGGTCCGTACAAGGGCGGCCTGCGTCTGCATCCGACCGTCTGCACCTCTGTTATCAAGTTCCTGGGCTTTGAACAGTGCTTCAAGAATGCTCTGACGACCCTCCCGATGGGCGGCGGCAAGGGCGGTTCCGACTTTGACCCCAAGGGCAAATCCGACATGGAAATCATGCGCTTCTGCCAGTCCTTCATGACCGAGCTGTGCCGTCACATCGGTCCTGACACCGACGTTCCCGCAGGTGATATCGGCGTCGGCGGCAGAGAGATCGGCTACATGTTTGGCCAGTATAAGCGCATCCGCAACGAGTTTACCGGCGTTCTGACCGGCAAGGGCCTGACTTATGGCGGCTCTCTGGCGAGAACTGAGGCTACCGGTTACGGTCTGTGCTACTTCACCGAAGAGATGCTTTCCTGCATGAAGGGTGATTCCTTCAAGGGCAAGACGGTTGTTGTTTCTGGTTCCGGCAACGTTGCAATTTACGCAACTCAGAAAGCTACTGAGCTGGGCGCTAAAGTTGTCGCTATGTCCGACTCTAACGGTTACATCTATGACGCAAACGGCATCAACCTTGCTGTTGTCAAACAGATCAAGGAAGTTGAAAGAGGCCGTATCAAAGAATACGCTGCCCGCGTTCCCGGCTCGGTTTATACCGAAGGCTGCAAGGGCATCTGGACCATCAAGTGCGATATCGCGCTGCCCTGCGCAACCCAGAACGAGCTGGACGAAGAGTCCGCAAAGATTCTGCTTGCAAATGGCGTTATGGCAGTTGCAGAGGGCGCAAACATGCCTTCTACTCCTGGTGCAATCGAAGCATTCCAGTCTGCTGGCATTCTGTTTGCTCCTGCTAAGGCTTCCAACGCTGGTGGTGTTGCAACCTCCGGTCTGGAGATGAGCCAGAACTCTCAGCGTCTGTCCTGGACCTTTGAAGAGGTTGACGCGAAGCTGAAGAACATCATGGTTACGATTTTCCACGATTCTTACAATGCAGCTAAGAAGTACGGCATGGAAGGCAACCTCGTTGCTGGTGCAAACATCGCAGGCTTCGAGAAGATCGCCGACGCCATGATCGCACAGGGCGTCTGCTAAGCGCAGAGCCTGCGCTCCCAGTTTGCCGGGATTCGTTCACGCTCCGGGAGCTCAGCAAACGAAACTTGCTTTCCCGCTCGGTGGATTTTGTCTCCGGTATACAGTGGCAGCAGCTACGACGAACGCGCCGGGTAGATGGTGCAATATTGGCACTGTTTAGTGGGGCGTGAAAAATAAATAATGCTTATGAAGGGTGTCGTTCCAGTAGGAACGGCGCCCTTTTCAATTGCCTTTGTCTTGTGGATGAGCGGGATTTTTGCTATAATGAGGAAAAGGACAGTTGGGGAGGGGTGGCGGTGAAAATCAAAAAGATCGTTGCAATCCTGACAGCGGGACTGATCTGTGTTGCGGTAATTACAGGTGGGATTTTCGCTTCCCGTTATCAGCACACCTCCGCTGAACGGCTGCCGGACCGGTACGGTGAAAAAATAGCCCAGCTTAAAAGCTCAGTTGATAAAGACGGCGACGGTGTCGACGACCAGACGGATATTTTAGAGGGTGCGCTCGCGTATGTCAGCACCCAACCCAAGTACAAAAGCCGCTATTATCAGACAGGCTATCCGGACGACGGTTACGGCGTATGTACCGATGTGGTCGCAAATGCGCTCAAAAGCGCCGGGTATGACCTGATGGAGCTGGTGCAGCGGGATATTGAAAACAATCCCGATGGGTACGATATTGACCAGCCGGATCAAAACATCGATTTTCGGCGGGTACGGAATTTAAAGGTGTATTTTGCCCACACTGCCCTTAGTCTGACGACCGATTTGTCTGATTTGGAGCAGTGGCAGGGTGGAGATATCGTGATTTTTGAGAGCCATATCGGGATTGTGTCCGACCGAAGAAACGCGGACGGCGTGCCCTATGTCATCCATCACAACGACCCGTTTCAGAAAAGCTATGAACAGGATATCCTCCAAAGCAGGGATGATATCGTCGGGCATTATCGCGTCTCAGAATAAGGAGGCAACAGGTATGTCGTGTGAAGTGAAAACAATGCCGTTTGCCGCAAAAACCAGACCATTTTCATCCAAGGGCATGATCTTTAAAGGAAAGGTCGACTGGTGGTTTTACGCAATTATGATCCTGATTGCCGTCAATCTGGTTCCGATTATTGTGATGGCGTTCATGGATGGGATGACGGGAGCAGCTGTGTTTGACCTGCTGGTGCTGGCGGTGGTGGAGGTATTCTGCGGGCTGATTGCGTGGCGCAATTATATCCGGCTGGAAGGCAATGGTCTGACAATCGTCTTTGGGCTGATTCAGCTGTCGATTCGTTACAGCGAGATTTCCGGCATTTCTGAGACCCACAATCCGCTGGCCTCGCTTGCCGCGTCTTTGGACCGGATTGAAATAAAATACCGGCGCAGCTGTTCTGTGATGGTCGCGGTGGTGGAAAAGCAGGCGTTTATTGAGGAAATAAATAAACGGATTCGTGATTGTCAGTAGACGGAAAAAGGCGTCTCTCCCGGCAGGAGAGGCGCCTTTTGTGTGGAGAAATCACTCCGGTTTTTGTACCAGCTGATGAAAATCGTCGATCATCGATTGCAGCGTAATCGATTCCATTGTCTGTTTGATTGCGTCCTCGATCTGCTGGTAGGGCTTTTGCAGTACCTGTCCGATATTCTGTGCAATCGGGCATTTTCGTCCCTGACAGGCGTGAATCCCGATCAGCCCTGACAGTCCGTCCGGTTCCAGCGCGCTGTAAATCTGGTACAGGGTGATTTCTGATGGGTCAGCGCACAGCTGTGCGCCGCCGGTTCCACGTGCGACGGTAACCAGCCCGGCTTTTTTCAGTCCGCTGATGACATTGCGGATGATGACAGGATTGCATCCGGTGCTTTGGGCAAGAAGATTGCTGGTCACTTTGGCGACACCTTTTGCTTCGTGGATAAAAATCAGGCAGTGTACTGCGACAGAACATTTCATACTGATCTGCATCTTGATATCCTTTCGTATAAAAAATTGGTGTTCTGTTGGATGTAACTCTTAACATTACATCAAATAAGTGGTAAACTCTTGGTTAGATGTAATTCTTGTATTTACATCTTATATTGTATCGGTCTTTTCACAAAAATGCAAGAGGATTTTTCTGAAAAGCATCTTCTCGTCACGACATAAGAAGGAGGGCCTGTATGAAAGCAGTTCAGATTGCAAAATATTCCAAAACCATCCAAACCCGCCTTTGTGATATCCCTGTCCCTGAAATCTCCGACAGCGAAGTCCTGGTCAGAGTAAAGGCGGCCGCAGTTAACCCACTGGAACTGCTGATTCTGACAGGAAGCGTTCGGTTGATTCAGGATTATCCGATGCCGCTGACACTTGGAAATGAGTGCGCTGGAATTGTCGAAAAGGTGGGCCGAAAGGTCAGCGGGTTTCGGCCAGGCGATCAGGTTTATGCCCGGCTGCCGATAAAAAAGATCGGCGCCTTTGCGGAGTATGCTGCAATTGATCAGAGCGCGCTTGCGCCAATGCCCACGGGTTATTCTTTTGCCGTCGCTGCTGCGATTCCTCTGACCGGCCTGACTGCTTATCAGGGCATCGTCGAACAGCTGGAGGCAAAGCCGGGGAGTACACTCCTCATCCCAGGCGGTTCGGGCAGCTTCGGCCAGATGGCCGTTCCGGTCGCATAGGAACTGGGACTGGATGTCATTGTGACCGGCAATGCCCGTGCACGGGAAAGCATTCTGGCACTTGGCGCCGATCAGTACATCGATTATCGAAAGGAAAATTACTGGGAGACGCTGTCCGGCGTCGATTATCTGCTGGATACGCTGGGAGCTGGTGAATTTGAACATGAACTGTCGGTCCTGAAACCGGGTGGACGGCTGCTGAGCCTGCGGACCGGTCCAAACAGACAGTTTGCGGTCCAGAATCACTGTCCGCGTTGGAAAAAAGCATTGTTTGCCCTTGCCGGTGCCAAATACGATAAAGCAGCCGCCAAACAGGGAAAAGAATATCGGTTCATCTTTGTCCGCGCAGATGGAAAACAGCTCCGGAAAATTACGCAAATCGTTGAAAAAATCAGATCATGCCCGCCGTTGACCCGCATGTCTTTTCGCTTGAACGGGCAGACCAGGCACTCAAACTGGTCGCAGATGGGGGTTCGGTTGGCAAGGTCCTGATTCAAATTTGACAGGAGGAATTGTAGATGAAAGTGTATCAGATCAGCTTCAGCCCGACCGGTGGTACCAAAAAGGTCGCCGATATTCTGACAAATGTGTTGGGCAGTGAGATGGAGACGGTCGACCTGACGAATGCCCGCGGTGATTTTGGCAGCGTTGCGCTGACAAAAGAGGATATCGCGGTGATTGCGATGCCGTCTTATGGCGGACGTGTGCCCGCTCCTGCAACCGAACGGCTTGCAAAAGCGCAGGGGAATGGCGCCCGTGCGGTTTTGGTCTGTGTATATGGCAACCGCGCTTACGAAGATACGCTGGTGGAAATGCTGGATACCGCGAAACAGGCAGGTTTTACCGTAATTGCAGCAGTTGCGGCAATTGCCGAACACTCGATTGCCCGTCAGTTTGCGACCGGACGTCCGGATGCAGCCGATCATCAGACACTTACCGAATTTGCCGGCAAGATTCAGGCGAAAATTACCGCCGGTGATACCAGTGAACCGGCTCTGCCTGGCAACCGTCCCTATAAAAAGTCGGGCGGCGGCGGAATGGTCCCCAAAGCTGACAAGGAATGTGTAGGTTGTGGTATCTGTGCGAAGGAATGCCCGGTTGGGGCAATTGATGCGCAGGACCCCAAAAAGGTGGACGGCGATGTCTGTATTTCCTGTATGCGCTGTGTTTCGGTCTGCCCGCATGGTGCGCGGAAGGTCAACCCGGTTATGATGGCTGCGGTTGGCGTGGCGCTGAAGAAGGTCTGCTCCGATCGGAAAGAGTGCGAACTGTTTATTTGATTGCTGCATGCTTGCAGTGGGCGACAGCTGGAGAGCTGCCGCCTTTTTGCTTGATAAATTGCTTGCTTCCGGTCAGATGGTTATGCTATAATGGTGCCAGATATAATTTTCATGGACAAAGTCAGCAGAGGGTCAGCACACGGCTGTCTGCTGGCTTTTTTGTATCCACAGAAAAATTTTTTCAAAGCTGTAAGATTTTCCGGTTTGGTGCGTCTTATAGATGGCAAACGAAAAACCAGGGAGGTGAAGGGCATGGATTTTGAAAAGGTGTACCGGGCGTATTTTGGGGACGTATACCGGTATCTGCTGAAACTCTCCGGTGATGAACATCTGGCGGAGGAACTGACTGCCGAAACTTTCTGGCGGGCACTCAAAAAGCTGGACCAGTACCGTGGGGAGAGTGAACTCCGGGTCTGGCTGTGCGGGATTGCCAAAAACTGCTGGCGGGACACGATGCGCCGTCAGAACCGGGAGTATCCGCTGGAAATACGGGAGGATTGCCCATCCGATGACGATATGGAGCGGGAACTGGCCGACAGGGAAGATACAATGGACATTTACCGTCAGCTCCATGCCCTTCCGGAACCTTACCGGGAGGTATTTTCGCTGCGGGTGCTGGGAGAGCTGGGGTTTGCGGAGATCGGGGAACTGTTCGGGAAAACCGCAAACTGGGCGTGTGTTACCTACCACCGTGCCAAAGAAAAAATCCGTGCCGGGCTGACTGATGGCAAAAATACAAAACGTTGAATAACAGGCCGTCGGTAAACTGCGCGTGAAAGGAGAGACAGTGAGAAATGAAGTTAAGCTGTGGAATTGTACGGGATTTGCTGCCGCTGGTGGTCGATGGGCTGGCAGGTGAGGAAAGCAGGGCGGCGGTTGCGGAACACCTTGCCGGGTGCAAAGAATGCAGCCGGGTCAGACAGCAACTCGAACAGGATACCGTCCCTAATATCACACCAGATGCACCGCTGCAAATGGTCAAACGTGAAATCGTCACCAGACGGCGGCGCATGGTCGGTGCCGTCCTTGGGGTGGTACTGGCGGTGGTATTCTGCGTATTTGCAAGGTTGTCAGCGCCGGTTTGGCTGCCTTACAGCGAAACGCTGCTGACGGTCGATATGCTCGACAGCGGCGACCTGCTCGTGACCGTCAACCAACCCCATGCGGGCATTACCGTCGACAGTGCCGGTGAAGAAACCACCCTTTCCGTATGGAAAAACGCAATATCTCCGCAAAATAGCCGGGAAACGATTGTCATCCCGTCCGATCAGGTAGGCAGCGCACTTTATTACGCTGACTTTGCCGGAGATGATACCCTCCTATGGGGGAGCAGTGCGGCAGGTGGGCGGCAGACATTGCCGCGGCTGGTGCTGAATTATTATCTGGTGCTGGCGGCAGGGATGGCGGTTGTCTTGGGAATTGCAGCGGCGGTTCTGCGCAAAAACAAAGCCGGAAAGCTGATGGTTTATATCTGGCTGGCACCGGTGTGTTATATCATCGCGCACTTTGGTGTAATGGGACTGAGTACCGTGACGGCAGACGCGGTGCGGCCGCTTGGCTGGATACTGGTGGCGGCGGCGAGTCTGTACCTTGCGGCTGTGTCATTTATCCGTCTCGTCTGGCACAAACAATAAGTAAGTGTAAAACATCGGGAAATCCAACCGACTCGGATTTTCCGGTGTTTTTTGATAGCTGTAACGGATTCTGTGCGATGGATAGATGCCGGGAGAAAGTGAAGAGAATAAATAGATGACAAAAATTTTCCAAATTGAAACTTTTTCGACCTTTCAGGTGTATAATAATGAGAACGTATGTGAAAAAGGGGATTTTAACATGCAGCAAAACAATTATGGCCGCCCCGCAGGTCGGTCGGGACGGAAACGCAGGGTGAAAAAAAGAAGGAGAACAATCCGTCCAAGAGCGATTGTTCTGGGTGTTGTTATTTTGATCATTATAGCGGTTGCCATCGGCTGGAAATCTATGTCCCGGTCTGATACAGAGGAAGAAAAGCAGTCATCCGTTCAGTCGGAGCTGCCGGGATCTTCTGTTGATGGAGAAGTGCAGCAGTCAGCATCTTCGACTGATGAGAGTGTACCGCAGTCGGAGCCTTCAGCTGATGGGAATGCACAGCCGTCTGAAACCGCTGTTGACGGGGCTGCTTCGGATTCTGAACCGGATATTGAAGTGGTGGACGGCCTTACCTATGTCAACGGTATCCTGATTGCCAACAAAAGCTACAGCCTGCCTGCTGATTATAACCCCGGTGTATTGCCCGAAGCACAGTCCGCCTTTGATGAGATGGCAGAAGGAGCGGCAAAGGATGGCATAAAGCTGTATATCGCGTCGGGTTTTCGTTCCTACGATTATCAAGCCGGGCTGTATCAGCGGTATGTTGAGCGGGATGGCGCCGAAATGGCGGATACCTACTCGGCACGGCCGGGACATTCTGAACACCAGACCGGTCTGGCTTTTGACCTGAATGAGATCAGCGATGCCTTTGCCGGAACGCCTGAAGCGGAATGGCTGGCAGAACATGCACATGAATATGGATTTATCATCCGTTATCCCGCCGATAAAGAGGATATTACCGGCTATAGTTATGAGCCGTGGCATGTGCGGTATCTGGGAAAGGAAACTGCTGAAAAGGTGTATGAAAGCGGACTTTGCCTGGAGGAATACCTGGGCATTGATTCGGTGTATGCCGATTGATTTTCTATTCCTTTAAAATTTTGCTCAGAAGAATATAAAACACCGGGAAATCCGATTCTGTTCGGTTTTCCCGGTGTTTTTTAGTTAATGTCTTTTGTTACTTTTTCAGGATGCCGCTTTTGGCGATGCTGTCGATTGCCCAGCGCATTTCCTCGTCCGACTGGACCAGCGCCATCCGTACATGGCCTTCACCCGACGGCCCGAAAGCCGCGCCCGGCGTGACCATGACCCCGGATTTTTCCAGCAGTTCCCGGCAGAACTGCACCGAGTCGGTGTACCCGTCCGGCAGGCTTGCCCAGACAAACATCGTCGCCGGGCTTCTGTCGACCTTCCATCCGATTGCGGTCAGCCCGTCGCAGAGGATGTCCCTCCGTTTGCGGTAGGCTTCACGAGTCGTCTCGACACAGGACTGGTCGCCGGTAATCGCGGCGATTGCAGCTGCCTGAACCGGCAGGAACATCCCGTAATCCAGATTGGATTTGAGCTGTCCGAGTTTTTTGACGACCTCAGCGTTTCCGAGACAGAATCCGATTCGTGCACCTGCAAGCCCGTAGGTCTTCGAGAGCGAGTTAAACTCGACGCCGACGTCCTTTGCGCCTTCATGCGCAAGAAAACTGCCGCACCGCAGCCCGTCAAACGCAAGCTCGGAATAGGCGTTGTCGTGCAGGACGATGATATCATACTTTTTCGCAAACGCGACCAGCTTGTCATACCACCAGTCAGGCGCGGCGGCAGTGGTTGGGTTGTTGGGGTAGGAGACGACCATCAGTTTCGCTTTTTTGGCGTCTTCCGGGTCGATGGCATCAAAGTCAATCAGGTAGTTGTTTTCCGGTTTGAGCGGCATATAGACCAGCCGTGCGCCAGCAAGCGCCGGACCGTCGGCAAATACCGGATAGCAGGGGTCAGGGACCAGTACGGTATCACCCTCGTCTGCAATCGTCAGCGCAAGGTGAGACAGGCCGTCCTGGCTGCCCAGCAGCGAAACAATTTCCGTCTCCGGGTCAAGTTCCACCCGATACCGGTTTTTATACCAGTAAGCAGCCGCTTTCAGCAGTGCCGATGAATCCTTGATTGCATAGACGTAATTTGCCGGGTCAGAAGCGGCGTCGGTCAGTGCCTTGATGATATGCGGTGCCGGGGGAATATTCGGAGTGCCGACCGAAAGGTCGACGACCTTTTTCCCCGCGGCGATTGCCTGCTGTTTCTGTTCGAGCAGCACCGAGAAGATGCCGCTGCCAAAACGTTCCATCCGTTTGGAAAACTGCATGTTGTTCAGATCCTTTGTCGTTTTTAGTTGATACCATAGTAGCACAAATTATTCGGGATGGCAAGGTGCTGCATGTACAGAATTAAAACTGGCTGATCGGAGAAGATTTGACTGCCTGCAAAAAATCTTCCGGTGCAGACTCAAACCGCAGCCGTGCAAACTCCGCTTCCGGCATCTTTTCTTTGAGGTAGGAGAGTCCGATATCCAGCTCATTTTCCCGGAACCCGATCTGTTTGTCGGTCAGCAGTGCAAACCCGAAGTCGGTGTACAGCTTGATTGCCCGGTAGCTGCCCGGCTGGGTATGCAGATAGACCGGATAATCTTCCTCCGGGATATCCTTCATCACCGCCGACAGCAGCGCACGTCCAAGCCCATGCCCTTCAACTTCCTTTCGGACCTTGTACCAGTGAATCGTCGTCACATTGCCGTAGGCTTCCCATGCAAAGCAGGTCCCGACCGGCGTATCATTCCGGTCGCAGAGAAACAGGCATTTTCTGAAAAACTCCGCTTCACGCGGTTGGTAGACGTCCTGAAAATACTGCTGCATATAGTCCCGGTATTTTTCCGGCTCATGGTCAAACGGGAAACCGTACCATATGTCCAGCTCCTCTTTCCGGCATGGGCGAATTGTAAACCCTTCCGGGATTTCGGACAGTGCGTTTTTATAAAGCGCTTTGCAGCACATAAACAGGTTGCATCCTTCGATATCAGGCATTTTTTATCCTTTCCAGCGTCTAAGCTTTATACCAAAAATCCCCTACCGGAAGCAGGCAGGGAATAAATGAAACGTATTCGTGAACCGGTCGAGGTCTTCGCTGGACGCACAGACTTTCTTCCTCACCGGATGTATTTTTTCCCGCCAATGGCGGGAAAAAATACACATCTAATCAATCGATCAATCAAGGTCTTCGCCGTTGGATTCGCAGACCTTCTTGTACCAGTAGAAGGAGTCCTTGCGGCTTCTGGACATATCGCCGGTGCCGTCGTCATATTTATCGACGAAGACAAAGCCGTAACGTTTGCGCATCTCACCGGTCGAAGCAGATACCAGGTCGATGCAGCCCCACATGGTGTAGCCCATCAGGTCGACGCCGTCCAGCTCGACTGCGTCCTTCATCGCCTTGATATGGTCGCGCAGGTAGTCGATACGGTAGGTGTCGTGGACCGAACCGTCCGCTTCCTTGGTGTCCAGCGCACCCAGGCCGTTTTCGACGACAAACATCGGTTTCTGGTAACGGTCATAAATGTTGTTCAGTGCAATCCGCAGGCCGGTGGGGTCAATCTGCCAGCCCCAGTCAGAGGCTTTCAGATAGGGATTCTTGCGGCCGAAGGTCATGTTGCCGGCGGTCATTTCCTTCTGAGGAGCAGTTCCGACAACCATCGACATATAATAAGAGAAGGAGATAAAGTCGACAACGCCTTTTTTCAGCTCGTCCAGTTCGCCCGGCTGGATATCAAGGGTGATGCCCTTGCGCTCATACTCTTTGAGCTTGTAGTTGGGGTAGTAACCACGGGCATGAACGTCCATATAGAAGTAGGAACTGTTGTCCATTGCCTGAACATTCAGCAGGTTGTCGGCAGGGTTGCAGGTTTCGGGGTAGGACTGCATAAATGCGATCATGCAGCCGACCTGATAGTTCGGGTCGATTTCATGCGCCATCTGGACGGCTTTCGCCGATGCGACAAACTGATAATAAGTCGCATTCGCCAAAATCTGCGGGTCAGCAGAGGGTACGCCTGCTTCCATCCAGCCGCCGTGGCCGATGCAGTTGATCTCATTGAAGGTCAGCCAGTATTTGACCTTGCCTTTATAACGCTCGAAAATCGTCTTGCAGTAGCGCAGATAGCAGTCGATCGTCCGGCGGTCTGCCCACGAGTTCCAGGCATGGGTCAGCCCCAGAGGAGTTTCATAGTGGGAGATGGTGACCAGCGGTTCAATGCCGTACTTCTTGCACTCGTCAAACACTGCGTCATAGAATGCAAGCCCTTCTTCGTTCGGGGTTTCATCCATGCCGGTCGGGAAGATGCGCGACCAGGAAATGGACAGACGGAAGCATTTGAAGCCCATCTCGCCCATCAGTGCGATGTCTTCCTTATAATGATGGTAAAAGTCGGTCGCCTCATGGTTGGGGTAGAGATACTCGTCAAACTGGGTGAAGCGTGCGCCTTCGGGGAGGTTGTTGACGCCAAACATCGTGGTGGTATGCTTGCTGCCGTCCGGCAGGACATAGGTCAGCACGCGGGGAGAATCTTTCGTGCCGCCGGTCAGGACGTCGTCAATCGACGGACCGCGTCCACCCTCGTTCCAGCCGCCTTCATACTGGTTGGCAGCGGTCGCGCCGCCCCAAAGGAAATCTTTACGAAATGCCATAATCATTACCTCTTTCTGTCAGAATTTATCCTTAGCCCGTCGCCGGGCATTCATGGCTGTTCAGTCCTCTTCAAGATGGATGACGTCGTCCGGGAAACCACCGAGAGAGGGCGCTTCCGGGTCGTCAAATGTACAGGTACGGTCAAGGTGCATCCGCTGATAATGTCCCGGTGTCACACAGCCCCATTCCGGCAGCAGCGGTGTATTCGGGTCACCTTTGATGACAAAGTTTATAAACGCATCCCGCATTGCCTTCATAATCCGGTCTTTGGCTTCTTTTGCATCGGGTGCCTTGTCTGGAACCGGAGATTCCGCACTGCCGCCCATATGCAGTGTTACGGCGTCCTGCGAGTGGTGAGCGGGCGGGTAGTCAAAGGAATAGGTCCAGACTTTGCCGCCGCGCTTTGCAAGAATCTGCGCGAGGTTGTCCCCATGAGAACGGTACATATAATCGGAAAAGACCTTGACCCAGCAGTCCACTTTTGCTTTGTCATCTGCCGCATCCTTTGAAAGTTCTGCAAAGGCCTGCTCCGCAATCTTTCCACGGTCGCCGAACAGTTCGGCCGCAATAGCGGGCGCTTGCTCCAGCAGATGGGGATTGAACGCAAAGAACATCAGCTCATGCAGGTTGTTGCCGACCAGTGTATGGCCCATCCAGCCGTTTTCCGACCGGATGTCGTCCTTCCACTCAAATAGAATCAGCTCGCCGTCGGCAACCGGCCCGAACAGACAGGTCGACCCTGCACTCTTTGCAAATTCCAGCTGTGCTGCGAGGATTTTATCGACCGGACAGCTCATAATCTCCTGGACATCTTCCAGCCCCAGAATGTTCAGATAACGTCCGGACAGAATCCGGGCCGTCTCCGGTGTGCGCACCGCCATAATGCCGCCGGACGAGAGGATGGCCTGAGAAAACAGCGGTTTTGCCGCCGGTGTCAGCATCATTGCGCCGACCGATTTGCCGCCTGCCGATACGCCATGCAGTGTAATCCGATTGGGGTCGCCGCCAAACGACGCGATATTTTTGACCACCCACTGCAATGCACACAACTGGTCATACATCCCAAGGTTGCCGTCTGCATCACAATCGGCAAGCCAGTCTTTTAAGTACAGATACCCCAGCGCACCCAGCCGGTAGTTGATCGAAACCACAATCAGCTGAGCATCCTCTTCGGTCACCAGGGTGAACAGTCCGCTGTCCCGGCCCGAACCGGTCTGGAAAGCGCCGCCGTGAATGTCAAACAGGACGGGCAATGGTTTGCCGGTACGGTTTTTGCGCGGGCATACAATATTTAATGAAAGGCAGTCTTCCGAAAAAGGACCTTCGACCGGTCCCCGCATGTCCTGCGGGTTCTGAATCGACTTTGGGCCATAGGCAAAACAGTCGATCCCTTCCGAAAACTCGGCCGGGACCGGACGCCGGAAACGTTTGGCATGGGCATAGGGAATGCCGAGGAAAAAGACGGCATTTGCTTCTATTTTACCGCGGAACTGGCCGGAAGGTGAAGAAATTGTACAAATATCCATAAAAACCACCTTTCTAGTTTACTATATTTATGATAAAACACATCAGAATGTTTGTCAAGAACCGTTTCTACAATTTCAAGATTTGAAAAAAACTGTTCTGAATAGTAAACAGACTGCCTTAAGGAAAGTGCTGGAAAATCCGGCAAAAATTGCATTTTTGACAGAGACTGTTTTCTTTTACTGTCTAAAACCGCCAAACTTTTGCCCAAAAGTTTTACTTGAATCAATTGGAATTCGCAAAATAGCTCTTGTACAGCATGGATAAATATGCTATAATAACTCTTGTCGAATTGATCTTTATTAGATAATTTGCATAGCCAGTTCGGGACGGCGGCGCTCCGCTGTCCCGCCAGATAGAAAGGATTGATTATTTTATGAAACAGTATGATGCAGCCAATATCCGCAACATTGCGGTCGTCGGTCACAGCGGTTCGGGCAAAACCACGCTGGTTGAAGCGTTGGCTTACCGTACCGGCGCTGTCGACCGTTTGGGTAAAGTGACTGAAGGCAATACCATCTCTGACTACGATCCCGAAGAGATCAAACGCACTTCCTCTCTGAACCTTTCTATCGTTCCGATCGAGTATTCTGATACCAAAATCAACCTGCTCGATGCACCTGGTCTGTTTGACTTTGCGCTCGGACAGACCGAGGCCATCCGTGCCGCTGATACCGTCCTGATTGCGATGTCCGGTAAATCCGGCCTGACCGTCGGTGCACAGAAGGCATTCCGTGAGGCGGAAGAACTGAAAAAACCCCGTGCAATCTTTATCGGTAAGATGGATTCTCCTCACGCCGATTTCTATAAGGTCCTTGAGGAACTGATTCACCAGTTTGGCGCACAGATCTGCCCGGTTGTCGTTCCCTTTATTGAAGACCATAAGGTAAAATGCTACATCGACCTGATCGGCATGAAAGCCTATACTTATGAAAACGGCTCCCGTCAGGAAATCAAAATGCCGGATATGGGCCACCGTCTGGAAGGCCTGGTCAGCGCAATCTCTGAGGCTGTCGCTGAGGTTGACGACGAACTGATGGAAAAATACTTCTCCGGTGAGGAATTTACCATGCTGGAACTTGTGCAGGGCCTGCACAAGGGCATCTTTAACGGCACCATCACCCCTGTATTCAGCGGCAGTGCACTGGAACAGCAGGGTCTGACCCTTCTGTTGGGTGCAATGGTTTCGATGTTCCCGTCGGCGACAGAGGTTGCCCGTGAGGAAGGCGAGACTGAGGATGAGGTCATCGAGGTCAAGTGCGATATCGAAAAACCTGTCTGTGCTTATGTCCTTGCGACGGTTGCCGACCCGTTTGTCGGAAAACTGTCCTATGTCAAGGTTCTGTCCGGTAAGATTACCGCCGATACTGAGCTGTATAATACCCGTACCGGCGTGACCGAACGTCCCGGCAAACTGCTGTTTATCCGCGGCAAGAAGCAGGAAGAAATCAAGGAGGTTACCGCGGGCGATATCTGCGCAATCTCCAAACTGACTGCCAATACCGGCGACTCGCTCTGTGATCCGGCGCGTCCGATCACCCTTGCACGTCCCAAATTCCCGAAACCCTGCTACTCGATGGCAGTTAAGGCTAAAGGCAAGGGCGGTGAGTCCAAGATCTCGACTGCGATTGCCCGTATCCTCGAAGAAGATCCCACCCTGTCCTATACGACCGACCCTGAGACCCGTGAGCAGATCCTCTCCGGTCTGGGCGAACAGCACCTGGATGTCACCCTTTCCAAGCTGAAATCCAAGTTTGGCGTTGATGTCCTGCTGGAGACTCCGACCGTCGCTTATCGTGAGACGATTCGGAAACCGGTTAAGGTTCAGGGCAAACATAAGAAACAGTCGGGCGGTCATGGCCAGTACGGCGACGTCTGGATTGAGTTTGAACCCTGCGACAGTGAAGGTCTGGTATTTGCCGAAAATGTCTTCGGTGGTGCTGTTCCCCGTAACTTCTTCCCGGCAGTCGAAAAGGGCTTGCAGGAATGTGTCAAGAAGGGTGTTCTGGCCGGTTATCCGGTTGTCGGCCTGAAAGCGACGCTGGTCGACGGCAGCTATCACCCTGTTGACTCGAATGAAATGTCCTTTAAGATGGCAGCATCGATTGCGTATAAGAACGGCTTGCCTCAGGCTTCTCCGGTTATTCTGGAGCCGATCGGCAGCCTGTCGGTACTGGTTCCCGAAGGGGTTACCGGCGACATCATGGGCGATTTGAACAAACGCCGCGGCAGAGTTCTGGGCATGAATGCGATGCCTTACGGTATGACCGAAATTGTCGCCGAAGTTCCGATGAGCGAGATGCAGACATATGCGACGACGGTTCGCCAGATGACCCAGGGTGCCGGCAGCTTTACGCTGGAATTTGCCCGTTACGAACAGCTTCCCGCACAGCTGGAAGCCGGTGTCATCGCCGCCAGCAAGAACAAAGACGAATAAGCGCGGTGTCCGCGCTGACAGTTCGCGATGATCGCTCCTGCTTCGCAATCCGCTCGATTGCAATGATAACAGCCTGAGCGAACGCGCCGGGTGGCGTGTCGCCACGGACTTGTTCGCGTTGGTCGCCCGCGTTCCGACGGGCTCGGTTGCGAGGGTA
>CALXCO010000020.1 GCA_944386805.1 uncultured Clostridia bacterium
GTCCATTAGGCTGGCACTCTCCAAAACAGGTCCTTTTTTCTTTTCCTTCTGTGTAACACATCATTGACAAACCTACATTATTTGGTTGTTTTTTGCAACTGTGAAAGACGGATTTTGTTTATAGTATGATGTTTGAGAAATAATGGAACAGATAATTCTCGTGCACTTCCGGTGTAATCAATGGTTGGCAAATCAATGCAATCAGAAACTTGCTTGGATAATAAAAAGAAAGGCGGCTCTCATCATTGAGAACCGCCTTTTTATGTACATTTGTATGTGGCAGGTGGGGGAGTTACTCCGTCGGAGTGGATGCCTTCTCCCGCTCAAGCTTCTGGAACATCCGGACAACAACGATGACGGCTGTAACAGCAAGAACAACTTCCGCAGTGAATTGCGCGTAGGCAAGTCCGTACAGCGGGAACAGCCAGTTCAAAATGAACAGCGCCGGAATCTCCAACACAATTTTACGCATGATGGCAAAGATAAACGCTTTTTCGCCCTGACCGGTCGCCTGGAAAATACCGACCGCTGTAAAGTCGGTCGACAGGAAGACAATCCCCAGGCACATCCCGTGCAGAAAACGGCTGCCATATGCGACAATGTCCGGGTTGTCCATGAACAGCGTGACCAGCTGCTCCGAAAAAATAAAGTACCCGACCGATACGATCAGCGCAAAGGACAGGCTGATTCGGATGGTAAACAGTACCGATTTCCGCATACGGGTGTAGTTCTTGCTCGCATAGGTGTAGCTGTACAGCGGCATGACGCCCTGCGACATCCCCAGTGCGATCTGCATCGGAATCTGGTTGAGCTTCTGGGCAATGCCCATCGCGGCAACTGCATCAGAACCATATCCGGCTGTAAAGTTGTTGAGGATGGTCATGCCGGTGACGTTGAGCAGGTTCTGAATCGACGCCGGTATGCCGACACGGAAAACTTCAATGGCAATCGCACGGTCAAACCGGAACTTCTTGGGGTTGACGCTGACAAAGGTGTTGCCGCGTTTGATGTACAGCAGAACAAAAAAGTACAGGCAGGCAATGCAGTTGGAAATAAAGGTCGCAAGTCCTGCTCCCGCAGCACCCATGTTCAGCCCCCACGGCAGAACGAAAAACGGGTCCAGTATCATGTTTAAGATACAGCCGCTCATCGTGCCGATGCTTGCGTGCAGTGCCGCGCCTTCCGACCGCACAAGATACGCCATCACGACGTTGAGAATTGCCGGCGCTGCTCCGAAACTGACCGTCCACATCAAGTACCCGGCGGTCGCGCCGGTGGTTTCCTCTGTCGCACCCAGCATCGTTAACATCGGACCGCTGAAAATCGTGTAGCCAATCGAAAAGGCCAGTGAAAAGGCGAGCGCACAGTAAAATCCAAACGCTGAACCCCTCCGTACCATCTCATAATCTTTTCGCCCAAGCGCACGGCTCATCATGCTCGAACTGCCGACACCAAACAGGTTGTTGACGGCGTTGAAGGCGAGCAGCATCGGCGCTGCCAGTGTAACGCCGGCATTCTGTATCGGGTCGTTCAGCATCCCGACAAAATAGGTGTCCGCCAGATTGTACAAAACCATGACGAGTGAGCTCAGCACCGTCGGCACCGCAAGGGTCATGACAGCTTTGGGAATGGGGGTTTGTTCGAATAGCTGAATTTTTTGCTGTTCGGTGGATTGCGGCATTGTGATACATCCTTTCTCTCGTGAGGAAAAAATCCATATAATATTTATTATATCACTTCTGTAAATATCCGTCAATTTTCCTGTAAATGTTTTTACATTTGACTTACTTCCCTTTATAAATATGTCATAAATAAACGAAAACCGACGGCACTGTAAAAATGCCGCCGGTTTTTGTGAATATGCTTGTTTGAGAGGATAGATATATGAATTGAAAGGAAATTTGATGGAAATAAGATTTACCGAATCCACTTGCCGTCACGGTCTACTCGGTAGCCGTCCGGAGTGGTGGTATTGGTCAGCATCTTGCCGTCCTTGCCGACATAGTAGTACTCGCCCTTCCACTCAATCCAGCTCGATTTCGCCATCGCGCCGTTGCCGCGGAAGTAGTACCAGTCGCCGTTCGCGTCTTTGCGCCACCAGGAGTTCGCCATTCCTCCCCAGTCATGGAAGTAGTAGGTCACCCCGTCAATCTCGTTCAGCCCGTTGTCCAGCATCACGCCTTTGGAGTCCATGTAGTACCAGACGTTCTTCTGCTTCTGCCATCCGGTCAGCTTTTTGCCGTTATTGTACAGGTACCATCTGCTTCCACGCTTGACCCAGCCGTGCAGCGGTTCGGCGTCCGGCTCTTCCGGAGTGGACGGCGCCTGGTAGACATAATACTGGCCGCCGCCAAGGTTGAGCAGCATGTATCCTGCCGCAGGTGTCAGTGTCGGATATTCAGTCGCGTCGCCTGCCAGTACAATCGTGAAAATACGGTTGCCGCCGACGACCGCTCTCAGACCATTCTGCGAAACGGTGATGGTCGCGCCGCTCGGAGCGTAGTTCAGCGCTTCCTGAAGGGTGTCGTACTTGCCAAACACCACGCCGCCTACTGTTACCGATGCGACAGGCAGCTCCGGTTTTTCTTCGTCCGGCTGTTCTTCGTCAGGCTGCTCCTCGTCACCGTCGGTATCGCCTTCGCCTTCGTCGTCCGAATCATCTTCACCGGGAACGGGGACAACCTGGCCGGATTCGTCAATCTCCAGCCCTGCGTTTTCAGGGTTGACGACTGCGTCCTCTGCGGTCTGGGTGTCCGACAGCTCCAGCTCGACTGCCGCAATTCCCTCGTTGCCTGTATGCTGGAAGTCGCATCCTTCGCTGAAGGTCAGGGTTGCAGGGGAGTCGTTGGTCTTGGAGTCGATCAGAATGCCGCGCTCGGAGTTCTCGCCGGTCACGATGGTCAGGCCGCCGCTGACGGTGACGTCTGCGCTCTCAATCGTCAGCGCTGCGCCGCCTGCTGCCGAGGTATGGTCAAGGGTCACATCTTCCAGTACAACGCTGCCGCCCTGCTCAACATACAGAACGTCCTGGTTCAGGCTGCCTGCCATCAGCTGGACACCTTTCAGGGTCACTTCTGCGCCGCCGGTGATGTTCATCAGGTTCTGGCCGGCTGCACGGACCGCAGCAGGGAAGCTGCCGGAACTTTCCGATGCAATCAGCTGGAAGCCTGCACCGTCAATGGTCAGGTTCTTGTCGATGGTAATGGTGTTGTAAACAACCGCGTTGCGGGTCAGGGTGATGGTGTCCTCGGCAGATGCCGCGTTGATTGCGTCCTGAAGGGTCGCATATTCGGTCACGTCAATCTTCGCCGATGCAAGCAGGTACTGGCCGACCGTCTCGCTGTATACCAGACCGGCAACCTCAGGATTGTTGACCGTAATCTGCGACTGGCTCTCGTCGCACCAGAGCAGCTCGTTGTTGAAAACATCGGTGAAGGTGATTTCCGCGCTGCTGTCAAAGGTCAGCTTGGTCTCGCCGTAGCGGTCATCAAGGTTCATGCCGTACCAGGAGTTTACGCCGGTAATCATCGTAAAGCTGCCTTTGATGGTGACGTCAGAATTGTTGATGGTCAGCGGTGCGCCGGTCGCAGCGCTGGCATGGTTAAGCGCTACATTCTCCAGCGTTACTTCGCCCGCTTTCCAGATGTTCAGGGTGTGTTTGGATGTCTCGTTCGCCGTGATCGTGATGTCCTTCAGTACCGAACCTGTCGCGCCCGGCATCAGCGTCACAATGCTTTCCTGCTGGGAGTAACCCGCGCTCAGCATATGACCGGCACCATTGATCGTGACTGCCTTTTCAATGCTCAGCGGCGCTTCCAGTACAATACTCCCTCCGAGGGTAATCTCACCTTCCGGATTGGCAATTGCTGCACGCAGTTCCTCTTCGGTGGTAATGCCTTCGGCCGGAATCTCTTCCTCTTCTTCTTCCTCTTCGCCGCTGGAAGTGGAAGTACTGGTGCTCACAGTATCAGAAGAGCTGGTGCTGCCGGTATCGGCAGATGTGCTGCTTTCGTCGTCTTCGCTGGAAGAGGTGCTGTCAGCTTCCTCTGTGGATGTGGTACTGCTGTCACTCTGGCTGATCAGGTTGACCGTCCGGGTGTCGTTCGCACCGGCTGTCACCGCCGAAAAGCTCGATACAATCAGCGCTGACAGCATCAGCGCAGTCATGGCTTTCTTTAAATTGTGATTCATGCTTTATTTCCTCCTGTTATGTGGTTGGGGGGATTGGAACGGACTCTTTATTCCTACCGTTCCTGTGGGACTTAGTTTAACATAACTTCAGGATTTTTTCAACTGGTATTTGTTTCTATATCATTTGGTTTTATTTTCCAGTAAAATATTTATAAATTAATTTTATTCAAGCTCCGATAATAGTCGGAAAAGTGCGGTTTGTTCAGGTATTATGCGGTTTTATGGCTTTTAGTTAAATCCTGTCCGCTAGAAAATTACAAAAAATAATTCTGTTGACTTTTTCGCCTGAATATGTTATTGTAGTTAACAGGAAATACTTCCCAAATTGTTTTTTAATTGTTTGGGTCCTCAAATCTCTCCCGGATAGCATGACTGTCTGGGAGAGTTTGAATGTAATGGAGGTTGTTTGATGTATAAAAAAAGATTCCTTGGCGTCCTTCTCGCCTTTATGATCGCTGCTGGCTCCGTTCCCGCTGCCGTTTCTGCTGGTGACGCAGACATGAATCAGCCTGTAGTTTCGGATACTGTTTCTCAGGAGACTGAGAATACAGTTACTTTTGAAAATGCGCAGACGGTATATTCAGAAGAGGAACTGAGAAATGCTGTTGCAATCGAAAATAATGTCATTACCCTTGGCAGTGATATTACGTTGAACAATATGCTGACCATTGCTCAGAATGTCACGATTTATGGCGCTGGACATCGGTTGTCTGCTGCTTTTTCTTCTGCTGCCAATATCGTTGAAATCATCGCGGGTGATAAGGCCGTTACAATTTCTAATGTGGTTTTGGAAAATACCGCAAATGCCAAACATGCAATCAATGTCTATAAATCTACAAATGTTACCCTTGATGCGATCACTGTCAAAAACCTGACGAATGGCTTGGGCCTGGTAGTCAACGCTTCACAGGTTAAGGCAACTGGTAACTGGACATTCGAAAATAATGTTGCATGGGGAACCATTAAAAATGCAATCAACGTTGGTTGGGGTAAAACGGTCACAATGGATAAATGCGTTTTTGATGCTTCGGAGGCAACTTTCATCGGAGTACAAAGCATTTATACAGGTTCGGAAGATTATACGAACGCTGGAAATACTCTGGAAAAATTTGAAATTAAAGCGCCCGCAGGTTACGTTCAGCTTGAGGATTTGAAAACTGCAAATACGATTTCGTATCTTCCTGTAACAACTGCTCTGGCTACTGTAAATGGTACATTGTATTACGCTTCTTTTGCTAAAGCTGTGGAAGAAGCTCCCGCTGGCGCAACCGTTACCCTGAATCAGGATGTAACAGTTAATCAGGCAGTGGAAGTTACAAAGAATCTTACGATTAATGGTAATGGTAAAACTCTGACTGCCAATAAATGCGTCGGTTTGTATATTAAAGATAACCTCGGTTCTTTGAATGTATCTGACTTGAAAATTCAGGGCGTCCTCGGCGATGGGGAAACAGCTGGTGAGGGCAGCACAGGTTCCTTTATGGGTATCGGTACTTATAACGGATGCTATGGTGTAGGCAAACTGGAGCTTTCCAATGTCGTGATTGATGGGTTCTCTTATGGTATGTATTTTGGTCGGAATCCCAGTGGTTCCGGAGCTGTCGGTGATGCAGCTGTTAGCGTCTCTGCCAGGAATCTGACTGTTCAGAACTGTTATATCAAGGGTGGGTATTTTGAGAAACTGACCGACTCTACTTTTACTGATTGCACATTTAGTAATAACGGTACTGCTCCGGAAAAAGTTCAGAACAGTTTCCAGACTTGGATGTGCGGTTTGGATATCAACCTCAAAAATGGCAGCTATCAGAATATCTCCTTTATCGGCTGCACGTTTACTGGCAACGGTTCTAACCGTGGTACTGCTCTCCATATCAAAGCGCGTAATGATGGCAGCTATGGCGCAGATACCCGCCTAAATGGCGTTACGATTTCCGGCTGTACATTTAGTGGCAACAATGCGACTGATACTGGTGCTTCTGGTGCTGCATTTGGTCCGGTCGTCTTTGGTGAACCCGGCAAGGGCAATGCTTCTCCGACTGGTGTTTCGATTCAGCAGGGTGTTACCTTTACCAATAATGTCGCAGGTGTCAGCGTCGTAACGTTCGATAACGCGGATACTGCAACGCAGATCGTCGCAAATGGTGAGTTCACCCTTCCTGCACCTGTTAAAAACGGCTTTACCTTCAAGGGGTGGAAGAACGGTGAAAACACCTATGATGCAGGTACAAAGGTAACCGTTTCTGCGAACACCACTTTCACCGCGGTCTGGGAAGAAAATACCTCGACAGAAACTCCCGATGTACAGAAAACCTATACCGTAACGGTCAATGGTCAGGCTGTCGAATATAAAGCGGGTGAAACCGTCTCGATCTCCGCGCCGATGTACAGCAATGGCCTTGTATTCAGCAGATGGGTGGTCGTTTCGGGCAATGTCATCCTCGCCAACGCTTATTCCAACAATACCACCTTCGTTATGCCGGAAGGAAATGTTGAAATTGAGCCGGTTTATACTTATATCTACGTCGAACCGGAACAGCCCGAATATAACCCCGGTCACTCCGGCAGCACCGGCGGTTCTTCCAATAATGGCGGCTCGTCTTCTACTGAAACCGTGATGCCTGAAGATGGCTTCGGTACCGATAAAGACGGCAATACCTACTTCTTCGAGGACGGTGAAAAGGTCAAAGGCTGGGTTCAGGACGGCGATACCTGGTATTATATGGATTCCCACGACGGCAGCATGACTACCGATGGCTGGGCTGAAGTTGACGGTACCTGGTATAACTTCGCTGAGGATGGTAAAATGAACACCGGCTGGGTGCAGGATGGCGAAACCTGGTACTACCTCAAGGATTGGGGCGGTATGGCGACTGGCTGGCAGCAAGTTGACGGTAAATGGTACTACCTCAAAGACTCCGGTGCAATGGCGACTGGTTGGGTCAAGACCGGCGACACCTGGTACCTCCTCAAGGATTCCGGCGCAATGGCGACCGGTTGGCAGCAGGTTAACGGTAAATGGTACTACCTCAAGGCGTCCGGTGCGATGGCGACCGGCTGGGTTGAGGTCAACGGTAAATGGTATTACCTCAAGGCCGACGGCTCGATGGCTACCAATACCACCATCAATGGCTATTATGTCAACGCTGACGGTGAATGGGTCAAATAATCAATAATGACATGACAAAAGGCGGTTCCTCTATCGGAGCCGCCTTTGTTGTATCTGTTTTTGGAAATGGGGGTGAGGAAAAGGTGAGCGGGTTGTGATTCAGCATTTAAATTGAAAAACATGCAAAAAAGCCTCCCTTTTGAGGGAGGTGTCGCAGTCTATGCAGTGACGGAGATAGTTTTGGCTTTGAATCAATATCGGCAAACTGGGAGCACCAAAAATGTACAAACGCTCGTACAACCTGCCCGGCGCGTTGGCTATGGCTGTTATTTCGGCAATCGAGCAAGTCGGCACGCGAGCGACCATCGCGAATAAGGGAGCACAGGTACTGTATCATTGCACGATTTTGGTGCAACCTAACTGGCGCGTTCGCTCAGGCTGTTATTATCACAATCGAGCGAGTCGGCACGCGAGCGACCATCGCGAATAAGGGAGCACAGGTACTGTATCATTGCACGATTTTGGTGCAACCTAACTGGCGCGTTCGCTCAGGCTGTTATTATCACAATCGAGCGAGTCGGCACGCGAGCGACCATCGCGAATAAGGGAGCGCAGGCTCTGCGCCGCTGCCACACGACTGTCCACCGGACAGTCGGTGGGGGAGAACAGTCAAAAATTCGTTAGCGCCGTGCCGGCCCACGTAGTCCCAACTGACTGTGTAAGTCGATAGTGCTGCCCTCGCTCAGGTATGGGAAGCGGGCATCGAACCCGCTTCCCATATTGAGCACCCCTTAATAGGGTTCTCAAACTCTCCTGATTTAATTATGGGAAAAGAGATTTCGCCTTCTGCGGAAGGCGACCAGGGCGCCGCCCTGGACCTGCAAGCCTTGAAAGGCTTGACCTAACTTTTTTGATATGACCGTACCCACCTTGTGCGTAACCAAACCCCGACGCTCTGCGCGTCGGTCAAACCACTGAGTAGCATACGAATACAATCTTTATCGTAACGAGCGGGGAAGCGACGTTCGTTTGCCATCATTAGGAGCGTGGTACCACATCGGCATCAAGGGAGCGCAGGCTCTGCGCCACTTAGTTGCGCGTGTTCTTCTCCGACTGCGCGGCTATGAATAAGACAAAATCTCGTACCTTCTCAAGCGATTGCGGCGGCAACTCGTTCAGCGTCTGCATGATCTCACGTCGGAGCCCGACTGACTCTTTGTCCGGCTCCAGCCCGACAAGATAATCGACGCTCGTTCCAAGATATACTGCGATCTTATACAACCGGTCAGCTGATGGACTTTGTTTGCCCTGCTTCCACTGGCTGTACAGCCCGCTCGAAAATCCCAGTTCCCGCGACATCTTCGACGCCGTCTTCTTCTGCTCCCGCAGCACCTGGTCGATCCGGCTGATCATCTCTAACAGGTTCAGCGACGCTGGCGTCGGGTTCGAATTCTGATTCATACAAACGCTCCTTTCTTCTCAAAATTGAATAACGCCCGGTTCCATTTTGCATGGAATCGAAAAAATATTCGACTTTTTGTTGCAAAGGGGTTGACGAAATTAGAAAATGAGTGTATAATAAAACTATGAGGAACAAATATTCCTTCTGTTCGGCTTTCGTTCGATCTCTGGTCAGTCAGTTTTTGCCTTTGATTTTGCCTGTAGATTGATGGTCTCCTTTTTCGATTCGCTTTGCTGTTCCTTCGGCTTTGCTGAATCGGTGGGGGAAAGCCGCTTATTTTTTCAGCGTTGGATAGAACAAATATTTGAATATAAGTTCTTCCCTTCCTGCCTGCTCTGTTTGCTGGTCTGGCGGCTGTCATCTCGTCGCACAGTTTCTCCATTTGGGTTCCGTTTCCCGCCCAAACCTTGAAACCGCTCTTCCACTGGCGACTGCTCGGCTGAATTGACTGGTTAACGTCCTCGGCAGGTATTCCGCTGCGAAAAAGGAGGTCTCTCTCTAATTTTATTGTAAACCCTTTCGGCAAAAATTGCAACCCTGTTTCTTTGACGAACATATATTTAAATATTAAGGAGGGCGCCATGGACGCAAATTCTTTCTCTGTCTGTTTGTTCTACCGCGGCAACTTGCTTCAGCATTGGGACGGGCTCTCCCTCTCTCAGGCTCGCAATATCTACCGTAAACTCTTCGATGATAACGAAATCGGCGTGGAACTCTTCTTCAACCATACCCGCCTGCGTTATCGCGAAGCTTGGCTGCTGATGGGTATCCACTTCGCCCGCAGACCCTTTGCTTATGGCCGCCAGCTCTATGACCCGGTGGAGGTTGGTCGATGACTGAATATGAAAAAAGATTCCTTCGCATCTATCGCCGCACCGCTGACCCTGCCGAAGCGTTGCTCGCCTCCGGAATGGATGTCCCTGACGGCGAGTCCCCGGAAAAGGCCGGCAGGGCTGTTTTGCGCAAACTTAAAAAAAGGCTCCGGGAATTGGAGTCACGCGAGGCTGTCCTTGAACTGGCGACACCTGAACGCGTCCGTGCGGAAATTGCACATATGGCGTTTGATGATATCGGGCGCTATCTCTACTTTTTTGAGGGGGACAAGGGCTTCGAGGTCCACGCCAGATGCTCCGATGAAATCGATACCCGCAATATCTCCGAGGTTTCGGTCGGCACCGGCGGGAAAGTGACCCTCAAACTCTACAGCCGTGAACGGGCGCTGCTGAAACTCTGGGATATCCTCCGTCAGGATGACGGTGAACAGGATGACAGCCTGCTGGATGCACTGCGTGGGCTGCGTGAGTCCGGTACAGAAGCGACAGGGGAGTCTTCTGTCGATGGACAGGAGGGAGGCGGCTTCGATGAAGGCTTCGGCCCGGCAGAGTAACCAGCCGCAGAAATCCCGCTTTACCAGCTTTAGCCCAAAACAAAAACGTGTCCTCACTTGGTGGACGGACGAGGACCGAGAACGTTATGACGTGTTGATTTGTGACGGCGCTGTCCGATCTGGAAAAACGACCGCTGTCGCGGTCTCTTTTATCCTATGGGCTATGGAGTGTTATCACGACACCTCCTTTGCAATCTGCGGCAAGACGGTCGGCGCTTGCAGGCGCAATGTCGTGCAGCCGCTGAGAAGTGCGGTCGCCGGATTGTATAAGGTGCGTGCTTCCGGAAATGTGATGGAACTTTCCCGTGGCAAACGCAAAAACCGCTTCTATCTCTTCGGCGGCAAGGATGAGGGCAGCGCTGCTTTGATTCAGGGTATGACACTTGGCGGTGTATTGCTGGACGAGGCCGCATTGATGCCGAGAAGCTTTGTCGAGCAGGCGATGGCGCGTTGTTCGGTCGAGGGTGCAAAAATCTGGATGAGCCTCAACCCCGAAGGTCCGACCCACTGGCTGTACACCGAGTGGATTTGCAAGGCCGCTGAAAAACGGGTGCTCCGGCTGCATTTTACGATGGATGATAACCCGTCCCTCTCAGAAAACGTGAAGGCTCGCTATCGTGGGATGTACTCCGGTGTGTTTTACCGGCGGTTCATTCTGGGAGAATGGGCGGCGGCGGATGGGCTGGTCTATCCGATGTTTTCCGAACAAATGGTTGTTCAAACGTTGCCTGAAAACCTCGTCCGCTTTGTCATTTCGGTCGATTATGGGACGATGAACCCGTTTTCGGCCGGGCTTTGGGGCGAGGCGGACGGCAAGTGGTACCGGATGCGTGAGTTTTATCACAACGGCCGTGAAAAGGGCGCGCTGACCGATGAGGAATATTATCAGAAGCTGGAGGAACTGGCAGGCGACTGTCCCGTCCGGCAGGTCATTGTCGACCCGTCGGCGGCGTCATTTATCCAGTGCATTCGCAGGCATGGGCGGTTTTCGGTCCGCAAGGCGAAAAATTCGGTGCTGGTCGGTATACGCCATACCGCCGGGATGCTCAGCGAAGGAAAGCTGCTCTTTCATGCCAGCTGTCGGGATACTTTGCGGGAATTTACCCTGTACGTCTGGGACAAGGCTTCCGGCAAAGATCAGCCCGTCAAGGAAAATGACCATGCGATGGATGATATCCGTTATTTCGTTGAAACGGTCGCGACTGGTGGGAACTTTTCGTTTCGTTAATTTGCTCACCCTGTATCCGGCGGTGTGGGCATATTTTTAACCCAAAACAGTCTATCCCTTTGAATCGAGGTGATTCAATGCAACTTGTTCTGACGGCTGTCGGTGACGGCCGTACCGCTGAACTTCCCTTCGGCAGCGTCGTGATTCGTGCAAAAAGAATGGCGGGCGCTGGGGTGATGGAGGTCTTTACCCCCGATACCACCGTCCCGCTTCGCTGTGGAATGCAGCTGACGCTTGCCGCCGATGGCAACCCGATTTTTTCCGGTTATATCTTTACGCTGGAGTCCTCTCGTTTTGGACGTACGCTGACCGCTGCCGATGGTATCCGCTACCTGCTCTGCCGAGATACAAAGGTTTATACCAATATTTCCGCTGCCGGTGTCGTCCAGGATATCTGCGGTGAACGCGGGCTGACGCTCGGCAGTGCAGAAGATTACGGCGTGACCATTCCAAGCCTTGTGGCCGACAGGCAGACTTTGCTGGACATTATCTCCGCCGCCTGTTCTGAAAGTGAGAAGCTAGGCGGCGGAAAACTGACCTTTCTGGATGATGCAGGTGAACTGCGGCTGATGCGGGAGGAAAGCCTGGATACCGGGTTGACGCTGACGGGTAAAAATCTCCTTTCGACCTGTGTTGCAAGCGCAGATATCGGAACGGATACCTTCAACCGTATCCAACTGGTCCGCAAAAACAGCCGTGCCGGTACCCGTGAGTTTTTTGTTCAGGAAGACGCCGCTGCAATCGCACGTTGGGGCGTCCTTCAGTACAGTGAAACCCTTCCGCAGAACACGACCGATGCGGAAATTAACCAGCGTCTCGCTCAGCTGCTCAGCCAGAAAAACCGGGAACTGACGCGGCTGACGATGACTGCGGCAGGAAATCTCCTCTGCCGGGCAGGGTTCCTGATTCGGGTTAGTTTGCCTGATTTGGGAGTGGACGGGAAGTTCAGAATCCTTGAATCGGAACACCGTTTCACCACCGGCGGCTATACGATGAAACTGGTCGCAAGTGGTCAGTCGGAAGGGGGAATTTGATGATTTCGGATTTGCTGCGGAAGTCGTCGGTCGGCAGTATCTCCGCTTCGGTTGAAGGGCAGATGCTGTTCGGGACGGTCGAGGCGGTCAGTCCCCTCAAGGTTCGGGTCGACAACCGGCTGCTGTTGGAAGGAGAGGCACTGGTTGTCCCGCATTTCCTCGAACGGCAGGAATTCCATCTTATCCACGAGGCGGATGAGCATACAATGGACAAAACCTACCTGATTGAGCCGGGATTGCAGGCAGGGGACAGGGTGATACTCCTTTCCCTCGCCGGTGAATATCTCGTGCTGGGACGGGTCGGCGATGTCGGCAACGTCCGCCAGGTTGTGGAAATTTAGGGGGTGAAAAATGAGTATTCTCAGTTTGCTGCCGGTCATTGAGGGCGGTCAGTCCAGGCCGATGGGGGACGTGACCTGGAATCTCGACCAGATGAACGGTGCAAAAATCAGCGGTCTGGACAGCCTTTGCCAGGCAATCCGGATTATGCTGGAAGTTCCGCGCTATCGTTACCCGATTTACTCCTGGCAGTTCGGAAGTGAGCTGGAAACGCTGATCGGCAGTGGGTTTTCCGAGGTCGAACAGAACGCACCCGCAATGATTCGCGATGCGCTGCTCCGGGATGACCGGATTGATTCGGTCGACGGCTTTTCGGTCGTTCGTTCCGATCAGCGGGATGCCGTTGATATCGCGTTTACTGTCCACTCCAGGCTCGGCAATGTTGAGGCGTTCTGGACGGTCGAAACCGCCTGATAGAAATGGGGTGAAAGAATGTTGGATGTCGGCTGGCCCTTTTATGGGCTGGATCAGGCGGATTTATCCGCCGATGCAGATTTCGATTCCTATTTCAATGAACTGCTGAGTGTGGCCGGGATGGACCTGCTCCATCTGTCGGTCTGGGAACAGGGCAGGTATGCTGATGTGCAGGATAGCGGTGATAACGCTGTGTTGCGGGTTGTGCAGGATGAAAATGGGCTGCTGTTGTATCCGTCCGTGTCGGCTGCTGAGCAGGAAAACCTGTCGTCTTCTTGGCAATCGTTGGGTGCGTTGTTTCAGGACGATTTGCCGGCTATTCAGCCCGCTGTGGATACAGCGGGCGAGGCTCTCTGGTTGGGTGTCCTTCGCGCGGCGGGCGCCGCTGTCGCAGACAGCGGCTTTTCAGCCGCGCGAACAGACCCTGGGCAGCTGTTGCTGGAATCGCTCGATTCCGCTTTTGCTGCCCAGGGTGAGGTGGCGCGGGCAGCGCCCGCGCCTGTCCCGGCCTTGGCCGGGCTGGCGTTTTCGGATGAAAACGCCATTCTCCTGCCCGAAGGGCAGGAGAACCTCGCTTCCGTTACGCACCAGTTCTTCGATCAGATCGACGCGGCGGGCAGCGGGGCGCTCTGGAAAAAGGCGGCGAATGCCGCCTTGTCATCTGCGCCCCTTGTGCAGCCCGCCGCTTCCCCGGCTGCTTTGCAGCCGGAAGAAAACACCCGGATGTTCGCAGTTTCCGGCGTGGATGGCTACATCCCGCCGGAAATGCTCTGGGAACAGGAGGACAGGCTGCTCGAACGGCTGGAACGCAGGCTCGGTCAGGAAATCGCCAACGGAACCGAAGGTGCATTCGGATAAGCAAGGGGGGATAAAATGGCAACGGTTACATTCGGGGACGTGGTCTTTCTGCCGCCGGAAAAGGTCAGCTTCTCCCAGACAGCAGCCCACCAGCGGGTCACACTGATGGAGGTCGGCGACATTACCCAACTCTGTCCGCCTGGACAGCAGGTCGTTTCCTTCTCAGGCTTTTTCCCGCCGGCAGGGACGTATCCCTTTCAGGCGGTCAGTGACCCGGCGGTCGCTGCGGACAGGCTCAAAACGATGCTGGCGGAAAAAAAGCCGTATTCGTTTGTGATGAGCGGCGTTCAGCTGGAAATCAGAATGGAGGCGACGCTGGAAGAGCTGGAGCTCTGGCAGGAAGGAGGCGACGAATCAATCGGGTACCGGGTCCGGCTGCAGGAATACCGTGATGCGGAGGCAACTGTCCTCCAGATCACCGAAAGCAGCAGCGTTCGTACCGAGGTCAGCCAGTCTCCTGAAACCTATACCGTCAAGTCGGGCGATACCCTGTGGGGAATTGCACGGCAGTACCTCGGAGATGGCAGCCGTTATGCGGAAATTGCCGCCCTTTCCGGCATCAGCAACCCGAACTTGATTTATCCGGGACAGGTGCTGACGCTGCCGGAAGAATGACGGCGTACAGCCGGAATCTAGTCAGTCTGTCTGTTAATTTGTCGGCGGGTCTGTCCCGCAAGGAGGATGTATATGAGCTATCTGACAGCGGAAAATCTCGTCAGCGGTCAGGAGGGCAGAGCTTATGTCAAGCTCGACGGTCAGAACCGCGAGCTGCTCTACCTGAAAAACGTGACCGCGACCGTCACCAAACATAAACAGTCGGTCCGTACCCTCGGACGCAGAGGCGATCAGTTCAAGAGCGCCGGCTTCTCCGGCAGCGGTAAAATGACCGTTTACTACGTAACCAGCCTGTTCCGGCAGCTGATGCTGGAATATATGAAAAACGGCGTCGATACCTATTTCGACATCGTCGTCATCAATGAGGACCCGCAGAGCGGCTTCGGCAGTCAGTCGGTCGTCCTCAAGAACTGTAACCTCGATAAGGTCGTCCTCGCCAAATTGGACGTCGCTGAGGATTTTCTCGATGAGGAACTCTCCTTTACCTTCGACGACGCGGAAATCCTTCAGCCCTTTACCGAATCCTGAGGAGGTGATCTGGTATGGATTTACAGGCCTTTCTCCGGCCGGATGTCCTGCCTGCCAAAGAAATGGAGGTCCTCCTCTCGGACAGGTTCAGGGGTGAAGACGGTCAGCCTGTCCCCTTTAAGCTTAGGGGTATTTCAGAAGATGAAAACGCCCGTATCCGCCGCAGCTGCCAGCGGCAGACCTCTGCCGCTGAACAGCCGGCGTTTGACCGTGAAAACTATCTCCGCCGTTTTACGGCGGCCTGCGTCGTCAGCCCTGACCTGAAAAACCAGTCTCTCCAGCAGAGCTGGGGTGTGATGGGAGAAGAAGCGCTGCTCGGCGTGATGCTGACCGCAGGCGAATTTGCACGACTGTTCGCCGCTGCAAGAGAAGTCTGTGGGTTTATCACCGGTGCTGAGGCCCAAAATCTCAAAAACACCCTAAAAAAAGATTGCGGCGGGGAGATGGCGAACTGAATTATGCCTTCTGGTGCTTCGTCCGGTGCGGCATCCGTCCGGGCGAGTATGCCGCTCTTCCGCCGCGTGAAAAGCTGCTCATTCAGGCAATGATCGAGGTCTGGGACGAGGAAACACCGGGGTAATGCTGAAAGGAGCGATCATGACCGAAACGCAACGCATTCTCAGGCTGCTGGCACAGCAGTCCCCGCCTTCTGACGAGGAAATCCTCGCGGGTATTGTCCGTGAGTTCCTCGCCGGTGACAAACGCAGGGAAATGCTGACCGGTCAGCGCTATTATGAAAATCATGGGGATATCCTCCGCCGCACCCACTGGCATATCGGCCAGGACGGCAGAAGGGTCCCCGATGAAACCGAACCTGCTTCGAAAATCGCACATGGATTTGTGCGTAAACTGGTCGACCAGAAGGCTCAGTACCTCTTCGGCCGCCCGTTTACCATCCGATGTGAGAACGAAGCCTTTTCCCGGCTGATGGCCAGGACGTTTGACCAGACAATGCGTGCCCAGATGCGCGCACTGTGCAAGGAAGCGGTCAACAAGGGCGTCGGTTGGTTGCAGGTATGGCCGGAAAACGGCGAAATCCGTTTCCGGAAAATCCCCTCCGAACAATTGATTCCCGTCTGGGAAAATGGTGAGCCTGATCGGCTCCAGATGGTGCTCCGGCTGATTCCGGTTGAACAGTACAGCCGTGGGCGGATGGAAAAACGGCTGTTGGTGCGGTGCTGGGATAAGGACGGCGTGCAGGACTATTTTTACCACAACGGACGGATGGAACCGGAAGGGGATAAACAGCCTCATCTGATGTTGGACGGCAAAGGGCTGTTGCTGGACAGGCTGCCGTTTATCCCGTTTCGCTACAACGAGGAGGAACTGCCGCTGATTCGGTTTATCAAGCCGCTGATCGACGACTATGACCTGCTGAAATCAGAGGACAGCGACAACCTCGGCGAAACCAGCGGTGCTTTGATGGTGCTGACCAACTACGATGGTACCGACCTCGGTGAGTTCCGCGAAAACCTCGCCCGTTATCGGGCTGTCAAGGTCTCTGACGGCGGCGGGCTGGACATTAAGGCCCACCCGGTTCACACTACTTCGCTGCTTGCCCACCTCCAGCAGGACCGAAAAGACCTCTATGAGATCGGCCGCGGTGTCGATACGCAGAATGAGTCGTTCGGGACGGCGTCCGGCGTCGCAATGAAGTTTTTGTATGCCGACCTCGATCTCGACTGCGCCGGGATTGAAAGCGCATTCGCGGCCGGGTTTGAGCAGATGGTGTATTTTGTGTCGCTGTTTGCCGGGCTGATGGGGCTGGGCGATTTTTCCGGCGTGTCTGCCGAAATTATCCTCAACCGTGATATCATCATCAGCGAGGGCGATGCAATCGACCAGTGTGCCGCAAGTGCTGCGCTGCTCTCCAAACGCACGATGCTGGAAAATCATCCCTGGGTCGTCAGCGTCGAAGAGGAGCTCGCCCGCCTTGAACAGGAAAAAAAGGAACAGTCTTCTGAACAGGTTGAACAGGAGGTGGTTGAATGAGCCTTTATGCTGAGCCGGAAAGCGCGATTGAACAGGTAGGTGCCATGATAACCGAGGACGGTAATCCTGCCGAACCGTTTGCTGAAAGCGCACCGGCAAAGGTTCCGCCAGATGGTGAACAGCAGCCGTCTGAACAGCAGCCCGGTGACAGTTCGCAGGTTGTACAACCCGATACCGAACTTGTGTCGCTGCGGGAAGAACAGGCTGCAATTGTGGCCGAAAGGGATTCGTTGCAGGCTGAACGCGACCGGCTGGAAAGTGAGACCGCTGGGCTGCGGGAGCAGTGTGAACGGCTGACAGGTGAGGCAGATACGCTGCGCAGAGAACGTGACCGGCTGATTGTCGCCGCACTGGAACAGATGGGGGCAATCGATGGCGAATACCTGCTCGATCAGTTCAAGAGGGAAGGTGTGACGGATTGCGAACAAATATTTAAACAATCAAAATCTCGTTACCCTCAGCTCTTTCGCCGCAAATTGGACGGGGTTCGTCCCGCTGGCGGCAGCAGGGAGGATAATGTCCCCACAGAATTGAGCTTTACCGACCGGCTGCGGCTGTTTGACGAAAACCCCGAAGGCTACCGCGGACGGTTCGGCGGCATACCGTCGCGGACCTGATCAACACGTCCGTTGGCGGAAAACAACCTCAATACTTTTGACAGCAAAGGAGAAAAGCTATGGCTGAAATCACCAAACTTGCAAATCTCGTAAATCCTCAGGTTATGGGTGACTGGGTGACCGAACACCTCGAAAAGAATATGAAGTTCGCGTCGCTGTGTACCGTCGATACCACCCTCGCGGGTCGTGCCGGTGATACCGTTACCGTCCCGAAATATTCCTATATCGGCGACGCCGGTGAGGTCGCAGAAGGCGGTGAAATCCCCGTCGTCCTGCTGACTGCGCAGACCGAAACCGTTACCGTCAAAAAGGCCGGCAATGGCGTTGAACTGACCGATGAGGCAGTCCTCGCAGGCTACGGCGACCCGCTGGGTGAGGCTGCTAACCAGCTGACCCTCTCGATCGCCGGTAAAGTGGACGCCGATGTGCTGACAGTACTCGGAACAATCGGTGAGGAAATGACCTGTACCTCCGCCGAAAAACTGTCGGCTGATGTCGTCGCGCAGGCACTCGCTTACTTCGGCGAAACCGACAGCGAAGGCAAGGTGCTGGTCGTATCGCCCGCCCAGCTGGCACAGCTGCGTCAGAGCGAAAGCTGGCTCAAGGCAACCGATACCGGTGCAATGCAGCTGGTTTCCGGCGCAGTCGGCATGATTCACGGATGCAGCGTCGTTGTCTCTGAAAAAATCAAGCCTTCCGGCTCCCAGTACACCAACTATATCGTGATGCCCGGCGCGCTGACCCTCTTCCTGAAAAAGGACACCGAGGTCGAGACCGACCGCGATATCATCCACAAGTCGACCGTCGTGACGGCTGATAAATATTATGCCGTTTATCTGGCGAACCCCGGCAGAGCAGTCAAAATTACCTGCGCTGAGTGATTCCGGATGGTGATGGATGATGAGTAACTGGCTGGAAAGGGAGGACGCTGTTGAGCGGGTCTGTGAAATCGCGGCGGTGATCGACGGCAGAGACCAGACCGCTCAGACAGATGATAATGAACGGATGCTGGCCGGGCTGCTGATCGATGAGATGATCGACTGGTGCGGGTTGGAGCTTGTTCCGGAAGGGGCACTCTGGGCAACCGCTGAGGAACTGCTGCGCAGGCAAAATGCCCAGACTGGCGGCACAGTCGCACAGGTTTCGATGGGAAACTTTTCGGTGCAGTACCAGGACGGTGCACAGCAGCGTTGGCATAACACCCTGAGACCCTGGCGCAGAATTCGCTGGTAATGATCTCACGCACTTAACTGATCGGTGGTTTGACCGCCGCGCTCGCGGCAGTCAAACCACCCAAAAATGGGGCGCGTGCAAAAGGAGGAATCAGATGCCGTTTGTTTCAGAAGAACGTATCTTTCGTCTGTTCGTCCGCTCTCTCGGTGGGAAAGTAAAAATCTCCCGTCGTGGATATATCCGCGATGGGGACCGCGACTGTGAAGCAATGTCCGTGGTCGGTGAATGGGATGGCTGGCTCTCCGGTTCATCCTCCGTTCCTGATGGCGTCCCTGTCCGGGTCGATACCGGCGAAATGACCCTGCTGATGCCGGTCGACGCCGATATCCGTGCAGGTGATGGCGCAGTTTACCTGCCCCAGGGACAGACAGAAGGAATTTCCTTTCTGGTGACGGGCGAACCGGTCAGGTTTCCGACCCATATCGAAGTAAAGGTTCAAAAACATACAATCGTGTAAACCTGGGAGGTGAGACGGTTTGACCGACTTTCAACAGGCTGTCGTCACGCTGCTGCGCCAGCAATACCCCGACGCCCTGATTCTGACCGAGGAAGCAGAGGGCGGGTTTGCCCCGCCTGGATTTGTCGTGTTGGTTGGCGAGGCGTCCCTGAAAAAGGAAATGGGCAGGCGGTGGCGCCGACAGGAAACCCTGATTGTCTGGTATTACCCCAAAGACGGCGTACAGCCGCAGGACCAGGAACAGCCGCTCCAGCTGCTGCTGCGTACAGCCGCCCGCGGCGTTACAACCGCCGTCGAAAGAGAACAGGGCAGACTGAAAGTGACCCTCTGCCTGTCTCAGATTTTGTTTATGGATGAGGAGGAAGCAGCCCTGATGAAAAAACTGCTGCTGGAATTGGGGGCGAGCAGATGAAAATGCCAACATATGAGGAACTGCGCTCCCGTTGCCTCGAAGCGATCCCCGATGAGATCGATAAAAGAGAGGGCAGTCTGATCGATACCGCGATTGCGCCGGTCTGCGCTGAACTGGCGGCTGCGTATGTCAATCTGGAAAATTATTTCGACCTGCTCTTTCCGGATACTTCGGAAGGGGAATACCTTGAACGGATTGGCGCACTCTATGGCGTGGCACGCGGCGACGCTTCACCGGCAACCCTCCGCGCTGTGTTTACCGGTCAGGATGAACAGCCTTTCGATCCGCCGGTCGGAATGCGCTTTTCGATTGATGGAGTTTATTACATCTTGACGGAATGCCAGGAGGGCACCGGCAGCCTTGTCTGTGAAACAGCGGGCGAGGTGGGCAACCGGCTGGGCGAGGCTTTGCCCGGCGATTATCTGACCGGGTTCGGCAAGGCGGAAGCTGTCGAAATCCTGACGCCCGGTGAAAATCGGGAGGATGATACCTCCCTCCGGGAAAGAATCCTGGAACTGCTGGCGTACCCTGCGTTCGGCGGCAACGTCAGCGACTATAAGGAAAAAGTCAGGCTGGTTCCCGGTGTCGGCGGAGTCCGGGTCCAGCCGGTCTTCCTCGGTTCGGGTACGGTCGGCGTTCAGGTGTTGGGAAGCGACCTGATGCCGGCAGGCGATGCGCTGATACAGGCTGTTCAGACACTGCTGGTTCCGGATGAGGACGGCGACGGGCTGGGAATGGCTCCGATCGGCCACCTTGTTCTCGTCTATTCCCCTACAACGGAAGAAATCGCCGTTTCTGCAAAAGTCACCGCTTCAATCGACCTCGCACAGGCCAGACAAAATGCGGAAAATGCTGCCGGTGAATATCTCCTTGGTCTGAGAAAAAGCTGGGAGGATGGTGACCCGGTCGTCCGGTTCAGCGGGATGATGGCGGCAATTTCTGCCGCGGAGGGAATCGTTGACGTCGAAAATCTGACCATCAACGGCGGTACCGAAAACATCGTTTGCAGTGGTGTCCCGGTCAACGGCGCGTTTACCTTTACAATGTTCGGCGCGTAAGGAGGGAGTGTTCTGAAATATCTGGAATATCTGCCCGATGCCTTTCGGGAAACTGAGGAATATGCGGCACTCGGCGGCGCTGTCGACCAGCCTCTCGATGAGTGGGAACAGCAGGTCGCCGGACTGCCGGTCGCATATTTCCCGAATACCGCCGATGAACGGCTGGGACGTTGGGAACAGGTGCTGGGGTTGACCGGCACCGGTACGCTGGAGGAAAGACGCTTCGCCGTCATCTCCCGTCTGGCCGGCGTCCGGCCGTATACCATCGTCCAGCTGCGCCGTCAGCTGACCGCCGCGATGGGTAAGGGACAGTTCACCGCTGAGGTGTTCCCGGATGAATTCCTGCTTCGGGTCGAGGTCGCGCCGGAATCGGCGAACCTGCTGGACGCGATGGTGCGGGAACTGCGGATCATGATCCCGGCAAATATCGAACTCGAAACCGCGGTCTGGACGGAACAGACGTCCGGCGTATGGGGTGGGGCTGTGCTGGCGGTCAGCGACCAGCTTCAGCTCTCGGTGGTTTCTGACAACTGACCTGTAGAAAGGATGATTGTGAATGGCAGGAGGAACTTTTGTAACCAGAAATAAGGTGCGCGCAGGTGCGTACATTAACTTCGTCTCGGAATATTCGCCGCTCGGTACCGTCTCCGACAGAGGTGTTGTGCTGCTGCCGATGGCGGTGCCGTTCGGCCCGGTCGGCGAGGCAATCGCAATTGAAGGAGATACCGACGTCCGGAAAATTTTCGGCCTCTCCAGCCTTTCGCCTGAACTGCTTCTGCTGCGTGAGGCGGCAAAACGGGCAAACAAGGTGCTGGTTTGGCGGCTGGCTGGCGGTGAGGCGGCAACCCGTACCGATGAAAATATCACTGTAACCGCTCGCTATCCCGGAACCGTCGGCAATACCATTGCGGTCAAAATCATTGCACCTGAATCGGGGCTGGAATTTACCGTCCAGACCTTCCTCGATGGGCGAATGGTCGATGAACAGCAGGCGGAAACAATTGACCAGCTGGTCGATAACGACTGGGTGCTCTTCACCGGTACCGGTGAGCTGGCTCCACATGCCGGTATCGTCCTGTCCGGCGGTACTGACCTTGAGGTGGAACAGCAGGACTGGGAAGACTTCTTTGCAGGTGCTGAACGGCTGACCTATAATACAATGGCGCTGCCGACCGATGACGTCGCCATCAAGGAACTGGCGGTTTCCTTCGTCAAACGAATGCGCGAGGACGAGGGCGTCAAAATTCAGGTCGTCGTCGCCAATATGGAACCGGATTATGAAGGCGTCATCTCGGTCGCCAACGGCGTCGTTCTCAGCGATGGCACGGTGATTACACCAGAACAGGCGACCGCTTATGTCGCAGGCATGACTGCCGGTGCCGCTGTCAACAAGAGCTGCACCTACGATACCTATGACGGCGCAACTGCTGTCAGTGAGGTGCTGCTGGCAAGTGAAATCATCGCCAAACTCAAGGCCGGTCAGTTTATCTTTATCCAGCGCGGCAACAAGGTCGTCGTCGAACAGGATATCAATACCTTCGTCGGCTTCACGACCGAAAAGGGTGACGCTTTCCGCAAGAACCGTACCCTGCGTGTAATGGATGCGATTGGTACCGATGTCCGCCAGATTTTCGAGGATTACTACCTCGGCAAATGTGCCAACGATGAGGATGGTCGTGCACTGTTCAGGGAGGAACTGTTTGCATACCTCAATAACCTCTACGAGATTCGTGCAGTCGAACGCCCTGTGCTGGAGGATATCGTCGTCCAGAGAGGTGAAACCGCGGACAGCGTGATTGTCGACCTTGCGGTGCAGCCGGTCGACGCAATGGAAAAACTGTATATGACGGTTACGGTGGAATGATCGGGGGACTGTTTGGATGGCAAATTTTCAGATGACAATTACCGACGCCGGTCTTGCACTGCTGGCTGCGGGAATGGACGGTGAAGCCATCTGCTTTACCAAGTTCATCATGGGCGATGCCGCTTACTCCGGCAACCTCGCTCAGGTGGCGCAGGTGGTCTCTCCGCGCTTTACCCTGCCGATCGGCCAGGTTACCCGCCGTGACAGTCAGGTCACGATTAAGGGAATTCTGACCTTCCGCTCGGTGTCGACCGGGTTTACCTGGCGGGAACTGGGGCTGTATGCCAAAGACCCTTCAGGTGGGGAGGATATCCTCTATGCCTACGGCAACGCCGGTGAAGAGGGGGATTATATCCCCGGTGCTGACGAAACAACCTTGAATGAAAGGGTTTTGCAGCTGACGGTCGCGGTCAACTCCGCTTCCAATGTGACCGCTGAAATCGGCGGGAGCGGGATTTTCGTTACGTATGAGGAAATGGAGGCGGCGCTGGATGATCTGGGGCTGGTGGTGCTCAACCACAGCAAATCTGGCTCTGTTCACCAGTTTACCGGATTGGAAGGCAGAAACGGGCTGCTGTTGGCACGGTTTCTGGCAAACGGCAGCTTCTCCGATGGTGATACTGCGACGGTGGACGGCGTGTCCTACCAGATGCAGACGACCGACGGCAACCCTCTGGAAGATGGGATGTTTATTACCGGCGCAGGTGTCGAGATGGTCATCGATACCGGGGAAAAGATGCTAAATTTTAAGACCGGCGGGGGCTTGATTAAATCCAAACTCGCCCTCGCCAATGCAACCGAGGATACTGTCTTTAACGGCAGAACTTTCTATGCTGGTGACCGCACGCTGCGGACTGGTCGGGCACTGTCCGTCCAGACAACCGCAGCGGCACGGGATATCCTTGCCGGAAAAACCGCCTATAACAACCTTGGGCAGTTGATTACCGGTACCGGACGGACAGTCATCGCCGGTTCAATCGGGCCGCCTATTGAATACAGAACCTATACCATCCCGTATGGCAACAGTCTGGGTAAGCCGAAAGCAATTGTGGCGTATTTTAACGTCTGGGTCGGTGGGTATGCGACCTCTGGTCAGCAGCCGAGCTTTTCGCCCTATTACTTCCGTGGTGCGGTCTCTGGTCAGCTTAACGGCATTACGTCAGCAACGTCCGGTACGATGCGTAACCAGAACCAGTCGAGTGCCAATACGACTATTACGGTCGGCAGCGACAGTTTCTCGGTCACGTTCAGCAAATACGACTACGTATCCGGCTCCGAATTCTGCTACATCCTCATCTGGTGACGCGTCGGCGCAGTGCCTGCGCTCCCATTTCCGCGTTGGTCGCTCCTGCTTCGCAATCCGCTCGGTCGTGAAAGTAACAGCCATAGCGAACGCGCCGGGCAGATGGTGTGAGTTTTTGGCTTAGAAAGACTTCTTGCACCCTCTACCCGTCTGTTCACGCGAACGCTGAGCGAGTGCCGAAGTCACGCACTCAGTGGGGGCGGTAATGACAAAAAGTTTAGGTCAAGCCTTTTCAAAGGCTTGCAGGTCCAGGGCGGAGCACGGTTCCCTATGGGAACCGTGGTCGCACTTCCGCAGAAGGCGAAATCTCCTTTCCCCAAAATAAGATCAGGAGAGCACGAGAACCCTATCAAGGGGGTCTCGTTATGGGAAAGGGGTTCGATGCCCCTTTCCCATACCTGAGCGAGGGCAGCATGATCGATTTATAAAGTCTGTGGGACTACGTGGGGCGGCACGCCGCTGTCGTTATTTATCCGTTACCCTCTGTGACTGTCCGGTGGACAGTCGCAGACGGACGCGGCCTTTTTCCACGCTCCAAACTGGGTGAGAAGATTCGACAAGCTCACCTTCTTTGCCGCTCGTTATGGAGTATCTCCGCTTGTGGGGTTCGAGATGGAGCCACGCCTGAAATGATAGAATCAAGCCTGAGCGGACGCAATGGGGCTGCATTAGGAATCGGGATGTGACGTACAGGCTAGAATTTATAAGTTAAGGAGGGGTAATTTGCAGGATTTAGGGGGAATCATCGTTTCCGCAGTCGGTCTGGTGGGGAGCATCTGCGCAGTCGCGTTCGGATGGGCAGCCTGGCGGCGGAATGAAAAACAGGACAACCGTTCCGGCGCCAGAGAAGATGGTCAGCTAATTAGCGATATCGGGTATATCAAGTCCGGTGTCGATGACCTCAAACGCCGTCTGGAACGCCAGGAGGCAACCAACCTTGAATTTGCTTCCCGTCTTTCGCGGGTCGAATCCAGCGCTTCGCAGGCACATAAACGGATTGATGAACTGGCGCACGGTTCCCGCCGTGGTGGTGATTCGTAACCATTTGCGGCGAACCGCTCTGCCAGCAGAATATTAGATTAAGACACAGTCGGAAGGGGGAAACCATATAATGGAAATGGTATGGAATCTGGTGATGGCGGCGGCAGTCGTTATCCTGACAAGGTATCTGGTCCCGTGGCTCAAGGCTCAGCTCGATGCTAAAAACGAGGCTTCGCTGATCGCCAAAATCGAACAGTATTGCCTTGCCGCTGAACAGCTGATTCAGGGTGCACAGCGGGGGATGGAGAAACTCTCTTACGTGGAAGGATTGCTGGAGGAGGATGGTATCCCGATCACGGCACGCATTCGGGCGCTGATTGAGGCGGCTGTCACCAGACTGTGCCAGAAATAAAGGGGGAATGTCCGGATGGAATATACGCTGGTTGGACTGGATGTGTCCAAATTTCAGGGAAATGTTGACTGGGCAAAGGCCGCCGCCGGACAGGATTTTGTCATTATCCGTGCCGGATATGGCCGTTTTGCCAGCCAGGAGGACCCTTGCTTTAAAAAGAACGTGGAAGGGGCGTTTGCGGCAGGATTGCCGGTCGGCGTTTACTGGTATTCCTACGCCGCAACTGAGGCAGAGGCACGGCAGGAGGCTGAAGTCTGCCTGTCGGTTATTGCGCCTTATCGCGATAAAATCACGCTGCCAGTCTTTTTCGATCAGGAGTATGAACCGTCCATCATCGCCGCCACTAAAGCGGTTAGAACGGCTTGCTGTGTCGCATTCTGTAAGGTGATAGAATCAGCTGGGTACCGGACCGGAATGTATGGTTCGCTCGACTGGCTGCAAAATAAAATTACTCTGTCGGCACTTCCTGAGAATACGGTGATCTGGTGCGCACGGTACTCGGACAATACGCCGGTCGTCGCGCACACCGTCTGGCAGTATTCCAGCACCGGCAGGGTGTCCGGCATCTCCGGCAATGTCGATCTCAATCGTGCGTCGGCAGAGCTGATTGTGGTAAAAAAACGCTGGGAAAAGACCGAAAAGGGTTGGATTTACGGCGGCTATAAAAACAAGTGGGCAAAAATTGACGGGTACTGGTATTGGTTTAACGCTGACGGCATCGCTGTCACCGGCTGGGCTGAGGTGGAGGGAAAATGGTATTATTTCCTGACTTTGTCGGACGCGCAGAAAACCGGTTATAAGGAATGTGCCTGCATGGAAATCAGCGACTGATACCACTTTTGTACAACAAGGCTCCGGCTTCGGCTGGGGTCCTGTCTTTTATATGTGGCAACGCAAAACCCCCGGAAATTCCTTGTACGGAACTCCGGGGGTTTCATGTGTTTAGTTTAGTTCAGCAATCAAAAAAGATTATCGAATCCATACGCCGTTCGCGTCGACTCTGTAGCCATCAGGGGTAGTGGTATTGGTCAGCATCTTGCCGTCAGCGCCGACATAATAGTATTCACCCTTCCATTCAATCCAGGAAGAGATTGCCATAGCGCCGTTGCCGCGGAAGTAATACCAGTTACCATTTTCATCCTTATACCACCAGGAAGAAGCCATTCCACCCCAGTCATAGAAGTAGTAGGTTTTACCGTCGATTTCAGCCAGGCCATTGCACAGCATAACACCCTTTTCATCGAGGTAGTACCAGGTGTTACCGTCTTTCTGCCAACCGGTCAATTTAGTGCCGTTATCATAGAGATACCATCTTGCACCGATCTTAACCCATCCATCGCGAGCAGGGGCAGTGACAGTCGGCTGTTCGGGAATGACAGGTACGAAGGTGATTTCGTCATATACAGCATAAACGGTAACATTTTCAGCCGGCATAGTAAAGGTAGTGGTCGGGCTGTAGGGGTTATCGAGGGTTACATTGCCGGAAGAAACGACCCAGTTTTTGAAAATATGGCCCTGATAATAAGCAGGGGTCGTAATCGTGACTGTCTGGCCAATGGGGTAAGAAGTGGAATCATTATTGACAGTAGCTGTGAAAGCGGTCGGGATGGTGCTGCCGTCCTGCGCGATCTCAACTTTAGCACCGTTTTGGTCGGTCAGTGAGGGGAGGGAAATTCCGGAGGACGCTACAAACTTGATGCCCTTGCTCGGGTCGACCTTTGCAGACAGGCCGTTTTGTCTGACCGTGATGATGCTGCCGCTGGCTGCATTATTCACTGCGTCCTGCAAATTGGTGTAAACCGCCATCCGGCCGGAATCGGATTTGACGGTTGCCTGTACGCTGTCAGCAAGGTAGTATTCTGGGACTTCGCCGCTGAAAGAGCCGCCGGAAATGTTAATAGTTGCGTTTTGTGCGTTATCTCCAACGACTAGCTGCAAATCAATATCGAAATTGCCGTTTTCAATAGTAAGGCTGGCTTTGGAGAACCAGTCAGCGTCAGTATTGTTGTCACGAGTGTATTCCACCTTACCAGTGATGGTGCCGGTCATGTTTTTGTCAACGATAACGTTGACACCGTCGGTATAGCCGTTGGATGGCCAGTAATATACATCGAAGGCAAACTGTCCGGTAGCTGCGGTGATATCGGTATTACCAGTGATAATAGTTTTGCCGCAGTTGTTGCTGATTACATACTGGCAGGAGCTCCCTGAGGCGTCAAGGGTAATGTCCTCCAGCGTCAGGTCGGAATATTTCTGAATCAGTATTTTAGCAGAAGAACCACTCTTTATCGTACCATTTTTCATAGTTACGGTGGAACCTTTTAGCAGCTGGAAACCGTTGGTTTCAGTACCGGTTGAACCGACGGTATCGGTGACAGTATAGGTGAAGCCGTTGAAATCCAGTATAATATTCTGATTCTCATAATTTTGAGAGCCATCCTGACTCTTGTAACCAATTATGACACCAGAACCAGATACATCTTTTTGAAGAACAATGGTGACAGGTTGTTGGTTATTAGCTTGGACAGACTGGACAGCCTCTGATAGTGACGCATAGCCAGTGCCATTAATCATCCAAACAGGGTCGCTTACTGGTGTTGTATCACCATCACCCAACGTATTAATTTGCAATGACCCCGTGGGGGGGGGAGTAACAACACTATCACCATCAGCAGCAACCGGAATTGCGCTGAAAGAAGCGGCCAGCATAGAGGAAACCATGACAGCCAGAAGGGTACGTTTTACGTTTTTGTTCATAACAATTCCCACCTTTTTATATTTGCAGAATGTTTAATATAATTATATAATTAACGAAAAGGGAAGTCAATAGAATCTGAATTTTATAGCTTAATTTCTATAGAATAATTATGATTCAATCAGTTAGCATTTGGTAATATCAAAAGGATTTGCAAAGAGGTTAATAATATATATAAAGATACCCCTGGAATTTCCGGTACGAAATCCCAGGGGTTATTTATGCATAGCTTCATACAATAGTCGAATATTAATCAGTTGACGAAAGTTTCTCCCGATTCAAACTGCCAGACGCGGCCGCCGAGCTGTTGAATTTCCGAATAGTTTTCTTGTTCAAGAAGCGCAGCAATCTGGCTGCATTCTTCCTCTGAGCGAACCTCATAGTTGCGGTATTCAGGTCCGAAAGAGTCTTCATAATCGGTAACCATCAAAAGACGCAGAACACCATGATTATATTGCCGCATCTGACCGGACCAGTAATCGGTAATGATGGTTGTATTGCCCTGTACCTGAACGGTAAGGCTCGGCCAATAATAGTTTGTACCCCATTCATCCGTTTGGACATCGACCGCGTCGGACAGATTGACAGACGGATAATCATAGTACCGACAGTCCCGGTACCTGCTGTACACCTGCCAACAGTCCAGCCCGAACCGGCAGAGCAAAGCGGCGGCGACTCCACAGACAAAACCGAATACAATCCATACCAACCGTTTTTTCGTCATAGGGATACACCTCTTCCGATTGTTGATAAAAAACATAGCCCTGCTGCAAAATTGACAGCAGGGCCGATAGACAAGGCAGACCGCCGGTGAATAAGGCCATGCGGTTTTATTAATGTTAGCGGGTAGCGTCGAGAGCCTGTTTAAGGTCGGCGATAATTTCGTCGACATTTTCTAGACCAACCGACAGACGGATCAGGTCAGGACCGACACCAGCTGCGACCAGCTCTTCATCGTTCATCTGACGGTGAGTCGAGCTAGCGGGATGCAGGACGCAGGTGACAGCATCGGCGACATGGGTTTCAATCGAGCCGAGTTTCAGGTGTTTCATAAAGGTTTCAGCTGCTTTTCTGCCGCCTTTGACGCCGAAGGAGATAACGCCGCAGGTACCGTTGGGCATGATCTTTTTCGCGATCTCATAATACTTGTTGCTGGGCAGGCCGGGGTAGTTGACCCAGGTAACCATTTCGTTTGCTTCGAGGAACTCTGCGACTTTCTGAGCGTTCGCAACGTAGCGGGGCATACGGACAGCGAGGCTTTCAAGGCCGAGGTTGAGGAGGTAAGCGTTGTGAGGGGACTGAATCGAACCGAAGTCACGCATCAACTGTGCGGTAGCCTTGGTGATGAAAGCGCCTTCCTTGCCGAAGCGTTCAGCGTATACAACACCGTGGTAGCTTTCATCAGGGGTAGTCAGGCCGGGGAACTTATCAGCATGAGCCATCCAGTCGAATTTACCAGCGTCGATGATAGCGCCGCCGACGGTAGCAGCATGGCCATCGATATACTTGGTAGTAGAATGGGTAACGATATCAGCGCCCCATTCAATCGGGCGGCAGTTGATGGGGGTGGGGAAAGTGTTGTCGATAATCAGCGGGACGCCGTGTTCATGGGCAACTTTCGCAAAGAGCGGGATGTTGAGGACAGTCAGGGCAGGGTTTGCGATAGTTTCGCCGAAGACAGCCTTGGTATTGGGTTTAAAAGCAGCGGCCAGTTCTTCCTCGGTGCAGTCGGGGGAGACGAAGGTAAAGTCGATGCCCATCTTCTTCATGGTAACAGCGAACAGGTTGAATGTACCGCCGTAGATAGAGGAAGAAGCGATAACATGATCGCCGCAGTTTGCGATATTAAAGACAGCGTAAAAGTTTGCAGCCTGACCGGAGGAGGTCAGCATACCGGCAGTACCACCCTCAAGAGCGGCGATTTTAGCAGCGACATAGTCGTTGGTCGGGTTCTGAAGGCGGGTATAGAAGTAGCCGCTTGCCTCAAGGTCGAACAGTTTGCCCATTTCCTCACTGGTTTCATAGGGGAAGGTGGTCGACTGGATAATCGGGACCTGTCTGGGTTCACCGGATTTGGGGATATAACCTGTGTGGAGGCATTTGGTTTCGAGTTCCATTTGCAAAACTTCCTTTCTTTTATATAGGAATATATAGCCAGACAGCATGGAAAGTGCTGACAGACTGACGAGAATTAAGTAGTTTAGTGCCGTGTGGGGCGGGTCTTTGTTATAGGCTTCGCGTGTCTTTAACTGTCCACCGGACAGTTAAAGAGGGAAACAGGTCGAAAATTTGACAGCGCCGTGCCGGCCCACGTATTTTTACTTGACAGCGGAATCGGCAGCGTACAGCTCGCTCGATTTTTATGGATGAAGTGGGCATCGAACCCACTTCATCCATAGGGGACGCCCTTGCTATGCGTCCCCTACACAAAATACCTGCGGGTATTTTGCTACCCCTTGCTGAGCTGATTTTGGGGGAAGAAGATTTCGCCCTCTGCGGAGGGCGACCAGGACGCTGTCCTGGACCTGCAAGCCTTGAAAGGCTTGACCTAACTTTTATGTCATTACCGACCCAACTGAGTGCAAAACATTAACCCGACGCTCTGCGCGTCGGTCGAATCACCGGGTAGCGTGTGTGCACAAAACTTTATGCAGCGAAAACAATATCAGTAACGGTAATCGGTGACGCGTTTGGTCTTCTTTTCACTGCGGGGGAGGGTGCCGACCGGAACGATATTGACCTTGGGGGTAACGCCGATTCGGGACTTAATCTGTTCCTGAATAGTTCTGGCGAGGTTCTCGAACGAGTAGTTGTAGTCCGCCTCGACCGTCATCATCATGACGTCTTTCTTGGTATTTTCGTCCCAGCCGAGCGCGATTGCGTATTCACTCGAAACGCCAGGAATCGCACGAAGGACTTCTTCAACCTGGCTTGGGAACATATTGACGCCGTGGACCTTGAACATATCGTCACTGCGGCCCTTGATGATATCGATTTTGGGGTATTTGCAGCCGCACCCGCATTCACCGGGGATAATCCGGGACAGGTCATGGGTTCTGAACCGAATCAGAGGAGCGCCTTCCTTAACCAGCGTAGTCAGGACAATTTCGCCCTCTTCGCCGTCAGGAACAGGCTTGCCGGTGACCGGGTCGATGATTTCAAGGTAGACATAGTCGTCCCAGTAGTGGATACCGTCCTCGGCATCGCAGCTGATACCGATACCGGGACCGTAGACTTCCGTCAGGCCGTAGATATCGTACAGCGTGATACCGAGTTCCTGTTTAATCCGGCCGCGCATCTTATCGCCCCAGCGTTCAGAGCCGATGACGCCTTTTTTTAGGGCAATTTTGTCTTTAAGGCCACGTTTTGCGACTTCCTCAGCCAGCAGCAGCGCATAAGACGACGTCGCGGCGATAACGGTCGACTGCAAATCGACCATCATTTGCAGCTGTTTTTCAGTATTGCCGGGACCCATCGGGATAGCCATTGCGCCGAGTTTCTCGGCGCCGAGCTGGAAGCCGATACCAGCGGTCCAGAGGCCGTAACCGGGGGTAATCTGGATACGGTCTTCTTTGCCGATACCAGCCAGCGCATAGCACCGTGCGAACATTGTTGCCCAGTCGTCGACGTCCTTGGCGGTATAAGGGATAATGACGGGTTTGCCGGTCGTACCGGAGGAGGAGTGAATCCGGACGATTTCATTGTCCGGGACGGCCTGGATGCCGAGCGGGTAAGCGTTGCGGAGGTCGTCCTTAGAGGAGAAGGGGAGCTTCTCGAAATCTTCCTGAGAACGGACGCCGTCGATTCCCAGCTCACGATACATCTTACCATAATAACTGTCGGAATTCAACAGCCGCTGAATCTGGCGGTTGATCAGTTCCATTTGTTTGCTGTTCAGCTGCAAAGAAATCACCTGCTTTTTAAAGAACGATATAATCTGTCCGAAACGGGCAGTTTTTATTTTCCAGCGATATTTTTATAGTATTCTTCGCCGATCATCAACGCCTTTTTGTTCACTTCACGGAACTTTTCGGGCACCCGGTTTTCGACCGACTGCCGGACGATATCTTTCGGCAGTCCGATTTCACCAGCCGCAAGCGCGACGCCGAGCATGACGACGTTGAAATATTTAACCGACCCAAGCGACGCGCAAAGGCTTTCCGGGTCAGCGGTAATCACTTTTTTAACCCGTGCTCTAAGGAAATCCAGCATCGGTTCAGCCTGATAGCTGCCGCCGGTCAGCGAAGCAGTGACCGGCATCACCGCGGCACTGCTGACGATAACGGTACCGTCTTTGTGCAGCAGCGGGAGGTTACGCACAGCTTCAGCCGGTTCAAACGCCAGCATCAGCGACGCACATCCGGACGGAATCAACGGGGAATAGCTTTCGCCAATCCGGATATGGCTGGTGACCGAGCCGCCGCGCTGAGCCATACCAATCGTTTCAGCGGAATGGACGGTTTCACCGGCAGCCATTGCGGAAGCAGCGAGCAGTTTGGAGACCAGTACGATTCCCTGACCGCCGACACCGCAGAGAAGAATATCTTTATTCATAATTCCGTCCCTCCTCACACCATGATTGCACCGGTCGGGCAAATCTGCGCACACAACCCGCAGCCGTTGCAGAGACTGCCATCGACAGCGACTTTTCCATCCCGGATAATCAATCCGGGGCATCCGATTTCACGGATACATTTTTTACACTGGACACAACGATCGGAGATTACGGCAGGATTACCGGGTTTAATGCCCGCGATACAGGGCGAACGGAAGATGACCGCAGTCACGCCATCGGTTGCAGCGCAGTCCTGAACGGCCTCAACGGCGGCTTTCAGATCGAGCGGGTTGACCACACGGATTTTACCGACGCCCATGCCTTCCAGAATTTTAACGGGGTCAATTTTGGCGACAATATCGCCCATCATTGTTTTACCGGTGCCGGGGTGGGGCTGATGTCCGGTCATTGCTGTAGTAGAGTTGTCCAGCAGGACGAGCACCATTTTGGCGTTATTGTACAGCGCATTGACCACACCGGTCATACCGGAGGCGAAGAAGGTCGAATCTCCGATAAACGCGAAGTTGACGCTGTCAGGGTTTGCCCAATGCAGCCCCTGCGCCATCGTCACGCCAGCTCCCATACACAAGCAGGTATCGACCATATCCAGCGGCATAGCATTTCCCAGCGTATAACAGCCGATATCGCCGCAGAAGTTGGCTTTTTTGCCTTTCATCGCGACCTTAACGGCATAAAAAGACGCACGATGGGGACATCCGGCACAAAGTACCGGGGGACGAACTGGCAGAGCGGGCGCATCGGTCATATCAGGCGATTCACCACCCTTGCATTCACCGCCGGCAAAGGCAGCAACGATATTCCGGAGCGAATCAGCGGAATTTTCGCCAGCATGTGGGACATCACCTGTCCGTTTGCCACGGATAGTGAGGTTAAGATGATACAGCCCAGCGAGTTTTTGTGCCGATTCTTCGAGATAAGGGGAGAGCTCCTCGACGCAGAGCAGCTCCTTGACGCCGTCCAATGCTTTCAGCAGGAAATCTTCAGGCATCGGGAACGGCGTACCGACCCGAATCAACTTGATATCCTGCCGGTTTTTGACGATTTCCTTCAGGTAGGCATAGCTGACGCCGCCGGTCAGGATTGCCTTGTCGGCATTCATTGCACCCTCGATGGTGTTATACTGGTAAACAGAAAATTCACGTCCCAGTTCGGGATTCCGTGTCTCAATCCGTACATGGTTCAAATAGGAAGAGCGCGGGAAGATGACCCAACGTGCGGTATTTTTTTCAAATCCGACGGCAGGTTTTGGGGAGAACTTTTCCGGGATGCTGATAGCCGCGTAACCATGGCAAACTCTGGTTGTCGGCCGGAGCAGGACGGGGGTATGGTACTTTTCGGAGCATTCAAACGCATCCTGAATCATCTGGAAAGCTTCCTCAGGGGATGCCGGGTCGAAGACGGGGATTCTTGCGAATTCAGCAAACCGCCGCGTATCCTGTTCCGTCTGAGAGGAAATAGGGCCGGGGTCGTCGGCGGACACCACGACCAGACCACCCTCAACGCCGACATAGGCAAGGCTCATCAATGGGTCAGACGCGACATTGAGGCCGACCTGTTTCATTGTCACGAGGGTTCTCATACCGGAGTAACTAGCAGCGGCGGCCACTTCGAGAGCGGCCTTTTCATTGACCGACCATTCGATATGTACCGAGCCGTCATTCCATTTTGCGGCAGTTTCGATAATTTCAGAGGATGGGGTACCGGGGTAGCCAGCGATCAGACCGACGCCAGCGGAGAGAGCACCGAGCGCGATTGCGCCGTTGCCCATCAGATATTCCTGTTTCATTCAGTCACCTGCTTACGTTAAAAAGACGCACACTTTCGATTGATTACATTCACGTACACACTTGCCGTTGGTTCACGCGAGCGTAGAGCGAGCCCCAATTTTTCGCACATAGTTGGTACGGTCATGACTAAAAAGTTTAGGTCAAGCCTTTTCAAAGGCTTGCGGAAGTCCAGGGCAGAGCACGGTTTGCTTTGCAAACCACACAGTTTCCAGAGGAAACTGTCCGGTTCCCACAGGGAACCGTGGTCGCTTCCATCGCAATGGAGCGAAATCTCTTATCGCATAATAGAATCAGGAGAGTTTGAGAACCCTATTAAGGGGGTCTCAATATGTGAAGCGGGTTCGATGCCCGCTTCACATACCTGAGCGAGGGCAGCATCATCGGTTTACGCAGTCAGTTGGGACTACGTGGGGCGGCACGCCGCTGCCGTCTATTATCCGTTATCCTCTGAGACTGTCCGGTGGACAGTCTCAGACGGACGGAGTTACGACAACTAAAACCTACCATGCGAATATAACCGGGAGTTTAGGATCAATTGTTTATGCGAACGAAGAAAAACGCGAAATATCAGGGCCTCAGAGGAAACCCGACAGTTCACGCTATTCAGTGAAAGCACGAAGTTCGTGTTCTCAATGAATAGCGTGATTCATTTGAATCAGAAGCAGGACATTTTTGCAGGATGGTCGGAGTGTGACACCAAAAGAATAATTATAGTAAGAGTGTTCCTTTTATAACCGGGCAGATTGCGGAGCAGGAGCGTCCGAATATAATGTACGGGAACTGTGTCCGCCGCACGACTGTCCACCGGACAGTCGACGGGGGAAAGGTGTCAAGAATCGTTAGCGCCGTGCCGGCCCACGTATTTTTACCTGACAGTGGAATCGGCAGTGTACAGCTCGCTCGATTTTTATGGATGAAGTGGGCATCGAACCCACTTCATCCATAGGGGACGCCCTTGCTATGCGTCCCCTACGCAAAATACCTGCGGGCATTTTGCTACCCCTTGCTGAGCTGATTTTTGGGGAAAGGAGATTTCGCTCCATTGCGATGGAGCGACCAAAGGGCTCTGCCCTCTGGACTTCCGCAAGCCTTGAAAGGCTTGACCTAACTTTTTTGATATGATCGAACCCACATTGTGCGTAAAATTGGCACTCGCTCTGCGCTCGCGTGAACAGACGGGCAGAATATGCAGAAGTCATATAAAACCAAAAATTCGCACAATCTATCTGGCGCGTTTGCTATGGATGTTATTTTCACGACCGAGCCCGTCGGAACGCGGGCGACCAACGCGAACTGGCAGCGGAAGCATTCCGCCCACATGTAAAAGACGGGCGACCGGTAAGATACCGGCCACCCGCAAAATACACTGTAAAGTTCCGTGAAATCAGATACGGGCAGCGACGAGATCGCCCATTTCGGAGCAGGAAACGCGGGTATGTCCGTCGCTCATGATATCAGCGGTGCGGTAACCAGCGTCGAGGACGTCGTTGACAGCCTTTTCGACAGCGTCGGCCTCAGCAGCCATATCAAACGAGTACCGCATCATCATAGCCGCCGACAGAATTGTGCCGAGCGGGTTTGCGATGTTCATACCGGCGATATCCGGAGCAGAGCCGTGGATGGGTTCATACATACCTCTTGTACCATCGCCGAGCGAAGCGGAAGCCATCATGCCGATAGAACCGGTAATCATCGACGATTCATCCGACAGAATATCACCGAACAGGTTCTCGGTGACAACGGTGTCAAACTGGGAAGGATTGCGAACCAGCTGCATCGCGGTGTTGTCGACGAGAATATCCTGATAATTGACATCGGGATACTGTTCAGCGAGGGCGTGCATAGTCTTTCTCCACAGACGGGAGGAATCCAGAACATTAGCCTTATCGACCGAATGGAGCTTGCCGCCGCGTTTGCGTGCGGTCTCGAACGCGACCTTGCCGACACGGGTAATCTCATGTTCTGCATAGGTCATATCGTCATGCGCGACCAGCTCACCGTTTTCCTCGACGGTCTTATGTTCGCCAAAGTACGCGCCGCCGATCAGCTCACGGACCATCATCAGGTCGATACCCTGCGCGACGATTTCCGGACGCAGAGGGGAAGCATCAGCCAGCTGGGGGAACAGTTTAGCGGGACGCAGATTCGCATACAACCCCATAGCCGAACGGATGGACAGCAAAGCAGCTTCAGGGCGGATTTCCTTAGCGACGCCGTCCCATTTAGGACCGCCGACCGCACCGAGGAGGACGGAATCACAGTCGAGGCATTTCTGGAGAGCCTCATCGGTCAGACTGCGGCCATAAGCATCGATCGAGCAGCCACCGGCGAGGATATCCTGATAATGGAAGGTATGGCCGAATTTTTCAGCGACCTTGTCCATAACTTTAATTGCTTCGTTGACGATTTCCGGGCCGATACCATCGCCGCGGATGACGGTAATTGTTTTTTCCATGATGGATGTCATTCCTTTCGATTGCGCTATTATATAGAAAGAAAATCAGGATAAAGCGGCAGATTCTCCGAACAGCCGGTCAAAGATTGCACAGCCGGCCTTGGTGCGGAAGATTTTTTCACGCGCCTGCATTTTAGCTTCAGCCGAAGCGTGCCCCTCATCGAGGTTGACGAGGAAATCTGCTTCGACGAGAATCCGGTAATCGATGCCGACGATATCGGAGTAGGTATGATGGTGGGCGATCAGCCAGCATACCCGGTCGATCAGTTCCCGCTCAAACCCCAGTGCGGTCAGCATTTTTTCAGCGACAGGCGGGCCTTCGACCTGCTGATGTTCGCCATTGCAGTTGCCGTATTTTTCTTCCGAGAGCTTAATCCCGATATCATGGGTCAAAGCGGCAGCGGTCAAAATACGCAGCCGTTTTTCGTCGAGACCTTCCATTTCGCCGATCGTGCGCGCATAAGCGGTCACTTTCAGGAAATGGTTGATACGGGGAGCGTCGCCGGAATCATAATCGATCATTTTCATGGTCAGCAGGGTCAATTTATCCATTTTATGGGGTCCTTTCCGATATGACAGGATGGGGGAGACCTGCCGGAAACTCCCCCATGAAACCGTTTTTTACTATTATAGCGTTTTTGGACAGATTTGTCTACAATTTGCGTGCATTTTCATCTCAAAAATGCAAGATTATTCATTCAGGCAGCAAATTTGCTGTACAGATATGCGTCAATCAGTTGTTGGAAGCTCTGTTGATTGCGGAGAAGAGCGCCTGAATCGACGCGCCGATGATATCATCGGCGACGCCAGCACCCCAGGAGACCTTGCCATCGGGCATGGTGATGCCGACATACGAGACAGCCTGAGAGGAAGAGCCTTCCTGCAGCGCATGTTCCGAATAGGTCAGGTTGGAGAACTCAATTCCAAGCTGGGACTTAATCGCATTGGAAACAGCGTCGAGACGGCCATTGCCTTTAGCGGTGATTTCCTTTTCTTCGCCGTTCACCTTGACGGTGACGACGGTATGGATGGTGGGGGTACGGGTGAAATGGTAGTCGATCAGTTCGAGGGGAGCGTTGACGTTAATGAACTGGTCGTGGAAAGCGGCGAGAACCTCTTCCGGAGCAAGTTCTTTATGCAGATGGTCGGAAACGCTCTTGATCGCATAGCCGACGACCTCTTTCATCTTAGCCGGGAGGACATAGCCGAAGTTCTGCTCCAGCAGGTAGCCAATACCACCCTTGCCGGACTGGGAGTTGATGCGGATAACGTCGGTTTCGTAGACTCTGCCGACGTCGGTCGGGTCGATCGGGAGGTAGGGGACGGTCCAATGGTCGGGGTCGGTTTCCTCACGCCACTTCATGCCCTTTGCAATAGCGTCCTGATGAGAGCCGGAGAATGCAGCAAATACCAGCTTGCCGGCATAGGGCTGACGTTCATAGACGTGCATCCGGGTCACACGTTCGTAAACTTCGCAGATATGGGGCATATCGCTGAAATCGAGTTCAGGGTCAACACCCTGAGAGAACATATTCATAGCCAGCGTGATGATATCGACGTTGCCAGTTCTTTCGCCGTTGCCGAACAGGGTACCCTCGATACGGTCGGCACCAGCCAGCAAACCGAGCTCAGAGTCAGCGACTGCACAGCCACGGTCGTTATGAGGATGGAGCGAGACGACGACCGAATCGCGGTATTTGAGGTGGTCGCACATATACTCGATCTGGTTAGCGTAGACATGGGGGGAAGACAGCTCGACGGTGACCGGCAGGTTGATGATCGCCTTGTGGTCAGGGGTCGGTTTCCAGACATCGAGGACAGCGTTGCAGACTTCCAGCGCATATTCCGGTTCGGTGCCGGTGAAGGATTCAGGCGAGTATTCAAACCGCAGATCGGTGTCGGAAGTAGCTTTAAACTCTTCGGCGAGGTCATTGAACAGTTTGGCGCCGGAAACAGCGATTTCAAGGATTTCCTCTTTGGATTTACGGAAGACCTGCTGACGCTGTGCAAAGGAGGTCGAGTTATACAGATGGACAACCGCCTTTTTAACGCCGCGCAGACATTCGAAAGTCTTGCGGATGATGTGTTCACGGGACTGGGTGAGCACCTGAATCGTGACGTCATCGGGGATGAGGTTCTGTTCAATCAGCGCACGGAGAAACTCATATTCGGTCTCACTTGCAGCCGGGAAGCCGATTTCGATTTCCTTGAAACCGACCTGAACCAGCAGTTTAAAGAATTCAAGTTTTTCCTCAAGGCTCATCGGGATAATAAGGGACTGGTTGCCGTCTCTGAGGTCGACGGAGCACCAGACGGGAGCCTTTTCAATGTGGTCTTTCTGCATCCAGCGAGCGGGGGCGTTTGCGACAGGGTAATACTGGCGGGTGTACTTCTGATAATTTTTCATGATGACCGTTCCTCTCTGTATAAAGGGTAAAAGAATCTGATATCCACATTTTTTTATTCCAGCACCGGGAGCAATAAAAAAAGCCCCCGTTTCCAATCTCCGCAAACAGATGCGGTCAAAGGAAACGAAAGCCAAAACTTCCGCGGTACCATTCCCATTGGTGGCAGACAAGCCACCCACTTTCAGCATCGGCCGCACGCAAACGGCGAATACCAATCTCTGTAACGGGAGAAACCCGTCCCGTCCTACTAAGGTACAAAGCACCTTTTCGGCGGGCTGCTCAGGAGCCAGCTGTCCGAACCCCAATACTGTCTTACACCACCCGACAGCTCTCTGAAAACTGGGAAAGGGGACGTTATCTCCTTCACTGCGTTTATCATTGTTGTAGTCATTATAGCTGAAAACGACGGGTTTGTCAAGCATTTCGCGGTAAAAATGCTGTTGTTTTCGTTCATGTGGGTCTTTGTAAGATGAACATGTTAATTTTTACCAATCGGTGCAGGTGAGAATTGCTGTATCTGACAAAAATGTCGAATGCTATAGTATCGGCGGCAAAAAAACAACCTGCCAGCAAAATATTATTCAAATATGTAAAGTGTTTTTTTAAGTAATAGATATGAATGCTAAATAATAATTTAGTTTTAATAGTATTTACTGTTTGAAAATAAATGCAATTTATATATATCGCACTAGAAAAAGTTAAAAATTAATGATTTAGTGCTGAATATAAAAATTAAATAAAAAACGCATTGAAATAACGGATAAAATGTGGTATATTTTTCCTTGGCCATTTGGAAAGAGAGTGTGCCGCAGATTTTAACAAATAATTTATATAATTAAATAAAAACAGGAGGTTTTTACCCATGAAACGTGCAAAGATAAAACTTATCCACACCAAACATCAAATTGCTGCGTTGGTTATAGCGACCATTTTGACAGCGGCATATGCGGTCAGTCCAGTTTTTGCAGGAAACGGGAATGGATCTGATGATAATGCCAAGATTCATGTAGGGGACAGTGTTCCCGAAAATAGTATTATATATGTCAAAGATGACAGTGGTAAGTGGGTTGAGTTTTCTCATACAAATGGAAAGAATTGGGAAGCGCCGGGAGCAAATCAGGAAAATTTTCCGTCGGGCACCGACTTTTATTATGAATCGAACGGCGTCTGGTACCACGGTAATCTGACGATTCATGGCAATGGAAATCAAAACGGGAATGGTCAGGATGAATACTGGGCGTCAGGTGCTCATTCCATGCCGAGTGACAATGATGACAGTTTTTCGTCTCAACCTTCTTCGTCTGAGCCGTCCTCTTCGTCTGAGCCGTCCTCTTCATCTGAGCCTTCATCAGAACCTTCATCTGAGCCTTCATCTGAGCCTTCATCAGAACCTTCATCTGAGCCTTCATCAGAACCTTCATCTGAACCTTCATCAGAACCTTCATCAGAACCTTCATCTGAGCCTTCATCAGAACCTTCATCTGAGCCTTCATCAGAACCTTCATCTGAGCCTTCATCTGAGCCTTCATCAGAACCTTCATCTGAGCCTTC
>CALXCO010000021.1 GCA_944386805.1 uncultured Clostridia bacterium
CGAAAAGGGCGGCGCTGTCGGCAAACCGATGAATATCTATGAAATGCACGCCGGCAGCTGGCGGCGGTTCGAATCCGGCGATACGCTGGATTATGAGAGCCTGGCCGATCAGCTGATCCCTTATATTCAGGAGATGGGCTATACCCATATCGAACTGATGCCGCTGTCGGAATATCCGTTCGACGGTTCCTGGGGCTATCAGGTCACCGGCTATTTTGCGCCGACTTCCCGTTATGGAACGCCTGAAATGCTGATGAAGTTCGTCGACCGCTGCCATCAGGCAGGTATCGGCGTGCTGATGGACTGGGTGCCTGCCCACTTCCCGCGCGATGCACACGGCCTGCGCCGCTTTGACGGCACTCCCTGCTATGAATACGCCGATGCACGCAAGGGTGAACATCCCGACTGGGGAACGATGATTTTCGACTACGGCCGCGGTGAGGTCATGTCCTTCCTGATCTCATCGGCTGCCAACTGGGTGGACCGGTATCATATCGACGGCCTGCGGGTCGACGCGGTCGCTTCGATGCTGTATCTCGACTACGGCAAGAAGGACGGCGGCTGGATGCCCAATATCTATGGAGGCAACTGGAACCTGGAGGCAATCGAGTTCCTGAAACGGTTTAACCACTATATGCATACCGCGTTCCCCGGCGTACTGACCATCGCTGAGGAATCGACCGCGTTCCCGAAAGTTACCCATCCGGTCGAGGAAGACGGACTGGGCTTTGACTTCAAGTGGAACATGGGCTGGATGAACGATTCGATCAAGTACATGCAGACCGACCCCTTCTTCCGCAAGGGCGTCCATAACAACCTGACCTTCAGCCTGACTTATGCGTTCTCCGAGAACTTTATCCTGCCGCTGTCGCATGACGAGGTGGTTCACGGTAAGTGCTCGCTGATCAATAAGATGCCGGGCGAATATGAGCAGAAGTTTGACAACCTGCGCGCCTATATCGCGTATATGTACGCCCATCCCGGAAAGAAACTGCTGTTTATGGGATGCGAACTGGCGCAGTTTGATGAATGGAGCGAGGAAAAGACCATCGGCTGGGATCTGCTGCGGTTTGACAAACACCGCCAGTTTAAGGACTTCAGCCAGGAACTGTTCCATTTCTACCGGGATACGCCTGCAATGTGGGAACTGGACGGCGGTTGGGATGGCTTTGACTGGCTGTCCTGCGACAACGCTGAACAGAATATTATCTCCTTCCTGCGCCGCGATAAGAAGGGCAACGAAGTGATTGTTATCTGCAACTTCTCGTCGGTAACCCGTGAGGACTACCGGATCGGCGTTCCGCGCAGAGGACGGTATGACGAGATCTTCTCGACCGACTCGGCCCGTTTTGGCGGCAAGGGTGTCGAAAATCCCCGTATCTATACCAAACAGACCCCGATGCACGGCCGCAGCTGCTGCGTATCGCTGACGCTGCCCGCATTCTCGACGATCTATCTGTATAAGAAGGCTTCGCCGCCCAAGGCAAGCACGACCGTCGAAAAGAAGGGGACTGCACGGTCTGCCAGCCGCCGGGTTAAGGCTGAAAGCGGCAGCAAAAAGACCGAAAAGACGGAAAAAGCTTCCGCAAAGTCTGCCGGTAAGGAGAAAAAAGCCGGTGTGAAAAAACCGGCTGTCAAGCGCAGAACCAAAAAAGATAAAGAGGCATGACCATCTGAAACGCTTTTCAGATGTTTATGGATATATGGCAGGATACCAAAAACCAGCGATTACCCGCTGGAAAAATCTTGAAGAGGTGCACCAGTATGACACAGAAAAAAGACATGATTGCAATGCTTCTGGCAGGCGGACAAGGCTCCCGTCTTTACGTCCTGACCAAGGAGGTCGCAAAACCCGCAGTTTCATTCGGCGGCAAGTATAAGATCATCGACTTCCCGCTTTCCAACTGCGTCAACTCCGGAATCGATACCGTCGGCGTTCTGACTCAGTACCGTCCGCTGGAGCTGAACTCCTACATCGGAAACGGCCAGCCGTGGGATCTGGACCGCCTCAACGGCGGCGTTTATATCCTGCCTCCTTACCAGACCGACAAGGGCAGCGAATGGTATAAGGGTACCGCTAATGCAATTTATCAGAATATCAATTTTATTGACCGTTATGACCCTGAAAACGTTCTGATTCTTTCCGGCGACCATATCTATAAGATGGACTACGCCAAGATGCTCGCTTATCATAAGGAAAACAACTCGGATGCAACCATCGCAGTCCTGAACGTCTCGATGGAAGAAGCTTCCCGCTTCGGCATCATGAACTGCAATGAAGATCACACCATCTATGAGTTTGAGGAAAAACCCAAACATCCCAAGTCCACCCTCGCTTCGATGGGTATCTACATCTTTAACTGGAAGAAGCTGCGCGCGGCTCTGATCGCCGACGAGGCTGACCCCACCTCCTCCAACGACTTCGGCAAGAATATCATCCCGATGATGCTGGGCAACGGCGACAAGCTGATGGCATGGGAGTTCGACGGATACTGGAAAGACGTTGGAACCATCTCCTCGCTGTGGGATGCCAATATGGACCTGCTCAATCCCGAAAGCGGCTTGCAGCTGGATTCCGGAGACTGGAAGATCTACTCCAGAAGTGAGGCACATCCGCCGCACTATATCGATGAACACGCCGAGATCGCTGAGTCGATCGTCACCGAAGGCTGCGAAATCGACGGTAAGCTGTGGTACTCGGTCCTCTTCTCCAACGTCACTGTTGAGGAAGGCGCTGAACTGAATTCGGCGGTCGTTATGAGCAATACCGTAATCAAGAAGGGTGCAAGTGTTAAATACGCGATTATCGCGGAGGATGTTATCATCGAAGAGGGCGCCATTGTCGGTGACGATCCCTGCAACTACCCCGATGCGTCTGAATGGGGCATCGCGGTTGTCGGACGCGGCGCGATCATCAAGAAGGGTCAGGTCGTCCGTCCCAAAGAGATGATTGAACCCGACGCCAACAGATAACCGGATCTGTGGTGAGAATGTCCGGTGCAACCACCGGAAATACCGGAGCTGACAAAAAGTGGAGGTATCCTAAATGATTTCGAAAACAATGTGTGTACTCTTTTCCGATAGCTTTGTCGCTGTCAATAATGAGCTGGCAGCAGAACGTACCCTTGCGACTGTCCCGTTTGCAAGCCGCTATCGCCTGATTGACTTTGTACTTTCCTCGCTGGTAAAATCCGGCGTCAACAATATCGGTATCCTGACCAAGGAACATTATGGCTCGTTGGTTGACCATCTGGGCGCCGGCAAGGACTGGGACCTCGACCGCAGAAACGGCGGTCTGAAAATCCTGACTCCGTTCGCAAAGGCTGACTCGGCTGCCACCAGAAGCCGCTCCAAGATCGATGCACTGCTTTCCTGCCGTGCATATTTGGAAGATTGTAACGAAGAATATGTGATTTTGTCGGACACGAACATCGTTATGAACATTGACTTTGCTGAAATGGTGCGGTATCATATTAGTAAAGATGCCGATATCACCGTCGCTTACCAGAAACGCAGCGACGCTGTTTATAACGGTCTGGTGCTGGATGAGGACCGCGATGGCCGAATCGTCGACGCATATTACGCCGCCGGCCAGATGAGCGATTGCCAGAACCAGGGACTGAAAGTCTATGTCTTTAACAAGGAACTGCTGATGAGCCTGCTGGAACGCGCCTATACCTATGGCTGGACCGATTTCGAGCGGGATTTCATCACCCGCAATATCAACAAACTGCGTGTCTGCGGCTATGAGCATACCGGCTACTGTGCGGTCATCAACACCGTCGGCGATTTGTATAAGGCAAGCATGGAAATGCTGACCCCTGCGATCCGCAAAGAGGTGTTCGAATCGCAAACTCCGATTCTGACCCGCGTCAAAAACAGTGCGCCTACCCTCTATGGCTTTGAAAGCAAGGCGAAAAACAGCCTGATTGCAGACGGCTGTGTCATCGATGGAACCATCGAAAACTGTGTTATCTTCCGTGGTGTGCGGATTGAAAAGGGCGCAGTTTTGAAAAACTGTGTAATCGGTCAGAATTCGGTTATCCATTCGGATGCGAAACTCGACTGCGTTATCACCGATAAGGATGTTGAGATTCAGGCAGATCATGTGCTGAGCGGCTATCCTACCTACCCCTACGTTATCTCCAAGGGTCAGGTCGTATAATGATGTGCAGGCAATGATTTGCAGGAAAATCATTGCCTGCTTTTCGGGATGTCCTGCCTTTGGAAGGTGTCCCGGAAAGTTTTGGTAAGAAAGGATGAGACCGATGAAAATTTTGTTTGCGGCTGCCGAGGCGCTTCCTTTTATCAAGGTTGGCGGTCTGGGCGACGTTGCGGGCGCACTGCCCAAGGCTCTGGTTGCCAAAGGACACGACGTTCGGGTGGTTCTGCCGCTGTATTCCTCGATTCGGCAGGAAATGCGCGATAAATGCCGGTATTTGAAGTATTTTTACTTTATGCACGGCTGGCGCAACAGCTACTGCGGCATCTTCCAGGCAGAGGTCGACGGCGTTATCTATTATCTGATCGATAACGAATACTATTTCCGCAGAAGAGCTCCTTACGGTGAGTTTGATGACGGCGAACGGTTCGCTTATTTTTCCAGAGCAGTTCTGGAAATTCTGCCTCAGGTCGATTTCTTCCCCGATATCATCCATGCCAATGACTGGCATACGGCTGCGGTTCCGGTTTATCTTGACTGCCAGTACCGCTGGCGGGAAGGCTATGATTATATCAAGACCGTCTTTTCGATTCATAATATCGAGTTCCAGGGCAAATATGGCCTGGATACAATGGGCAGTGTTTTTGCACTTCCTCCGGACTGGGAGCCTGTCGTTGAGCACGACGGATGTCTCAACCTGATGAAGGGCGCCATCGAACGGGCTAACGCGGTTACCACGGTTTCGGAAAGCTATGCCAATGAAATCCTTGATCCGTATTTCTCGTTCGGTCTGGACAGCATTCTTCGCCCCAGACGGTATAAACTTTCTGGTATTGTCAATGGTATTGATATGGATACCTTCAATCCGGATACCGACCCGATGATTCCGGTACACTATAACATCGAAACCCGTGAAAAGAAGGTCGGCAACAAGCTCGCTCTCCAGAAAGAACTGGGTCTGCGGGTGGACGGCAATGTCCCGATGATCGGCATGGTCGGCCGTCTGACCTCTCAGAAGGGTATCGATCTGATGTACCCGATTATGGAAGAACTGATGAAGAAGGATATCCAGCTGGTTGTTTTGGGAACTGGTTATCCTGAGATTGAGGACTTCATGCGGTTCTGCGACGCGGCATATCATGACAAGATGCGTTCGATGATTACCTTCTCGTCTTCGATGGCGCAGAAGATTTACGCTGGTGCGGACCTGTTCCTGATGCCCAGTAAGTCGGAACCCTGCGGCCTTGCCCAGCTGATTTCGATGCGCTACGGCACCATTCCGGTCGTCCATGCGGTCGGCGGCTTGAAAGATACGGTTATCCCGTATAACCCTCAGACCGGCACCGGTACCGGCGTCAACTTCCAGTCGTATAACTCCTGGGATATGTACAACGCGATTGAACGCGCGCTGGATATCTGGTATAATAAGGAGTCCCGCGACAGAATCATGTTCAACGGCATGAGCGGCGATTACTCCTGGGATGTTTCGGCCGACAAGTACATCCGGCTGTATGAATCCATCTGATAGATTCTGTGCACCTTTTTAACCGGTCGGCAGGAGACCTTCGGGTAAGGTCTCCTGCCGGGCTGGTCTTTTCCATGTAAGGAGTGTTTCCTTCTGGCACAGTTGCTGCGCCTGCGTGCAGCAGCTGTGCGAAAGGGAAAAGCTTGTTCCTTTTCGCATTCTCTGCCGGTTGTTTCCTGACGGGTGCCGGCAGATCAACCAAACCGATTGAAAGAGAGGAAATTTGATGTCTTATTCCGTAAACGAGCTCAAGGAAGAGCTGGTCAAAACGCTGCGTGCCGATTACGGTTACGATGCAGACGATGCGACCATTCTTCAGATGTACGGCGCCGTTCTGACCGTTGTTCGTCAGAAGCTGCTGGACAAACGCGGCGACTACAATGAAAAGCTCAAACATTCTGATCAGAAACGTATTTACTACATGTCCATGGAATTTCTGGTCGGCCGCTCGCTGAAAAACAACCTGTACAACCTCAGCATGGAAGATGAAATGAAAGAGGCTGTCAAGGAACTGGGCTTTGATCTGGAAAAGATCTACGAGATGGAACCCGATGCCGGTCTCGGCAACGGCGGTCTGGGCCGTCTGGCTTCCTGCTATATGGATGCCGCAACGACAATGAACTATCCGATTACCGGTTTTTCCATTCGGTATGAGTTTGGCATCTTCCGTCAGAAGATCGTCGACGGCTGGCAGATGGAATTCCCGGATAACTGGCTCGAACTGGGCGGCTACTGGCTGGTTCCCCGGCGCGATGAGGCCAAGGAAATCCACTTTGACGGTGAAGTCAAGGAAGAGTGGGGCGAGTCCGGCCTGAAAACCATCCATAAGAATTACTACACCGTCCGTGCTGTCCCGTATGACTTCCTGATTTCGGGCAAGGACAGCGATGCTGTCAACTCGCTGCGGCTGTGGAGTGCTGAGTCGACCGACTCCTTCGATATCGGCAAGTTCACCAGAGGCGAACATGTCAAGTCGATGGAAGGCGGCAACCGCGCTGAGGCAATCTCCAAGGTCCTGTATCCTGCCGATGACCACATCGAAGGTAAGAGCCTGCGTCTGAAACAGCAGTATTTCTTTGTATCTGCTTCTCTGCAGAACATCGTCCAGATTCATCTGCGCACCAATCCTTCGCTGGATAACCTGGCGGATAAGGCTGTCGTTCATATCAACGATACCCATCCGGCACTGTGCGTCCCCGAACTGATGAGAATTCTGCTGGATGATTTTGGCTATTCCTGGGAGAAGGCATGGGATATCACCTGCCATACCCTTGCATATACCAACCACACCGTTATGAGCGAAGCACTGGAAAGATGGGATCTCGGCCTGTTCCGTCATCACCTGCCTCGTATCACCTCGATTGTTGAGGAGATCAACCGCCGCTTCTGCAGCTATGTTTACGACAACTTCCCCGAAAAACGCGGCGCAATCGGCAAGATGGCTGCAATCGGCGACAATCAGGTCCGGATGGCAAACCTCTGCCTGATTTGCTGCTTCTCGGTCAACGGCGTTTCCAAGCTGCACTCGGATATCCTGAAGAACGACCTGTTCAAGGATTTCAACGATATCTACCCCGGCAAGCTGACCAACGTCACCAATGGTATCACCGCAAGACGCTGGCTCAACCAGGGCAACCCGCTGCTGGCTGATATGATCACCGGCCTGATCGGCGACGGTTATGTCCATGATCTGTCTCAGCTGTCCAAGCTGAAAAATTATCTGGATGATACTTCTGTGCTCGACCAGCTGGGCAAAATCAAGCTCGCCAACAAGGAACGCCTTGCAAAATATATCGCAACCCACAACGGTATCAAGGTTGACCCGAACTCGATCTTCGACGTTCAGGTTAAGCGTCTGCATGAATACAAACGTCAGCTGCTCAACGCACTGGAAATTCTGCACCTGTACCTTGAAATCAAGAAGGGCGCACGGATTACCCCCAGAACCTTCATCTTCGGCGCAAAGGCTTCCGCAGGCTATTACATGGCGAAGGAAATCATCCGCTTTATTTGCGCAATCGGCGATACAGTCAACCGTGACTTCTCGCTGGATGGTCAGCTGAAGGTCATCTTCCTGGAGAACTACCGCGTTTCGCTGGCAGAGATCATCTATCCTGCCGCTGAAATCTCCGAACAGATCTCTCAGGCCGGCAAGGAAGCTTCCGGTACCGGTAACATGAAGATGATGCTCAACGGTGCAATCACCCTCGGTACGATGGATGGCGCGAACGTTGAGATTCACGATGTCGTCGGCGATGACAACATCTTTATCTTCGGTATGAACACACCTGAAGTTGTTGAGCTGGGCAGAAGAGGCTACAACCCCTCTGAATACTACAACAACAACCAGTATCTTCAGGAGATTGTTGAATTTGTCCGCCGCGGCGGTCTGGATGGCAAGAACTTCGATACCATCATCAACTATCTGCTGCAGAACGACCAGTATATGTCGCTGGCTGATTTCGACAGCTACCGTCAGGCTCAGAACACTGTCGGCCAGAGCTATCTCGATCAGAGACACTGGAACCGTATGTCGCTGCGCAATATCGCAGAGTCGGGTATCTTCTCGGCTGACCGTTCGGTCCGTGACTATATCGAAAATATCTGGTACAAGAAATAATCTTCATCAGATACAAAACAAACCGGCAGGGGAGTATTCCTCTGCCGGTTTTGTGCTATGTGGTGGGGTTAGTCAAATAGAAAGCCGGTATTCTTTTGAGCGGACAAGCTCGCAGGAATACCAGTTTTTGTATTGTTTGTGGTGGATTGCATAGAAGGAGCAGTTCACAGGAATTAGTCAGTGGCGACACGCCACCCAGCGCGTTTGCAAAGGCTGTTACTTCCACAATCGAGCGAGTCGGCACGCGAGCGACCAACGCGAACAAGGGAGCGGAGGAACTCCGCCGAGGCGGTCGGAACGCCGCCGACCAACGCGAATTAGTCAGTGGCGACCCGCCACTCGGAACGCCGCCGACCATCGCAAACTGGCAGCGGAAGCATTTCGCCGAAAGTTGTACCGCCACACGACTGTCCACCGGACAGTCGGTGGGGATAACGGGGCAATGATCGGCAGCGGCGTGCCGCCCCACGTAGTCCCACAGACTGCGTAAATCGGAAGTGCTGCCCTCGCTCGTTTATGGAAAAAGGCCGCATCGAACGGCCTTTTTCCATAGGGGACGCCCTTGCTATGCGTCCCCTACGCAAAATACCTGCGGGCATTTTGCTACCCCTTGCTGAGCTGATTTTGGGGAATAGGAGATTTCGCCTTCTGCGGAAGGCGACCAGGACTCTGTCCTGGACCTGCAAGCCTTTGAAAAGGCTTGACCTAAACTTTTAAATCATGCTCTCCGTCAACTGAGCAAAAACTTTCAGCCGCGACCACTCAGTTAGCGTTTCGCACAACCGAGCCCGTCGGCACGCGGGCGAACGACGCGAACTGGGAGCGCAGGCTCTGCGCCGCTCGCGTGAACAGACGGGGAGTGTATGTGAAAAGCTTCCTGAAAATACTGCCCAAATCGCACAATCTGCCCGACGCGTTGATTATGGCTGCTATTTTCACGGCGGAGCGTGAAAGGATGTTTCGTAGAAGGTGAGCTTGTCGAACCTTCTCACCCAGTGTGGAGCGTGGAAAAAGGCCGCGTCGAACTGGCAGCGGAAGCATTCCGCCCGCCACATCAGAGGATTGGAATGCCGGCTTTTTTGCACTGTTCGCGGATTTCGTTATCCCAGACCGAAGACTGGACTTCACCAATGTGGGCGCTGCCCAGCAGCAGCATACACAGTCTGGACTGTCCGATGCCGCCGCCGATGGTATATGGCAGCTCACCGGCAAGCAGTGCGCGATGGAAGGGAAGCGAACGCCGGTCATCACATCCCGCAATTGTCAGCTGACGGTCAAGGCTCTCAGGGCTGACACGAATGCCCATTGACGAGACTTCAAATCCACACCCAAGCGTTTCATTCCAAAACAGAATATCCCCGTTCAGGTTCCAGTCATCATAGTCGGGAGCGCGTCCGTCATGCGGCTTGCCGCTCTTAAGTGCGCCGCCGATCTGCATCAGGAATACCGTCCCCAGTTCACGGGTGATTGCGTTTTCACGTTCTTTGGGGGTCAGATCAGGATAGCGGTCCTCCAGCTGCTGGGTGGTGATGAAGGTGATATCTTCTTTCAGCGGCGCATGGCTGCTCAGCTGAGGAAAGATTGCCCAGAGGGTCTTCTGGGTTGCGCAGATGGCGTGTACAATGCTGCGCACCGTCCGGCAGAGGTATTCAGGGGTACGTTCGCCTTTGGTGATGACCTTTTCCCAGTCCCACTGGTCGACGTAGATAGAGTGGAGATTGTCCAGCTCTTCATCCCGGCGGATGGCGTTCATATCGGTGTACAGCCCGCTGCCCGGCTCAAAGCCGTAATCATGCAGCGCCTGTCGTTTCCATTTGGCAAGCGAATGGACAACCTGCGCCTCGGTGCCGGTGTCGCGGATGGTGAAGGATACCGGACGCTCAACGCCGTTGAGATCGTCGTTCAGACCGGTCGACGCTTCCAGAAAAAGCGGCGCCGATACACGGCGGAGATTGAGCGCGCCGCAGAGCATGTCTTCAAACAGCCGCTTGGTCAGCCCAATTGCTTTCTGGGTATCGTACAGGTTCAGAACAGGGGAATATCCTTCGGGAATGGTCAGATGGCTCATGTCATAATGCTTCCTTTCCTGCTGTAATGGGACAGCTTATTGTCCGAGAAACTCCCGGATTTCGCCAGCTTTGGCAAAAGCTGCATTGTAGCCCTCCTGATAAAGGGCATTGAGTTTGCGGACATCCTTCTCAATCCGGCTGATTTCGACCGGACGGGGAGGACGGATGACGATTGCCTTACCCTGCTGTTCCAGCTCCCGGATCAGTTCCAGCGACTGGTTGTAGACGATATGCCGGCGGGATGCCGCACGGACAAAGCTGGGGTAATCATGGTACCAGACACGGTACATCGGCAGCAGCTTTTCCTGTTGTTTCTGGTAGCCGTCGTGCTGGGTCAGAATAATAATCAGCTTATCGGCGCCGTCTTTGAGGGCACGGGCTGCCGGAATCGAGTCAGCGACCCCACCGTCCAGCAGCAGGTCGCCCTTATACTCAACCGGTTTGGAGACCAGCGGCAGCGACATTGACGCGAGGACCGGGCGGTATTCAGCCCGCAGATCCGCCGGAACACGGATGTACACCGGACGTCCGGAAAGCAGGCTGGTACAGACTGCATATGAATCCGGGTTGACAGCGCGGTATTTGTCATAATCGAAGGGGAGCAGCTTTTCGGGGATGGTGTGGAACATCATCTTTTCGCCAAACATACTTCCGCTGTCCAGCAGGTTTTCCCAGCTGACATACCGTTTATCATTGACGTAATTGATATTGATAGCCCGGCTGCGCCCACGCTGGCCGGTATAGTAGGAGATCGCATTGCAGGCTCCGGCCGATACGCCGTAACAGCGGGGGATTTGGATATTTTCGTCAAGAAATGCGTCCAGCGCGCCTGAAGTAAACAGTCCGCGCATGCCGCCGCCTTCCAGAATCAGAGCGGTCATATTTCCCATCCTTTCCATAAAAGCAGTATATTCCGGGTCAGTCCCGGAGATCAAATCGCCGTCCGCAAAGGACAGTTCATCCAATGATACCTTATATTATACACGAACTTTTCCCGCTTTGCAACCACGGCAGCGGTGCAGAATCCGGGCAGATGGTGCAGATTTTTTTCAGTTTATGGATGTTTAACAGGGACTGTGCTGCCTGAAAGGCTGTTCAGAGTGATTTACGGAAGGCCATATGCGGGATGTTCAGCTCGTAAAAACGTACACCGTCGGTCAGATAGCCGAGTTTACGGTAAAATCCGGCGGCTGATTCCCGCCCGTGCAGCTCCATTCTGGTGAACCCCATCTGCCGTGCGGTTTCCTCCGCCGCTTCAACCAGCATCCGTCCCAGTCCCTGCCCCTGACGGTCGGGATGGGTGCAGACCTGCCGCATCTGGACGGCGCCGTCCTCCAACGGGTGCAGCATCAGCGATGCAACCAGCGTCTCGCCGTCAAATACGCCGAGATGAATATCGGTCAAATCACGCGAAAGGTCCTCATTCTTCAGGTCCAGCCCCAGCGGAAAGCGCAGCACAAGGTTGCGCAGTGCGTATTCCTGTGTATAGGCCGGGTCAGCGGCGGAATATTTCATAATCTGCATGGATAGACATCCTTTCTTTATGGCCGGACAGGTTCCGGCGGATTTTGTTGCACATTTTCGGCGGTCAGGGCATAAAATGCAGTACGCCGGCCGGTAAGACCCGGTTTGACGGCGAGATTTGCGAGGGAGGAAAATATTTATGCCTGAAGCCATTACTTACAATTCGAACCGGAACAGTTCCCCTGTTGCCGCGGCACATCACGGGAACAACGGAGGCACCGGCATCTCCGGCACATCGGGCGCAGCCTGTGAAGCAGCGTCGCTGGGCGGCTTCCGGGAAGCAGTCTGCCTGAATGCGGGCAGGGTGTACGATTCCTGCTCCGGCAAGGACTGCCTGGAAGACCTGCGGATTTACCTGACCGGGTGCGGTCAGGCGGCAATCAATGAGGGCAACAGCGTCAAATGCCGGGACATTGATGTACTGCATGTGGCGATGGACGTCGAGGAAGTCCCGTTCAATGCGGGTTATTATTCGGTCGATATGACCTTTTACTTCCTGGTGACGCTGGACGTTTACGGAGCTGGCGGATGTGCGGCTCCTCAGACGGTACAGGGTGTCGCGGTCTTTGACAAGAAGGTCATCCTGTTCGGTTCGGAAGGCAGTGTCCGCAGCTTCCGCTCGGATTGCTCCAAACTCGGCACCGTCTGCACCGATATGCCGATTGCACAGGTTCAGACGGTCGACCCGGTCTGCCTGGGACTGCGGGTCTGCGAACATCCCAAGCCGGAATGCGGCTGTGAGAGAATCTGCTTCCCGCCTGAAATCGAGGAACTGCTCGGCGGTGAAATCGTTGGCAGCTGCAGCAAGTATCTCTACCTGACCGTCGGTTTGTTTACGATTGTCTCGCTGGAGCGTGACATCCAGATGATGGTGCCGGTCTACGACTTCTGCATCCCCGAAAAGGAATGCACCACCTCTTGCAGCGAAGACCCCTGCGAAATGTTCAAAAAGATTCGCTTCCCCGTCTCGGAGTTCTTCCCTCCGAAACAGGAGTGCGGCTGCAACTAAATAATGAGTATTTACCCCATCCGGCTGTTACACCCGTTCTGACGGCCGGATGGGGTCTGTCCGTCTGATGTGGACAACTATGACGAAAATTGGACATTTTTGACATAATTCCGTTATTGTTTCATGATTTTGTTACAATTATCGTGACAAGCTCCAAAAAAGTCTGAAACTGTCGAAACTTTTTTCAATTTTTCTTGTAAATCACTTGACAATTGTTTGCGGAAAGTGTATGATATGTATATGCAAGTTGGCGTTTCCGGACGGAAAGGAATGATGCAGTGTGAAAGACCTTTCCGGGCAGATGTCGGATGAGGCACTTTGTCAGATGGCGGTTGCGGGCGACCGCAGCGCAGAAGGTGTGCTGGTGTCACGGTATCTGCGGCTGGTTCAGAAGCTTGCATACCAGTATCGTGGGATTCTGGATTTTGAAGACCTGGTTCAGGAAGGCTGTATCGGCCTTTTGAACGCTATAGGAGGCTTCGATCCCGCTAGGGATGTCCATTTCCGGTCATATGCTGCTGTGTGCATCCGCAACAGGATGTTCCGTGCCATGCGCGACAGCGGCAGCGGTGAGGCGGATATCGTTCCGCTTGAGGAAAGCATGGAAGGGGTGACCCCCGACCCGGAACAGCTTTTTCTGGGCAGGGAACAGCTCCGGCAGGTGATGGACCGTCTGGAAAAACTTCTTTCCCCGATGGAAAAGAAGATCTTTTTGGCACATCTTGGCGGGTTTGATTATCAGACGATAGCAGATACCCTTCATATTTCGCTGAAATCGGTTGATAATGCTCTGCAGCGCGTCAGAAAGAAACTGAAAACCATTGATCCGAATTAAAGTGGGTGTCTCCGGCTGTGGCTGGAGGGTACAGGCTTTCTTTTGTGGTTTTTGCTGGGAAATCTCCAAGCGGCGTGGCGCCGCATGCCTGCCCCGGTTCCCGGAACAGGTGTTTTCACTGGAGCACGACGGTGGAAACTTGCGCCCTTATAGCTTAATCGCAGAGCGTTGGCAACAAAGATGGCGGTTCAAATCCGTCGATGGGCAAAATCTTTATTCTATCCAAGCGAGGTATGAAAAATGTATCAGGACAAAACTTTAATCTGCAAAGACTGCGGCAAGGAATTCGTTTTCACTGCCGGTGAACAGGAATTCTATGCTGAAAAGGGCTTTGAAAATGAGCCCCAGAGATGCAGAGAATGCCGTCAGGCTCGCAAGAACGGCAACGCTGCGAAGCCTCAGAGAGAGATGTATACCGCGGTTTGCGCTTCCTGCGGCAAAGAGGCGAGAGTCCCCTTTAAGCCCCGTGAAGATCGCCCGGTTTATTGCAGCGAGTGCTTTGCGAAGATGAAAGCGGAATAAGCTGGATTTCAGTCAGGGAGACAGGGAGCAATTCCTGTCTCTTTTGTTATTTGGAGGAGTTTACAAACCGTCTTTTTTATAGACGTTTTGCGGCTATATTTAGTGGTTATACTGAAAAGACAGCTATATTGGGGAAGGAGTGCTGCGGGATGGAAGCGGGAAAACGAATGCTGTTGTTGGTCAACCCGTATGCAGGTAAGAAGCAGGCACAGAACAGTCTGTGTGAAATCATCGATCAACTGAATAAGGCCGGTTGGCGGGTGGAGGTCCGTATCACCCAGTCGCGCGGCGATGCCTGCGAACAGGCACGATGGGCTGAGGGGGAGTTTGAGCGGGTGACCGCGGTCGGCGGCGATGGAACGCTGAACGAACTGATTTCCGGGGTCGCTGAATGGAATACACGTCCGGATGTCGGATATATCCCGATGGGGACGACCAATGATTTCGCCGCTTCGCTCGGTTTTCCCAAGGACCCGAAGGCCGCTGCACAGGTTGCAGCGGATGGTGCGCCGTTTGTCTGTGATATCGGTAAGTTTGAGGACCGGTATTTTGCGTATATTGCGGCGTTCGGGATGTTTACCGACGTGGCCTATCTGACCGACCAACAGGCAAAAAATATCTTTGGCCGGCTGGCATACCTCTTTCAGGGTGCGCTGGAGCTGGGTTCGACACAGGGAACCCGGATGAAAGTTGTGACGGAAGACCAGATTATTGAGGGAGATTTTATTTTTGGCGCTGTCACCAATTCTCACTCAATCGGCGGTTTTAAAGGATTGCTGACCGGAGAAATTTATCTGGATGACGGCTGGCTGGAGCTGCTGCTCATCCGCCGTCCGAAAAACGCTGCTGAACTTTCCGAGCTGATTTCTTCGCTGCTCAGTCAGCAGTTCACCCAGAAAAGCGGCGTCTTTTACGCTAAGATAAAGTCGGTCACCTTCTGTGCTGATCAGCCGGTTAACTGGACGCTAGACGGCGAGGATGGCGGTGCCCATCGGGAAGTCACGATCGAATGTATGCCGGCGGCGATTAGTTTCGCGGTCCGTGAAAAAGAACCGACCGCTGCACCTTCTGTCGTTATTGTCAGTCAAACGGAAGAATCAGAAGAATAATTTAAATGAAGATTTTCCCTGTTTGGGCAGCCTTTTGTGCCTGAACAGGGAATTCTTATGTCTGATATTTATTTTGTCAATAGATGTTTGCTGCAAAACTAAAGTATTGTTAGGATAGGAGATACATACGTTGCGTTCGTCGCCGACTGTCCACCGGACAGTTGGCGAGGGTAACGGATGAAAAGCCGTCAGCGGCGTGCCGCCCCACGTAGTCCCACCTGACTGCGTAAGTCGATAATTCTGCCCTCGCTCGATTTTTATGGATGAAGTGGGCATCGAACCCACTTCATCCATAGGGGACGCCCTTGCTATAGCGTCCAGCAAATCCCTTCGGGAATTGCTCCAAATACCTGCGGGTATTTGACTACCCCTTGCTGAGCTGATTTTGGGGAAAGGGGATTTCGCCTTCTGCGGAGATGCGACCACGGTTCCCATGGGAACCGGACAGTTTCCAAAGGAAACTGTGTGGTTTGCAAAGCAAACCGTACTCTGCCCTGGACCCGCAAGCCTTGAAAGGCTTGACCTAACTTTTTTGATAGGACCGACCCCACAGAGTGCGAAAAATCGGGACTCGCTTTGCGCTCGTGTGAACAGCCGGGAAGCAGGGGATAGAAGTATTATGAACCCCAAAATTCGTACAACCTGCCCGGCGCGTTCGCAAAGGCTGTTACCATCGTAACCGAGCGGATTGCGAAGCAGGAGCGACCAACGCGAACAAGGCAGCGGAAGCATTCCGCGCAAATTTTTTTGTGTAAAAGGTTTAGCTACTTGTTTTTTTGTTCCGGGACAGATATAATAGAGTATGGAATCTGTCGGTGGGAAATAGGACAGGTTTCGAATAAGAGGAAAACCCCGTGCAGAAAGGTGGGTTTTATGGGGAAAAGAAAGGGTTTTTCCAGGTTGTTTCCACTTTTTATGGTCGTGCTGATGTTGGGAGGTTGTGCCGGGAAACCGGGTACCGCCCATATGCCACAGGACGAATCGGATGTCAGCAGAACATATGTGGAGGTGTCTGAGCCTTCACACGACTCTTCTTCTGATTCTGAACCGTCCGAACAGCCGGCGGTGGAAAGCGGACAGGCCGGGAGTATGGCTGCATCATCGGATATGACGGAATCGGAGGCGGCACCGGAAGAGGAAAGCCGGGACGAACAGCAAAGCCAGCTGCAAGAGGAGAGCGTATCATCGGTCGAGGAGTCATCTCTGCCGGTCTCAGAGACATCAGAAACAGACGAACCATCGGATGAGACAGTGGAGGACGCACCGAAAAACAGTTTTGTTCTCTGGTCGCCGGAGAGCGGGTATGTTCCGGAAAGCAGTCCGGTCGAGGACAGCTATTTTTCAGACGCACTGTTTGTGGGAGATTCACGGATGCAGGGGTTTGTGCTGTACAGCGGGCTGACCGATGTACAGGCGTATACCAGCGTCGGACTGACGGTGGATACCGCCTACAGCCGGAAATTTGTCCAGCAGGGCGAGGAAGAGCTGACGCTTGCGGAAGCGCTCAAACGGAATGCGTCCAATTTTGGCAAGATTTATCTGTTGTTTGGAATGAATGAACTGGGGTGGGGGACCTGGTCGGTTTTCGTCTCCAAATACGGGGGACTGATCGACATCATTCAGCAGGCAAACCCTAACGCAGTGATTTATTTGGAGTCGCTCATTCCGCTGACAGCGAAAAAATCTGCCGAATCTGACTGGCTCAACAATGACCACGTCAATTCTTTTAACAAGATGATCTGGCAGCTTGCGGCGGATAAGGGTGCAAATTACCTGAATACCGCTGCCGGACTTGCGGGAGATGACGGGGTGTTGCCGGAGGATGACTCCAGTGACGGCGTTCATCTGAACAAGGATGCCTGTGTACGATGGCTGGAATACCTGAAAACTCATACTGCGGGGGCTGGTTCCTGACAGGAAAACGAGGGGATTCCATGAAAAAAGTAATGTTGGCCGCCCTGACGATGGCGGCGCTGCTCTGCTCCTGTAACGAGCAGCCCAAAGACGTAGACATCGACGCTTTGGCTCAGGAGATTGTCGAAGGGGTATCTTTTGACGATTCACTTGCAGAAATCGACGACAGTATGATCTCGATGCTGTACAGCATCGACGGTTATACCGATGCGGTCCTTTACAAGGGCAGCGGTGCGACGGCGGAAGAGGTCGCCATCTTCCAGATGGGGACGACCGACGACGCAAAGACTGCGCTCGAAGAGGCGCAGGCACATATTCAGTCGCAGATCGACTCGTATGAGAGCTATATCCCGGAGGAGGTCTCACGGCTGGAGGACGCAATCGTCCGGCAGGATGGCTGTTATGTCAGTGTCGTAGTTTCGGCGGATTCTGCGGCTGCTGAAAAGCTGCTGGATGGTGCATTTTAAATCGGCTGCGGCCGGGCAAATCAGATGGGGAGCGGGTACCTTTTGGTACCCGCTGTTTTCGTATAAAGAGGAAAAATGTCTTTTCACGCCGCCGGAAAAATGGTATAATACCAACAGAAAACTCTGAAAATTTGACAGTAAGGTGATAGAGCTTGATGAAACCTATTTCAGCCATGACCGCCGCCGACCTGGCGCCGGTCCGCTATATTCTGCACGATATCGACGATACGATTACCAACAACGGAAAACTCCTTCCCGAAAGTTATGCAGCACTCTGGAAGCTGTCACGCGCCGGTTTTAAGGTCATCCCGGTGACCGGACGTCCTGCCGGATGGTGTGACCTGATTTTACGGGAATGGCCGGTCGATGCGGTGATCGGGGAGAACGGCGCGTTTGTCGATTACTTCGAGGGCAGCTCCAAAAAACGCTTCTTTCACCCGGCTGTCCCACGCCAGCGGCTTTCCGAACGGCTGGAGGAGATTAAACAGGCCTGTCTGCATGAGGTCCCCGGATGCCGTGTCTCACAGGACCAGTCGTATAGGGTTTGCGACCTTGCAATTGATTTTAATGAAGATGTCCACCTTGGCCTGCAAGCAGCCGAAAAGATTCGGGCGATTGCCGAACGCTTCGGCGCAGTTGCCAAGGTCAGTTCGATTCATGTCAACATCTGGTTCGGGGATTATACCAAAGTCGGGATGGCGGAGCTGTTTCTGCGCCAGCTGATGGGGGAGCAACACCCGGACGATAAAGTCATCTTTTTTGGCGATTCGCCGAACGATGAGCCGATGTTTGCACGGTTCCCACTGACCGTCGGGGTGGCCAATATCCAGCCGTTCGCGGATACGCTCGCCCATCTTCCGGCCTATGTCACCAAAGGCGAGGGCGGCATTGGTTTTGCGGAAGCGGCGGAGATTCTGGCACAGCTCAAGCAGAAATGAATTGATTCATAATCAGAAAGGAAGCGGATACAGATGAAACGGATACTGTGGAATGATGGATGGAAGCTGCAAAAAGGCGGGACCTTTTTTGACGCATTTGGGTTTAATGATTTGCAGTCGACGCCGGTCACACTGCCGTATGACCCGGTGATTCATACCCCCAAAAATCCGCAGAGCGTCAACGGAACCTCGACCGGCTATTATGACGGCGGCACCTACATCTATACCCGCCGTTTCGTACTCGACGATGCTTATTGGGGCATGCCGGTCATGCTGGAATTTGAAGGCGTGATGGGGAATGCGATGGTCTACCTCAACGGCCAGTTTGCCGGCAAATGTGCCGGCGGATATACCGGTTTTCGGGTATTATTGACGCCGTACCTCCGGTGGGATGGCGAGAACGAGCTGAAAGTCGTCACCAAAACCGGCATGCAGCAGACCTCCCGCTGGTATACCGGAGCCGGGATTTACCGGGATGTCTGGCTCAATTGCTGTGATGCCGACGCGATTATCTGCCCGGACGGCGTCCGGGTCACGACCGAAACGGTTGAGGACGGGTTTGCAATGCTGCGCATCGAGACGGACGTCAAGTCCTACGCTTCGGAGGGAATGCTCCGGCGGATGCTGGTTCATACCGGTATTTATGCGCCGGACGGCAGCACCGTGACCGAAGATATCGTCCCACTGACCATCCTACCCGGTGAACCGGTGACGGTCCGTCAGCGGCTTGCAGTGGAGAACCCGGTATTGTGGGACCTTGACAACCCGCAGCTGTACCGTGTGTCGGTCTGGCTGACGGAAGGGGAGCACCGGCTAGATGGAACGGAGACCACCTTCGGTATCCGGACGATGACCCTTGACCCGGTGCATGGCCTGCGGCTGAACGGCAGGGAGCTGAAACTGCGCGGCGGCTGTATCCATCACGATTCCGGACTGCTGGGTGCAGCGACCTGGAAAGAATACGAACTGCGCCGGGTACGCCTGCTCAAAGAGGCCGGATTCAATGCAATCCGCAGCAGCCACAACCCGATTTCGCGTCCATTGCTGGACGCATGTGACCGGCTGGGCCTGCTGGTGATGGACGAAGGGTTCGACTGCTGGAACACCGGCAAGATGGACCACGATTATGCACTTGTGTTTGAGGAAAACTGGGAAAAAGACCTGCGGGCGATGGTCGAAAAGGACTACAACCACCCCTGTGTCTTCACCTACAGCATCGGCAACGAAATCCCCGATACCGGCGCAGAGTCCGGCTATCTCCAGGCGCGCCGGATGACCGAACTGCTGCACAAACTGGACCCGACCCGACCGGTTTCCAGCTGTATCAATGCGATGTTCTCGGTGATGGACCGGATGGGCGGCATCATCGAAGATGTCCTCGGCAAGGAAGCGATTGCACGCAATCAGGAGAGCGAGGTCAACAGCCTGATGCTGGCATTTGCGACCCGGATGGACGATATCATCCGTCATCCGGTTGTGACGGCTGCGATTGAGGAAAGCTATGCAGCGGTCGACCTGTGCGGCTATAACTATATGGATGCCCGTTACCGTGAGGACCATAAACGTTATCCCCATCGGGTCATCGTCGGTTCTGAGACCAGCGCACTGCGGATTGCCGACAACTGGGCATTGATTCTCGACTGCCCGCACGTCATCGGCGATTTTTGCTGGACTGCGATGGATTATATTGGCGAATCGGCGCCGGGCGAATTTGCAGCGACCTGCGGTGACCTCGACCTGACCGGTGCACGCAAGGCAAAGAGCTATTATCGTGAAACCGTCTGGGGACTGCGGGATACACCGGCGATTCTGGTCGGACGTCCCGAAAAATACGGCAAGCCGGAAAACCTCGGCAACTGGGGCTGGACCGACGCAATTCCTTCCTGGACACTGCACGGAAGCGAAGGAAAGATGGTGCGGGTCAATGTTTATGCTGATGCGGACGAAATCGAGCTGTATCTGAACGGTCAGTCGCTGGAGCGCAAACCGGTTGGGAATCCACAGGCGTATATTGCACAGTTTGATGTCAGCTATCAGCCGGGCGAACTGACGGCAGTTGCATACCGGGACGGCAAAGAGGTCTCCCGTTCGACCCTGACGACTGCCGGACCGGCCGTCAAACTGACCGCACAGCCTGAGCCGATGCACAAAGGCGACCGACTCGCCTTTGTACGGGTGCAGATTGCCGACCAGGACGGCAATCTGGTCACCTGCCAGGACAGACCGGTCACTCTGACGGTAGAAGGCGGGGAGTGCCTGGGGTATGGCAGCGCGGACACTGCCAGCAGCGAGAATTTCTATGATAACACCCGGACCAGCTTTGACGGGCAGCTGCTCGCGATTATCCGCCGGGAGGAAGGCCAGCCTGTCAAATTGACGGTGTCGGCGGATGGTCTGGAAAGTGCAGCGGTGAAGTTTTGACCATTTCCTTTCTGATTTTTGGGGAGGATGACAGATGAAACAATGGATTGTCTATTTGATTTTATCGGGAATCTGGCTGATTGCAGCAATCGTCAACATCGCTGAACAGCGGCAGCCGGCGGTTATTGCATTTAATATCTTTGCAGCGGTGCTGTTTGCGGGACTGGGTGCCGGATATGCGCTGCTGTCCAGAAAATATGGCGAGACAGGCCGTTGGAAACGGTGGCTTCATCTGTCGGCGCTGCTGATGCTTATTGTCGTATTTATCGTGATTTTGCTGGTCAGCTGAATACAGAGAGAAAAAACGGCCGGAAGGCGGGAATGGTTCCCATCTTCCGGCCGTTTGCCGTATACAATTGATGTTATTTGTCAGGAGACTCTTCCTCATTGCGCTCCATCTCACCGAGATGATAGCAGAGAATCGACAGCGAGTCGCCGAGGTGGACATTTTCGACGACGATGCCCTTGTAATCCAGCGCGAGGTCATAATGGGAGAAGTTCCAGAACCCGCGGATGCCAAGTGCGACCAGCTCACGGGACAGCTTCATCGCCGCTTCTTTTGGAATACAGAGGATCGCGACGGTTGGGGCTTTGCGGGTGCAGAAGTCATAAAGTGCCTGAATATTCTGTACCGGGACACCGGCGATTTCACGGCCGACCAGCTGCTGGTTGGCGTCAAAAATCCCGACCAGTTCAAATCCACGGGAGGTAAAATCCATATGCTGTGCGATTGCCCGTCCGAGGTTGCCTGCGCCGATCAGGATGGCTTTTCGATGTTTGCCGAGTCCCAAAATCCGCCCGACCTCTTCATGCAGCGAACGGACGTTATAGCCATACCCCTGCTGGCCGAAACCGCCGAAGCAGTTCAGGTCCTGCCGGATTTGGGATGCGGTCAGACCCATTCTCCGCGCAAGGTCGCCGGAGGAAATCCGTTCAACGCCTGCATCTGCCAGTTCCCGCAGAAAGCGGTAATATCTGGGCAGTCTTCGGATGACAGATGCGGAAACGTTGTTTTTGGGCATGGAAAAAACCTCCTGAAAATGAAGTGGCAAGCGGTCAGGCGCTGCGGGTATCGCATATCCGGCACAAACATATTTACGTTATTATTTTATCATCCTGTATCAAAAATGTCAATTCAATATGCAGAAATTCTGTTGATAGCCGATAAGAAAACAAAAATCCTGCGGCGAACTGCATATTCGCCGCAGGACAACAGCCGATATTTTACAGCAGAACTGCCAGTTTGTTGGCGACAACGGTCAGAAATTCGCCGGTGCCGACTTTCACCTTGTTTTCCAGCTGAGAGGTGACATACAAATCGCCGGTCATCACGCCGTCTTCGATGGTATCGATGGTTGCTTTTTCCAGCAGACCGGCAAACCGTACCAGTTCGGGCAGGTTATCCAGTTCGCCGCGCTTGCGCAGCGCACCCGACCATGCGAAGATGGTCGCGACCGAGTTGGTCGAGGTGGGTTCACCCTTGAGGTACTTGTAGTAATGGCGCTGAACGGTGCCGTGCGCGGCCTCATATTCATATACGCCATCGGGGGAAACCAGCACCGAGGTCATCATCGCGAGCGAACCGTAAGCCGTTGCGACCATGTCGGACATAACGTCGCCGTCGTAGTTCTTGCAGGCCCAGATATAGCCGCCTTCCGAACGGATGACACGGGCGACCGCGTCGTCGATCAGGGTGTAGAAATACTCGATACCGGCCGCTTTGAACTTGTCGGCATATTCCTTTTCGTAGATTTCCGCAAAGATATCCTTGAAATGGTGGTCGTAAGTTTTGGAGATGGTGTCCTTGGTAGCGAACCAGACGTCCTGATGGGTGTCCAGGCCGTAGTTAAAGCAGGCGCGGGCAAAGGATTCAATCGAGGAATCGACGTTGTGCAGACCCTGAACAATGCCTGCGCTGTTTTTGAAATCAAAAATCGTGCTGCGGGTTTCGCTGCCGTCGGCACCGGTCACGACCAGCTCAGCACGGCTGCCCTGCGGGACACGCATTTCGGTGTTCTTATAGATATCGCCATAAGCATGACGGGCAATGGTAATCGGCTTTTTCCAGGTGGGGATATAGGGGACCAGACCCTTGACCATAATCGGCGCACGGAAGACGGTACCGTCCAGCATCGCACGGATGGTGGCGTTGGGGGACTTCCACATCTCCTTGAGGTTATATTCTTCCATACGGGCAGCGTTGGGGGTGATGGTTGCACACTTGACGGCGACCCCATATTTTTTGGTTGCGAGGGCAGAGTCGATGGTAACCTGGTCATTGGTTTCATTGCGGTACTCAAGGCCGAGGTCGTAATATTCAGTTTTCAGGTCGACAAACGGGTTGATGAGTTTTTCCTTGATAAGTTTCCAGATGACTCTGGTCATCTCGTCTCCGTCCATTTCAACCAGCGGGGTTTTCATTTGAATTTTAGCCATAATCGTCAATCCCTTCTTCTTTTCAGTGCGAGTGGGTCCGGAATATCTTTTTTATCCGACCGGCTGTCCGGTAACCCTGACAGCCGGATGGAGTGTTTTCATCAGTCTTTGCCGTAACCGGCTGCATAGTAGTTCATCAGACAGCCTTCGAGGATAATGGTCTTTTCATCTTCGGTCAGTCCATTGACATGCAGGGTAATATCTTTGACACTGCCGTCAGCCTTGACCATCTTGCCGGTCAGCGTTTCGACGCCGTCGCGGATGGCGGCATAAATGCCTTCCACATACAGGAAATCGCCGCTCTGGTAATCAAACGGTTCCGACTCGTCGATTGTAAACGGAACGATGCCCCAGTTGATGCAGTTGGAGCGGTAACGTTTGGTCGCATAGCTGTAGGCGATGTTCGCACCGCCGCCCAGCACTCTCTGGCAGGAAGCAGCCTGTTCTCTGGCGCTGCCGTCGCCGGGACGGCAGGCGAAGACACCGGAGCCGTAGCTGGTATGCTGGAGCACGTCATTGTCCAGTCCCAGCGCCTTTGCAGCCATCTTCAGGCTGTCGGAGAGATTGCCTTCCTTCATGGCGGCAGCATCCGCCTGAATCGCCTTGGAGCGGGGGACATAATCCGGGACACGGCGGGAGAGGGCAAATTCAGAAAGTTTCAGCGGGTTGGAACGGTAGGAGGAGGTTTCACCCGACGGAATCAGTTCATCGGTCGTGGTGACCGGGTCCTTGATGACAGCAGCGAGCTGAATCAGCAGGTTATCCTGCAATCTGTCAAATTTGGGCCAGTCGGTGATATTCGGGCCGAGCCGCAGTTCAGCGGCCGGGTCAGCCTTGCCGAAGCCATAGTAGCAGCGCTTTGCATAGATATCACGGTCGTAGTTGTAGGGCAGGTTGGGCACTTCATAATCGATATCCGCCGCACTGGTCAGCACACCGCCGTTTGCAGCGGTCGCCGCAATCGAACGCGCGTCCATCAGTGCAACCGCCGACAGCTGACCCTGGCCGGGCTTGGAGCCTTCACGGTTGGGGAAGTTGCGGGTGGTATGGCGGATGGAAAGGCCATTGTTGGCGGGAACGTCGCCTGCACCGAAGCAGGGACCGCAGAATGCGGTCTTCATGATGCAGCCAGCTTCCAGCAGGTCAGCCGCAACGCCGTTTCTGGTGACCGCCATGCTGACCGGGACCGAAGCGGGGTAGACGTTGAGCGAGAAGTAGCCGTTGCCGGTCGACTTGCCTTCGAGGATAGCGGCAGCTTCGACTAGGTTCTCGTACAGACCGCCGGCACATCCGGCGATAACGCCCTGGTCGACCATAACTTTTCCGTCGACAATCTTGTCGGTCAGATGGAGCGAAACCTTGTCGCCGAACTTTTCTTTTGCTTCGGCTTCCACCGACGCCAGAATCTCATAGGGATTTTCCTGCAATTCACGGATGGTATAGGCGTTGGAGGGGTGGAAGGGCAGCGCGATCATCGGTTCAATCGTCGAAAGGTCGATTTCGATCATCCGGTCATAATAAGCGACCTCACCCGGAACCAGCTGACGGTAACGTTCGGGGTGACCATGCAGCTGATAGAACTGGCGGGTGGTTTCATCGGTTTCCCAGATAGAGGACAGGCAGGCGGTCTCGGTCGTCATGACGTCGATGCCCAGACGGAAGTCATTGGACAGGCTGGCGATGCCGGGTCCGACAAATTCGAGGATACGGTTGGTGACAAAGCCCTGTTTGAAGACCGCACCGCAAAGCGCGATTGCGACGTCATGCGGGCCGACGCCGTGGCGGGGTTTGCCGGTCAGATAGACCAGCACCACTTCGGGCGCGTCGATATCATAAGTATTGGAGAGCAGCTGCTTGACCAGTTCGGGTCCGCCTTCACCGACGCCCATGTTGCCGATTGCACCATAACGGGTATGGGAGTCAGACCCCAGAATCATATTGCCGCAGGCGGCCATCTCTTCACGTGCATACTGGTGGATAACCGACTGGTTGACCGGGACATAAATGCCGCCGTATTTTTTCGCCGCCGACAGGCCAAACACATGGTCGTCTTCGTTGATCGTACCGCCGACCGCACACAGTGAGTTATGGCAGTTGGTCATCGCATAAGGAATCGGGAATTCCTTCAGTCCGCTGGCTCTTGCCGTCTGGATAATGCCGACGTAGGTGATATCGTGGGACATCAGCGCGTCAAATTTCAGCCGCATTTTTTTACCGCCGCAATGGTCATGCGCGCGCATGATCTGGTAAGCGATGGTATTTTCCCTGGCCATATCGGGCGACAGGGGAGCAGACGCGGCAGCAGTATATTCATCTGCCGGAACAATCTTTTCGCCCTGCAGCAGATAAACACCATGTTGGGTCAGTTTGATCATTGACAGAACACCTCCGATTTTAAGCCGGGCAGGTGGAGCCCACCCGGCTGGGGTTTCCCCGGCGGCGATTCGGCGGGGAGATTATTAAAGGATCATCTTATACTTTCAGATCAGCGGTTTCACCGAGCAGGTCGCTGTTTGCCTGCAAAATCGGCTTAATCAGGTTTGCAAGGAACTCGTCCACCTGCTGAGGCGCACGGCCGACGAAGTTAATCGGCTGCATTTCGGCGAGGATTTCCTCCTTAGTCAGGCCGAACGACGGGTCAGCGCAGACACGGTCGATCAGGTCATTTTCGCCGCCCTCTTCCTTGACGACTCTGGCTGCGGCCTGAGAATGGACGCGCAGTTTTTCATGCAGCTGCTGGCGGTCGCCGCCCTTCTTGACAGCCTGCATCATGATGTTTTCGGTTGCCATGAAGGGGAGTTCTCTCATGACACGCGCGGTGATGACCTTCGGGTAAACGACCAGCTCAGCGGTGACATTGAGCATGATATCGAGGATACCGTCGACTGCGAGGAAGGATTCTGCAACGGCGATACGCTTGTTTGCAGAGTCGTCCAGCGTCCGTTCAAACCACTGGGTAGCGGTCGTGAACGCGGGGTTCATCATATCGACGATGACGTATCTTGCCAGCGAGCAGATTCTCTCACTGCGCATCGGGTTGCGCTTGTAGGGCATTGCAGAGGAGCCGATCTGGTTTTTCTCGAAAGGCTCTTCCATTTCTTTAAAGTTCTGCAAGAGACGCAGGTCGGTTGCGAACTTGGAAGCGGACTCAGCGACACCGGCGAGGGTTGCGAGGATCGCGGCGTCGATTTTACGGGAATAGGTCTGACCGGAGACCGGAACCACGCCGTCAAATCCCATCTCAGCGCAGATAATTTCGTCCATCTTTTTGATCTTGTCGGTATCGCCCTCGAACAGCTCCATAAACGAAGCCTGTGTACCGGTGGTACCCTTGGAGCCGAGGAGCTTGAGGTTTTTAATCCGGTATTCGATTTCGTCCAGATCGTACAGCAGCTCGTTCATCCACAGGGTCGCACGCTTGCCGACGGTGGTCAGCTGAGCGGGCTGAAGGTGGGTATAAGCGAGGCAGGGGAGATTCTTATACTGATCGGCGAATTTAGCCAGGTTGTTCAGAACGTTGATAACCTTTCTTCTGACGACCTGCAGTGCGTCCCGCATGATGACGATATCGGTATTGTCGCCGACATAGCAGGAGGTTGCGCCCAGATGGATGATACCCTTTGCCTTGGGGCACTGGAGGCCGTAGGCATAGACATGGCTCATGACGTCATGACGGACGACTTTTTCACGTGCTTCGGCTTCTTCGTAGTTGATATCGTCTTTATGGGCAACCAGTTCATCGATCTGTTCCTGTGTAATCGGGAGGCCGAGCTGATGTTCAGCCTTGGCCAGTGCAATCCACAACAGACGCCAGGTCTTGAATTTTTTATCCTGAGAGAAAAGGTACTGCATTTCCTTGGACGCATAACGTGCGCCGAAGGGGCTTTCGTAAGTATTCCGCATAAACGTTTTCCTTTCTGTCGCCGCAGGGCGGTTTTCATCACGGGCCTTATCCATAAAAAAGGCGGATGTTTCTTTATATTTTATCACATTTTCCTTTATATTGCAATCGTTTGGCGGGATTGTATCGGATATTTCGGCGGTGATTCTGTACAATGGGGACGCTGTATATTTGTATGCAAATTCATTGACGCAGCTGTATTTAATATGCTATAATAATAAGAAAGTTGATTCCGGTTGACCGTGGGGAGATGACAGAAATGAATAATGATATTGAGCGTGCGCAGGAAATAGCCAAACGTGTCAATCAGGCACTGGAGGGAACTGGACGTTCAGTTACCGTTGAGGATATCATCACATTCAACCAAAAGCACAATGCCTGGGACGATATGCGAAATCATATGGAAGTCCAGCCGGGAAAGCCTGCGTCTGCCAGCAAAAATGGCAGATCTTCCGTGACCGGCGAAACACCGACAATCGTCATTTATCCGAATGTCGGCGTCAACCAGCTGCGGCTGGGGATGACCCATGACGAGGTCGAACAGATTCTCGGAAAACCGCAGTGGGTGTCCGAGCCGTTTGATGATATCCCTGCACAGGAGGACTACTGCTGGAATGGATACCCGAACTGGATTTTCCGGCTGGCTTTCCGGGAGGGACAGTTGACCGAAATCATGATCTGCCTGGACGAGACGCGGGAGCAGAAAATCCCGGTCATGCTTTGCGGTGCAGAACTGTCCGCCGGTCACCCGGAGGAGATCGTCCCGAAGCTGCTGGCCTTTTCCGATTGCTATTATAGCACCTACCCCCAAAGCCAGGAGAAGTATCAGAAATATCATGTCACACCCCGTGAGCAGTCGCTTGAATATCTGTTTGACGGACTGGGCGTATATTTTACCCGATTCACCGACTTCCACCCGAACTATCTCGGCACCGATTATTATGACGGCTGGAACCCGGAAGCGGCCGAGGATGAGCAGCAGCACTGGAATATGGAGACCGTCACCCTGCATACACAGCAGGCGATGGATTATCTCCGCGAGGGGTTCAACAGCCGGGACCCTCAATCCAATTGATCACCGGACAGCAAAAAACCTCTCTGCCGATGTACGGCAGGGAGGTTTTTCGTGTGTATATGGAGGTAGGTGTGATTCAGGAATCAGTTTGCGCCCAGCAGCTTTTCGGTTGCAGCCAGTTTGCAGCAGAGGGTGAAGATCTTCGCTGCTTTCTCCAGCTCCTCAACCGACGGATAGGAAGGAGCGATACGGATATTGCGGTCACGGGGGTCCTTATGGTAAGGATAAGCACATCCCGCACCGGTCAGGGTAACGCCGGCATCCTTGCACAGCTGGATGACTCTTGCAGCACAGCCGTCCATGACGTCGACCGAGATAAAGTAACCGCCTTTAGGCTCGGTCCAGACGGCGATATCAGCTCCATCCAGCTCCTGATGGAAGGTATGGATAACGGCGTCAAAACGGGGTTTCAGCAGCGCACGGTGTTTGAGCATATGCGCTTCAACACCTGCTTTATTCTTAAAGAAGCGGACGTGGCGGAGCTGGTTCAGCTTATCAAAACTGATGGTCTGCATTGCGACTTTTGCTTTCAGGTGGTCCATATTGGTCTTGCTGCATCCGATTGCGGCGACGCCTGCACCGGAGAAGGAGATCTTGGAGGTCGAGCAGAACATGACGACCATATCTTCACTGCCGACCTTTTTGCATTCATCCATCAGGTTGAGCAGATGGGGATGATCGTCGGTCAGGTGGTGGACACAGTAAGCGTTGTCCCAGAAGATTCTGAAGTCACCGGCAGCGGGCTTGAGGTTGGCAAAACGGCGGACGGTTTCATCCGAATAGGTGGTGCCGTCGGGGTTCGCGTACTGAGGAACACACCAGATACCCTTGACGGTATCGTCGTTGTTGACCCAGCTCTCGACCAGTGTCATATCCGGTCCTTCGGGGGTCATCGGGACGTTGATCATCTGGATGCCGAAGACTTCGCAGATACCGAAGTGACGGTCGTAACCGGGAACAGGGCAGAGGAATTTGAGTTTTTTCTGCTGGCCCCAGGGCTTTTCACCGCCGGGGAAGCCGAAGACCATCGCACGTGCGACGGTATCGTACATCATGTTCAAAGAAGAGTTGCCGCAGATAAAGACCTCGTCCTCATCGATGCCCATAATTTCAGCGAACAGACGGCGGGCTTCGGGAATGCCTTCCAGCTGGCCGTAGTTACGTGCGTCCATACCGTTTTCGAGGATCATCGAGTCGGTGCTTTTGAGGACATCCAGCATCCCCATCGACAGGTCGAGCTGTTCAGGGCTGGGTTTACCGCGGGACATATCCAGTTTAAGGCCCAGAGCCTGGTAGTTCTCGTATTCCTTTTTCAAAGCAGCCGACTGCTGCTGCAGCTGGTCCTTGGACATTTCTTTAAAACTCGTCATAAAAGCCAAACCTCCATCAATCTCCCGGCCAAACCGGTTGGCCGTCTCAAAGGTGCATTCAGCGCAAAAGCACCCTTCAATTTTTCGTGCGTATTTATCATACACCAAAATGCGCAATTTTGCAAGTTGTTTTTTCAACTCCTGCAAAACAATACCTTCCAAACAATTTTGCACGAAATCATCCTGAACTGGTGAAAATCACGGGAAATGCAGCCTGGCTGTCCAGACGGACCAAAAATCCGGCTGTTTCAGCCGGAATGGTTCGCATCATGCCCATCGTCGATATGGGTGAGCAGGTTTTTCTGGACGCACAGTCTGGCGGAGAACTGGCGTGTTTTACCGTTGTCGAACGAGATGGTCAGGACATCCTCGTTGACTTGGGCAACCAACCCGCTTCCGAACTGGCGGTGCATAACCCTGTCACCCAGCAGGAAGCGGTCGAGCGGCGCCCCTTTTTTCGGGTTGTCAGGCGGAGCGAGGAAGGCGGACAGAAACCGGGAGGGGATCAGCGCACGGTCGCTGTCTGCGGGATAAAACAGGGTCAGCGTTTCCCGTGCACGGGTCGCCGCGACATAGAACAGCCGAATCTCCTCATTCATTCCCCGCCTTGCCTGTTCAGGGGAAGCGCCTGGGGCCTTGCGCGCCGGTAAAATCCCTTCACAGCAGTCGAGCAGCAGCACATGATCGTATTCCAGACCTTTTGCGGAGTGGATGGTCGAGAGGTGGACCTGTGCACCTCTGGGGTTGGGCGGGTCATACAGATAGTCTTCCAGCTCACGTATCCGTGTTTCCAGCTGGTCAATCGTGCGGGTACGGCGGGTGAACTGGCGAAAAATCGCGCTGCGCAGTACAGAGGGCGCGTCATCTTCTGCGAGCGCTTTTGCAAGGTAGAATCGGCCGGTCTTCAGTTCACGGCAGATCAATGACAGTGCATCGGCGGGGGATTTGCCGCGCATTTCCCGCAATATTTTACCGAGCTTCCTGCTTTTTTCATCCTCAGTGAGGGAGAGCAGCAGCGGATAATCCTGTACGCCGTCGAATGAAAGCAGCTCACTGCGGACCTCATCGTCGAGGTCAGATTTCCCGATTGCGGCAAAACGTCTGCGGTCGGTGGGATGTTCCGCCAGCATCATAATATCCATCACGACCCGGATATGATAACGAATCAGCCTTGCCGGAGAGGAAGTGACGGTAAACGGGACTTCTGCCGACCGCAGCAGGTCGGTGACCGGAAAGGCAGAGAGGTTGTTCCGGTAGAGGATGCCGAGGTGTTCGCCCGGCTGCAATGCCTTCACCGCCTGCAAAATCCGTTCCATTGCCCGTTCTGGGGTGGATGGGCGGAAGGGGATGATCGAACCGGGACGGCTGTCTCTGGCCGGACGGATGGATTTTTCATACCGTTCCCGGTTCTGACGGATAAACTGGTCACACTGGACGAGGATTTCCGGACGGGTGCGGAAGTTATCTTCCATCCGGCAGACCTGCCCGCCGGGAAACATCTTTTCAAAGGAAAGAATCCCTTCCGGGTAAGCGCCGCGGAACCCATAAATCGACTGGTCCTCATCGCCGACCATAAACAGCCGCCTGCCCTGCGGCGATAACAGGCGGATAATTTCCAGCTGGACTTTGGAGATATCCTGCGCTTCGTCGACATTGATATGGGTATACCGCGAACGGAAGCGTACGAGGATATCCGGCAGTTTTCGGAGGAAGGTCAGCGCATACAGCAGAATATCGTCATAATCCATCAGCCCTTTTTCGCTTTTGACCGCTTCATATGCGTCATACAGCTCCGGCAGTCCGCTGATTGCGGAAGGGACATCGCCCCTTTCCTTCCGGGAGAGCATCCGGTTTTTGCACAGCCCGATTGCGGCGAGGGTATCGGCGATATCCTCATCGTCAGCAAATCCGACATCACGGTTTTTGACCCGGTTCATTGCCTCCCTCAGCAGCTGGGCAGAGGTCGGCGCACCGTCCGAACCGGTCAGCGTCGGGACAATCCGGCCATTGTGGGCGGCATAGCTGGACAGGACCGAATAACATAAGCTGTGGATGGTAGAAAAGCGGGGAAGTTCCATTTCCGGGAAGAGTCTGGCGAACCGTACCCCCATATCCCGCGCCGATTCCCGCGAGAAGGTAAGGTTGAGGATTTTCGCGGCAGGTATGCCGCTCAAGATCTGTGCTGCGACCCGCGCGACCAGCACCGTCGTCTTACCGGAGCCGGGCACGGCAAGCAGCAGCATCGGGTTTTCCGAAAGGGAAAGACCCTGACGCTGCTGTTCGGTGAGAGAGACGCCCTTGCCGGCGAGATAAGCTGAAATGTCGATATGGATGACCCCCTACGTTGAAATACTGCTTCTATTATATCCGAACATCGGAAATTTGTCTAATTTCCGGATATCCTGTCTTCAAAATTGGAACTTTAAAGAAAGTTGATATTTTCTTCTGGACAGGCAGCAGCCGGCATGTTATCATTATTACATAAATAAAAGATTTTGTTACAAGACTGAAACACACCGACTGTTGAATAGGAGTGATTCGCATGAAAAAAGCGTTGATTCTGTTTGCAGCCCTGCTACTCACAGCCTGTACATCTCATCCGTCCGAAGAAAGTCGCTTATCGGAGCCAGTTCAATCGAATACTTCTGTTGAATCCTCTGTGCCGGAAGTGTCCAACGTTCAGAGCAGTGACACTGACAGCCAGGCGCAGTCATCTGATACTACAGAGCAGGTTGCGCATGATTATATTCCAAATCTCATTCCGGTGGATGAGGCCATTATTGAAAAGGACAGTAACGGTATTCTTGTGGGAATCAGCCGATATTTTGCCCTGTTTGATGACTGGCCAGAGGAAGAAAAGGCTGGTCTGGAAATGCCCTACAGTATACAGTGGATTATGCCATATATTCAGTTTGACGATGATTTGTACGAATATATGCGCACTTCCGAGAGATATCCCGAATGGCAGAAATATGAAATGCTTTGGTACCAGGACGGCAGGGAATACCAGCAGACACTGTATGAAGTGATTCGGTTTTTTGATATTTCCCGTGAAGAGTTTGGAAAAATGTATGGTGACAATATTATTCCGGATACCGAATGGAGAGAACGGTGTCAGACCGGTCATGTTGCTGTTTGCAGTATGCGTGAATCAATGGTCGATGCCCTCTTTTCGGATGATGAATATCTGCGCAATTCCACTTTTTGTGCAAAGGAAAGTGCATTTGTCGCGGCGGAGGATGGTGAAGTGTATTCCGGATTCTGGATGCTGTACAATGCCCCTGCCGAGGCAGTGAAATCTGCGTCCTTTACACCGGAAGAGCTGACTCGGTTCGTGGAAACAATGCGGGTACCGTTTAATGAGCGGGCAGAATCCGAAATCAGCGCTGATTATGCCAATTATGCGATGGCAGAACCTCTGGTCGAGTTCGTCGAAGAGTGGTATGCGGAATATATGGTGCTGGCGGACAGTAATTGACAGAAAAATTGAATTTTACCCTTGACAAGCGGCATCGCAGGTGCTATCATGATGGTACAAACCGCAGATGGGGACGCAGATTCCACATGAAAGATCGGTCAAGAGAAAAGCACCACCGGCTGAAAGTGCTTTCAGGTATCTTTGGAAGATGTACCACCCCGGAGGGCGCAGTGAACTGCGACGGGTACAGGCCGTTATTGCTGTAAATGAGTGACGTTTTGCGAAGCAAAACTGTAATCCGGGTGGAACCGTGGAGCTTTACCGCTTCATCCCAGTGTATTTCTGGGGTGGAGCGTTTTTATTTGCAAAAACTTCATCCCGTACAATCAATGAAAGGATGGTTCACAATGATCAAAGTAACCCTGAAAGATGGTTCTGTAAAAGAATACGAGAACGCTCTTTCCGCTATCGAAATTGCACAGGATATCAGTGCCGGGCTTGCCCGTGTCGCTGCTGTCGCAGAGGTCGACGGCAAGCCGGTCGACCTGCGCACCGTCATCGACCATGACTGCACCCTCAACATCCTGACCGCTAAAGACGAGGAAGGCCTGTCGACCCTGCGTCATACCGCTTCCCATGTCATGGCACAGGCAATCAAACGCCTCTGGCCGGAAGTCAAACTGGCAATCGGTCCGTCGATTGCGGACGGCTTCTACTACGACGTAGACCCTGAGACCCCCATCACCGCGGACGACCTCCCCAAGATCGAAGCGGAGATGAAGAAGATCATCAAGGAAGCACTGCCGCTCGAACGTTTTGAGCTGCCGCGCGCCGAAGCAATTGCACTGATGCAGGAAAAGGGCGAGCCTTACAAGGTCGAGCTGATTCAGGACCTGCCGGAAGACGCCGTCATCAGCTTTTATAAACAGGGCGATTTTACCGACCTCTGCGCCGGTCCGCACCTGATGAACACCAAGGAAGTCGGCAAGGCATTCAAGCTGATGAGCATTGCAGGCGCATACTGGCGCGGCAGCGAAAAGAACAAGATGCTGACCCGTATCTACGCGACCGCATTTAATAAGAAAGAAGAGCTGGACGCCTACATCACGATGATGGAAGAGGCGAAAAAGCGTGACCATCGCCGTCTGGGACGTGAACTCGGCCTGTTCATGATGCACGAAGCAGGCCCTGGCTTCCCGTTCTTCCTGCCCAAAGGCATGACCCTGAAGAACACCCTGCTGGACTACTGGCGCCAGATTCACAAGAAGGCCGGTTATGTCGAGGTTTCCACCCCGATTATCCTCAACCGCAGCCTGTGGGAGACCTCCGGTCACTGGGACCACTACAAGGATAATATGTATACCACCGTCATCGACGGCGAAGATTACGCAATCAAACCGATGAACTGCCCTGGCGGCGTACTGGTTTATGCGTCCGAGCCGCGTTCCTACCGTGACCTGCCGATGCGTGTCGGCGAGCTGGGCCTGGTTCATCGTCATGAGAAGTCCGGCCAGCTGCACGGCCTGATGCGTGTCCGCTGCTTTACCCAGGATGATGCGCATATCTTCATGACCCAGGACCAGATTAAGGACGAAATCAAAGGCGTCGTCGCGCTGATTGACCAGGTCTATTCGCTGTTCGGCTTCAAGTACCATGTCGAGCTGTCCACCCGTCCGGAGGATTCGATGGGCAGTGACGAGGACTGGGAAGCAGCAACCAACGGCCTGCGTTCTGCGCTGGACGAGCTGAAACTCCCTTACGTCGTCAACGAGGGCGACGGTGCATTCTATGGCCCGAAGATCGACTTCCATCTGACCGACTCGATTGGACGTACCTGGCAGTGCGGCACCATCCAGCTGGACTTCCAGCTGCCGCAGCGGTTTGACCTGACCTACATGGGCGCCGACGGCGAGAAACATCGTCCGATTATGATTCACCGCGTTGTCTTTGGTTCGGTCGAACGGTTTATCGGTATCCTGATCGAGCATTTCGCAGGTGCATTCCCGTTCTGGCTGGCACCGGTTCAGGTCAAGATTCTCCCGATTTCCGAGAAGTATCTGGAGTATGCAGGCAAGGTTCGTGAGGCATTGGAAGATGCCGGCATCAGAACCGAGCTGGACGAACGTTCCGAGAAGATCGGCTTCAAGATTCGTGCCGCACAGATGGAGAAGGTACCGTTTATGATGGTACTGGGCGACAAAGAGGCCGAAACCGGCGAGGTTTCGGTTCGTGCCCGCGATGGCAGCCAGGAGACGATGAGCCTGGATGCGTTTATTGAAAAATGCGCGAAGCTCACCGCTGACAAATCCAACGGCTGATATTTATTGAATCGTGATTTAATCCCCGTTCTGCATTTTGCAGAGCGGGGATTTTGTAATTATTTGAAACGATTGATAGAATATACATAATTTATTGAGTATATATAGTTAAAGAGAGCGAATTGTTACTTTTTAATGTGGAAAAGATATCCGGCGGAACCGGGGAAAAAATTAATCGCCTGTTCGGCAGCGGAGCGCATAAATCGTACAATCGTTATACCTGTGTAAAATACCGGTACAAAAAGCAGGCTTCTGATAAGGTAAAACGCGCTTGTTATTCATAACGAGACTGTCCCAAAAATGCGTATACTTTTTGGAAATATTTCCAAATTATCATCACATTCTGTTGGATAATAGGCAAATGATGTGATAAAAACTGGTGAATATAGTAAAATGGGCGTAAGGGGGTTGCAGAGCCGGTAAATGATTTATGCAAATATACAAAACTGTCCAAATATGCAGCGAAGATGAAGACAAAAGAATTCTTTTATGTTATAATTAATTTAAAGAGAAAATAACTGTTTTCCTGAAGTTTAAATTATATGTGGGGAAAGGAAGGTTCGTATGGAGCAGATCCGAATTCAGACCTTCGGAAAGTTTGAAATTACATTCGATGGGGAAGTGTACCGTCTGGAAAAAAGCCAGTCGACAAAGACTGCGCATCTTTTGCAGTTCCTGACGGTTAATCAGGGCAAGTCGTTTGAAAAAAGTACGCTGGTGGATATCCTGTATGACGATGGGGAAGTCAGCGACCCGCTGAACAACCTGAAAGTCAATATCTTCCGGCTGCGGCAGATGCTTGAAAAATCCGGTCTGCCCGGAAGCAAGTTTATCCTGCACCGCAAGGGCTGCTACAGCTGGAACCCGGATGTTCCGCTGGAACTGGATGTGGATGAATTCCGCAGACTGCTCGACCATGCGGCACGGACCGACCTTCCGCGCGAAGACCGAATCGCACTGATGACGGCGGCACTGGATTTGTATCAGGGAGAGTTCCTGCCCGGACTGCGGGGAGAAAAGTGGGTCGAGGTGATCGACACCGATTGCAGACAGCGGTATCTGGACGCGGTCGAGTTTGTGGACAGCTTCTGCTGTGAATCGGATAATTTCGAGATGGAAGACAGTATCCTCCGCCGTGCCGCGGACTTTTTCCCGTATGAGGAAAAAATCCGCGCAATGCAGCTGCGCAGCCTGATTAATCGCAAGATGTACCGGGAAGCGATGGCACTGTATGAAGAGGTCACGACCCGTATGATGGATGATCTGGGGATTGTGCCGTCGGATGAGCTGTCCAGACTGCACCAGATTCTGGTCAGCGAAATCGATATGCCGATCACCAACTTCTCCGATATCCGTGCCGATATGGAAGACCATGATTCCAGCGCAGGCGCCTACAATTGCAGCTACGTTGCCTTTATCGATACGGCGCGGCTGATCTCGCGGTATGTACAGCGCAATGGCCAGTCGGCATTTCTGGCGCTGTGTACGCTGGTGGATTCGCACGGCGCACCGCTGGCAGCCGGCGGCAGGCTTCAGGACGCTGCCGCGGCCGCGAACCGTGCGGTTAAGGAATCGTTACGGCGGGGAGATCTGTACACCCGCTATGGACCATGTCAGTTTTTGATGCTGCTGATCGGCATCAACCGCGAGAACTGCCAGATTGTCGCCAAGCGGATTGAAGACAAGTTCTCCAGAAGCCCTGCGTCCCGTGGGGTTTATTTCCACTGGGAATTCGAGTCGACCGCGACGCTGATTCCGGATGAGAGTGCCGGCGGTGAGGAGAGAC
>CALXCO010000022.1 GCA_944386805.1 uncultured Clostridia bacterium
GCTTCGTCGGTAACTTCACCGTCAAGATCAATAAGAAAGCCCGTTATGTCGATGAAAACAAGTGCACCGGATGCGGCGAATGCACCACCAAGTGCCCGATGAAGAATGTCCCCAACGAGTTTAACCTCGGCATGGACAACCGTCGTGCTATCTACATCCCGTTCGCACAGGCAGTTCCGAAGGTCGCGACTATCGACCCCAACTACTGCAATATGCTCAAGAACGGCAAGTGCGGTCTGTGCGCGAAAGTCTGCGGCGCTGGCGCTATCGACTATAAGCAGCAGGACCAGATCATCGAGGAAAGATACGGCGCAATCGTCGTTGCGACCGGCTATAACCCGATCAAACTGGATAAGTTCGACGAGTTCGGCTACTCCCTCTCCAAGGACGTTATCACCTCGCTGGAATTCGAACGTCTGACCAACGCTGCCGGTCCTACCTCCGGTACCCTGCTCCGTCCGTCCGACGGCAAACATCCGCATACCATCGTCTTTGTACAGTGCGTCGGCTCCCGTGATACCTCCGGCTGCGGTAAGCCCTACTGCTCCAAGATCTGCTGCATGTATACCGCCAAGCACGCAATGCTGACCCGTGAGAAATATCCCGATACCGATGTCTATGTCTTCTACATCGACGTCCGCAGCCCCGGCAAAAACTACGATGAGTTTTATCGCCGTGCGGTTGAACAGTATGGCGTCCATTATATCAAGGGTATGGTCGGTAAGGTCGCGCCCAGAGCCGACGGTAAGATCATGGTCCAGGCTTCCGACCTGCTGGCAAATGAACAGCTGCATATCGAGGCTGACCTGGTTGTCCTCGCCGCTGCTATCGAACCCGACAAGTCTGCAAGACCTCTTGCTACCATGCTGACTGCAAGTATGGATACCAACGACTTCTTCACCGAAGCTCATGCTAAGCTCCGCCCGGTCGAAAGCCCGACCGCCGGCATCTTCCTCTCCGGCGCATGCCAGGGTCCGAAGGATATCCCCGATACCGTCTCCCAGGCAAGTGCTGCCGCAGCTAAGGTCATCGGTCTGCTGGTTAAGGATAAGCTGACCACCAACCCCTGCGTCGCACAGTCTAATGAAATGATGTGCAACGGCTGCTCCAGCTGTGAAAAAGTTTGCCCGTATGGTGCGATCACCTATGTTGAAAAAGAATTCCGTATGCCCGACCGGACGACCAGAGTCCGCCGTGTCGCTTCCGTTAACCCGGCTGTCTGCCAGGGCTGCGGCGCCTGCACGGTCGCCTGCCCCTCCGGTGCTATGGATCTGAAGGGCTTCTCGAACAGCCAGATTATGGCGGAGGTAGATGCAATATGCCAAATGAAGTAAAAGCGTTTAAACCTAAAATTGTGGCGTTCTGCTGCAACTGGTGTTCCTATGCGGGCGCCGACCTGGCCGGTACCAACCGTCTGACCTACCCGGCCGACGTTAAGATCATCCGCGTTCCCTGCTCTTGCAGAGTTAACCCGATGTTCATCCTCCGCGCTTTCCAGAGAGGCGCTGACGGCGTTATCCTCTGTGGATGCCACCCCGGCGACTGCCACTATACCACCGGCAACTACTACGCAAGAAGAAGAATGACCCTCCTCTTCTCAATGCTCGACTTCCTCGGCATTGAAAAGGAACGCACCCGCGTCGAATGGGTCTCCGCTGCTGAAGGCGCCAAGTTCGCCGCAACCATGAACGACTTCGTCGCCACGGTTACCGCCCTCGGCGAGAATAAGAGATTGGAGGACCTCAGATGCAAGGAATGATGATCAATCGCGCAAAAGAACTCCTGCGCGACGGTACTGTAAACCGCGTCCTTGGCTGGCAGGCTGGCGAATTTGTCTATGACATTACGCCCGCTGTCTTTGAAACTGAAGAGGAACTGGACGAAGGTTTTGTATACAACGGCTTTTGCGGCAACAACCTGTCCAAATACCTCGTCAAGGAAACCCTTAAAGAGGGTAAAATCCTCGTCTTTCTGAAACCCTGCGATACCTATTCCTTCAACCAGCTGCTGACTGAACACCGCATCGACCGGGAAAAAGTCTATGTCGTCGGTATCCCCTGCGAGGGCAAGACCAGCGGCGAAATGCTGAAATCCAAGGGTATCTCCGGTATCACCGGCATCAGCGAAGATGGCGATAACTTCATCGTCGACACTGTCTACGGTCAGACCACCATCGCGAAGGCTGACGCCCTCGAAGAAAGATGCAAGACCTGCAAGAGCAAAAAACACGTCGCTTATGACGAACTGATCGGTGAGGACGGCGAAGTCCTCGACTCCCATCGCTTTGATATGGTCGCCAAACTCGAAGCAATGACCCCCGATGAACGGTTCGCATTCTGGCGCGGCCAGCTCTCCAAGTGCATCCGCTGCAATGCCTGCCGCAATGTATGTCCTGCATGTACCTGTGAACAGTGCGTCTTCGATAACCCTAAATCCGGTATCGCACAGAAGGCTGCTGCTGATTCGTTTGAAGAGAATATGTTCCATATCATCCGCGCGTTCCATGTCGCCGGCCGTTGTACCGACTGCGGCGAATGCTCGCGTGTATGCCCGCAGAACATCCCGCTTCACCTGCTCAACCGTAAATTTATCAAGGATATCGACGAACTGTATGGTGACTACCAGGCTGGCGCTGAGGTCGGAACCCGCGCTCCCCTGACCAACTACACCCAGGACGACGTTGAACCCAGTATCGTTTACCACAGGGAGGGAAAATAAATGCTGAAAATTTCCCTTGACAAGCTTGGCAGCCTGTTTGACGCAATCGCTGAAAAAGAGGCTCTCTATATCCCCGCTGACAAGGCTGGCCAGCCGCAGTATATGCGCTACCAGACCGGTATGCAGATGACCGAAGCCCTCAATACCGTCAGAAGTGCAAAGGACTTCTTCTTCCCTCAGACCGAAAACCTCGTCAACTTTAAGGTGAGCGGCAAGACCATCGAAATCATCGACCCCCGTACCGAACAGGAAGACTTCGTTGTCTTTGGGGTCCGTGGCTGCGATGTCAGAAGCTTCTCCATCCTCGACAAGGTCTTCCTGGTCGACCCCATCGACACCTATTACGAAAACCGCCGCAAACATGGCACGATCGTATCGATGGCTTGCACCCGTCCCTCCGAAACCTGCTTCTGCCATACCTTTGGCATTGATGCAGCTGAACCGGAAGGCGATGCAGTCTGCTGGAAAACCGAGGATGCCCTCTACATCAAGGCCAACACCGAAAAGGGCGAGGCTCTGATCGAGAAAATCCGCCCGATGCTGGAAGAATCTGATGATTCCGCCGTTGAGGCTCAGAAGGCCGCTACCCGCGAAATCCTCGGCAAACTCCCGCTTGCTAACTTCTCTACCGAAAAATTCGGCGGCGATGTCCTGCTCAAGGCCTTCAACTCCGAAAAGTGGGCAAGCCTCTCGGAAGCCTGCCTCGGATGCGGTACCTGCACCTTCGTCTGCCCGACCTGCCAGTGCTATGATATCCGCGACTACGATACCGGTCATGGTATCCAGAGATTCCGCTGCTGGGACTCCTGCATGTACTCCGACTTCACGCTGATGGCCGGCGGTCAGCCCCGTCTCACTCAGAAGGAACGCTTCCGTCAGCGCTTCATGCACAAGCTGGTCTACTTCCCCGCCAATAACAATGGCGAATACGGATGCGTCGGCTGCGGCCGCTGCCTCTCCAAGTGCCCGATCTCGATGAATATCGTCAAGGTCGCAAAATCGCTGGAAGGAGATCTGTGATATGAATACTGAGGCTTTAATCCCGAAAATCGGCGTGGTTACCAAAATCACCCAGGAAACCCCCGATGTCAAAACCTTCCAGGTCGTCGGCCTCGACGGCAAGAAGGTATTTGAACATAAACCCGGTCAGTGCGCTATGCTGTCGGTCCCTGGCGTCGGCGAAGGTATGTTTTCCATCACCTCCTCCCCCACCAATAAGGAATATATGGAGTTCTCCATTAAAAAGTGCGGCTGCGTCACCAGCTGGCTGCATGCAATGGAACCCGGTCAGCAGATTACCATCCGTGGCCCTTACGGCAATGGATTCCCCGTCGATACCGATTTCCTCGGCAAAGACCTGCTGGTCATCGCCGGCGGTATCGGCCTCGCTCCTGTCCGCTCGGTTATCAACTACTGCCGTGACAATCATGAAAAATACGGCAGCATCCAGGTAATTTACGGTTCCCGTTCCAAGGACGACCTCGTTAAATACAAGGAAATTATCGATGAATGGGAAAACGACCCCAATATGATCGTCAACCTGACCATCGACCGTGAACAGGAAGGTTGGGACGGTCATGTCGGCTTCGTCCCCAACTATGTCAAAGAGCTCAACCCCGATACCTCCAAGACCGTTATCATGTGCGGCCCGCCTGTCATGATTAAGTTCTCGCTGGCTGGACTCAAGGAGCTCGGCTTTAAGGAAACACAGGTTTATACCACATTTGAGCTGCGGATGAAGTGCGGTATCGGCAAATGCGGCCGCTGCAACATCGGCAATAAGTACGTCTGCAAGGACGGCCCGGTTTTCCGCTTTGACCAAATGGACGAACTTCCCAACGAGTATTAAGCAAGGAGCGTGTTGAAAATGGAAGATATGGTTCATGTTTATCTGATGGGCAAAATGTATGAAGTGCCCTCTAACCTGACCATTATGAAAGCTTATGAATACGCAGGCTATCAGCTGATCCGCGGCTGCGGCTGCCGTAACGGCTTCTGCGGCGCCTGCGCAACCATCTACCGCATCAAGGGCGACCCTGAACTGAAAGCCTGCCTCGCTTGCCAGACCAAGGTCGAGGATAACATGTATGTGGCGTCCCTCCCCTTCTTCCCCGTCGTTAAACAGGTTTATGACATCGAAAAGGTAAAACCCACTCAGCAGATCATGATGCAGCTGTACCCCGAAATCTACTCCTGCATCGGATGCAACGCCTGCACCAAGGCTTGCACACAGGGTCTGAATGTCATGCAGTACATCGCTTACGCTCAGAGAGGCGAATTCGAAAAATGTGCTGAAGAGTCCTTCGACTGCGTTATGTGCGGCGTCTGCTCCTCCAGATGCCCTGCTGGTATCTCCCATCCCCAGGTCGCTATGCTGGCCAGACGTCTCAATGGTAAGTACCTCGCTCCCAAGAGTGAGCACCTGGCTCAGCGCGTTGAGGAAATCAACGAAGGCAAGCTTGAGGAAATGATTCAGAACCTGATGCAGAAACCCCTTGAAGAAATCAAGGAACTCTACAACACCAGAGTTATCGAGAAATAAGGAGGGATCACAGATGTATACCAAGGAAATGCTTGAATCGATGAAAAAGGTCGAGGCTGCAAGAGCTGTTAACGTTACTCTTGATCCCAGACGTATGACCGCTGAAGAGAAGGATGTCCTCCTCAAAACCTATCACCCTGACTACAAGGAAGGCGAGTTCACCAACCTTTCCGTCGGCCCCAATAAGGGCGACAAGGTCCCGCTGGAACTGGCTGCTATCCTCCAGGCGAACCCCCGCATCAACCCCGATGAGGTCGACCTCTCCAACCCTGACTACGATGTCGATGTCCTGATCATCGGCGGCGGCGGAGCCGGTGCTTCCGCTGCAATCGAGGCAGACAACAACGGTGCAAAAACCATGATCGTCACCAAGCTGAGAATGGGCGACGCCAACACCATGATGGCTGAGGGCGGTATCCAGGCTGCTGATAAACCCGGTGACTCCCCTGCTCAGCACTTCCTCGACGCTTTCGGCGGCGGACATTTCGCTGCGAAAAAGGAACTGGTCTATAAGCTGGTTACCGAGGCTCCCGAAGCAATCCAGTGGCTGAATGACCTGGGCGTTGAGTTCGATAAGGAACCCGACGGCACCATGATCACCACCCACGGCGGCGGTACCTCCAGAAAGAGAATGCACGCTGCTAAGGACTACTCCGGCGCTGAAATCATGAGAACCCTCCGTGATGAGGTCCTCAACCGCGGTATCCCGGTCGTCGACTTTACCGCTGCTATCGAGCTGATTAAGGACGACAAGGGCCATGCAGCAGGCGCTGTCCTGATGAACATGGAAACCAATGAAATCCTGATCGCCCGTGCAAAGACCGTCATCATCGCTACCGGCGGCGCTGGCAGAATGCACTACCAGGGCTTCCCCACCTCCAACCACTACGGCGCTACCGCTGACGGTCTGGTTCTGGGCTACAGAGCTGGTGCAAAACTGCTCTACCCTGATACCCTCCAGTACCATCCGACCGGCGCTGCTTTCCCGGAACAGATCTTCGGCGCTCTCGTCACCGAAAAGGTCCGCTCCCTCGGCGCTATGCTGATCAACGTCAACGGTGAAGCTTTCATGAACCCGCTGGAAACCCGTGACGTATCCGCTGCTTCCATCATCCGTGAGTGCTCCGACCGCGGCAACGGCGTTCATACTCCCGAAGGCGTAGGCGTATGGCTGGATACCCCGATGATCGAAATCAAGGGCGGCGAAGGTACCATCGAAAAACGCATCCCCGCTATGATGCGCATGTTCGCGAAATACGACATCGATATCCGTAAAGAACCCATCCTCGTTTACCCCACCCTGCACTACCAGAACGGCGGTATCGACATCTCTACCGATGGTCAGAGCTGCGTCGAAAACCTCTATGTCGCTGGTGAGGCTGTCGGCGGTATCCACGGCCGCAACCGTCTGATGGGCAACTCCCTGCTGGATATCATCGTCTTCGGCCGTAACGCCGGTAAGACTGCTTCCGCTAAAGCAAAAGAAACGACTGTTGGCACGCTCACCCTTGACCACGTTAAAGCTTATGTCAAGGAAATGGAAGAAGCTGGTATCCATTCCGATATCGTTTCCCCCAAACTGCTGCCTGACTACAGACGCGTTAAATAATTTGTTCCTGTTTTCAGGACAGGCTCTGCCAAACAGGGCCTGTCCTGGAGTGCGCATATGAAAATAACATATTGTGAGGAGAAATTTGAATGTCTGTCCCCGAAATACTTGAATTTTTGATGATCCTTTCTTTCGGCATCTCCTGGCCGCTGAAGGTCTACCGTTCCTATAAGTCCAGAACGGCAAAAGGAAGCAGTGTTACCTTTACCATCTTCATCGCACTGGGCTATGTCTGCGGCATCCTCTCTAAGTTCATGCTGCAAAGTTTCAACCTTGCGTTCTGGATGTATTGGCCGAACATCATTTTCGTTACCACCGATATTGTTCTCTACTTCCGCAATAAAAAACTCGACGAGATCGCTGACAGCAAGAAATAAGGAGGAAATTTTCCATGAAAGTCACCGTCTGCATCGGCAGTTCCTGCCACGTTAAAGGTTCTAAGTCTGTTATCGACCAGCTTCAGAACCTCATCACTGAAAATAATGTCGCTGATAAGGTCGAACTCGCTGGTACCTTTTGCACTGGCAACTGCGAAAAAGGCGTTTGTGTTACCATCGATGACCAGCTCTTTTCTGTCAGCCCTGACACCGCTAAATCTTTCTTTGAAAACGAAGTTCTCGCTAAACTGTAAGAGATTATCAAAAAGACCTGGGCTCTCCTCTTGGAGGTCCAGGTCTTTTTGCGCTCTCTTCTGCTAAAATGGCAGCCCGGCAGGAATTTGATCCTGCCGGGCTGCCATTTTTCTCTTTTCTCTTCTTTTCTCTTATCCTGTATGTTTATGGCACTGGAATCAGATCGCCTGACGATGTGCGTCCGCAAATACACGGTTCATACGGTTGTGCATCTCGCGTCTCGCGGCACGCTCGCTGCGAATGTCCGCAACATATCCTGCCAGCCGCTCCAGCAGTGTCTCACGTCCAGAAACAGTATTCGCATAGTTTCTGTGATCGCACAGCTCAACTGCGCCGGTGTCCTCTGCCAGCATCCGCAGCATTCCGGTTGCATTCAGCTGCATACCTGCCGCAGAAGGACGGACTTTTCTTTTCATCTTGCGCTCGGCTGCCTCAACAACCCCTGCATCCTCTGCAAGCATCCGTTCCATTGTATTCATTTCGTATCTCATATCTATACCTCCATTACCAGTCAATCTGTAAGTTTTACAGAACAGAAAACCGGCATCTGTTCTCTCTTTTTTTCATCTGATGCCTCTTTTTTTCTGCAATTATATTGTACACCACCTTCCTGTATCTTGCAATAGCTTTCAGAAAGATTCTCTCTGTTAGATAATATTCACAAGGCGGTAATTGCAGATTTGTATAATATTTCCAGAAAGACGCCCGTTTTCAGTAAACACGATTTGCTGACAAGTTTGCAGTTTGAACAAAAATCATTCTGTTCGTCAATTGTTTTTGCATTTTTATCCGGTAAATATTCATCACCGCCATCCGCCAAATCCGTCAAACCGCTCAGAAACTGTTTTCAGATATTCCCGAATTTGAATATGCTGGGGGCAGTGACTTTCACAAAGCCCGCATCTGATGCAGTCTTTCGCCTTGCCGTGACCCTGCGAATAGTTGTAATAATAGACCACCTGCGTCGTCGCGTGCCCTTCCTGCAAAAGCGACAGGTAGTCCGGAATCGGAATGTCTTTCGGACAGGTGACCGTGCAATACCGACAGCCCGTACACGGAACGGCTATCTCCTTCCGCAGCAGCTCCCCTGCTTTCAGCACCGCCTGCATCTCCTGTGCATTCAGCGGCTCTCCGTCGGACAGCGCTCGCATGTTGTCTTCCAGCTGCTCCGCTGTATTCATCCCCGAAAGTACCGCCAGAATCCCTTCATGGCTCGCCGCAAACCGCAGCGCCCATCCCGCCGGCGTCCAGTCGGGATGCACTGCACGCAGTACCGCTTCGGCATCCGAAGGCAGCCGGGCAAGTGTCCCGCCTTTGACCGGCTCCATGACAAGGACCGGTTTGCCATGCTTACGGGCAACTTCATAGCACTTGCGGGCCTGTATGCTCTCGTTTTCCCAATCCAGATAGTTGATTTGCAGCTGGACAACCTCCAGCTCAGGATGCAGCGTCAGAATCTCATCCAACAGCTGGGCATTGTCATGATAGGACATCCCGATATGCCGCACCAGCCCTTTTTCCTTCTGCCGCCGGATAAATTCAAAGCTGTCCAGTTCCTCCGACACACGGTAGTTGACAGCGCCCTGGTTGTGCAGCAGATAATAATCAAAATATCCGCATCCCAGCTTCTCCAGCTGCTCGTCAAAGACCTGCTGCTGCTCCTCACGGGTCCGCATAAACTCGTTGGACAGTTTGGTCGTCAGGATGTAACTCTCCCGCGGATACCGGTCAACCAGTGCCTTACGCAACGCTGTTTCGCTGTTGCCGCCGCAGTATTTGTATGCTGTATCAAAATAGTTGAACCCTTCTGCCATAAACCGGTCCACCAACTTTTCAAAGGCCGCAATATCTACACTTCCACGGTCCGCCGGGTCGGTCAGCGGCAGCCGCATACATCCAAATCCGAGTTTCTTCATTCAAATAACCTCCCTGTCTGTCATACGGTGTTTTGTGTTTCTGTATACAGGATAACCTATGGAGTATACTCCAGGTCAAGGGGTTTAAAACAGTTTCTCCCTTCTGCACATCTGTGTACCACTCCTGGAGCTGGCTCCAGTCTACCTTTCTGACAAAAGAAATGCGCCCGGCTGCTCTCACAGCCGGGCGCTATGCCTGTCCAGTATTCGCTTAATTCAATTCACCGTTGGAACGACGGTCAGAATCGGTCGTCGGGTCAATCCCGTTGTAAATAAAATCGTGCAGCGCTGCCCGTGTCGAGTCCATATCGACATAAATGCAGGCCGCGTTCCCGACATAGTAGCTGTCGCTGATGATGTCCTCGTTCAGCGGGAACCGCGTCGACTCCAGCTCCAGCCCGTGCAGCAGCACCGGCATCAGTGACATCAGATCACTTTGTGAAAGCGATGTCTCGACTACGTCTTCCGCTGTCATCAATGTCTGCGGGATTTTCTGCGGATGGGTCAGCAGCTGGTTGAACAGCGAGGTCAACACAATCCGCTGACGGGATGTCCGCTGGTAATCGGCGTTGCCGACATGACGGATACGCGCATACGCGACTGCCTGGGTGCCAGACAAACGCTGCTTTCCGGCGGATTCGATGTAGTCTTCCTCCATCCCGCAGGCGTCCCACTGCTCCCAGATCGAGCCATTGGCCGACACCCGCTCCTCTTCGCTGATGTCCACCGTCACGCCGCCCGCTGCGTCGATAATCTCCGCCATTCCTTTAAAAGTGACGGTCGCGTACTCCCGGATATCGGTGCCAAAGTTCGCATTGATCGTCTGGACTGCCAGTTCTGCGCCGCCATAAGCATAACTTTCGGTCAGCTTCATATCTCCATACCCCGGAACCGATACCAGCGTGTCACGCATCAGCGTAGACAGCGTCATCCGCCCGGTTTCGGTATTTACCGACAGAATCATGATCGCGTCCGAACGGGCGTTCTCTGAGTAGTCCCGCGCGTCAACGCCAAACAACGCAATATTGATAACGCCGGAGTCGGACGCGTCAGCTGTGATGCCGAGGTCGGCATCCGAGGTCGGGAAGTCGACCGGGTCCAGCCGTAAAAACAAGAATCCGATAAATCCGATCAGTGCAATAATCAGCAGCACAATCAGCTGCACCAGCAGCTTCAGTAAACATCCGCGTTTTTTCTTCTTGCGTGGCGGCGGGTCGGAATACCCATCTCCCCCATGCTTTTTGCGCTTTTTAAACGGTGCATGCTGTTCCATCTGTTCCGGCTCCTGCCCGACACTGTCGTCGTATCCATCGTCATAGCCGCCGTCCTGATAACCGTCATCGTACCCATACCCATCGTCGTAACCGTCGCTGTAGCCGTCGCCGCCGTTATCATAGCCGTAGCCATCATCCTGATTCCCGTAGCTGTTGTCATAGCCATCGTCATAACCGTCATCGTAGCCGCCGGTATAACCGCCATTATCCTGATAACCGTCGTCATAACCTCTGCCATAACCGTCATTGTAGCTGTCCTGATAGCCGTTGTCCCCGTAATCGGGCTGTTCCCGGTAAACCTCTCCGTCCTGCGGAGTGCCGAAGTCGTCGTCATATTCGACGGTAAAATCGTCGGGAACACCGTCCGGCTCCCTCGCTGAACGGTCATTCTTCCATTTCATCTTGTCACATTTCCCCTTTACTTTCGCTTTCAAAAGTATAGCACATCCGGTGATATTGTCAAGAAACAGGCTGTAAATTATCCAGTCCCCGCTCCTCCATGCTGCGCAGGTGGGAAATGCGCTGCCAGATGATTTGCAGCCAGCCTTCCACCGCCTTCATATCCCCGCGTTCAAACGCCTTTTGCAGGCTGTTTTCGCTCCATACGATGTCCATGCTCCAAAATGCGGCGATCAGTGCGTATAAATACGGGAACATCTGCCGCTGAAAACCGGTAAACGGACGAATCGACTGGTACCCTCTCAGAAATGCGGGCAAAATCAGTTCTTCGCTCCTGCCGGCATACCCGTCCGGATAGTCCATCAGCCGTGCTTCAAAAATTGCCTGCATCACTGCGTCACAGTACAGGTTGTTGTCGCCGCTGCGGTTGAAGTCAAACAGCCCGATCTCGCCGTCCGCATTCTGATATAGATTGCAGTCGCTGATATCCCCCTGCACCGCGTAACGCGGCTCTGAACCGAGCGGTGACAGGATTTCCATATATTCCTGATACTTCCCGATAATCTGATCGGCCAGAATACGGGCGTCACCCTCCAGTTTGGAGGCAATCTCCGCAAATTCGGGATAAAACAGCAGGTCATTGCGTTTAAACGGGTCAAAAATTACATCGTTGTCGACATGGGCATTACATTCCTCGGCGATATTGTGGGTGCGCGCCAGAAGTGCCCCGGTCTTTTCGGCAATCGGCAGGTCGACAACCCTGACCTCCCCTTCTGCAAACTCCTCGACCGTTACAATCACCTGATACCCGCCGATCGTGTACCATCTGGCAAACGACTGCCCAGATTGATACTGGACCGGTGTCAGAATCCTCCTGTCGTGCAGCAGCTGTGCAAACCTGCACTGGCTCTCCAGCAGCTCCAGACTGACGTCCTTCTCGTTTTTGAACCGGACCACAACCGAGCTTCCATCCGCCAGAAATACCCGGATAATCAGCCGCACCTCTCTGGAAGACGGGTCGTCCCGCTCATAATGATACCGCTGCAATTCCTCGAAATGGTCAATATGGGACAAAATTTGATAATCTCTGAAAATGGACTGGATATCCGAACATATTACTTCAAACATCGCGTATACCTCCGGATGATGCGGAAAAATGTCTGTCTGTATCATTATACTGTGCGGCGTGGCTTTTTGCAAGACAAAAAAACAGAAGCTGTCCTGCCGGATGACAGGACAGCTTCCGCTTGTACCAAATATATCAGCTTCTCATCGAGACTCCAATCTCTTCGAGTGCTTTGAGGACCTTCGCCATCACCTTGTCGCATTCCTCAACCGTCAGGGTACGGTCGGGAGCACGCAGCGTCAGCGAATAGGATACGCTCTTCTTGCCTTCGGGAACCTGGGGACCCTGGTATACGTCAAACAGCTTGACGCTCTCCAGCACCTTGCCTGCGCCCTTTCTGATCGCTGCTTCGATGTCCGCAACAGCGACCCCGGCATCCGCCAGCATCGACAAGTCACGTACCGATGCAGGATGACGCGGCAGCGGCTGATAGAAGGTGCGCTGGCCTTCCAGTGCCGTATACAGCGTTTCCAGACGGATTTCTGCAAGGTATACACGGCCTTCGATGCCGAACTTCTCGGCAGTCAGCGGGTGCATCTCACCCAGTACGCCGATTCTCTCGCCATTGTAGACGATCTCGGCCTGACGTCCGGGATGCAGGTAGCTTTCGGCGCTCCGGCGGTAGGAAACTTCCATCCGGCAGCGGGCAAACAGCATCTCAATAATCCCTTTCAGCGTGAAGAAGCTCTCATGCTCTCCATAAAGGCCGAGCGACAGGGCGGGCAGTTCCTCCGGCTGTTCGGTCAGCGGCAGAGATTTCGGGATAAACAGCTTGCCGACTTCGAAGAACCGGCCAGCGGCGTTTTTCCGGGAAATATTGGTCGCAAGAACGGTCGCCATGCTGGAAATCAGCTGGGTACGCATGACCGCGTACTCCTCGCCCAAGGGGTTCAGCAGCGAAACAACTTTGCGGCGGCTGTCATCTTCTGCCAGTCCCAGTTGGTCGCATGCTTTGGAGCTGATGAAGGAATAGGTCGTGATTTCCCGCATCGAAGCCCCAACCAGCAGTTCTTTGATGGTATCAGCTGCAATCCGTTCGGGCAGTTTGCGTCCGCGGACAATCACGCCGTCAATCGGGGTCGAAACGATATGCTCATAGCCGTAAATCCGCATGACTTCCTCGGCCAGGTCGGCGCGACTCTCGACGTCGTCACGGTAGGACGGGACGGTGACCGACAGGCTGTTGCCATCTTCACCCAGCGTGCAGGTCAGGTTCAGGCTGTTCAGAATCGATACAACCGTTTCGGTCGGAACCTCAACGCCCAGCAGTGCCAGAATGTCCTGAACGGTGGTATGAATCACCCGCTGTTCGGGAAGCTGTTCGTGAACATCAATGACGCCGTCGACGATGTCGCCGCAGTCCAGTTCGTTAATCAGCTGGAGTGCTCTATCCATCGCATAGGTGCAGCCCATCACGTCGGTGCCCTTCTCAAAACGGGCGCTCGATTCGGTCCGCATGCCCAGTGCACGGGCAGTGCGGCGGATGTTGTCCCGGCGGAATTTCGCCGTCTCAAACAGCAGTTCGGTTGTATCCGGCTCGATCTCGGAATGCAGGCTGCCCATGACACCCGCCAGGCAGGAAGGGCTTTCGGCATCGGCGATGACCAGCATTTCCGGGTTCAGGATGTGTTCTTTGTCGTCCAACGTCTTCATCGGCTCATTTTCATGGGCACGGCGGACGATAATCTGGTTGCCGCGGACATAGCGCAGATCGTATGCGTGCATCGGCTGGCCGGTCTCCAGCATGACAAAGTTGGTGATGTCGACGATGTTGTTGATGCTGCGGACACCTGCACTTCTCAGGCATTCTCTCATCCATTCGGGAGAGGGGCCAATCCGCAGGTTTTTGACGACACGGCCGACGTAACGCGGGCAGAGGTCGTAATCCTCAACCTTAATCGAAATATAATCATGCACATCGCCGCCGCTGGTCTTGTAGCTGACATCGGGACCGTGGAACTCTTTGCCCAGTACGACCGCGACTTCGCGCGCAATGCCGATCACCGAGTTGCAGTCGGGACGGTTGGACAGAATCGAAAAGTCAATCAGCACGTCATTCAGCCCCAGCACTTCCCGCATATCGGTGCCCGGTTTCCAGTTGCCTTCCAGAATCAGAATGCCGTGAACTTCTGCGCCCGGATAGTCCCCTTCCTTCAGGCAAAGCTCTTCGCCCGAACACATCATGCCGTTGGAGGGCAGGCCGCGCAGCTTGCCCCGCTTGATATGCACGCCGTTCGGGAGGTGGGAGTCGTGCAGTGCGCAAGGAACCAATGCACCTTCAAATACATTCTGTGCACCGGTGATAATCTGGATATCCTCGTCCCCGCCGACGTCGATCTGGCAGACCCAGAGCTTGTCTGCGTCGGGATGGTGCTCCATCTTCATAACCTGGCCGACGACAACATTGTCCATCGTCGCGGAAAGGTCGGTCATCTCCTCGACCTCAAACCCGCTCATCGTCATTTTATCACAAAGGACTTCCGGCGCTACATCAATATCGACATAGCGTTTCAGCCAATTCAGAGATACTTTCATTTTACTTGCCTTCCTTTCCTATTGCTTACCGTCCCTGGAACTGATCGAGGAAACGCTGGTCGTTCTCGAACAACAGCCGGATATCACTGATCTTGTAACGGGTCGTGGTCAGACGGTCAAGGCCGATGCCAAAGGCAAAGCCGGAATAAACGTCCGGGTCAATCCCACAGCCGCGCAGGACGTTCGGATGGACCATGCCGGCACCCAAAATCTCAATCCAGCCGGTGCCCTTACAGATACGGCAGCCTTTGCCGCCGCATTCGGAGCAGGAAACATCGACTTCGACCGACGGCTCGGTGAACGGGAAGAAGGAAGGACGGAAACGGACCTTGGTTTCAGGACCGTAGATCTCATGCGCAAACTGCTCCAGGCAGCCTTTCAGGTCACACATCGTGATTCCCTTGTCGACAACCAGACCTTCCATCTGATGGAAGACGGGAGAATGGGTCGCGTCGACCTCGTCGGCACGGTATACACGGCCAGGGCAGACGATGCGAATCGGAGGGGTACGTTTTTCCATGACACGTGCCTGCGCCGCAGAAGTCTGGGTACGGAGCAGCAGGTTGTCCCCAAGGTAGAAGGTGTCCTGCATGTCACGGGCAGGATGGTCTTTCGGAACGTTGAGTGCCTCGAAGCAGTAGTAGTCGGTCTCGACTTCGGGACCGTCGACAATGTCAAATCCCATCGACTGGAAGATGTCGATCAGCTCATTCTGGACGATCGACAGCGGATGCAGGCCGCCCAGCGGTTTGCTCTCGCCGGGGAGGGTGACGTCGACCGTCTCTTTGGCCAGACGGAGCGCCATCTCCTTTTCCTTTAATGTCTCCAGGCTCTTCTGGACAGCTGCTTCCAGCGTCTGGCGGACTTCGTTTGCGATCTGGCCGATGACCGGGCGCTCTTCGGCAGAAAGCTTGCCCATCTGCTTCAAAATCGCGGTCAGCTCACCCTTTTTTCCGAGGTAACGGACACGAATATTGTCCAGTTCTTTGGCGTCGGCGAAGTTTTCCAGTTCGCGCAGCCCATTTTGTTTAATCTCTTCCAACTGTTCTCGAATGGACATTGGTTGACTCAATCCTTTCAGCGGCGGTTCTCCCGCACAGATTATTTTTTCACAGGGGAAAGGCAATAAAAAAGCCCTCGTCCCCTGACTTCAGGGACGAAGGCATAACGCTTCCGTGGTACCACCCAGCTTCGGCACCTGTAAACCAGATACCGCACTTTTCTCCGTGTAACGGCGGCGCCGTCACCCCCTACTGGAAAACTTTCAGGGATGCCGCTCGCAGGCGAATTTCCGCTCATTTTTCATCGGCAGGCAGGGCTTTCAGCCGGTGACCCCGCTTCTCTGATGCGTAAAAAATGGCTATCGGGACTTTATCTCCCATACCTGGTCAGGGCGTTTACGAGTTTTAGTATACCACGTTTGCAAAATTTGTCAAGTGGCGTGACACAGTAAATGACAGCATTTTACCTCAGTTTATTTTCTCTTATCAATTGAGAAAATCAGCTGTTTGTGGTATGATAGATTACAGAATCATCAATTTTGGGAGGCGACAGTATGACCGATGCACAGCAGCGCGCAGCTGCAAAACACTTCGCGGAAGTCTGGAATGGAACTGGTTACGAAAAAGGCGACAGTCAAAAGTTTTGGTTACAACTACTTGAAGAAGTTTATGGTGTAGAACATCCTGCACAGTTTATTGAGTTTGAAGAACAGGTACTCCTTGATAACACCAGTTTTATTGATGGTTTTATCCCCGCCACACGGGTTTTAATCGAACAGAAAAGTCTGGATAAAGACCTGCGGAAAGCAATCCGTCAGTCAGACGGTTCTCTGTTGACCCCTTTCCAACAGGCAAAACGCTATATAACAGAACTGCCTGTTTCAAAACATCCCCGTTGGGTTGTAACCTGTAATTTCAGTACTTTTTTTGTTTATGATATGGAACGTCCGAGCGGCGAACCTGAAATTATTAAACTGAAAGACCTGCCACAGGAGTATTACCGGCTGCAATTTCTGGTCGATACCGGAAGTGAACACATTAAAAAGGAAATGGAAGTTTCGATTGCCGCTGGTGAAATTGTCGGGCTGCTGTATGACGAATTTTTAAAGCAGTATATCGACCCTTCCAACGAAAACACGCTCAAAAGTCTGAATGTTTTATGTGTCCGGCTGGTTTTCTGTCTGTATGCGGAAGATGCCGGTATATTCGGACGGCATGGGATGTTTCATGATTATCTGGAAGAATTTGATACTCGGCATATCCGAAAAGCGTTGATCGAGCTTTTTCAGGTACTGGACACAAAACCGGAAAACCGCGACCCATACCTTGAACCAAAACTGGCGGCTTTTCCGTATGTCAACGGTGGTCTTTTTGCCGATGAATCCATTGAAATTCCCCAGTTTACCGATGAAATACGGGATTTGATTTTAAATAAGGCAAGTTCCAACTTCAACTGGGCAGAAATCAGCCCGACCATTTTCGGTGCAGTTTTTGAAAGTACCTTGAATCCGGAAACCAGACGTCAAGGTGGTATGCACTATACTTCCATCGAAAATATCCATAAAGTTATTGATCCGCTGTTTCTGGATGATCTGAAAAAAGGATTTTCAGATATCTGCGAAATCCGTGTCGATAAAACAAGGGAACGCAAACTGAAAGAATTTCAGAAAAAACTTGCTGCTCTGACATTTCTTGACCCGGCCTGTGGTTCGGGAAATTTTCTGACAGAAACGTATCTTTCGCTGCGCCGTCTGGAAAATGACGTTCTCCGCATCCTGTCACAGGGACAGCTCACCTTCGGCGATGCAAACTATAACCCGATTCAGGTTTCCATTACCCAGTTCCACGGAATCGAAATCAACGATTTTGCAGTAACGGTCGCCAAAACTGCCCTTTGGATTGCAGAAAGCCAGATGATGAAAGAGACAGAAGAAATCGTCCGAATGCCACTGGATTTCCTTCCGCTTAAAACCAACGCCAATATCGTCGAAGGCAACGCCCTTCGGATAGACTGGGAAACTGTTGTACCTAAAAATCAGTTGTCGTATATCATGGGAAATCCGCCGTTTGTCGGTGCTCGCCTTATGAGCAAAGAGCAAAAGAACGACTTACTTTCTGTTTTTGGAGAAAAATGGAAAAATGCCGGTAACCTTGATTATGTTTCCTGCTGGTATAAAAAATCAGCTGATATGATGATTGAAACCACTATCCGTTCTGCTCTGGTATCAACGAATTCAGTAGCACAAGGAGAATCAGTTGCAAACCTTTGGAAACCGCTATTTGAATCCGGAGTACATATTGATTTTGCTCACCGTACTTTTCAATGGGACAGCGAAGCACAGATAAAAGCACATGTACATTGCGTTATTATTGGATTTAGTATAGCCTATAATAGCAAACCAAAAATTATTTTTTCTGCTAATAGACCTCAAATAGTAAATAATATAAACGCCTATCTGTTGGATGCAGACAACATTTTTATCGAAAGTAGAAGCAAACCTATTTGCAGTGTGCCAGAAATAGGAATGGGCAACCAACCAATTGACGATGGTAATTATTTATTTACCGCAGAAGAAAGGAACATTTTTATAAAAAAAGAACCACTTTCTCAGCCATATTTTCATCCTTGGTATGGAGCTCATGAATTTATTAATCGTAATCCAAGATATTGCCTATGGCTGGGAGAATGCCCTCCTAACGAGTTACGAAAAATGCCCGAATGTATGAAAAGAGTAGAAGCAGTACGCAATTTTCGACTTGCTAGTAAACGTGCTTCAACCCTAAAACTAGCGGACATACCCACTCGATTCCAAACAGAAAATATGCCATGCAATAATTATATTGTAATTCCAGAAGTATCGTCACAACGTCGGCGATACATTCCTATAGGATTTATGACACCAAACATTTTTAGTAGTAATAAACTCCGACTTATGCCTAATGCAACATTATATCATTTAGGAATTTTAACTTCTAATGTTCATATGGCATGGATGCGAACCACCTGTGGCAGATTAAAAAGTGATTATGACTATTCAATAAAGATTGTTTACAACAATTTTCCATGGCCTACGCCTACAGACGCTCAAAAAGCAAAAATTAAACAGACTGCACAGGCAATTCTGGATGCCCGTGCTCTTTATCCTGATTCCAGCCTTGCTGACCTGTATGATGAGGTTACTATGCCGCCGGAACTGCGCAAAGCACACCAGAATAATGACCGTGCTGTTATGCAGGCTTACGGCATGTCCATCAAGGATACGACCGAAAGCAGCTGTGTTGCCCAGCTAATGAAAATGTATCAGGCACTGACACAAGGTAAATAATTACGCAAAACACCCCTGCGCATGGCTTTTATACCATACGCAGGGGTGCTGCGTTATATTAAAGGAAAGATTATCCGTTTATGACGCGATTATTTTCCTTCGGGAAGCTGCTCGGTGACCGTCAGCTGTCCATTGTCTGCATCGACAATCAGTGTGCTGCCCTCGTGCACCTGTCCCGCAATAATCATCTTGCCGATCAGCGTCTCGACTTTACGCTGTAAGAACCGTTTCAGCGGTCTTGCACCATAAATCGGGTCGTATGCGCCGTCGATGACGTACTGCTTTGCATCCTCCGTCAGAACAACTTTCAGCTGCTTATCTTCCAGACGGCGGCAAAGGTCGGCGACCTGCAGGTCAATAATGCTCGAAATGTTCTCACGGGTCAGCGGTTTATAGAAGACAATCTCGTCCAGACGGTTCAGGAACTCCGGACGGAACGACCGTTTCAGCAGCTCCTCTACCTGGGATTTCGCGCTGTCGGTGATCTCGCCGGTGTTCTCGTCAATGCCCGAAAGCAGGATTTCCGAACCAAGGTTACTGGTCAGAATAATGATCGTGTTCTTGAAGTCGACCGTTCTGCCCTGCGAATCGGTGATGCGGCCGTCGTCCAGCACCTGCAGCAGAATGTTGAAGACGTCCGGGTGCGCCTTTTCGACCTCATCGAACAGAATGACCGAGTACGGATGCCGTCTGACTGCTTCGGTCAGCTGGCCGCCTTCCTCGTATCCGACGTATCCGGGAGGCGCTCCGATCAGACGCGATACGGCAAATTTCTCCATGTATTCGCTCATGTCGATACGAACCATGTTCTTCTCGTCGTCAAACAGCGTCTCTGCAAGCGTCTTCGCCAGCTCGGTCTTGCCGACGCCGGTCGGACCCAAGAACAGGAACGAACCAATCGGCCGGTTCGGATTCGCAATGCCTGCACGCGAACGGATGATCGCTTCGGTGACCTTCTGGACCGCTTCGTCCTGGCCGATGACACGTTTGTGCAGAATCTCGTCCAGGTGCAGCAGTTTCTCCCGCTCGCCTTCGACCAGACGCTGTACCGGAATACCGGTCCAGCGTTCGACAATACGGGCAATCTCGTCTTCGGTGACCTTGTTGCGCAGCAGCGAACTGGTCTTGCCCGATTCAACCTGCTGTTCCTCTTCTTCCAGCTGTTTCTTCAAGGCAGGAAGTTTGCCATATTTCAGCTCGGCAGCCTTGTTCAGGTCGTAATCCCTCTCTGCACGTTCAATCTCGGCGCTAACCGCTTCGATCTCCTCACGCAGTTTGGCGACTCCGCCGATGGCATTCTTCTCGTTCTCCCATTTTGCCTTCATCTGGGCAAAACGGTCCTTCTCCTCCGCCAGCTCACGCCGCAGTTCGGTCAGCCGCTCCTGTGCACGGGAATCCTCTTCCTTGGCAAGTGCCGCTTCCTCGATTTGCAGCTGAATGATATGACGGGAAATCTCGTCCAGTTCGGTCGGCATCGAGTCCATCTCGGTACGAATCATCGCGCAGGCTTCATCAATCAGGTCGATCGCTTTATCCGGCAGGAACCGGTCGGTGATGTACCGGCTGGAAAGGGTAACTGCCGAAATAATCGCCTGGTCGGTGATCTTGACGCCGTGGAAGACCTCATACCGTTCCTTCAGGCCACGCAGAATCGCAATCGCGTCCTCCTGCGACGGCTCTTCAACCATGACGGTCTGGAAACGACGTTCAAGCGCCGCATCCTTTTCGATATACTTGCGGTACTCGTCCAGGGTCGTTGCGCCAATGCAGTGCAGCTCACCACGGGCAAGCATCGGTTTCAGCAGGTTGCCGGCATCCATTGACCCCTCAGTCTTACCGGCGCCGACAATCGTATGAATCTCATCGATGAACAGGATGATTCTGCCTTCGCTCTTCTTGACCTCGTTCAGAACCGCTTTCAGTCTTTCCTCAAACTCGCCGCGGTACTTCGCGCCTGCAATCAGTGCGCCCATATCCAGCGAGAAGATCGTCCGGTCACGCAGTGACTCCGGTACATCCCCGCGGACAATACGCTGTGCCAGTCCTTCGGCAATTGCCGTCTTACCGACGCCAGGTTCACCGATCAGAACCGGGTTGTTCTTGGTCTTACGGGACAGAATCCGGATGACGTTACGGATTTCGTTGTCACGTCCGATAACCGGGTCCAGTTTATTCGACCGTGCTTCCTCGACAAGGTCCTTGCCGTACTTCTTCAGTGCGTCGTAGGTCTCCTCCGGCGAATCACTGGTGACACGCTGGCTGCCGCGGACGGTCGAAAGTGCCTGCAAAAATGCTTCCTTGTTCAGGTTAAACGGCTTCCAGGCCTCTTTCAGCTCGCTGCCGGGATATTCCAGCAGTGCAAGGAACAGATGCTCGACCGAGACAAACTCGTCCTGCATCCGTGCCGCAGTCTTCTCCGCTTCGTTCAGCACGCGGTCGCAGTCACGGGAAACATATACCTTATCCGGTTCACGGCCGGGGCCGGTAACCTTCGGCAGTTTCTCAATCCCCGACTGTACTGCTCTCAGCAATGCGGCAGGCTGTATATTCATCTTGCTGACCAGCTGCGGAATCAATCCTTCTGAATCGGACAGCAGCGCATAGGCCAGATGCAGATTCTCAATCTGCATGTTGTTATATTCAATTGCCATACTCTGGGCGTTCTTGATGGCTTCGAGTGATTTCTGGGTTAATTTCTGTGCATCCACTGTGCTCATTCCTTTCTGTATCCAATCATCCAAAACATTCTCTGTGGATGTTCCGGATTACTATAAATTCAATCGTCTGTTCCTATACCTTTTCATTCCTTCTCCCCCTTATTGTTGAAGGCTGGTTTAGGTTTTAGCACTCTGTCTTCCTGAGTGCTAATTTTATTATACACCTTTTTCTACCTTTGTCAATAGGTTTTTTCAAATATTTTTTAGAAATTCCAAAATTTTTTCGTTTCATCAGTATTTCACCTTATCCATATCGAAAAGATTGCAATGCCATACGATATAAATATATTCAGAATGGTTCACATTCTGTTCAAGATATGCTATACTAATGAAGCAGCCGGAAAGACTCCGGCAGACTGTATCGGTCTACTTTATCAATCGAAAGGATGTTCCTGTCAGATGAAAGAACTCGTCTACCTCTTTTTGCTGTTCGCCCGCATCGGCGGACTGACCTTCGGCGGCGGTTATGCGATGCTGCCGATCCTCCAGCGTGAGCTGGTCGACAACCGGCACTGGGTCACCGAAGAAGAACTCGCCGATTATTATGCAATCGGTCAGTGCACCCCCGGTATCATCGCCGTCAACACCGCTACCTTCGTCGGTGCAAAGCGCAAGGGCATTATCGGCGGTATCGTCGCCACCATCGGCGTCGTCTTCCCGGCGATGATTATCATCAGCATCATCGCCGCTTTCCTGCAAAACTTCGCCGATTACCCGGTTGTCATTCACGCGTTTGCCGGCATCCGTGTCTGCGTCTGCGTGCTGATTCTCAACGCAATCATCAAGCTGTGGAAAAAAGCCGTCATCGACCTGCCGACCCTGATTATCTTTCTCGTCGTGGCGCTCGGCTCGGTTTTCACCACCATTTCCCCCGTGATCTATGTCATCGGTGCTGCGGTCGCTGGCATCATTATCCAGAATATCCGCGCCAAATCTGCCGGTGCTGCTAAAGGAGGAAAAGACTGATGATCTTTTTAAGACTGTTCTACGAATTCTTCAAGGCCGGACTGTTCGCCATCGGCGGTGGACTGGCCACCCTTCCCTTCCTGTCCAATATTGCCGATACCACCGGCTGGTTTACCCAGGCTGATCTCGCCAATATGGTCGCCATCTCTGAATCCACCCCCGGCCCGATCGGCGTCAACATGGCTTCCTACGTCGGCTTCACCACCGGTGGTACAACCGGTATCCCATTCGGCAACATCCTCGGCTGTCTTATCGCAACGCTGGGACTGATTACCCCTTCCATTATTATTATCCTGATTGTCTTCGGTCTGCTCCAGAAATTTAAGGAAAACAAGTATGTCAAGGCTGCGTTCTACTCCCTCCGTCCCGCTTCGACCGGTCTGATTGCGGCGGCTGGTCTGTCGGTCGTTGAGATTTCGCTGGTCAAGCTCAACCTGTTCTCGGAATACGGTCTGGGTGCGATCTTCGACTGGAAGGCAATCATCCTCGCGGTTATTCTGTTCCTGCTGATCAAATACCTGCCCAAGGTCAACAAAAAGCTGGACCTCCACCCCGCTTTCTACCTGCTGCTGTCGGCAATCGTCGGCATCGTCCTCAAATTTTAAGCGCAGCGCCTGCGCTCCCGTTCGATGGCGTGTCGCCATGGACTAGTTCGCGTTGATCGGCGGCGTGCCGACCGCCTCGGCTGTGATAGTAACAGCCTGTGTAAACGCGCCGGGCAGATTCTACAGAATCCTGACTATTTAAAAACAAGCTCTTTTAAACAGCTGTGCGATGGCTGCCGTATAACGGCGGCCATCGCTTTTTCTTCACATAATTTTCGTATAATCTTCAACTTCCCAACAGCCACGTTCACAGGGAATTAACTGAATTTGCAAAGTTTTGTGATATACTAAAACAATATAAAAAGTATCATACCACAATGTGTCATAAGGAAAGGAAAGAACGTCGATGGATAGCTTAGGAATCAGCAAACTGGATCTGAAAAGACAAAACCGGATGCAGATTTTGCGCCTGCTGCGCAATAATGGGCCGATTTCACGCATCGACATCGCACATACCATCCATATTACCAAAGCCGCCGTTACCATTATCACCAATGAAATGATTCGCGAAGGTATCCTCGTCGAAATCGGCGAACAGGCTCCCTCAGGTAAGGTCTCCAGAGGTCGGAAAAAAATCCTGCTGGATATTCATGCAACCTGGCGGCTGGTGCTGGGTATCTCGCTGCAGGGTGGATGGGTCGATGTCGGGCTGTGTACGCTCAACGGCGCTATTGTCGAACACCACTCGGTCGCCATCCAGCCGGAAGCTACGATGGAACAACTGCTCGTTACCATCCGCTCAATTTACGGCGACCTCGCTTACAAAAATGACCTCCGGCAGGATTCTCTGATTGGAGTCGGCGTTTCGGTCGACCCGGCGTATTTTGCGATGTGCGGTATAGAACCCGGAAAGGACGGGCAGAATAACTTCAGCGTGCTGGAAAAAGCCCTTCATCAGCTGTTTAACCTGCCGGCTGCGTTCGGTGAACTGACCGAGGCCATCTCAATCGCAGAAAGTGACTTCTGTCCCGGATGCCCCAGTGCACAGCATCAGGTCGTTCTGCAGATGGGCGGCAGCTTCGGCAGCTGTGTCACCATCGGTCAGGAAAGTTACCGGGGTGCGCATGGGCACGCCTGCCGGTTTGAAAATCTGGCGCTGGGCGATACCCGTTCCACCGTCAAAAACGCCCTCTCCAAACAAACCATCGCCCGCCGCCTCAATGAGCTCCACATCCAGCAGCTCTCACCCGCCCTCGACTCCCAGAGCGCCGATAACCAGCTCCGGGCGGAATGGCTGTTCTGCCGCAGTGGATTTATCCCGGAAGACCCGGCCGTCCGACGATATTTTGATGAGATTCGGGCCGCATATGCCTCGATCTTCGAGACGGTGATCACCATCCTTGACCCCGAAAAGGTCATTATCCACCCGGATGAATGCGTCCTGGAGGCACTTTCTCAGGCGATTGCTTCGGTCAATGCCCGTCTGGGACGGGAACTGATCCGGCTGTCACGCTTCGACCAGACCAACTTCTTCCTCACCGGTGCAGCACTGGCGGTAAGGGAATGCTTCACCAATCGCGGCGGTGCTCTGCCGGAACTGACTGAAAAAGATGTACTGTAAGTAAATGGAAATAGATACACTGTTTATTTGGATTTTTAACAAAATTTGATTTACATTTCAAACAGATTGTGTTATACTGATATAAAATCTTTTTGAACAGCGTACTTTTAATTTCCCGTTGCACAAATTGATATAGAGCTGCGGTAACGAGACGAACGCTGTTTTCGTCTCGTTCTTGTTTTTTATCGGCCTTTTTGGAGGGGTTTCATGAAAAAACATCTGCCTCGCTCCTGTTCGGAGTGGCTCCGGCTGCTGATCGGCGGCGCTGCTGCCGGTTTGGTGTATCTGGCTGTCGCTCTGCCGACCGGATTGTCCGATGCAGTCTCAAGAATAAATCTGCCGGTGATCGGGTCGCTGTGCGGCGTCCTGTGCGGCTGTATCTTCCTCGTCGTCAACGCGCTCCTGCTGGAGGCTACCGTCCGGCGCATCGCTTCGGGCAGAAGCGGTCCCGGCCTGTATCGGCTCAGCTATGCCGGCAGGTACCTGCTGGCAGGTGGGGTGCTGGCGGTCGGATTCGCGTTTTTTGACCCGTTCGCGGTCTTCGTCGTGCTGGTTTCGCCGAAAATCACCTATCTAGTCTGTGCGCTGGCCGGTATTGGGATGGAGTCCTGACGGCGATTATGATTTCGCAGATTGGAAGCCGGGCTTTTGGTTTTGGCTTCTTCTGGTATATTGTTGCAAAAAGGAGGTGCTTTGATTTGGAAGGACCCAGAATATTCTTTACACTCCCCTTTTTTGGCGGTATCAATGTTAATGAAACAGAAATCAATCTGTTGATTGTTACGCTGCTGCTGCTGGTGCTCAGTCTGGTGCTCACCCACCGGCTGGAAAAAATCCCACGTAAAAAAACACAGATCCTTGCCGAAAAAATCGTCATGACCATCGATAATCTGGTCGAACAGACCATGGGCAAGCGATATATGAACTTCGCTCCGTTTATCATGACCATCTTCGCAAGTTCGCTGATCGGCAGTCTGATCGGTCTGGTCGGCCTGCGCTCCACTACGCAGGATTTTAATACCACCCTCACCTGGGCTCTCGCAACCACATTCTTTATCCATTATGTCGGCTTTAAATACAGCGGGTTCGTCGGATACCTCAAGAGCTTTACCGAACCGGTCAAGGTCCTGACCCCGATCAACCTGATCGGTATTGTCACGACGCCGATGTCGATGTCGCTGCGTCACTTCGGCAATGTCCTGGGCGGCAGCATCATCATGTCGCTGCTGTATACCGCCCTGGGGTCGCTCAGCTCGATGATCCACATCCCGATTCCGATTCTCGAAGTCGGTATCCCTGCCATCCTGTCGCTTTACTTCGATCTGTTCAGCGGCGTCATGCAGGCGTTTATCTTCTGTATGCTGACGATGGCCTATATCTCCAACACCGGTCCTTCGGACGATATCGCGTAAGTTGTGTTCGATGAACGAAACTTACCTGTAAAAAAGCCTTTAAAAATTTACTTTGCCACAGAAAGGAAATGAATTATGAACAACATCGACGGCATCACTTTGATTAAAGCAGCTTCCGCCATCGGCGCCGGTCTCGCGATGATCGCTGGTATCGGCCCTGGTATCGGTGAAGGTTACGCCGCTGGTAAGGCGGTCGAGGCGGTCGCAAGACAGCCTGAAAGTCAGGGTATCGTCACCAAAACCATGCTGATCGGCTGTGCAGTCGCAGAAACCACCGGTATCTACGGCCTGTTTATCGGCCTCGCCCTGCTGTTCTTCAACCCCCTGCTGTGATTCAGCCGGTTGTTGGACAGTTCCACCGCTCTTTATGAAAGGTACGGTTTAAATCAATATGACCGAATCAATTTTCAGTGTCAGCGGCTGGCAGTTGCTCTTTACCCTGGTCAACCTCGTCATCGACTATTTTATCCTCAAAAAATTCCTCTACCAGCCCGTTAAAAAAATGTTCGCTCAGCGTCAGGCTGAGGTCGAGGATACCTATAAAAAGGCCGACGAGGCCAACGCTGACGCCGCCAGCCTTAAATTGCAGTATGAACAGAAGATGGCCGGCGCCAGAGAAGAGGCGGACGCAATCGTCCGCAGTGCCACCGGCCGCGCTCAGGTCCGCTCCGATGCGATGATCGCTGAGGCCAGACAGAGTGCTTCTGAGATTATCCGCCGTGCGGATGAACAGGCTGCTGTCGAAAAGAAACAGGCTCTGAATGAAGTCAAAAACCAGATCGCTGATCTCGCTCTGCAGGCCGCGGAAAACGTCATCCGCAAAGAACTCGATGACGATTCCCACCGCAAGATGATCGACGATTTCATCGAAAATGTAGGTGAACAGCAATGGCAGAACTGATTCAGAAGGTGTATGCACAGGCTCTTTTTGACGCCGCTGTGGAAGATGGCCTTCTGGAACAGGTCCGGTCGGAACTGGAAACTCTGACCGGTATCTGCGCCAGTCAGCCCCCTTTCCTGACCATCCTCGCTTCCCCTGCGATCTCAAGGGAGGAAAAGGCGGAAATCCTCCACAATACCATCGACGGCAAGGTCCAGCCCATCCTCTATAACTTCTTCCGCATCCTTGCGGATGAACAGCGCGCTGGTCTGCTGCCGCAGATTGAGCAGAGCTTTACCGCTCTTTACCGCCAGTATCACAATATCCTGCCGGTGACGGCTGTGACCGCTGTCCCGATGTCCCCGTCCCAGGTTGACAAACTGTCCGGCCGCCTTTCGGCGTTGTCCGGGAAAAATGTCCTGCTGGAAAACAGGGTCGACCCGTCGCTGATCGGCGGCGTCCTGTTGCAGTATGACGGGCATGAACTCGACGGCTCGGTCCGCGAACGGCTTGACAGCCTCCGCAGAAATCTGTCCGGCATTGTATTGTAATTCCCTATTTATCTTTTAGTCTAATCAGTTAGGAGGGTTCAAACCCAAATGGAATTGCGCCCCGAAGAAATAACCCAGCTGATCAAAGCACAGATCAAAAATTATGACTGTAAGGCAACCATGACCGATACCGGCACGGTTGTCACCGTCGGCGACGGCATCGCGCGTGTTTACGGTTTACAGGACTGTATGGCAGGCGAACTGCTGCTCTTCCCCGGTGAGGTCTATGGTATGGCGCTCAACCTCGAAGAGGATTTCGTCGGCGCCGTCCTGCTCGGCTCTGATACCGGCATCAAGGAAGGCGATACCGTCCGCAGAACCGACCGCATTGTCTCGGTCCCTGTCGGTGACGCACTGCTCGGCCGTGTTGTCAACCCGCTTGGTCAGCCAATCGATGGCAAAGGTGCGATCCTTACCACCGAAACCCGTCCCATCGAGTCCCCCGCTCCTGGTATTATCGAACGTAAAAGCGTCCACCAGCCGCTCCAGACCGGTATCAAGGCCATCGATTCGATGATCCCGATCGGCCGCGGTCAGCGTGAGCTGATTATCGGCGACCGTCAGACCGGTAAAACCGCCATCGCGCTGGATACCATCATCAACCAGAAGGGCAAGGATGTCATCTGTATTTACGTCGCGATCGGTCAGAAAAGATCGACGGTCGCCAGTGTCGTCGAGACGCTGACCGCCAATGGTGCGATGGATTATACGATTGTCGTATCGGCGACCGCGTCGGAGCTTGCTCCGATTCAGTATATCGCACCCTACGCAGGCTGTGCGATGGGCGAATACTTTATGTACAAAGGAAAACACGTCCTGTGCATCTATGACGACCTGTCCAAACACGCCGTCGCTTACCGCGCACTCTCGCTGCTGCTCAAACGCCCTCCGGGACGTGAAGCGTACCCCGGTGACGTCTTCTACCTCCATTCCCGTCTGCTGGAAAGAGCAGCCTGTCTGTCTCCGGAACTCGGCGGCGGTACGCTGACCGCTCTGCCGATTATCGAAACCCAGGCGGGCGACGTCTCGGCATATATCCCAACCAACGTCATTTCCATCACTGACGGCCAGATCTTCCTCGAAACCGAGCTGTTCAACTCCGGTATTCGTCCTGCGGTCAACCCCGGTATCTCGGTCTCCCGTGTCGGCGGCAATGCGCAGATCAAGGCGATGAAAAAGGTCTCCGGTACCTTGAAACTCGCATACGCGCAGTACCGCGAGCTGGAAAGCTTCGCGCAGTTCGGCTCGGATCTGGACAAGGATACCCGTGAACGCCTCGATCAGGGCGCACGTATCGTCGAAGTCCTGAAACAGGGCGAAAATTCGCCGGTTCCGGTCGAACATCAGGTTATCATCATTTACGCGGTTATCAACAACTACCTCTCGTCGATTCCGATCGACAAGATTGCTGATTTTGAGAAGGAACTGTACGCGTTTATCGAGTCGACCCATCCGGAAATCAGCAGTGCAATTCGTGAAACCGGTGTGATGGATGCTGAGACCGAAAACCTGCTCAAAGACGCGCTGTCTGTTTTTGTGGGGAAGTTTAACAATGAATAAAAACGGAAAGAAGGTGCGTTGATGGGAGCTTCGATGAAGGATATCAAAAGCCGGATTAAATCGGTCGAAAGTACGATGCAGATCACCAAGGCGATGGAACTCGTCTCCTCCTCCAAGCTGCGCAGGGCAAAAGAACGCGCGGAAAACGCACGGCCGTTTTTCAATGTCCTGTATAAAACGGTCGCCGACCTCGCCGGTGAAATGGATGGCTCGGAGACCATCTACAGCCATGCTCCCAAAAACAAACCGGCACTCTATATCATCATCGCCGGTGACCGCGGGCTGGCTGGCGGCTATAATGCCAACATCTTCCGGCTCGCCGCTGAACAGCCGGATTTTCAGGGTGCCAAGGTCATCGCAATCGGCCGCAAGGCGATTGAAAAATATGCCCATCACCCCGAAGTCGAGATGATCGCCGAGTACCCCGGACTCGCGGAACAGCTGAAAGTACCCGTCGTCCAGAAAATCACCCGTCAGGTGCTTCGCATGTGGCAAAACAGAGAAATCAGCAGCGTGCGGATTCTGTTCACCCAGTTCGTCACCGCGCTCAACCAGCAGGCGTCTGTTTTGAACATCCTCCCGCTTTCGATGCGCAATGCCACCGACCGCTCCAAAACGGCGGCGATTATCTATGACCCCAGTCCGCAGGTGGTCTTTTCCTCGATCATCCCGCAGTATCTGACCGGCCTGATTTACGGCGCTGTCACCGAAAGCTATGCCTCTGAACAGGGCGCCAGACGTACCGCAATGGAGGCCGCAACCGGCAACGCCGAAGATATGATTCAAAACCTGTCCCTCAGCTATAACCGTGCCCGACAGGCTGCGATTACTCAGGAACTGACCGAAATCGTCTCTGGTGCCAACGCTGCCCAGTGACCAAACGCCGTGCGGAACTTCGTTCCGCTTGCGGCTTCGATACAACAATACAGGTATGAAAGGAGATATTCATGCCAGAAAAAAATATCGGCAGGGTCGTCCAGATTATCGGACCTGTCCTCGATATCCGGTTTGACGCCGACCATCTGCCTAATCTGCTGAATGCGATCCATATTGAAAATGAGGGCAAAACGCTGGTCGCTGAGGTCTCTCAGCATATCGGCGGCGATGTCGTCCGCTGCATCGCGATGAGCTCGACCGATGGGCTGCGCCGTGGTGTCGAAGCGGTCGATACCGGCTCCCCGATCACTGTCCCGGTCGGACCGGAAACCCTTGGGCGCATCTTTAACCTGCTCGGCGAACCGGTCGACAACAAACCGGCTCCCGATATCAAAAAACGTCTGCCTATCCACCGCCCTGCTCCCTCCTTTGAAGAGCAGGTCACTTCGACTGAAATCCTCGAAACCGGCATCAAGGTCATCGACCTGATCGCTCCGTACCAGAAAGGCGGTAAAATCGGCCTGTTCGGCGGCGCCGGTGTCGGCAAAACCGTCCTGATTATGGAGCTGATCAACAACGTCGCGACACAGCACGGCGGTATTTCGGTCTTTACCGGCGTCGGCGAACGTACACGTGAGGGCAACGACCTTTACAATGAGATGATCGAATCGGGCGTTATCAACAAAACCGCCCTTGTCTACGGTCAGATGAACGAACCGCCCGGAGCAAGAATGCGGGTCGGACTGTCCGGTCTGACGATGGCAGAATACTTCCGTGATGAGGAAAATCAGGACGTTCTGCTGTTTATCGACAACATCTTCCGTTTTACCCAGGCTGGCTCGGAAGTCTCGGCACTGCTGGGACGGATGCCGTCCGCCGTCGGCTACCAGCCGACGCTGGCGACCGAGATGGGCGCTTTGCAGGAACGGATTACCTCGACCAAAAAAGGCTCGATCACCTCGGTTCAGGCAGTCTATGTCCCGGCGGACGACCTGACCGACCCGGCACCTGCGACAACCTTCGCCCACCTCGATGCGACAACCGTCCTTTCGAGAAGCATCTCGTCGCTGGGCATCTATCCGGCAGTCGACCCGCTGGAATCGACCTCCCGTATCCTCTCCCCCGCTGTCGTCGGCAAAGAGCACTATGAGGTCGCACAGGCTGTACAGACTACCCTCCAGCGTTACAAGGAATTGCAGGATATCATCGCAATTCTGGGCATGGATGAGCTGTCGGAAGAAGACCGCCTGACCGTCGCACGGGCACGTAAAATCCAGCGGTTCCTCTCCCAGCCGTTCACCGTCGCGGAACAGTTCACCGGTATGAAAGGCAAATATGTCCCGCTGTCCGAAACCATCCGCGGCTTTAAGGAAATTATCGAAGGCAAGCATGACAATCTGCCCGAATCTGCCTTCCTCTTTGTCGGCACAATCGACGAAGCGGTCGAAAAGGCCAAATCCGGGCACGCTTAAAGGAGCGGTCGGATGAACACGTTTAAATTGCAGATCGTCGCCCCTGACCGCGTCCTCTACGACGGCGAGGCTACCTTCCTGCTGGTCCGTGCACAGAGCGGCGATATCGGCATCCAGGCCAACCACCAGAAGCTGGTCACGCCGCTGACCATCGGCAAAATGAAGGTCGAGTTTGCCGACGCACAGCCACGCTTTGCCGCGATTACCGGCGGGTTTATGAAGGTCGGGGACAATGTGGTCACCGTCCTGACGACCGCCTGCGAATGGCAGGATGAAATCGACGTCGCAAGAGCGGAAAGGGCCGCTGAACGCGCAAGAAAAGATAAACAGGCCGCTCGTTCCAAAAAGGAAATGGACCGGGCTGAAATCAAACTCAAGCGCGCTCTCAACCGAATCAGCGTCGCAAAAAAATAACGAATCATGGCAGTGCAGGCAGTCCCGGAGGGATTGCCTGCATTTGTTTGATCGCCGTATAAGCGAAACCGGTATCTTTGGGCGCAGGACAGCGCGTAAGATACCGGTTTTTCATTTGGTTTTCGGGCAGGCTGCCGTTTACTCGTCCAGCAGTGAACCGGGCAGCTCCGGTTCGGAAACCTCCGTCTGGCTGGATTCTTCGACCGTGGATGACATACTTTCTTCCGACTGCTGTTCTCCGACTGCAAACAACACCATCGTGCAGACCGCCAGCACGGCCACCACTCCACCCAGCAGTCCAAGCAGGCGCAGATTCCTTTTTGAAAAGCCGCTGCTTTCCAGTGGGATGAATTCCTTTCCGCCCAACCGCTCGCCGCAGATCGGGCAGGTCGTCCCTTGCAGCGGAATGCCGCATTTGGGACAGAGATTTTTCCTGTGCACAGAACATCTTCCTTTACTGAGGATATTCCATCTTCCGACATTCTCCGGTTTCCAGTATACCATACTCTCTTAAAGGGTTAAAGCGGTGTTCTGTGAACTGGTTAAGATATCTACTATGAAAAGCCGGCAGACGGTAAAATTACGACAATATCCACTTAATTTTCATATTATTCATTTATTATTCCCGAAATGCTTGCAAATCTGTCAAATTCACGCTATAATAAAAATGTTGGTTCCGGGAATACTCTTGGCGTTTCCGGGATGTGCTATTTTTATTTTCTTAAGGAGGTTTTACCTTTGGAAAAGCTTTTCAAACTGAAGGAAAACGGTACTTCGGTCCGCACGGAAATTGTCGCCGGTGTTACCACCTTCATGACGATGGCTTACATCATCGCCCTTAACCCCAACCTTTTGACCAACTTCGACGTCGGAAGCGCCCTCTGGAACGGCGTCTTCCTCGCAACCTGCATTGCTTCGGCCATCGCGATGTTCTCGATGGCTTTCCTCGCGAACAAACCTTTCTGTCTTGCTCCCGGCATGGGTCTGAACAGCTTCTTTGCGGTTGTTGTCGCCAACGTCGTCAGCCTGACCGGATTAAGCTATCTGGAGTCCTTCCAGGCTGCGCTGTGCATCATCTTTATTGAGGGTATCATCTTCATTATCCTGTCTGTCCTCAATATCCGTGATAAAATCGTCGATGCAATCCCGCTCGGCGTCCGTCTCGGCATCGCGCCCGCGATCGGCCTGATGCTGCTGAACATCGGTCTCGGCTCCAACGTCGGCGTTTATGACGATCAGGGCAACTGCTTCTATGTTATGCGCGACTTCTTCGGCTCGCTGACCGCCGGTCTTGTTCATGACAATATGGGCACTGCTTACCCGGAAATGGTCCTGACTGTTATCACGATGTTCGTCGGATTGTTCGTCATCATTATTCTGGCACACAAGAACATCAAAGGTTCGGTCATCCTCGGCATGCTGGCTGCATGTGTCATCTACTGGCTGGGTGAGGGTCTTGTCCTGGGCAACAACCCCTTTGCTTCCCTCGAAACCGCATCTTTTGTCCCGGCTTTCGGCGACATGGCTTCGACTACCCTGTTTAAGCTCAACTTTGCCGGACTTGCGCAGATTGGCTGGTTCACCGTTATCACCCTGATCATCACCTTCTGCATGATCGATATGTTCGACACCATCGGCACCGTCGTCGGCACTGCAAGCCGTGCCGGTATGCTCGATAAGAACGGCAACGTTCCGAAGATGAAGGAAGTCCTGCTCTCTGACGCAATCGGTACCACCGTCGGTTCGCTGGCCGGTACCTCTACCGTTACGACTTTCGTTGAATCCGCTTCCGGCGTTGAAGCTGGCGGACGCACCGGTCTGACCGCTCTGACCTGCGGCATTCTGTTCCTCGCCTGCATCTTCATCGCTCCGATTGCCGCCATCATCCCTGCGGCTGCAACCTCTTCGGCTCTGATTTATGTCGGTATCCTGATGGTTGCCGGTCTGAAAAACGTCCACTTCGACGATATGTCGGAAGTCGTTCCGGTCGCTTTGATGCTGATCGCAATGCCGATTTCCGGTTCGGTTGGACATGCAATCGGTATCGGCCTGATTTCCTACACCGTTATCAAGGTCTTCACCGGCAAGTTTAAAGAAGTCTCGGTTCTGACATATGTCATTTCCCTGCTCTTCCTGGTCAAGTTCTTCCTGGTTGCGTAAGTAATATTTGAATTAAAAGAATCGGCGCAGTTTAAGCTGCGCCGATTTTCTTTATATGGTAAGCTCCCCTGCAAACGATGCAGAGGAGCTTTGTTTTATTGGAACAGCCCGTCGCCTTTATCCAACATCATAGCAAGCTGTAAAATGAATTCTTCGGGGGTTGGCCTGTCACCTTCAAAAGTCATATTGTCCCACAAAGGCTGTGCATCCGTGTCATGATGGATGTAGGCTTGATTGATTGCCTGCTGCATCTCAAGCCGCACAATTTCGGGAGTGGTTCCGTTTTCCTTTGCAATCTTCTTGAGAATTTCCTCAAAGTTTTTCATCTTGTTCATCCTCCGTCTTTAGAACTATAATTAATTCTTTAGAATAAGTATATAGTCTGCGGCGGTCGATGTCTCGTGAATTTTGTCGAATTGCAGAAAAAAAGATTGGAAGAGCAAAAAGCCCTCCCAACTGTTACTTTTCCAGCAGTGCGTTTATAACTTTTAGGACACGCGCCTTTTCATCCCGCGGCAGTCCTTCAATCACAACGGAAAGTTCAGAAGCGACGCTGCCTGTCGCATGATCGACAACATCCACCAGCAGAGCGTCCGCAGAGACTTCCAGAACATTCGCAATCGCGACAAAGGTGTCCATTCGTGGAATCTTTACGCCGCGTTCGATCACGCTCACATGGGTCGGGCTGATCTCGACAAGCGCGGCGAGATCTTCCTGTGTCATATTTTTCTTTTCCCGTGCAGCCTTAATCCGTTGCCCTACTGCTTTTGCATCCATCGTATCATTTCCCTCTTTAGAACATATAGTTGCTCTAAAAATAGTATAAAATGATGCTGTTCATTCGTACAGAATCAAAAGAACAATAAGTAATTCTAAAGGCCAAAAATTGCAAAAAAAAACTCAGCCGACACCCATCTGGGTATCGACTGAGGTTTTATACATTTTACAGGTTTTTCGATTTGCCAGTGTCCTTAACGGTGGTACAGTTTTTCGGTCTGGTACTTCGGCTCACAGGTCAGGTTGACCCCCAATCGGCTGAATACATTCTCGTCAACCGACGACAGAATAACCGTCGAATGTACCTCGCATCCGCGCAGCTGGGACAGCTGCTGCATCGCACGTTCCGCGTTGGGGTCGGTGTTGGCGCAGATGCACAGCGCCAGCAGCACTTCATCGGTGTGCAGACGGGGGTTATGGTTGCCCAGGTGGGTGACTTTCAGCTTCTGGATCGGCTCGATGACCGTCTTGGAAATCAGATGCACCTCGTCCGGAATCCCTGCCAGTTTCTTTAAGCCGTCCAGCAGCATTGCGGACATTGCGCCCAGCAGCGAACTGGTCTTGCCGGTGACAATCGTCCCGTCAGGCAGTTCAATCGCCGCAGCAGGATTGCCGGTGCGTTCCGCGACCTCATTGGCGGCTGCAATGACCGGACGGTCCTGGACGCCGGTCTTCGCCTGCTTCATCAGCAGCTCAAGCTTATAAATGACATCGTCCGACAGGTTGCCGTTGCGGCGGTCGCACAGTGCCTTAAAATACCGGCGGACAATCTCCTTGCGGGCTGCTTCCTGAACGGCTTCGTCGTCGAAAATGCAGTTGCCGGCCATGTTGACGCCCATATCGGTCGGCGATTTATAGGGAGAGCTTCCATAAATCTGTTCAAACATCGCATTCAGCACCGGGAAAACCTCGACGTCACGGTTATAGTTGATGGTCGTTTCGCCGTATGCTTCCAGGTGGAACGGGTCGATCATGTTGATATCGTTCAAATCGGCCGTCGCTGCCTCATACGCCAGGTTGACCGGGTGGCGCAGCGGCAGGTTCCAGATCGGGAAAGTCTCGAATTTGGCATAACCGGCCTTGATGCCGCGTTTATTCTCGTGGTACAGCTGGGACAGGCAGGTCGCCATTTTGCCGCTGCCGGGACCGGGTGCGGTAATGACCACCAGAGAACGCTCGGTTTCGATATAATCGTTGCGGCCATACCCTTCGTCGCTGACGATCAACGGAATGTTGGACGGATACCCTTCAATCGGATAATGCTTGTACACCCGCAGTCCCAGCGCTTCCAGCTTCTTTTCATAGGCAATTGCGCTGGACTGGCCGTTAAACTGGGTCAATACGACGCTTCCGACATACAGCCCGTAGCCGCGGAAAGCATCGATCAGCCGCAAAACGTCCATATCATAGGTTATGCCAAGATCTCCGCGTACCTTGTTTTTCTCGATGTCCCCGGCGTTGATGACGATGACGATTTCTGCCTGGTCTTTCAGCTTGACCAGCATATTGATCTTGCTGTCCGGCTTAAATCCGGGCAGAACACGCGATGCGTGATAATCATCGAACAACTTCCCGCCAAACTCAAGGTACAGCTTCCCGCCAAACTGAGAGATTCTCTCCTGAATCCGGCTGGACTGCATCTGGAGATATTTTTCATTGTCAAAACCTAAGCGCATCAAATATCTACTCCCCATTCATTTAAACTTACGACTTCTATTATACCGCAAAATCTGACTTTTGACAATTGTACAAATCGGATGGTTTTGTTGCTGTTTATCGAGAGGAACTGTTGTGCCTGCGCGCCTCCCGCTTTTCGGCGAGGTTTGCGGAATAACCAGTTTTTGCCTTTCGCATAGTCTTTCTGGCGCGTTCGCTATGGCCGTTATTTTCGCAATCGAGCGAGTCGGCACGCGAGCGACCATCGCGAACGGGCAGCGGAAGCATTCCGCCGACCATCGCGAATAAGGGAGCGCAGGCTCTGCGCCCGGAGGTTGTACCGCCATAAACTGTCCACCGGACAGTTTATGGGAGTAACAGGTCAAATGTCGTTAGCGCCGTGCCGGCCCACGTAGTCCCAACTGACAGTGTAAACCGGTAATGCTGCCCTCGCTCGTTTTTTATGGGAAAAGGCCGCATCGAACGGCCTTTTCCCATAGGGGACGCCCTTGCTATAGCGTCCAGCAAATCCCTTCGGGAATCGCTCCAAATACCCGCGGGTATTCGACTGCCCCTTGCTG
>CALXCO010000023.1 GCA_944386805.1 uncultured Clostridia bacterium
TACCGATATGCCCAATCTCAATTCGGTAATTATTCAGCCCACAGCTTTCCATCGAACGGATTGCCAGATCAAGCGTTTCCAAATCAGCCCGTCTGCCGCCCACTCCGATGACCTCAATACCAATCTGATCGACTTCATCTGAGTGGCCGCTGTCGGCAGGATTGATCCGGTAGGCGTTCTGATTATAGTACAGCCGCAGCGGCAGCGGATGGTCCCGCAGCCGGGTGCAGGCAAGGCGTGCAATCGGCATCGTCAAATCCGGTTTGACCGCCATCAGCCGGCCTTTCATATCGACCAGCTTATACATATTTTCCTGCGGAATCCCATGGTTTTCCGGGCTGAATACATCGTAAAATTCCAATGCCGGGGTAATTACCTCGGCAAAACCGCGCGGTACCAGCACATCTTTAATCTTGCTTTCCACCAGATGGCGGGAAATACAATCCTCAAACAGAAGATCACGTGTTCCCTCTGGTGTAATCAGTCGGTTTTGGTTCATTTGCCTTTCACTCCTATATTCTGACGGCGGATATTGCCGGTTCACTTTAACTTGCTAATATATTAGCATGATAGCAACTAAAAGTCAAGCGATTTGTACCTTCTGCCGTCATCCCTGTCGGTTTATCCAAAATCAAACAGGGTCATCTGGCTGGTTTTGGGTATACCTTTCAATGCGCCTGCATTGTCCAGTATCTCAATCACCGCTTTGGATACACCCGAACGGCTCTGAATTTCTTCGACCGAGATAAAGCTGCCTTCGGCAGCTGCCTGCTCCAATGCTTTTGCAGCGGCTTCACCCAGTCCTTTCAGGGCTGTAAAAGGCAGACGAATCTTGCCGTCTTCAATCTGATAGACCGTCGCTTTGGATTTGTACAGGTCGACCGGCAGGAAGGAATAACCACGGCAGAGCATCTCATTGATAATCAACAGCGTGTCATGCACGTCATCTTCTTTTGCACTGCGGTCGTCCATCTCACGCAGCGCAATCAACCGCTTGCGGGTCGCCTCTTTGCCGGCAACCGCAACATCCGCTTCCAAATCACCGCCGCGTACCGTAAAGAACGAAGCATAATATTCCAGCGGATAATAAACCTTATACCATGCAAGGCGGATTGCCGCGATAACGTAAGCCGCCGCATGCGCTTTCGGGAACATGTACTTGATCTTCAAGCAGGAATCAATATACCACTCCGGTACACCATGGTCCCGCATATCCTGTTTCATTTCCTCGGTCAGCAACTTGGGTGCCTTACCCTTACGGGTGATCTCCATGATTTTAAATGCAAGCTTGGGTTCCAGTCCCTTGTGCAGCAGATAGGTCATGATCGAGTCACGGCAGCCGATAACCTCCGAAATGGTACAGGTGCCGTCTTTAATCAGCTCCTGTGCGTTGCCCAGCCAGACGTCGGTTCCGTGGGACAGACCCGATATCTGCAACAAGTCGGAGAATTTAGTCGGATGGCACTGCATCAGCATTCCACGAACAAACGGTGTGCCCATCTCCGGCAGAGAAAGGGTTCCGGTTTCCGAAAAGATTTCCTCCGGCGTTACACCGAGCGCCTCGGTCGAATAAAAGAGCGAGTAAATCTTCGGGTCACTCATCGTGATCTGCATGACCTTGATGCCGGTATTGTCCTCAATATGTTTATACAGCGTCGGAACTTCGTGCCCAAGCTCATCCAGTTTCAGGATGGTGTCGTGCAGCGAATGGAAATCGAAGTGGGTCGTCAGGATATCACTGTCCGCCTTGTCGGCAGGATGCTGAATCGGGGTAAAGTCATAAACGTCGTAATCCGACGGGATAACGACCATGCCGCCCGGATGCTGACCGGTCGTCCGTTTGACGCCTTCGCATCCTTTGGCAAGCCGCAGCTCCTCCGCTTTATGGGCGACCTTGCCGCGTTCCTGCAAATAGTTCAGTGCATAACCAAACGCCGTCTTTTCCGCAACGGTCGAAATCGTCCCTGCTTTAAAGACGTGGTCAGAACCGAACAGCTCTTCGGTGTACCGGTGGACATATGACTGATATTCACTGGAGAAGTTCAGGTCGATATCCGGCTCCTTGTCGCCGTCGAATCCCAGGAAGGTTTCGAACGGGATATCGTGCCCGTCCTGGTTCATCCGGGTGCCGCATTCCGGGCAGTCTTTTGCCGGAAGGTCGAATCCCGAACCGCAGCTGCCGTCGGTGATAAACTCGCTGTGTTTGCACTTGGGGCATACATAGTGCGGTACCAGCGGATTAACCTCCGAAATACCGGCCATATGCGCGACAAACGACGAACCGACCGAACCACGCGAACCGACCAGATAGCCATGCTGTTCGGAATAATAAACCAATTTCTGTGCAATCATGTACAAAACCGCGAATCCGTGGCGGATAATCGAATCCAGTTCCCTTTCCAGCCGCTTTGCGACCAGTTCAGGCACCGGATCACCGTAAATTTCCTTTGCACGTGCCCAGGTAATCCGCTGCAAATCCTCTTCCGACCCAGCGATGCTGGGCGGATAGGTCCCTTTCGGAATCGGGCGGATATCGTCTTCGATCATATCGGCGATCTTATTCGGGTTGGTGACAACCACCTCATATGCTTTATCGGGGCCAAGATAGGAAAACTCATCCAGCATCTCATTGGTCGTGCGGAAATAGAGCGGCGCCTGATTGTCGGCGTCCTTAAATTTCATACCGGCCAGCAGGATGGTGCGGAAGATCGCGTCTTCCGGCTTCATAAAATGCACGTCACCGGTTGCAACAACTGGTTTATTGAGCTTTTCACCAATCCGAAGGATGGTTTTATTGTATTCAATCAGCTGATTGCGGTCCTCCGCCCTGCCGGACTCAATCATAAATTCATTGTTGCCCAGCGGCTGGATTTCCAGATAATCATAAAAGGATGCAATGTCGCACAGCTCTTCAAAAGGTTTCCCCTCGACAACCGCCTGGAACAGTTCCCCTGCTTCACAGGCACTGCCGATCAGCAGCCCTTCCCGGTGTTTCATAATCTCACTCTTTGGGGTGCGGGGCCGGCGGTAATAATACTTAACATGTGCGCAGGAAACCAGTTTATACAGGTTTTTCAGTCCGACTGAGTTTTTGACCAGCAGAATCTGATGGTAGGATTTGAGCTGTTTGGGATCACCGCTGGTCAGCGAACCATTCAGCTGATCGAGGGTATGCAGCCCCATCTCCTCCTGCATCTTTTTGACCATCTGCGCAAAAATCAGCGCCAGCGTTGACGCATCGTCACAGGCACGGTGATGGTGGAATTCTTCCAGACCGAGATGCTTCGCAATCACGTCCAGCTTATATTTTCCCAGTTCCGGATACAGACTCCGTGCAATCGTCAGCGTATCCACACTGGTATGATCGATGGTGATGCCATGCCGGCCAGCTGCTGCCCGAATAAAGGACATATCAAAAGAGGCGTTGTGCGCGACCAGCGGCCGGTCTCCGGCAAATTCGAGGAACTGCCGCAGTGCTTCTTCCTCTTTCGGAGCGTCCGCGACCATCTCATCAGTGATACTGGTCAACTGGACAATCTTTTCAGGAATCGGTTTTTCCGGGTTGACAAAGGTATCGAATGTCTCACGGATTTCACCGCCTGAAAACAGTACCGCGCCGATTTCAGTCAGCCGTTCGGTTGCAGCACTCAGTCCAGTCGTCTCAACGTCAAAAACAATATATTCACCGTCCAGCGGCGTCTGGGCATCTCCATGCACCGCATTTTCGCAGTCGTTGACGAAATAATCTTCAACACCGTAAATCAGTTTCAGATTGCTGCCGCCCTTGCGGACGCCATCCAATGCTGCGACTGCATCCGGGTATGCCTGAACAACCCCATGGTCGGTGATCGCAACGGCCCGATGTCCCCAACGGGCCGCAGTTTTGATGATATCCGAAACTTCAGCTACCGAGTCCATCGAAGACATCTTAGAGTGGCAGTGCAGTTCCACCCGTTTTTCAGGCGCTTCATCCATCTTCGGAATCTTTTCGACAACCATGATGTCATACGGCTTGATCGAGATTTCCCGGTCGTATTTGTCGTCGACAACTTCACCGCGTACGATCACGGTTGCACCCGGCTTCAGCATATCGTAGCGTTCCCGGTTACGGGCATCGTCAATGATCTTCATATTATTGGACGAGGTATAGTCGCTGAAAGAATAGGTCAGGATGACCTTGCTGCCGTCTCTGGTATCACGCGATTCAGATGCAAAGATATCTCCCCAGACGACCACTGTTCCACTGGCAACATTGACTTCCCGAAGCGGTGTCGGTGACTGGGTGATTTTTTTGCCCTTAATCAGCGTCGCGTTTTCTTTCAGATGCAGCTCGGTGAAGTTGATTGTAATTGGTGTCGGTTCCTTGACGCCGGAATCACGGCGGCTGAACCCACCTCTGCCGCCGCCAAATCCGCCGAAACCACCCGAAGGTGTAGCCGGACGAGGAGCGGGACGTGGTTGTTCAGAAGGAGGCGGTGCAATCATGGGCGGCGGCGGTGTATAATCTTCGTCGCGCAGTGTCGTAACTCCTTCAAACGATACCGTCACCGGCAGGCTGAAATGCTCATGTACAATCTTTTCGATTTCATGCCCGACATGCGCCGCCTCCAGAATCTGAAGGCCGCCATGCCCCAAGCTGATATGCAAAACCTGTCCGTCAAAGGTAGCGGTTGCGTCGTCAAAAAAGCCGTTGACCACACTGCTTCGGGTCTTCAGCTCTTCAATAATTGACGGCAGCAGATCTGCTGAAAAGAGGTTGGGCAGATACTTCATCTGAATCTTAAACAGACTCAGCCCGGTTTTCCGCAAAACCTCCGACTGACAGTCCCAGACTTCGCGGGTTCCGATGTACTTTTCACTTTTGACTTCCGCAAAGATATGCTGTGTCTTTTCGTCCGCCGTCAGCGTCAGAATCTCCGCACTGTCAAATAACGTCAGATACGGTTCCTGCAGATAGCAGCCGAATATTTTCAGAAAATTGCATCCAGGCAATTGGTTCCATCCTTTCCCGGTGTCAGAGTGTCTCAATCTCTTTCATCAGTTCATCTACAATCTGGTCTTCCGGTACCGTGCGCAGAATCTGTCCCTTTTTGAACAGAACGCCGCACCCGTTGCCGCCGGCAACCCCGATGTCCGCTTCTTTTGCTTCGCCGGGTCCATTGACAACACAGCCCATGCAGGCAACGGTAATATTCTTATGAACCGACGCAAGCCGCCGTTCCACTTCATTTGCCAGGCCGATCAGGTCGATTCTCGTCCGTCCGCAGGTCGGGCAGGAAATCAGACGGGCATAACCGGTATCATATCCCAATCCAGTCAGGATATCACGCGCCGCATAAACCTCTTTGACCGGCGAATCGGTCAGCGATACCCGGATGGTATCGCCAATTCCGTCCAACAGCAGGCTTCCGATACCGGCAGCCGATTTGATCAGGCCCATCCGTTCGGTGCCGGCCTCGGTAACCCCAAGGTGCAGCGGATACGGGCAGCACTGCGCGAGCATCCGGTAAGCCTTGACCATCGTCGGAACACTGGTGGACTTGAGCGACAGAACAATCTGGTCAAAGTCATACCGTTCCAGTAAACGCATATGGTACAGTCCACTTTCGACCAGCGCTTCGGCAGTCGGTCCGCCAAACTTTGCAAGGATTTCCTTTTCAACCGAACCGGAATTGACACCAATCCGAATCGGCACCCCTTTATTCCGGCAGGCGTCCGCTACAGCTTTTACGTGGTCATCGGAACCAATGTTGCCGGGATTGATACGAATCTTGTCGATACCCGCATCCAGTGATTCCAGCGCCAGACGGTAGTCAAAATGGATATCCGCGACCAGCGGAATAGAAATTGCTTCCTTAATCTTTGGAATCAGCGCGACCGCTTCATGGTCGGGAATCGCGACCCTCAGAATCTCACAGCCGGCTGCTTCCAGTTCCTTTGCCTGCCGGACATTGCCTTCGATATCGGTGCTGGGAACATTCAGCATCGACTGGATATAAATTTTCCCATCGCCAAGCGTCAGATTTTTGAGCCGGACCGGGGTTACTTTACGCATAAACAAACGCTCCTTTTTCTGATCTGTCTGCACAACATCGACAGGATTCTGACATTTTCAGACATTCATCTTATATTATATCATCCGCGAATCAGATTGACAATATCCTGATAGGAAACAAATACAACCAGCGCAATCACCAGGATAAATCCTGCAAAATGCACATAGGCTTCGTATTCCGGTTTGATTCTTTTCCGGGTAATCGCTTCAAACAGCAGAAATACCAGCCGTCCGCCATCCAGTGCCGGTATCGGCAGAAGGTTGAAGATGCCGACGTTGACGGTGATAAAGGCAAACAGGTTCATGACGGTTGACATACCTGCTTTGGTTGCTTCGCCGACTGCCTGTGCAGTACCGATCGGTCCCGACAGGTCGGAAATCGCCGCCTGACCGGTGACCAGCTGTCCGATGGAAATCCAGATCAGACGGCCAATCGACGCCGTTTTCCCCAGAGAATACCCCAGCGTATTGACCAGTCCACGCTGTAATCCAACCACTTTAAAATCGATGACCAGCGTTCCGCCATCTATCGTAAATTGAACATTATTGAGTGTAACTTTCTCGCCATCCCGGCGGACAACCATATCCACAACCCCATCTGCGTCGGTCGACAGAGCAAAAATAATATCACTGTCCACCCACATCGTCCGGTCGTTGATTTTGAGTATCTGGTCCCCGACCTGCAAACCGCTGGCCTGCGTAGATGCGCCTTCCGAAAACTCGGCAATGGTTGTTGAAGCCAATGTCTTATTGGGAATTGTCAGCGCCAGTATAATAATAAATCCCAGCACCAAATTCATGATGGCGCCTGCACAGACGATGATGATTCGTTTCCATACCGCCTGGTTACAGAAAGCGCGCGGGTCATCTGATTGGTCGCTCTCCCCTTCCATCGCGACAAATCCACCGATCGGGAACAGCCGCCAGGAATAACGTGTCTCCTTTTTGCCAAACCGCAAAAGGGTTGGACCCATTCCGATCGCAAACTCATTGACCCGAACCCCACACAGCCGGGCAGCAAAAAAATGTCCGCATTCATGAATAATGATAATCGCGGCAAAAATCAGCAGCGTTAACAGAATACTCTTCATGTGACCTCCCGAAATCAGATTTTGCTCAGGACAAACTGACGTGCCTGCTCTTCAGCAGCAAGAATATTTTCCAGCGTGACCGGACCGTCACACCGTTCACCCAGCACCTCACAGACAAGATCTCCAATCTGCAAAAAGCTGACCTTGCCTTTCAAGAACAACTCTACCAGCAGTTCATTCGCCGAATTGACCAGCGTCGGATACAACCCACCGCGGGAAATCGCGTCCAGCGCAGCTTTCAGGCAAACAAAGGTTTCCATGTCAGGTTTATAGAAGGTAAGCTTGCCGTAATCAGTCAAACTCAACCGTCCGGTTGGGCATGCCGTCCGTTCTGGATAGGTCAGTGCATACTGAATCGGGATCTTCATATCCGGTACCCCAAGCTGCCCAATCACCGAATAGTCGTCAAACTCCACCAATGAATGGACGACACTTTCCCGATGGACAACGACTTCGATCTGCTCCGGACGCACGCCGAACAAGTGAACCGCTTCGATCACTTCCAGTCCCTTGTTCATCATCGTTGCCGAATCAATTGTGATCTTCGCACCCATGCTCCAGTTGGGGTGTTTGAGCGCGCGTTCAGGCGTGATATCCTCCAGATCTTTCCGGGTCATCCCAAAGAACGGACCGCCGGATGCCGTCAGAAGTATTTTATTCAGATGACAGTGCCGGTATCCTTCCAGACACTGAAAAATTGCGGAATGTTCCGAATCAACCGGGAAAATCCGCACTCCTTTTTCAGCTGCACGCTTCATGACCAGTTCACCGCCGGTGACCAGCGTCTCCTTATTGGCCAGTGCAAGGGTGTTCCCTGCCTCAATTGCCGCCAGCGTCGGACGCAGGCCAATCATCCCCATCACCGAATTGAGGACGATGCCGGCGTTTTCATCAGCCGCCAATGCGCAAAGTCCCTCAATGCCGGTCAGTACCTCGACGTCCAGATCACGGACACGGGTGCAAAAACTCTGATAATGGTCCGGGTCGGCAATACAGACGCGTGCCGGATGAAAAGCGCGAACCTGCTCTTCCAGCAGCTGCTCGCTCCGGTTGGCAGCCAGGGCATATACTTTAAACCCATGTGCCTGGCAGACGTCGAGTGCCTGTGTTCCAATCGAACCGGTCGAGCCGAGTATCGTGACATTTTTTTCCATGTATACAACCTTTCCTTTCTCTTACGGGCGTAAATGCCCCATATGGAAAAGCAGCCCCGGTACAGAAGGTCTGTCCGGGGCTCCGTTTCAGTTGACAATCGTCATAATGGGAAAATACAGTAAGATCAGATAGATGGTCGGCGCAACAAACAAAAAGCTGTCAAACCGGTCCATCACGCCTCCATGTCCCGGCATAATCTTGCCGAAATCCTTGATACCGGTCTGCCTTTTCACGACCGACGCCATCAGATCGCCGACAATGCTGACCAGTGAGCAGAATATTGAAATCACTGCAATCGTTCCCCAGGAGAATACCATCTGCACCCCGTAGAAATGCAGATAATACTGCTGGTAACAAAAACAGGTCAGCATGAAAAAGATACAGCAGCCCACAACTCCGCCAACAGCTCCCTCAATCGTCTTATGGGGACTGATCAGCGGTGCCATTTTATGTTTGCCGAACGCCCGGCCTGCAAAGTATGCACAGCTGTCCGAAATCCATGCCGCTACACAGCAGAGCAGCACATACAGAATGCCATGCTGATAACGGTCTCGCATCAAAATGACCGTAGACAGCGCGGTCGGAACGACCAGCGAAATAAAAAACGAAATGGCTACCTCTTCAAATCGGATTTCGGTGTGGTACAGCAGCAGCGAACCAAACATCAGAATAAAATAGCCGAGTGTAACGTAGACCTGCATCCCGTGTATACGCAGCGTGCTGAAAAACGGGACAACCAGTGCGTAACCAAGTGAAAAAACAAGCAGAGCTTTAGATTTGACATAGCTGGTTGCATGTAGCAGCTCAAATACGGCGGCTGCACTGATCAGCGAAACCGCAATATTCAGCACAAATGTCTCGTAAAAGGCAAAAACTCCCGCTAGAATCACCAGTGCAACGGCGGCGGATATAATGCGTTGTTTCATCAACAAAACCTGCCTTTCTGTCGGAAGTCAGCCTCATTCATTGGCAAGACCGCCGAACCGCCGGGAACGACTGTTGTATTCCGCAATGGCGGCATCAAGGGTGGCCGGCTTGAAATCCGGCCATAGTACGCCGGACATAAACACATATTCAGCATACGCACACTGCCAGATCAGGAAATTGGACAGACGGTACTCCCCACTCGGACGGATAATCAAATCAACATCCGGTATCCCATCGGTATACAGATAGCTGGAAAAGAGCGATTCATTCACCTGATGAGGGAAAATTTTTCCAGCCTGAACATCGTCAGCCAGCATCCGCGCAGCATGAACGATCTCCGCCCTTCCGCCATAATTGATGGCGAGAATCAAAGTCAAGCCGGTCGCATTCCGGCTCTTTTCCTCTGCCCGCTGCATCTTGGCCCGGATGTCATCGTCAAATACCGACCGGTCACCAATAAACCGGACACGGATATTTTCCTTTGCATATCCGTCCATCTCATTCAAATACGAACGGAGCAGCTCAATAATCGAGTCCACCTCGTCTTTGGGACGTTTCCAGTTCTCGGTCGAAAAGACATAGGTCGTCAGGTATTTCAGGCCGATCTTGTTGGCATAACGGGCGATCTCCTTAAAAGTGGATGCACCTGCACGATGCCCCATCTTTCGTGGAAGACCGCGTTTTTTCGCCCAGCGTCCGTTTCCATCCATAATAATGCCGATGTGAGTCGGCAAATTTGCTTGCTGCATCATCAGATCTCCTGGATCTCTTTGATCTTCTTATCCGACATCACGTCGGCTTCTTTTACATATTTATCGGTGATTTTCTGAATCTCTTTTTCTGCTTCTTTGACGTCATCTTCGGTGATTTCGTTGTTCTTCTTCATTGCTTTGATCTTATCCATCGCATCACGGCGGACATTGCGCAGTGCAATTTTGCCGTCCTCGGTCATCTTGTGGACTTCCTTGGCCAGCTCATTACGGCGCTCAGAGGTCATCGGCGGGAAGATCAGCCGGATAACGCTGCCGTCGTTGTTAGGGTTGATGCCCAGATCAGACGTCATAATCGCCTTTTCAATGCTCTTGAGAGTGGAACGGTCCCAGGGCGCAATCATCAGCGTGCGGGGATCGGGAACACTGATTGCCGCCATCTGGTTCAGAGGGGTCGGTGTACCATAATATTCAACTGTAATCCGGTCGAGAACCGCAGGGTTTGCGCGTCCGGCACGGATGGTATTGAAATTGGAGTTGAGTGCGTTCAGCGCTTTTTGCATCTTGCCTTCTGATTTTTTGATTTCTTCTTTGGTAGTCATAGGAATACCTGCCTTTCAAAAATAAATTATTCAGGGAGCACAAGAGTGCCAATATTTTCTCCGCTTACAGCGCGGACAATATTATGCGGGTCGGTAAGGTCGAATACCAGCATCGGAAGATGATTATCCTTACACATCGAAGCTGCTGTTGCGTCCATGACGCCGAGGTTCTTGGTGAGCACTTCACTAACCGTCAGCGTATCGTACTTGACGGCATCATCATATTTATGCGGGTCCTTGTCATATACGCCGTCAACCATTGTTGCTTTAAATACAACATCTGCGTTGATCTCAGCAGCACGCAGTGAAGCAGCTGTATCGGTCGAGAAGAAGGGATTGCCGGTTCCGCAGCCAAATACGACAACGCGGCCTTTTTCAAGATGGCGAACCGCACGGTTGCGGATATACGGTTCAGCGACCTGCTGCATCGAAATAGCGGTCTGTACCCGGACGTCTACACCCAGATGTTCCAGCGCATCAGCAACCGCCAGCGCATTCATCGCAGTTCCCAGCATTCCGATATGGTCAGCACGGGTACGGTCCATCGAACCGGAACTGCGTCCTCTCCAGAAGTTGCCGCCGCCGACAACAACTGCGATCTGTGCACCCAGTGCAGCAGCGTCCCGAATTGCTTCACAGATTGGATTGATGATATCGTAATTCAATCCGAATTTCTGTTCACCGGCCAGCGCTTCGCCGGATAATTTCAGCAAAATACGGTTATATTTCAGACTCATATGATTCTACCTCTCAAACATACTTGTATTTCTCCCTTATTTTACATGATATTTTGCTTATTGTAAAGAGAAAGTTTGTAAATATTCAGGTCTTATCCTTTTCCAATTCAGCAATTTGGCGTTTGCTGCGGCCAAGGGTTGACCTTTTTCGGCAAATGAGGTAAAATGTACTATATATATCTTTGCAAATTCTGCAACATTGTTTCTTTGAAAGGAGACTATATGATGACGATGATCTCCCCATCCCTGTTGGCGGCGAATTTTGCCTGCCTGGACCGGGAACTGGAGCGAATTACACGCGGCGGGGCTCAGTGGCTGCATTTGGATGTAATGGACGGAATTTTCGTCCCGAATATCTCTTTCGGTATCCCGGTCATTCAGTCGCTTCGCAGTATCTCTGCGCTGACGTTTGATGTCCATCTGATGATTCAGGAGCCGCTGCGTTATGTTCAGGCGTTTGCCGACGCCGGAGCAGATATCCTGACCTTCCACCTCGAAAGCAGTTCTGATCCTGAAGCAACAATCAGGGAAATCCACCGCTGTGGTATGAAAGTCGGCATCTCCATCAAACCTGGTACGCCGGTCGAAGAAGTTTTTCCTTACCTGAATCAAATCGAACTGTTGCTGGTGATGAGTGTTGAACCGGGCTTTGGCGGTCAGAAGTTCATGCCGGAGTGTCTCGACAAAATCCGTGCACTGCGAGAAAAGGCACCGAAGCTGGATATCAGCGTCGACGGCGGAATCAATGCGCAGACTGGTGCTGCCTGCCGTGAAGCAGGGGCAAATGTTCTGGTTGCCGGTTCTTATGTATTCGGAGCGCAGGACACGGCTGCCGCGATTGCTTCTTTACAATAACAGGAGCTGACTATGGGGCGTAAAATCAAGCATTATTCTTCCGGCTATCAGATTCGCCGTAAAAAACAGCGGCGGGTGTTAGGCAGCCTCCTTTTTGGACTGCTGCTGGTTTTTCTGGTCTTTGTCGGATATGTCGGCGCACGGGCACTCAATGAAATGCGATTGCAACAGGGAAATGACTCCTCTCTTCCGGAAAGTTCTGTCGTAACCGAAGACAACTCTTCTTTACCGGAAAGCGATTCTCTGCCTTCTGAATCAGAAGTGTCTTCAAACGAGGAATCTGAGAGTTCTCAGCCTGAAAGCAGCTGTGAAGCAGAAACACTTTACACCAAGTATGGCGATACTGAAGGCGAGTATACGCCCGTAAAGGAAGATCCCTTTACAAAGTATGGAGCGCCAGTTGCCGCCTATATTCCCCTTCCCGACATTCCAAAATCTGCGGATGATGAAGAGCTTAAAGCAGTGACAATGCCATTGGAAACAGCTTTGTCAGCAGAGGATACGGCTGCTTTTCTGGATGCTGTCGATACTGAAAAATACAATGCCGTTGTTGTTCCTCTTAAAGACTCTGACGGTATTATCTATTATGCGACCGGTGTTTCTCTCGCCTACTCCTGCGGCGCAGTTTCCAGCCAGCAGGTCGATCTGGAATCGCTGATTACCGCAATCCGCAGTCGTGGCCTGAAACCCGTCGCTTCCATTTATACGCTGCACGACCATACTGCCGCGCATACGCGTTATGGTACGTCTTATTTTTGGATGAACGACGGTTCAACTACCTGGCTGGATGCCAAGGTCATCAACGGCGGTCAGCCATGGATGAACCCATATTGCAGCGCAACGGTTGATTACGTTTCAGCGATTGCGGCAGAACTTGACCAAGCCGGATTTGTTGACCTGATCGTTTATGGCAACCAGTACCCTGACTCTACTTTACAGCAGAAAATGGGGCTGGGTGAAACCGGCGGCGTATCGACTATCGACCAGCTTCAGGCTGTACTAAATGCGATGCAGCAGGCTGCACCCGGGCTGCGGGTCGTTCCTGCCTATCAGGGTGCCTGCTACACAGAAGGAGTCAATACCCAGGTGTACACCGCGACACCGAATGTCTTTACCTTCACACCGAGCGCGCCAATGATCGGAAGTGATCTTTCTATTCTCGATCAGGTGACGGCAGATGTATCTACTCTGATGCCGGTCATCAGTTCCGAAGATTTAATTGAAAGTCTTACCGGACGCGGTATTACATCCTATATTCTCGAATAAAGCAAAGCTGCCCCGTTCCCTCCCCTATCTGTCGGGAGGTACAGGGCAGCTTTTTGTTTTGTTTTAGCCGAGCAGCTGTTTCAAATCCTCTTCAGGTGTTGTAATGGGTGCCAGGCCGAAGTTATCCGACAGATATTTCAGAACTGCCGGTGAAACAAACGCCGGCAAAGACGGACCAAGGCGGATGTTTTTGACGCCGAGGTACAGCAGGGTCAGCAGGATGCATACCGCTTTCTGCTCATACCAGGACAGGACCATCGACAACGGCAGCTCGTTGATACCGCATCCAAACGCATCTGCCAGTGCCGATGCAATCTGGATGGCACCATACGCGTCATTGCACTGCCCGACGTCCAGCAGTCTCGGAATACCGCCAATCGTTCCAAGGTCAAGGTCATTGAACCGGTACTTGCCGCAGGCAAGTGTCAGTACAACGGTATCGGCAGGCGTCTGTTTAACAAACTCTGTATAGTAATTTCTGCCGGTTCTTGCGCCGTCGCATCCTCCGACCAGGAAGAAATGACGGATTGCTCCGGATTTGACGGCGTCGACTACCTGACCGGCCAGCGACAGAACGGTTGCACGTCCAAAACCAGTGGTGACTGATGTGCCGCCGTTGACGCCGGTAAAGGTTTTCGGCTCATCGTAGCCGCCCAGTTCCAGTGCCTTTTCAATCAGAGGCGTGAAGTCCTTTTCTTCGCCGATATGGGTCGTGCCGGGGTAAGACACAGCACCAGTTGTAAAGACACGGTCACGATAGCTGTCTTTCGGCGGCATCAGGCAGTTGGTGGTAAAGAGAATGGGCGCCGGAACGGATGCAAATTCTTTCTGCTGATTCTGCCAGGCTGTGCCGAAATTGCCTTTCAGATGGGCGTACTTTTTCAGCTCCGGGTAACCATGCGCCGGCAGCATCTCACTGTGAGTATAGATATTGATGCCTTTGCCCTCGGTCTGTTCCAGCAGCAGTTTCAGGTCATGCAAATCGTGCCCGGTTACAATGATGAACGGACCTTTTTCGATGGTCATGCTGACTTTGACGGGAACCGGATTGCCGTAGCTTTCAGTGTTGGCCTTGTCCAGCAGCTCCATGCAGCGCAGGTTGACTTTGCCGGTTTCCATGACAACCGGCAGCAGTTCTTCCATCCCGAAATCTTCGCCCAGAATGGCCATTGCATGATAGAAAAATGCGTCTACTTCCGGGTCGGTGTAACCAAGCACAGCGGCATGCCAGGCATAGGCAGCCATTCCACGTACACCGAACAGAATCAGCGATTTCAGCGACCGGATATCCTCCTGCGCTTCCCAGATTTTGTTCAGATCATAATCGTCGGTCCGTCCACAGGGAGCGCTGCAAACTGCACAATCCGGCACCAGCTTCTGTTTTTCCTGATGTGCCCGTTCAATCAGTCGGTCAAGCTCGGCGTCGTTAAAGTCAACGTTGGTGATCGTTGCAAACAGACCTTCCAGCATCATTTTCCGTGCCGATTCGTCCGGAACGGTATTCTGTGCCGCACGGGCAAGTCCGATCAGTGCACCGGTCAGCTGGTCCTGTTTGTGGGCAGTAGAGGCCTGCTTGCCGCAGACACCGGCACTTTTGGTGCATCCGCCGCATCCGGTCTGTTCACACTGGAAACAAAACATCTGATTCTCCATTGAAAAATCTCCTTCCAATCGTATCATTGAGGTTTATAAATTGAAGTATTCCCGCTTATCGGTCGAGAATACGGCCATCGGTCGAAATGGTGACGACCTGCCAGGGAATAAACCGGCCGCTTGCTTTCAGCGCATTTTTGGCGGCGGCTTCAATCTTGCCGCAGCAGGGAACCTCCATCCGTACAATGGTCAGGCTCTTGATCTCATTGTTTTTGAGGATAGCGGTCAGTTTTTCGGTATAATCCCCTTCGTCCAGTTTGGGGCATCCGATCAGCGTCACCCGTCCACGGATAAACTGCTCGTGAAAGTTACCATAAGCATATGCGGTGCAGTCTGCCGCAATCAGCAGATTCGCTCCTGCAAACCAGGGCGCGTTAATCGGTGCAAGCTTGATCTGAACCGGCCACTGAGAAAGACAGCTGGGTCTTGCCGAAGTGGAAGGGGCTGCTTCTGTCCGTGGCTGGAATGTCTGGAGACGGGAACCGGGACAGCCGACGTGACGAGCGGATGCAGCCTGCTCAGCTGTCCGCTGTTTTGCTGCAAGGACAGCCGCTTCATCATATGCAGCCGCTTCCCGCTCTTCGAACGTGATGGCACCGGTCGGGCAGGCCGGCAGGCAATCTCCCAATCCGTCACAGTAATCCTCTCTGGCCAGATGTGCCTTCCCGTTTTCCATGACGATCGCGTTTTCATGGCAGGCAGCGGCACATGCTCCGCAGCCGTTGCATTTTTCCTGGTCGATATGAATAATTCTGCGTTTCATTGCGATTTTCCTTTCCCTGATCGGTTGATAACTTGATATTCCGGTATTTTTTTATCCCGGACTTGACTTTCTGGGTTTATTTTAATATACTCAGGATAAAATGTATGTTGGAATTACAACAAAAAGCCGACAGCAGGCTGGAAAAACCTGTTGTCGGCTGAAAAATATCAATTAATCGAAATGGAGGAGTCATATGAACCAGCAGCATCTGAACATATTACAAAACTGTCCATTATTTGCAGATGTCGCATCGGATGATCTGGACGCTGTACTCAACTGTTTGCAGGCGCGCATCATCCGTGTTTCCCGTGGACAGACCGTCTTTCAGGAAGGTGAACCTGCCGAAAATGTCGGCATTGTGCTGTCCGGATGGGTGCAGATGGTTCGGGACGATTATTTCGGCAACCGTTCGATTATCGGCCGTGCAGAACCTTCCCAACTGTTCGGAGAGGCGTTCGCCTGTGCCGGTACCGAAATGCTTGTCAGTGTCGTTGCGGCCGCCGATGGAGAAATCATGCTGGCTGATTGCCGGAAGGTGCTCACCCTGTGCAAAAACAGCTGTACCTTTCATAATCAAATCATCTACAATCTGCTGCAGATTGTGGCGCGGAAAAACCTGCTGCTTAGCCAGAAACTGGAAATCCTGTCCCGCCGCTCCACCCGTGAAAAGCTGATGCAATACCTTTTGCAGGAAGCCAAAAACGCCGGAAGCGATGAATTTTCCATTCCTTATGACCGGCAGGGACTGGCAGATTTTCTCGGTGTAGAAAGAAGCGCCCTTTCCGCTGAAATCAGCAGAATGCGCGCCGATGGGCTGATTGAATGCCGGAAAAACTGGTTCCGACTGGTTCCACAGCCGGACTAATCAATCGGGTTGTTTGCGGTGCTTTTTGAGCTGTAAAATCGCGAGGGCCATATCTGCACGCTGTACCCGCACACGGTAACGGGCATGTTCTTTGCGCAGCAGCACACCTGCTCCTGAAAGCTGATATGGAATCCCGGAATCGTGAAGGATGACCGCGATCTGCCGCTGGACCTTTGCACTGTCGCCAGAATAGATGGTTGTCCACATCTGAAAAATCCCTCCCCTTTTATCTTCAGTATACCATGCCGGTGAGACCAGCGCAAGCGACAGGGGAATTTCTCCTCTAAACTGGTTGAAAAAATAAGCGTTCATGTGTATAATAAAAGTGTAATGGCTCGAATCGGCTGATAAAAAGCAAATTGATGCCGCAAATTTGTTCAGAGGGAGGACACTCTTTTGAATACCCAATACCTGCGCTATGCAGTTGAAGTTGAAAAAACAGGCTCGATCACCCGCGCTGCACAGAATCTGTATATGGGACAACCAAACCTCAGCAAGGCTATCCGTCAGCTGGAACAGGATATCGGAATCACCATCTTTAACCGTACCGCCAAAGGCGTTGAAGTCACCCGCAAGGGCGCGGAATTTCTGGCATATGCTTCGACCATCCTTTCCCAGATCGACGAACTGGAAACCCTTTACCACTCTTATCAGAACGGCTGTCTGGAAATGCGGATCGGCGTTCCCCGTGCTACTTATATCGGCGACGCTTTTACCCGGTTCGTCAGCAGTCTGAGTGATGAAGAGCAGATTTCGATTGAATACCACGAATGCGACCCGTTGGGAATTCTCCGTTCTTTCTCGGAAGAGGAGCTGGATATCGGCATCATCCGCTATCAGCTGATGAATGAAAAATATTTTACCTCTTCCATCGCCAACCATAAGCTGCAATCCGAACTGCTTTGGGAATATGAAATGAAAATCCTGATGTCAAAGGGCCATCCGCTCGCCAGTCTCAACGAGATTCCCTATCACATGCTTTCCGGATGTCTGGAAATTGTCCAGGGTGATAACCGTGAATCACCGATTGCGTTGTCGGAGTTTTCTCCACAGGCACGGATGCCTAAGCCTGCCAAACGAATCTTCGTCTATGAACGCGGCAGCCAGTTTGATCTGCTGCAGAATATCCCGTCCAGCTTTATGTGGGCGTCTCCCGTTCCACAGGCAATTCTCGATCAGAAACAACTGGTTCAGCGTCCCTGTCTGACGAGGGTAAATGTCTGCCGGGACGTGGTGGTCTACCCTGCCGGTCATGTACTGAATGGATATGAGCAGCGGTTTTTGACGGCAGTCCGTGACAACATCCGCCAGTTCAGCCGCTGATTTTCTTTTGTCATCTTTAAAATTCTGGCCCGCCTTTTTCAAAAAAGCGGGCCGTTTATTTTATCCTTGCAGGCTTGCCTGCACCTTATGAAGTGCTCCTTTTTCCAGCCGCGACACCTGTGCCTGAGAGATACCGATTGCACCGGAAACCTCGGTCTGGGTTTTCCCTTCAAAAAAACGCATCCCGATAATTCGCTTTTCCCGGTCGGTCAGACCTTTGAGCGCATCCCGGATGGTGATTTCGTCAATCCAGTCGCCGTCATCGCTCCCGCCGGCAATCTGGTCCATCACGCAAATCGGCTCTCCGCCGTCAGAATAGACCGGCTCATACAGAGAAACCGGGTCGACAATCGACTCCAGCGCCAGCACAACTTCGCTTTTGGGCAGCCGCAGAGCATTTGATAGCTCAACAATTGTCGGCTCCCTTCCCAGTGAACTGGTCAGGCGTTCTTTTGCCTGCATCGACTGATAGGCAAGGTCTTTCAGCGACCGGCTGACACGGACCGGCGCGTAATCCCGCAGAAAGCGGCGCACTTCCCCGATAATCATCGGGACAGCATATGTTGAAAAACGTACCTCCTGGTTCAGATCAAAATGATCAATTGCTTTAATCAATCCGATACACCCGACCTGAAACAAATCGTCCAGATTTTCGCCCCGGCCGGCAAAGCGCTGCACAACGCTGAGTACCAGCCGCAGATTCCCGCTGACTAAACGGTCCCGTGCACTTTTTTTCTGCTGCGGCGTTCCGTCCCGCATCTGGTGGAGCAGACGGGTCTTTTCCTCTTCCCGCATCACCGGCAGACGTGAAGTATCGACACCTGCTATAACTACCTTTCCTCTGTACATAGGCACCTCCTTACGCTGCAAATTAAGTATGCGCGTTTTTTGGAGAGCCATACAGGGAAAAAGCTGGGAGCTGCATTTCGTGACAGCCCCCAGCTTTCTTTTTTATCGATTGATCTGCTTACAGTTCAAAATATTTTTCCAGTGCCGCAGCGATTCCATCCTCATCATTCGACAGGGTAATCACATCGGCGGCTTCCCGTACCGGATCTTTAGCGTTTGCCATCGCAATTCCCAGACCCGCGTATTCAATCATCGGAATATCGTTGTATCCGTCGCCGCAGGCAGCGAGTTTTTCTCTCGTCACGCCGACATATTCGCACAGTTTTTCGAGCGAAACGGCTTTGTCGATATTTTCCGGCATAATCTCGATAAAATACGCCTCCGAACGATAAACGCTCAGGTTGCCGAGAGCAGCGGCGATTTCCGGTTCAATTTTGCCCATATATTCCCCGTCGCCGGTCATCAGACATTTCGGTTCCTTTTCGGTGACAGCTGCCGCAAAGTCCTCGACTGCGCGTAGTGGCAGTCCGTTGATGCGGGCTTCCAGCTGGATATAGGGGTCTTCCGGCGTTTCGGTGATCACCGCGCCGTCCACATAGGTCAGTACACCAATCTTATACTGGCGTGCAAGATTTCCAATGACCGGAATAATCTCAGGTGCCAGCGTTTTTTCATAAACTACCTGTTCATTCGACAGGTCAATTACCCGCGCGCCGTTATACGACAGAATAAAACCGCCGTATTTTTCCATCTCCAGCTCTTTTGCGAGCGGTCGGACGCCATCTGTCGGACGGCCGGATGCAAGAATCAGCCGCAGACCTTTTTTCTGGGCATCCATCAATGCCTGCCGGGTTTTGGGCGTAATCTGTTTCTGAGAATTGGTCAGAGTGCCATCGATATCGAGTGCCAGCAAATTGTATTTCATCTGTCGTATTCCTCTCGTCATTTTGATTTGTCTGAAAATATTATACCCTGATTCAGCCGTCCCGTCAATTATCCGCTCAAAAGATTTCCCAGGAAATCATCACGCCCGCTGCGCCGCATTTGCATTGCCCGGCCTGCTGTGGTATACTGAATGTCAGAAATGTTGCAGTGAAAGGATGGACAAGATGAATTGTTTTGCGCCGCTGGTCCGACCGGATTCCAGAATCCTGATTCTGGGGAGCTTTCCTTCCCCGTTGTCGTTTGAAAGCGGTTTTTACTATGGACACCCCCGAAACCGTTTCTGGCCTATGCTGGCCGACCTGCTCGGTCAGCCTGTCCCGCACTCGGTTGATGAGAAAAAAGAGCTGCTGATTCGCAGTCATATTGCCCTGTGGGATGTACTGGACAGCTGCGAAATCAAGGGTGCTTCTGACGCCTCTATCCGCAATCCGGTCATCAACCAGATCGCACCGGTGGTTGCAGGTTCACCGATTCGGGCCGTCTTTTTCAACGGTGCAAAGGCCGCACAGCTGTTTGCAAAGTACTGCCCACCGCTTGCGGTTCCTTCCTTCCGGATGCCCTCTACCAGTCCTGCAAATGCTGCATGGAACTTTGAACGGCTGAAAAAGGAATGGGCGGCAATTCTGCCCTATCTGCAAAGTCAGGAGGATTGACCAATGGACTCGTTTTATCAGCAGGTTTATCAGCTGGTCGCACGTATCCCCAAAGGCCGCGTCGCGACTTATGGACAGCTTGCCTGGATGCTGGGGCATCCACGCGGTGCCCGGCAGGTTGGATGGGCAATGCGGCACTGTCCCGACGGCCTTCCCTGGCAGAGGGTCGTAATGGCGGATGGTTCAATCACCGGCGGCGGATATGAACCGCTGCGCAGAATGATGCTGGAGGAAGAAGGCATTCCCTTTCTGCCAGACGGCAGGGTCGATCTTGGCGCCTGCCGGTGGGACGGAAACGAATCAACAGACGAATAAATAAAGCCAAACAGCGTTTCCCGTAGCATGACAGGAAACGCTGTTTTAAAATACTGTTTATCAATTGTAGAAATGGCTGTTATAGGCAGCTGCTAGATTGTTAAAGTTGCGGATCATCAAAAAGTGTGCAATCAGTGTTCCAATGCCGCAGAGCAGACTGCCGATAATCGCCCAGAGCAGATAAGCCGTTCCGCTTTCATCACACGGAACATTGTTGCAGTCAGCCAGCCGTTTCATCCGGTTGCCCTGCTGATACAGCCAGTACCAGTTGTAAAACCCGCAGGTTACGATCGACAGCAATACGGCAACGGCAGGTTCGGTATAATATCCATCGTCTCCCGCCATCTGATTGATGTCTTTTGTCATTCGGTACAGATAATAAAGGCTGTAAATACCACAGGTAATGATGCTGAGCAGGAGAAAAGTCAAAAAGCTTTTCTGCTGAACCATGATGAAACACCCCTTCAAATAATCTCTCGCAGCTTTTGATATACCGACGGAATCAGCGCCCCGGCATCAAACTGCATCGGAGGCGTATCCGGGAACAGAACCCACATCCGTATCAGATATACACCGATATAAACGACAACCAGTATCCCGGTAAAAATCATGTTTTTCCGCCGGTCGGCAAAAAAGCTGCCCTTTTTCCAGAACGCCCACATCAGCACCGGGACGGTAACCGGCCAGAGCGGATGCATCCGGAAAGCTGTCACAAAATCCAGCCGCATTGCTGCCAGATACGCGCGGGTAATCCCGCAGCCCGGACACGGGACCCCGGTCAGGTGATAAAAGACACATCCCCTGTCCAGGAAAAATACCAGCCCGGTAATCACCAGCAGTCCGGTTACGGCTTTTCTGATTGCTGTTTTCATATCGTTCCTCCAAAATATATCCTATCATACCGATGAAATTTTGTCAATCGTTTTTAATTTGAGCATCTTTTCCCCCTTTCAGCTTGACAAACCGACCACTGCATGATAAAATACCGTTTGTGAGCAGGCTGTGTGGCAGCGTGTTTTTACATGAGGAAAGTCCGAGCATCACAGGACAGGATAGCTGCTAACGGCAGCCGAAGGCGACTTTAGGGAAAGTGCAACAGAAAATTACCGCCGGGTTTTCCCGGTAAGGATGGAAAGGCGAGGTAAGAGCTCACCAGCGGGACGGAGACGTCCCGGCTCTGTAAACCCTATCCGATGCAACACCGACTGGAAGGTTATCGCTGGTCCGGCGCTTCCGAAGGGTGGCTTGAGCAGGACGGCAACGTCCTGTCGAGATAGATTGTCACACACGACAGAACTCGGCTTACAGGCCTGGTCACATTTTTTAAAAATTCGGTTCCCTTTGTTTTGGGGACCTTTTTTATTGCTTATCTGCCGCCGTACAGCAATCAGCAGCTGTATGGCGGTTTTCATTTGGACAGGATATCTTAGTTTTTGTCAAAAAAACCTTAGATTTTGTTTTTCCTATTGCGCTCGCGGATGGAATGTGTTAGCATAAAGACGGTAACAAGAGAATATCTTTCATCCGATTACTTCGAAGTAGTTATTTTTTGACAACGGGAGGGAATCATTATGTGGCAATATATTTTCTGGGTGATACTTTTTGTACTGGCGCTCGTTGTCGAAGGGCTGACCATGCAGCTTGTTTCCATCTGGTTCGCCGTCGGCTCAGCTGCCGCTCTGATCGTTTCGTTTTTCACCGATTCTTTTATCATACAGGCGACCGTTTTCGTTCTGGTGTCCCTGGTGCTGTTCCTTGCGACCCGTCCGCTGGTCCGCAAACTGAACCGCAGTCCAAGGGTCCACACCAATGCCGACAGTGTCATCGGGATGGAAGGAATCGTTAAAGAGGATATCAATACCCTCGCCGGAACCGGCCGAGTGTATGTAAATGGTCTTTATTGGGCGGCAAAAGCTGATCAGATCATCCCCGCCGGGGATAAAATCGTCGTCCTTTCGGTGCAGGGTGTGACACTGTCGGTTCGCCCGGCTGAAAAAGCTGAATAAGGAAAGCTTAGTTTTCAGATAATCCGCTGATGCGGTTATATAAAGTGTGCTATGATTAAAAGGAGGAAATTTTTATGACAGAGTATGTAGTTCCTTTCATCTTGCTGTTGGTTATTCTGGTCATCCTGCTGGTATTGATCGCCAACCTTAAAATCGTTCCACAGGCACAGGAATATGTCGTTGAACGGTTGGGTTCCTATTTTGCGACATGGCAGACCGGCGTACACTTCAAGATTCCGTTCATTGATCGAATTGCCAAAAAGGTTTCGCTGAAGGAAAATGTTGTTGACTTCCCGCCTCAGCCGGTTATCACCAAAGATAACGTTACCATGCAGATCGATACCGTCGTCTTTTATCTGGTATCCGACCCCAAGCTCTTTACCTACGGCATCGACCGCCCGATTTCCGCTATTGAAAACCTGACGGCTACCACCCTTCGTAACATTATTGGTGATCTCGATCTCGATGCGACCCTCACTTCCCGTGATATTATCAATACCAAAATTACCTCGATTCTTGATGAGGCATCCGACAAGTGGGGCATCAAAGTTACCCGTGTTGAACTGAAAAACATTATGCCTCCCAGAGAAATTCAGGATTCGATGGAAAAGCAGATGAAAGCCGAACGTGAGAGACGTGAAGCAATCCTCCAGGCTGAAGGCCGTAAAAAGAGCCAGATTCTGGTTGCCGAAGGCGAAAAGGAATCCCAGATTCTCCGCGCTGAGGCTGAAAAAGAAGCGGCAATCCTGAAGGCTGAGGCCGAAAAGGAAAGACGGATCAAGGAAGCTGAAGGTCAGGCTCAGGCAATCCTGACGGTCCAGCAGGCAAATGCTGACGCGCTCAGATTGCTGACCCAGGCTGACCCCTCCGGCAAGGTCCTGACCCTCAAGAGTCTGGAAACCCTCGCCCATGTCGCCGATGGCAAGGCAACCAAGATCATTATTCCGAGTGAAATTCAGAACCTCGGCGGACTGGTTGCTTCCCTGAAAGCATGTGCCGATGTGGCAGAAGACGAAAATACGAAAGCATAATTTGTGATGACCGCCGGGTGCCCCAAAAAGCGCCCGGCTTTTGTCTTGTCGGTGCAGATTATACGCGTCATAACTTTTTTGGCTTTGCAATATACTGGATGGCGCCGTGGTTCTTGACAATGACGTTTTAATGTGATACTATGTCAATAACTTTAACGCATCGAATGGCTGAACAGGCTGTTTGGAGTGTGCGCAATCTTGATCTGGAAGGAAGCTGACATAATGAAATATCTGGTTCTTCTCTGTGACGGCATGGCGGATACCCCGGTCGCTGAACTGGGCGGAAAAACGCCGATGGAAGTTGCCCATAAAGAAAATATGGATACCCTCGTGCAGGAATCTATTGTCGGTATGGCAAAAACAGTCCCCGATGGCATGAAACCGGGCAGTGATGTTGCCAACCTGTCCGCACTGGGTTACGACCCGGCTTCCTGCTATACCGGCCGCTCTCCGCTGGAGGCTGCCAGCATCGACATTGATCTCTCCCCCACTGAGTATGCAATCCGCTGCAACCTCGTCACGCTGAGCGATGAGGAAAACTATGAAGATAAAACGATGGTCGATTACTGCGCAGGCGATATCTCGACCGAAGAAGCTGCCCAGCTGGTCCGCTGGCTGGATGAAAAGCTTCCCGCAGGCGTCCGCCTGTATCCCGGCGTCAGTTACCGGCACTGTCTGGTCTGGGATAATCCGTCGGATGACCTCGGAGAGCTGACACCTCCTCACGATATCTCCGGTCAGAAAGTTACCAACTTCCTGCCTGACCCCCAGAAAGCCGGGCTGCTGCTCGACCTGATGAAGGAAAGCAACCGGATTCTGATGGAACATCCGGTCAATCAGGCCCGTGTTGCGGCAGGTAAGCATCCCGCAAACTCGATCTGGCTGTGGGGACAGGGACGCAAAGCCGCGTTGACCAACTTTACCGAGAAAACCGGTCTGAAAGGCGCGGTTATTTCGGCGGTCGATCTGATTAAAGGGATTGGCGTCCTGTCGGGAATGCAGGTGATAGAAGTCCCCGGTGCGACCGGATACATCGACACCAATTTTGACGGAAAAGCCGCGGCCGCAATTGAAGCATTCAAACAGGGTGCTGATCTGGTTTATGTCCATGTCGAAGCACCGGACGAATGCGGACACAGAGGCGAAGTCGAAAATAAAGTCCGTTCGATTGAGCTGATCGACAGCAAAATCCTCGGACCGGTACAGGCCGCACTGACTGAAATGGGAGATTACAGGATTATGGTGCTGCCTGACCATCCGACTCCCCTCGCCATCAAAACCCATTCGGCTGACCCGGTGCCGTTTATGATCTATGACAGCACCACAGCTGCACCCGGCGCTCCGGTCTTTACCGAAAAGGCCGCAGAACAGACCGGCCTTTACTATCCGCAGGCAAGCAAACTGATGGAGGTGCTGACAGGAGAACTTTAACCAAATTATGTTTAAACATATATAAAGAGCAGGGCGGTAAACGTGTAGTTTGCTGCCCTGCTTTTCTGTATTTGTATCATTCATAAATAAATTTTCATTTTTTTCAAAATATGTAAGATTTCTCTGGATTTCGTCAAAAAATCTTGCTATTTATATAGTTATATGATAAAATTATATCAATAATGTGTAAATGCTGCCATTATCCGCAGAGAGAAAGAAAGGATGGATTTTCGACATGGCACAAAACAAAATTTCGCAGTTCTTTTCTGCCAGGGACATGACGGTTGGCAGTACCTCCGGCGCAATTATCCAGTTTACCATACCGCTGTTGATCGGCAATATCGCCCAGCAGCTGTACAGTACGGTTGATTCCATCGTCGTCGGTAAGTACGTCGGTGACAACGCTTTGGCAGCAGTCGGTGCAAGCGGCCCGATTACCAACCTGCTTCTGGTGCTGTTCGTCGGTATCTCAACCGGCGCAGGTATCATGGTATCTCAGTATTTCGGCGCGAGAGACTCGAAAATGCTTTCCAAAACGATCGGAAATACGCTGGTCATGACGCTGATTGCCGGTATCGTGATGACGTTGATGGGGGTATTCCTTTCCAGGCCGTTTTTGGAGCTGCTGGACACGCCGGCTGAAATTCTGGATATGGCTTCCGATTATTTACAGATTATTTTTATTGGTATTACCGCATTTGCTTTTTACAACATCCTTTCGGGTATCCTGAGAGGACTGGGCGATAGTTTTATGCCGCTGGTTTTTCTGCTGATCTGCTGTGCGATGAATACGGTACTCGACCTGCTGTTCGTCGCAGTCTTCCGGATGGGGGTTGCCGGTGCGGCCTGGGCGACCATTTTCTCCTGGCTGGTTTCGGCAATTCTCTGTCTGATCAAAATCGTGCGGATGAAGGAAGAGCTTGCACTTGAATCCCACAGTCTGAAACTCAATGGCAAACTCTGCAAGGAACTGATTATGCTCGGTCTCCCCTCCGGTCTGACACAGGCTGTTTTTTCAATGTCCATGCTGGTCGTCCAATCGCTGACCAACTCGCTGGGTACTGATGTTATCGCCTGCAATACCATTATCATGCGTGTCGATGGCTTCGCCATGATGCCCAACTTCAGCTTCGGCATGGCAATGACCACTTTTGTCGGTCAGAACGTCGGCGCCAACCGGTTTGACCGGGTGGAAGAAGGAAATAAAAATGGTCTGAAACTGGGAATTGGGACGGCAGTTGTACTGGTACTGTGCATCGTGCTGTTTGGCAAATACCTGATCGAAATGTTTACAAATACACCTTCGCTGATCGTCCTGAGCAATCAGATGCTTCGGGTGCTGGCGGTCGGTTATATCGCGATGTCGGTCACCCAGATTCTGTCCGGTACAATGCGCGGTGCCGGCGATACCGTCAGCCCGATGTGGATTTCCCTGATTACAACGGTCGTCATCCGTGTCCCGATTGCCTACCTGCTGGCATATCTGACCAGAAACGAAGCTCGTCCACACGGTGAGCCTTATGCACTGTTTCTGTCGATGCTGATCTCGTGGATTGCTGGCGCACTGATTACCGTACTGGTCTTCCGGCTGGGCAGATGGAAAAAACGTGCACTGGTTAGCCAATAACAAATCATAAATCATATCAAAACGCGGCTTTCAACCTCTGAAATGCCGCGTTTGTTTTTGCTTTGCGGACCGGCTGTCGTACAGCTGGTCCTTTTTTATAGCGGTCTGTCCCGGAGGCAGTTCTATCCCGCTGTTTTCCGGCATATGTTGTTTCAGTTCCGGCATTCTGCAGCCGGACGAGTAAAAGAAAGACGGAAAGGATGGATGCATATGCCGGAACTGAAGCTGACAACCGAAGAGCTTGCTGTGACCGAAACGCTGCTCGACACCTCAGCGGAACAATCTCTGGAACTGGATTTCCTGCTTCCTGATTATGAGCCGGAGGTGTTTCGTATTCTCAAAACCAGGGTCTCCCCGGTTATCCAGCAGATTCAGGTCAATAAAAACCGTCTGGAACTCAGCGGTGTCTGTAATGTCAGCGTGCTCTATCTCGGAGAACGGCAGGATTCGTTACAGGCAGCCCGTCAGGCTGCCCCATTCTCCAAAACGTTGGAGCTGAAAAAACTGCCCGACTCGGATTGTGCGGTTCAGTGTATTCCCCGATGCTATTTTGTCAATGCGCGCGCGGTCAGTTCCAGAAGGCTGGAAGTCCGGTGCGGGCTGAGCCTTCGCACCAGAGTAACTGCGCAGACTGCTAAACCGGTGGTCGCTTCGGCGCAGGGCTGCGGCGTCCAGATTCATGGAAAACAGGTGCTTTGCGCGCAGAATCGTATTCTCTCTTCCAAAACTTTTACGATGAGTGAAGACCTCGAACTGGGACAGGCAAAACCTGCGTTTGGCAGCCTGCTGGATGCTTGGTATTCGCTGGTGCTGACCGACAAAAAAATGATGGAAAACCGGGTAATCTGCAAAGGTGATCTGGTGACCCGTATTCTCTACTGTCCGGAAGGCGGCGGTACGCCGGAACTGATGGAGTGGAGTGAACCCGTCAGCCAGATTCTCGACCTCACCGGCGTTCAGGAAGATGATATCTGTGAAATTCACGCCGAACGCATCAACGGCAGTTTTGAGCCCATCCGGGATGACGGAGAATGCCGCAGGCTGTCGGCTGAATGGACGCTGACCATCTCGGCAGTATGCGACCATAACAGTGAAATCCAGCTCAACGACGACGCTTTTTCCTGCCAGTATGCTTCTAGCCCGGTTATTGAAACCGTTTCTCTCACCCGTGCATGTGGTACCATCAGCCAGATCGTACCGGTCACCGGAATGATGGAAATCTCTCAGCTGGAAAGCCTCTGCGGACTGCTCACCAGTCCCGGCGAATACTCCAGCCGGTCGGAAGACGGTAAATTAATTCTGTCAGGAACGATTGAAGTCACTGCAATCTATATGACCGGCGGCAGTCTGGCCGTCAGCGATAAATCGATTTTGTATGAGGCGGTACTTGACCAGGCATGTACAACAGGTGAAGTCAGCTTTTTCCCGACTGTCAGTGTCGTTTCCGCTGAAGGGACGCTGACTTCCGGCGGAATTGATCTGCGCATTCAGCTGAATGTATGCGGGACCGTCTGCCAGCCGGTCGAAGCGCGGATTCTGACCGGATTGCAGGTCGACGAAGACAAGGCATTGGAAAAATCGGGAGCTGCGCTGCGTATCTGTTACGCCGAGCCGGGAGAAAACCTCTGGGATATCGCCAAACGCTGCCGTACTTCCCTTTCCGCGATTATGCAGGAAAATGACCTGCAATCTGAAACGATGCCTGAAAGACAGATGCTGCTGATTCCGATGTTGCAGGAATAAAAAGGAGGGTTCGAGGAATGGCGGATATTTATGAAGATATTGCCAGGCGCACCGGCGGAGACATCTACATAGGGGTTGTCGGTCCGGTGCGTACCGGCAAAAGTACCTTTATCAAACGGTTTATGGAAACACTGGTCCTGCCGAGAATGCAGGACGCCGCAATGCGGGAACGGGCAACCGATGAGCTGCCACAGTCGGCTGCTGGCAAAACCATCATGACGACTGAACCTAAATTTGTACCAGAAACCGCCGCAGAAGTGGCGTTGGGCGACCACGCGGTTATGCGGGTACGGCTGATCGACTGTGTCGGCTATATCGTTCCCAGTTCGCTGGGATATTTTGAGAATGAACAGCCGAGAATGGTTCGGACGCCGTGGTTTGACGAGGAAATCCCATTCAACATGGCGGCGGAAATCGGAACCGGTAAAGTCATTACCGAACACTCAACCATTGGTCTGATTGTCACAACTGACGGTTCGATCAGTGATATCCCGCGGGATGAATATGCGCAGGCCGAAGAACGGGTCGTCCGGGAAATGAAAGAGCTGGAAAAACCGTTTGTCATCCTGCTCAACGCCAGAGAACCGAGCTCCCCTTCTGTACAAAAACTGCGCGGCGAGATGGAAGAAAAATATGGCTGTCCGGTTCAGGCAGTCAGCTGCATGACGATGGGTGAAAAGGGAATCACCGATGTGATGCAGCAGATTCTATATGAATTCCCGCTCAAGGAGGCAGAAATTTTCCTGCCGCGATGGATTCTGTCCCTTCCGACTGACCACTGGCTGCGGGAAAAAGTCTTTACCTCTGTTCGGGAAGCCGCTGCACAGATTCACAAGCTTCGTGACGTCCACCAGATGACCGGCAAGCTGTCGGAATGCGAAGAGGTCGCACGAGCCGATATCGACCAGATCGACCTCGGCAGCGGTTCTGCGCGTATCCGTGTCACCCTCCAGCCGGAACTCTTCTACCGGATTGTCAGCGAAACGACCGGCATTACCCTGACTGATGAATCGGAACTGATGCCTAAACTGATTGAACTGGCTGAATGCCAGAAACGATATCAGCGGCTGAAATGTGCACTGGATGAGGTGGAGGCGACCGGTTATGGTATCGTTATGCCGGAAATGAGCGAACTTCGGCTGGAAGAACCGGAAATCGTCAAACAGGGTGGTAAATATGGCGTCCGGCTGCGTGCAAGTGCTCCATCCATCCACATGATGAAGGCGGTTATCCAGACTGAAGTCAGCCCGATTGTCGGCTCGGAACGGCAGTCGGAAGAGTTGGTGATGGGATTGCTCAAAGAGTTCGAGGAAAATCCGTCAAAAATCTGGGAATCGAATATCTTCGGCAAATCTCTTCACGCACTGGTCAACGAGGGTCTGCGCGGCAAACTTGCCAGAATGCCGCAGGATGCACGTATGAAGCTTGCCGAAACCATCGAACGAATTATTAACGATGGCTGCAATGGTCTGCTCTGCCTGATTCTGTAAACCTCCATTAAAAAACTGTCCCCTGCGTCATGCAAGGGACAGTTTTTTGTCGTCAGTATACGTTTAGTCAACCGCAATCAGCCGGATTGCCATCCACTGTTTGGAAGGCAGCGGGATTGTAAAGAATCCTTCATGAATACCGGCGTCGGTAATGGTCATATCCCAGGTGTCAATAACCTGAACTTTGTACTTGATTCCTGCCGGAAGGTTGAAGGTGCGCTTGTTGGGACGACCGAAGCCATAGTAATCCAGCATATACCGTGCAGAACCTCTGGTCTCCTCCGGTACGCCGCAGGTATCGTCCCAGGAAAGCGGCTGGAATTTCAGACCGGCACCGGGTGTCTCACAGAGAATCTGATGCAGGAAACGGATACGGGCCGGGCTTTCCCCACGCAATGGGCCGCCATGGCTCCACCAAAGTTTACCGTTTGCTTCCGGGACGTCATAGGTCTCGCCATGTCCTGCATAACCGCCGCGCAGCGAGCATTCCCAGAACCGGCGGACCATTTCCTGTCCGGTAATATTGCCCCATCCGCTTTCAATATTGCCCTCATAGGCAATCTCGTCCAGTACGATCGGTTTCTGCCATTTCTGGCGGTACTGGTCCACTTCTTCTGCACACTTGTACAGGTCAATCCGCTGATAGGATACATGGGTAATCCATGGACGGTTATGATCGTATGGGGTCATGCAGTGGTGGATGCTGCGCAGATGACGGTACGGGTCTTTTTCGAGCAGAATCGAAGCGTACCGTTCCCAGTCGGAAATCTTCTTGTCCCGCAGCAGGTCGTATTCGTTTGCAAGGCTCCACCAGACGTTGTGATAGGCTGCAAAACGGGCGACGCAATACTTCCAGTACAGATCATCCTGGTCGGGTGCCATATGGCTGAATCCCCAGCGGTCATAAGGGTGCATCATAATCAGGTCAGCTTCTACACCGAGATCACCGATGGCCTTGATGCACTTTTCAATCTGCTGGAAATGAGCGGGATTAAACCGGTAAAAGTCCCAGTTGTTGCCTTCGTGTACGCCAAACAGCGCCGCCGGGTTATTATAGGAAATATTGACCGGCGACGGACAGGGCGTGCCCTCATACGGATAAGAGGTCGGCTCATGCAGGTTATAGATATAATGCTTGGGGAATACGCAGAAACGAATCTTGTTAAAGTACCCTTTGGAAAGCTCTTCGAGGGTCTTGTTTACCAGCTCTTCTCCCTGCAAAGGCCAGACATAAGCCGTCGTTCCAACCGAAAAATAAGGAGTGCCGTCCTCATAGGCAAAATGGCAGCCGTTGACACGGACCGGACCGTGATTTCCCTGTTCAGGCGCTGTCGCGGTAAACGAACCGGTAAAGGTTTCGTCCGAAAAACTGCCTGAAATGGTAAAGGTATAAGTTCCTTCGTAAGACGGCATAAAGCGTGCCTTGTAAACGCCGTTTCCGTCATAGAAACCGTCAACGGTGACGGTTCCCTCTTTGCCGGTAAAGCTGGCAGTGATGGTATAATCGACAAACGGATTGCCGTCACTGCGACCGGACATTGTTACCTCAAATACACCCCATCGGGGAGTGGTTGCAGGATATGTACAGCTCATGTCTGGTTGGCCTCCTTATAATAAGATGGGTTTACAAATAATTATTCGCCGAATACCTTACGGTAATCTTCCTGGAATTTGACGATTCCCTGATCGGTCAGCGGATGATGGGTCATCTGTTCGATAACCTTGTAAGGAACGGTCGCAATGTCCGCACCTGCCAGTGCGCAGTCGGTGACATGAATCGGGTTGCGGACAGATGCACAGATGATCTGGGTTTTGATGTCCGGGAAACGGGAGAACATCGCGGTGATCGTTTCAATCAGCTCAATGCCCGGCTGGGAAATATCGTCCAGACGGCCAAGGAACGGGCTGACATAGGTCGCACCGGCACGTGCTGCAAGCAGTGCCTGATTTGCAGAAAAGATCAGTGTGCAGTTGGTCGGAATTCCTTCGGAAGACAGGACTTTGATTGCTTTCAGTCCTTCAACCGTCATCGGGATTTTGACAACCATGTGTTTGGGGTCAAGCGCATAGATCGCGCGGCCTTCTGCAATCATCCCTTCAGCATCAACAGTGGTCGCTTTGACTTCGCCAGAGATCGGTCCGTCGACAATTTCTGCAATCTCTTTGAGGACAGTCGCGTAATCACGGCCTTCCTTTGCAATCAGCGAAGGATTGGTGGTAACACCGGCAATGACGCCCATATCATTTGCCTTGCGGATTTCTTCAATATTTGCGGTATCAATAAAAAATTTCATCGTTACGGCTCCTCATATTGTCTTATTTCGTTAAAACACTTTTTACTGCCTGTTTCCAGCCTTCATACCGTTTCTGGCGGACAGCATCCTCCATCGACGCAGTATAGCGGGTCCGTTCTTCTTTTTCATAAACCGACTTGTCCCAGATTCCCAGCGCAAAACCTGCTGCATACGCTGCACCGATCCCGGACAGTTCCTCATTGTGCGGAACTGCAACCGGTATCGACAGCATATCCGACTGGAACTGCATCAGATAACGGTCTTTAGTCGGGCCACCGTCGACACGCAGTTCGGTGACCGGCATGCCAGACTCCTGCTGCATCAGCAGGACAAGGTCGGTGATCTGGTAGGCAATGCACTCCTCGGCTGCTTTGACGATCTCAGCTTTACCGGTACTGCGGGTCATTCCGCAGATGCAGGCCTTGGCCTCACTGTCCCAATAGGGTGCGCCCAGTCCGGAAAATGCCGGAACCAGATAGGTCGTATCCTCCGGGTTGGCCTGTGCAGCCAGTTCACCCGACTCACGGGACGCAGTCAGCAGTTTGACATCATCGACCAGCCACTTGATGACCGAACCGGTATAGTTGATGTTGCCTTCCAGTACATAATTGACTTTACCGCCCATGCACCATGCCAGCGATGTGACAATCCCGGCGTCGGAAAAAATCGGTTTGTCACCGGTGTTCATCATAACCGACGAACCGGTTCCGAAGGTTGCCTTTATCATACCGGGCGTCAGGCAGCCCTGTCCAAATAATGCGCCATGGCTGTCTCCGAGCACACCGTGAATCGGGATTTTGGCAGGAAGATAGCCATCCAGATCGGTATAACCATACAGTCCGTCCGAATCGGTAACCGTCGGCAGCGTTGCCGGGTCAATTCCGAACAGTTCACAGATGTCCGTATCCCAGGACAATGTACGAATATTGAACAGCTGGGTACGGGAAGCGTTTGAGTAATCACATCTGAACTCCGCTCCCCCGGTCATTTTGAAGACCAGCCAGGAATCAATTGTTCCGCAGCAAAGCTTCTTTCCGGTCAGATTGCCGGCATTTTGCAGCACCCAGGCGATCTTTGCCGCCGAAAAATAGGGCGACAACCGAAGCCCGGTGCGTTCACGAATCATCTCGGCATGTTCAGAAAGTCCTTCACAGATTTTGGCGCCGCGGGCACACTGCCAGACAATCGCATCGTAAACCGGCAGGCCGCTTTCTCTGTCCCACACCAGCGCTGTCTCACGCTGGTTGCTGATACCGATGCCGACAATCTCTGCCCGGTCAATCCCGGTCTTTTCGACCACGGCCCGGACGACCCCTTTGGTGTTCTCCCAGATTTCCATCGGGTCATGTGCGACCCAGCCGTTCTCAGAAATCTTCTGGGCATGCGGCAGGTCGCTGCGCCCGATCAGCCGGGCTGATTCATCAAACAAAAGCGCTTTGGTTCCCGATGTACTCTGGTCAATGGCAAGAATGTATTTCATCGTGGAATCCGTCCTTTCCCATTAACCAAGCAGCTGTTTTGCAGCTGCGACAATGCCGTCGCAGTTGAGATGATAATAATCAAATACTTCACGGGAGGTTCCGGTGATAACAGGTGCGTCAGGAAGTCCCATGCAGGTAACTTTGCGGGGTTCATTGGCGGCAATAACCTGGCAGACCATCGAACCAAGTCCGCCGATGGTGGTATGCTCTTCGATGACAATCACGGCTTTAGCCGCTTTGGCGGCTTTGATAACCGCCTCTGTATCCAACGGCTTGACACAGTACATATCCAGCACACCGGTGGAAATGCCCTCGTCATTGAGCACTTTCGCTGCTTTGACAGCTGCGTCGACCATTTCGCCGCAGGCGATGATTGCAATGTCAGTGCCTTCGCCAAGAACAGTTGCCTTGTCCATCTCAAACGGGCAGTTGTCTTCAGTGTAAATATCCGGTACCGCATTGCGGCCGACACGGATATAAGCGGGGTCATTATCCTGATAGAGCGCTTCCATCAACTTTCTGGTCTGGAAGCGGTCGGACGGCAGATAAACACGCAGGCCCGGAATCGACGCCATATCGGCAATATCGGTCGCCGAGTGATGGGTCATGCCGAGTGCGCCATAAGAAACACCGCCCGAAATACCGATCAGTTTGACATTGGTGTGGGAATAAGCACAGTCAACCTTGACCTGTTCCATGCTTCGGGTGGAAAGAAAGCAGGCAGGCGATGCAGCATAGGATTTCTTGCCGCATTTGGCAAGGCCGGCAGCAATCGAAACAAGGCTCTGCTCAGCAATGCCGACTTCCACAAACTGTTCGGTGTATGTATCTGCGAAGGGCGCGAGCGAAGCACTTCCACGGGAGTCGGAACAGAGTACAACGACGTCTCTGTCCTCTTTCGCCTTTTCCATCAGAACTTCACAGATTACCTGTTTATTCGCAATCTTATTCATTTGCGGCGGCCTCCTTCTCTTTCAGCTCTGCCATACCCTGCTGATACTCTTCTTCGGTCGGAACTCGATGATGCCAGCCGGCTTTGTTTTCCATAAACGATACGCCGCAGCCTTTGGTGGTATTGGCAACAATCAGCGTAGGTTTGCCCTTGACCGTTTTTGCTTCTTCAAATGCCGCGTCCAGTGCATCAACGTCATTGCCGTCAACCGAAATGACATGCCAGCCAAATGTTGCCCAGCGTTCTTCCTGGCTCTCCTGGTTCATGACATATTCCGTCGTACCGGAGATTTGCAGACGGTTGCGGTCGATAACCGCGCAGAGGTTGTCCAGCTTGTAATGACCGCCAGCCATCGCACCTTCCCAGACACTGCCTTCCGCCAGTTCGCCGTCGCCCATGACGACATAAACTCTGTAATCACGCTTGTCCATCTTTCCGGCAATCGCCATTCCGACGGCAACCGAAAGACCATGTCCCAGAGAACCAGAGTTCATCTCAATGCCATTGACTTTATTGTTGGGGTGGCCGATGTATTTGGAAAGATACTGGGAAACGGTTTTCAGATCTTCCCGCGGGAAAAATCCCTTCTGGCAGAGAACGGCATAGAGCGCTTCAACCGAATGGCCTTTGGAGAGGACAAAACGGTCATGGTCAGGGTCGTGGAAGTTTTCAGGGGTGACATTCATCTGCTTGTTATACAGGACGTTCAGAATATCGGTCACGCTGAAATCGCCGCCGATATGCCCGGTCTTTGCCCGATAGACGATGTCCAGAATATCCTGACGCAGCCGGTAGGAATTCGCTTTCAGATTCATAATCGCATTTCCTTTCTTGCGGGTCTCAACTGTTTATTCGCCGCGCAGATATGCACGGATTTCCTCGTCGTTGTCATCATACAGGTCGGGTTTGACGCCGATGTATTTGCAGGCTTCATACAGCCGTGCGACAACATCGCCATGAATACCGGCACAGTGGTGGATATACGGCCCTTCGACAATCTTTGCTTCCAGTTTCTTCCAGTTCCTGACTTCGACCCAGAGATAGGTGCCTTTGGTGTAAGGACCGTCAATACCTTTTGCGGTGCCCAACAGCAGGCTGTATTCTCCATTGTCCCCGTCAAAACGGCAGAGGGTGACTTCACCATGTTTGCATTCCGCGGCGACAGCGCCCGGATGGTTAAATGCCAGCGGGTAGGTCAGCTGGGGTTTTTCTTTCGCCAGCGACAGCGGCCAGGGTCCGCAGTGCTGCAGCAGTTCAGCGTTGTCATTGGTGGGATGGCGGACAGTCCAGTCAGCAAAGAAGACAGGATGCTCGTCCATACCGGCGGCCTGTACCAGAATCGAAGTGATCGCGCCGTGTACGTCTGTCTCGCAGACAACCGGGAAACCTTCATCGAACAACAGCGAGTTTGCACAGCAGGGCATGACACCCAGCTCATCCTGAAGCGCATTCCAGCACTGAATGACTGCGGCATTGCAGCCGTACTTCTTTGCCATCGTTTCGATTGCGACCTTCATCGCTGCTACATTACAAAGCTCTTCTTCGGTGACACGGATGTCCATCTTCATCCGCATATAAGCGACGCATGCTTCAACCAGCGTCT
>CALXCO010000024.1 GCA_944386805.1 uncultured Clostridia bacterium
GGAACAGGGGACAAAAGCGCCCCTGGTGAAATCTGTTTTTTCATGTTTCTGGTTGTTCCTTTATCTTTGATTTAACTTAGTCGAGTACCGTCAGCATTCTTGCCGCGTCGGATACCGCCTGATGGTTGCCGGAATGCTGGTCCAGCACCCCGACCGGAAACATTCCCGCAATTTCGGCTGCACTCAGCGCTGCCGCTACATCGTCCAGTACCGCGCACTCTCTGGGCGTAACTCCCAGTCTGGCGGCTGAAATCCGCCAGACAACCGGGTCATTTTTGCCCGGACAATGGATGCCGGCAGTGACGATGCTGTCAAACAGACCGGTAATTCCGTGCCGGTTCAGGCAGGGGAGCGCCAGTTCTTGGGAAGATGCGCTGGTGATGCCGAGTTTGTATCCTTCCGCTTTCAATCGTTCCAACAGCGGTTTTGCCTGCGGCTTGAGCGGGACATGGTAGGTATAGGCCTCGACTGCCATCTGATGCCATTCTTCCATCAGGGCTTCCGGTGTTTCGTTCAGGCGGAACCGGCGGATGGTGTACTCAGCGGTCGCACGGAACCCCAGAGGGGTAATGGCTTCCATATAGTCGGGTGGTGGGGTCAGTCCACGTTTGCCCAGAAAATCGATGTCAATCTGTGCCCAGACCCCCATCGAGTCAAACAGGGTTCCGTCAAGGTCAAAAATAACGGCTTTAATCTCACTGGGAAAAGTAAGCTGGTCAGGTGAAATGATTCTTTTCATATGCAGACCTCATTTCCCGGCAAAGAACTGCTCAATCTGTTCTTTGGAAGCCGCAACCGAACCCTGTGCAAAAAACGGCTTTCCGCCGCCGCGTCCATTCAGCGCTGCATTCATCTCTTTGACCAGTGTCCGCAGGTCGCCGTCTTTCTGGCCGACCGCATATTTATATCCATCCTGGTCATTGCCGGAAAAGACCGCGCACCGTCCGGTGCGTTTTTCAATCAGAGAACCGGTCAGTTTCCGCAGCGAATCAGGGGTCAGCCCGTCTTTAAACAGTGTCAGGTCTCCTTCACCGCTGTATTCTTCGGCCCATGCGGCAAACAGGCTGTCTTCCAGTGCGGAAACCCGCATTTTTGCCGCCGACAGCTCGCTTTCCAGCCGATGAACTGCCGCCGAAGCGCCGGCAGGCTTGACCGACAGCGAACGGGAGATTTCCAGCGTCTCATTCATCCAGTCGCGGCTGATTTCCAGCGCACGTTTGCCGCAGGCCATCTCTACTCGAACGCCGCCCTTCCAGTTCTGAACGGTCAGCAGCCGAATCTGGCCGATTTCACCGGAAGTCGCGACGTGGGTGCCGCAGCAGGCACACCGGTCAGCTCCCGGAAATGCGACAATCCGTACATCGCCCGTCAGTTCCTTTTTACTCCGGTATTCCATCGCAGCCAGTGTTTCCGGGTCCGGCCAGCTGATGTCAATCGGGTGATTTCCCCAGATATAGCGGTTGGCGCGGTTCTCTGCTTCGCGGAGAGTATCGGCATCCAGCGGAAGGCTGAGGTCGATATAGACGTTTTCCGGCGTCAGGTGGAATCCGACGTTGTCACAGCCGGTCATCTCATGTAGAATACCACTGATAATGTGCTCGCCCGAATGCTGCTGCATCAGGTCAAACCGCCGCTCCCAGTCGATCTGTCCTTTCACCGCTTCGCCCACTTCGATTGGTGCAGCGACGGTGTGCCAGATTTCACCGTCCGATTCGTGCACTTCGGTCACGCGAATATCGTTTAGTGTCCCGGTATCGTAAGGCTGTCCGCCGCCTTCCGGGTAAAAACAGGTCTGGTTCAGACGAACCTGAAATTTGTCTTTATGGACACGGGTCTCAGCGACAACTGCTTCGAACTGTGTCTGGTAGGGGTCCTGATAAAAAAGTCTGATGGTCTGCAAAAGTTCTCCCGTCCTTTATCCTTTATTTTCTCTTATTGTACCACATTTGACGCACATTTGCCAACGTATGTCCTGTAATTCTGTCGCGGACAGCACGCCACTGTTCCGAACAAATGTGCCGCTATCCATATTATACCAGAAGAGGCGGGGGCTGTAAAGCCAAAACACCGATTTTACCGGATAAAACCGCAAATTTTACAAGAAAAAAGGATATCCCATTCGACCATACCGGCCCAGTGGGATATCCAATTTTTTAACCTGAAGGATTGGCTTCTTCAATTTTTTCCCGCAGTTTTCGTGCAGCAGCGCAGACATCCGGCTGCCCAAGAATGGCAGAGACAACCGCGACACCGTTGGCACCTGCTTCAACCGGCAGATGAACATTGTCCGCGCTGATACCGCCGATTGCGGTCACTGGGATATGAACTGCCGCGAGAATCTCCGAAAGGGTGGAAAGGGTCATCGGCTGTGCCTCCGGCTTGGCACCGGAAGGGAAAAGAGCACCGCATCCGAGGTAGTCGGCACCGTCCTGTTCGGCCTGCAATGCCTGTTCGACGGTCTTTGCGGTGACGCCGATCAGCTTATCCGGTCCCAGAATTTTCCGGGCAATCGCACAGGGAATATCCTGCTGACCGAGGTGGACGCCGGCTGCATCGCAGGCAAGTGCAATATCAATACGGTCATTGATAATCAGCGGAACGCGATAGCGTTCAGTTACTTCCCGTACCCGGAGCGCCGTATCCAGAAATTTACGGGAATCGGCTTCCTTTTCCCGCAGTTGGACGAGTGTCACGCCGCCCTGAATGGCGGCTTCGACTTTTCCAGGCAGGTCGCCGCCTGAAAGGCGCGGGTCGGTCACCAGATAAAGGGTCAGATCAAACTGAGGTTTCACAGCAAAAGTACTCCTTCCTCCGGCTGTACACCGGCCATCGATACCGCGTCAAACAATGCTGTATGGAAGCTGCCGAGTTTCCCACCGGCCTTTTTGGCAGCGTATTCTCCGGCGCGGTTCATCATCTGGATGCCGCAGGCGGCGCTCAGCGCCGCCTTATCTGGCATCACAGCCAGAAACGCGCCGATCAGCGCTGAGGTCATGCACCCGGTCGCTGTTACACGTGTCAGCAGCGGACTTCCGCCGTGCAGCGGAAAGCTTTGCTTTCCGTCCGAAACCCAGTCGGTTTCGCCGGTCACGGCTGCACAGCAGCCGTAATGGGCGGCGGCTGTAGCCGCCGCATGATCGGGCGCAGGAGCGCCTGCAAGCCCGTTTTCAACGGGCAATATGCTTGCATCCAAAGATGCAAGCGCGCTGATCTCCGACAGATTACCCCGAATCACCGTGACTGCACCGGTCGCGAGAATCTCCCGGACGGCCTGCCGCCGAAATTCGCTTGCGCCGACCCCAACGGGGTCAAGCAATACCGGCAGACCATGCTGCTTTGCAGCCTCTGCCGAATAGAGCATCGCTTCCAGTTTCCACTCGGTCAGCATCCCGATGTTGAGTACCAGCCCGTCCGAATGTGCGGTGATTTCAGCGGATTCCTGCGGCGCTTCGGCCATCACCGGCTTGGCACCGGCTGCAAGAAGAATGTTCGCGCAGTCAGTGAGGGAAACGCCGTTGGTGATGCAGTGGATGAGCGGACGACGCTGGCGTAAAAGCCGGATACAATCCTGATATTCTTTTTCGGTCATCATCGGATTGTTATTTCTCGATCGGGACAAAATCGTCGCAGAATTCGACGGTTTCGCCGTTCAGAATCTTGTTGACGGTGCGGACAGCACACATCTTGCCGCACATCGAGCAGGAATGTTTCTCTGCCGGCGGAACCGAGTTGTAATACCGCCGTGCCTTTTCGGGGTCGATCGAGAGTGCAAACTGTTTCTCCCAGTCAAGACGGTTACGTGCTTCGGCCATCTGGTTGTCCCAGTCGCGCGCACCGGGCAGTCCGTTTGCAATATCGGCAGCGTGTGCCGCAATCTTCGACGCAATAATGCCTTCCCGTACATCCGACAGATCAGGCAGCCGCAGATGTTCAGCCGGTGTGACATAACACAGGAAGTTCGCGCCATTCATGGCCGCGATTGCGCCTCCGATGGCGGAGGTGATATGATCATAACCGGGCGCAATGTCGGTGACGATCGGCCCTAAAACGTAAAAGGGCGCACCATGGCAGAGCCGTTTTTCCATCTGCATATTGGCCGCAATTTCGTTCATTGCCATATGACCGGGACCTTCGACCATGACCTGAACGTCCTTTCTCCATGCCCGTTCGGTCAGATATCCCAGCTCGATCAGTTCGGAAATCTGTGCGCCGTCCGACGAGTCGTCAATACATCCGGGACGCATTGCGTCGCCGAGGGAGATGGTGACGTCATACTCCCGCAGAATGTCCAGTACGTCGTCATAATACTCAAACATCGGGTTTTCTTTGCCGTTCATCTCCATCCATGCAAACAGCAGGCTGCCGCCGCGGGAAACGATGTTCATCTTGCGTCCTTCACGCCGGAAAGCTTCGACTGCTCGGCGGTTGATACCGGCATGGATGGTCATGAAGTCGACACCCTCTTTTGCATGGGCTTCGATGACCTTCAGAAAATCCGAAACGGTGATATCCCGCAGGTCCTTTTCCAGATAGCCGATTGCATCATACATCGGCACCGTTCCGATCATGGCAGGGGAGTAATCGACCAGTGCCTTACGGAAATCACGGGTTTTGCCGTAGTTGGACAGGTCCATGATTGCTTCTGCGCCCATCTCGACCGCCATTTTGACCTTGTTCATCTCCTGGGTGTAGTCGACACAGTCGCCGGAGATACCGAGGTTGACGTTGATTTTGGTACGCAGTCCGTCGCCGATGCCTTCAGCTGACAGGGAAGTATGGTTAATGTTGGCTGGGATGGCGATGCTGCCTGCCGCTACACGGCGCATCAGCTCGTCCGCTGCAATATTTTCCTTTTTTGCGACCGTTTCCATCTGAGGGGTCAGGATGCCTTTTTTGGCGGCTTCCATTTGGGTGTGGTAATCTCTCATTTTGTCAAGTCCTTTCTGTTGTGTCAGTACCGGGCGTTTTGTCCTGCAAAACGCCGGGAATCAGATAACCATGGTTGAGCGGACCGTGTCCATGTCCCATCGCAAGGGTGTGCAGCATCGCATCGGTCAGATAATTTTTTGCCGCGGCGATTGCTTCCTTCATTTCCAGCCCTTTTGCCAGATATGCGGTAATTGCCGCGGACAGGGTGCAGCCGGTCCCGTGGGTATGGATGGTTTCAATGCGCGGCGCAGAAAAACCGGTAAATGCCGTGCCGTCATAATATAGGTCATACGCTTCTCCGTCCAGATGCCCGCCTTTGACCAGCACGGCTTCTGTGCCCATCTGCACCAGCTTTTTTGCCGCCTCTTTGCGGTCGGACTCTGTCACAATTCGGATGCCGGTCAGCAGTGATGCTTCGGGAATATTCGGAGTCAGCAGGGTCGTCATCGGCAGCATTTCCTGGGAAAAACGGTCAATCGCTTCCATCTCCAGCAATGGTGTTGCATCTTTCGCCGCAAGCACCGGGTCAATGACCAGCCGAGGGGGCGAAAACTGTCGGAAAGACGCAATGACCGCTTCCATCTGTTCTGTACCGGAGAGCATTCCGACTTTGACTGCGGCAGGTGGAATATCGCTGCACACCGATTCCAGCTGTGCACCGACGACATCGCCGGGCAGCGGATAGATGGACTGGACGCCGGTTGTATTTTCGGCGACAACTGCCGTGATGACGCTCATCCCGTATACGCCGCAGGCCAAAAAGGTCTTTAAATCCGCCTGAATGCCTGCGCCGCCGCTGGGGTCGCTGCCCGCGACCGACAGCACTGCCGGCAGCGTCATCTCGATTGCTTTCATTGCTGCTACCATCCTTTCTTTACCGATTCTGATAACAGGTTGTTCCTGTGCAATAAAAAAACACCTGCTCGGATGAACAGGCGTTTTATTTAGAAAATGCTTGCTCCCTACGACAGTATGAACTGACAGGTTCCAAGGGTCAGGTTTTACCTTCTCAACGCCGCCGGTTGCCCGGCATTGTCCCCCTGCAATCAGAAATATTCGGTTTTCTGGCATTATATCACATTTTCCGGCAAATGTAAATTCCACAATGCAACTTTTGCCATATTGATTGGCCGGAACCACTACACGACATGTTCGCAAAAAACGTTATGCTGCAATTTGCAATCGGGCGGTGAAACGACGTCGGTTTGCTGAGCGCTTAGAGCGTGATCAAGGCGTTGGAAAATTGGGAGCACAGGCACTGTACAGCATGAACGTGTTCGAGCGGGGAAGCGACGTTGGTTTGCCGAGCACTGGGAGCGTGATCAGGGCGTTGGCAAATTGGGGGCACAGGCACTGTACAGCAAGAATGTGTTCGAGCGGTGAAGCGGAGTTCGTTTGCCGGGCACTTGGAGCGTGATCAAAGGTTGGCATCAAGTCAGCCCGGACACCGGGCCAGCTGCCAGTCGATGTTCATGCCATACTGGTTGAGAAAACGGGTCGCCTGGGAAAAATGCCGGCACCCGAAAAAACCATTGTAAGCCGATAACGGGCTTGGATGCGCCGCTGTCAGCACCAGATGGGCTGGATTGTCAATCAACGGCTTTTTCTGCCGTGCATTCGCTCCCCACAGCATAAATACGATCGGTGTCTCCCGCTCGTTCAGCTTTCGGATAATCGCATCGGTAAACTGCTCCCACCCTTTGCCACGGTGGGAACCTGCCTGCCCGGCACGTACTGTCAGGACCGTGTTGAGCAGTAAAACCCCCTGCTCAGCCCATTCGGTCAGACAGCCGTGTCCGGGATTGACAAATCCGATGTCATCCGCCATCTCCTTATAAATATTCTGGAGCGACGGCGGAATCGCAACCCCTTTCTGTACCGAAAAGGACAGTCCATGCGCCTGACCTGGGCCGTGATACGGGTCCTGGCCGAGGATGACCGCCTTGACGTTCGCGTATGGGGTCAGACGCAGCGCATTGTATATGTTTACCATGGATGGATAAATCGTGTATTGCGCATACTCCCTTGCCAAAAATTGCTGCAATTGCTTAAAATAGTCACTGTTAATTTCTTCCCGCAGGATCTCGTCCCAGTCATTTCCCGTCAACATTCGACATAACCTCCTTCGATGTTCCTTTTTTCGACAAAATTCGACCTTTACAAAAAAATAATAATTGGTTATAATGGTGAATGAATCATCGGGCCGTTTGGTTGGTGAAACGGCCCGCTTTCCCCCGGCAATCCGCAAAGAATGGAGGGAATTTTTGGATGTTGGATTTGATTGCCCAGCTGGTCGACCAGGAAAAGGTCCTCGCCTGCTGTATCGATAAAACTGGCCTGATTCGCCATGCGAATGACGCCGCTTTCGCAATATCTCCGCTTTGTACAACAATGTTCCTCTCAAAATTTCTGCCTGAGTTTTTTCCGTCGGATGATTATCAGCCCGATTACGCCCGCTTCGCCAGCCAACAGACTCTGATGGACAGTCAGGGCCGGCGACTGGAACTCTTCCGGTTCGGCGACTGGTTTCTCTGCCGGTTACAGCCTCCGATTGACTGGAAAACCGACCCGGCGCCGTCGGGCGACGGCAGCAATGAAGTAGAACGCATCAGGCGGGCAGCGGTGGATTTGCTGCAAAATAATTCGGAAAATGAAGACCGGGTGTATTTCCTTTATGAGGAAATCCGTGACAAACTCGAAGATGAATGGAAGAACAAAAACCAGGCAATCAATGCCTGCCATCTGCTCAACGACTCCATTTATTCCGGCTCACTGAATGCCAGACAGGTTATCCTCAGCTGCAATCGGATTGAAATCAGCTACCTGAACAACTTTTCGCTGTATCCTCCCCAGCGTGTCGACCTCAGCGATGCTCTCACCAAACTGGTTGGTGAAATCAAAACCGAGGCCCCTGGCCTTAAAATGGCCGTTGAAGCGGAAATCGACCCGGTCGTGACCTTTGTCTCCATCAACCGGGAGCTGCTCAGATGGGTACTGCTCGAAGCTGCACGGATGGCGGCAGTTTCGGCTATACAGCGCGGCGGTACAACCGTATTTGGCATTGTGATGACCCGTGAAAAGGGCTGGGCAGTTATTACCCTCAGCGAAAATACCTATCTGCTGACGGACGATGCCCATATTCCGCAACGCCTCAGCCGGGAAGAATCGATGCGGTTTATCCGCCGGGTCGCCACCTATTATCACGGTGAGGTGATACTGGGAGAGACGTCGGTCGGCGATGAACAGATGCAGATCCGTTTTCCGCTGCTTCCCGATCAGGATAAAGCAGCGCCGACCTTGCTTTTGCGTACCAAGTCGGACTACCATTATCAGAAACGGGTTATGTGTTCGGATATCCTGATTTATCTGGAAAACTTCAGCAACGATTAACCTTCCCGCTGCGGAGCTTTACCCAGACTCTCCCGGAGTTGGAACGGCGTCGCCAGACAGATGCGCACCGGTTTGAGGGTGTGGGATGCGACCGCGTCCTTGGCCAGTTCAAGGCATTTCTCCGCCATCGTTTCCATCGGCAGGTAGATGTTGGAAAGGGCAGGCATGGCGTAGGCTGCATAGGAGGATTCTCCGTTGCCGATGCTGATGACCGAAAGCTGCTCCGGAACACGGATGCCGCGGTCGTAAAGGGTCCGCAGTGCGCCAAGTGCGATTGCGTCAGATGCGCAGTAGATTGCGGTACAGGGTATCATCGCGTCCAGTGCCTTGCGGCAGGCTGCCGCACCTCCCGAAAGGGAGGAATCGGTCTGGATAATCCGGTCGGCGTAGATCGGATAACCGGCTGCCTGATATGCCGAAAACAGTCCTTCGTCCCGTTCCCGCATATAGGTGAAGTTGCCGGCCGAGGTGAGGGCACAGATGTTTTTATGACCGCGTGTGAGCAGTTCTTCGGCGGCCATCTGTCCCATTTTCCGTTCATCCACCGTGACACAGGGATAACGGGAGCTCTCCCGGTTATAGAGAACAACGGGAAAGTTTAAGTCGGTCTGCTCCAGAAAACGAATGTCTTCTTCGGAAGCATTGGCGATGATGGCGGCGTGAAAACGGCGCCCGTCCAGCAGGCTGCGCTGGCGGGACAGCTGACCGGATAAATAGGTCATGACGACCAGTTCGACTGAATTGTCCCCGATGATCTGCCGCTGCATTCCCTGCAAAAAGCGGCTGAGCATCGTGGTACGGAAATCGTTTGCCCAGAACAGGGCAATCGTGATGCTGTCCGAATCGGCTGACAGGCGCAGTTTGCGGGCAGCAATATTGGGTTTGTAGTCCAGCTTCCGGACGGCATCCCAGACTTTTTCACAGGTGACGGGGGTGATTTTCCGTGCCTGTGCCTGCCCGTTGATGACGATGGAAACGGTGCTCAGTGAGACGCCGGCAAGTGCCGCGACCTCCCGGATGGTTGACATGGTGAGAAGTTCCCCCTTTGTTTATAAGCGGCAGTGCCGCAGAATCTGTAAAAAGCAGATGCCGGTTCGCCCGCTGATGCGGAGAGCCGGCACTCTCTTACTATTTTACTAAACCCCGCAATGCTTGTCAAGAATATTCCCATTCAGCAGTAAAAGCTCCCGCCCGGTCTTAGGGCAGGAGCTTTTATAACCGTTATGCTTACCGGTAGCGCTGCAAAGTCTCATAATTGCGTTTGAACCGTTTGTCGAGCGGGCGGTTGTCGTAAAGCCCTTCGTCATAACTCTCAATCAGCGCTGCGGTTTTTGGGATAGCCTGGTCAAACAGCTGGTGCAGCTGACGGTTGCTCATCAGGCAGTAGGGAAGTACCGTCTCGGTCAGCACCATCCCTTTGACCTGAAACAGCCTCGACAGGTTGTACAGGATGACCCGTTTCGGGAACCAGTTGCTCCGCAGAATACCGCGGGAGATCTTCATCATCCGAATCGCTTTTTGAATCTGTTCGGGCGCAACGCCGGGGAACAGCCGCGCAATGACCCGGCAGGAATAAATCGAGCTGTCGCAGTAGGCGGCCGGATTATGGGTGAACGGGTTCTTGGCGTCCTCCAGCATCAGCATCCGGTCAAATTCACTTTCAATCTCATGATGGGTCGCGACCGATTTTTTCATCCGGTCGAGAATGTACGGGTGACAGGTGCTGTCCAGCATGAAGTGGGTGATAAATCCCAGCAGATATGCGTATAAATCCGGGTCAAAATTCTTTTGCAGCAGCTTTCGTGCCTTCTCAAAAAAGGGCGCGGCCTGGGAATGGTGCATCTGGATGCCGACTGAGATAACCGAATTAAACGGATGGTATAGGTGATAAAAATAAAAGAAGTCCGGTCCCTGTACACCAATGTTGAACAGTGCGCGGGACTGGGGCGAACCGTCAACCATGACCCGGAGATGCTCCGGGAGCTGGGCCAGTACGCGGTCTCCAAAAATATAATGTGCATATGCCGCCGGCATGGGCGTCACTTCCTTTCATTAATTTCAGTATACTCTGTTTTTTGCTGCTTTTCCGCTGTTTTTCATGAATTTTCTGTATCATCGGCAATTTTAGGCAAATTGCACCCATTTCCATTGTAAAACGCAGAACTGCCGCTGCAAAATGAGCAGCGGCAGCCGGGAAATAATCATCTGATCAGATAAAATCTCTTCGGGTTTCTACAATATTTCCATCCACATCATAAAAGGTGACGGTTTTTTCTTCGTTGACCGGCAGAATCAGAGTAAACGGCTTGTCACTGTCCAGCGCAATCGTTTCCACGTTACTGCCGTCGCTGATTTCTGCCCGTGCGACTTTTGAAAGATTCATTGAAAAATAAGCTCTGTCGGTGTACCCATTGATCACGAGTTCTCCAACGAAATTCTCTGATTCACCTAAGGAACCACCGACGCAGAAAAAATATCCCAATGATAGCCCAGGACGGTTCAGATAGAATGAATATGTACAGTCGGACCGGTCTTCCGGATAACTGAGATATATTGCGATCTGATCGGAAACGGTCCCTTCGACTGTCCAGTCATCCGATATTTTTTGCTGCGACCGGATATCCTTTTCCAGCCAGAATTTGGGAATACCAACAATGTCGCTTATGTAGATGACCGCCGCAATAAACACACATCCAATAATAATGGCTGCAATCAGGTCGCTTGGCTTTCTTTTCGTACTGCGTTTCATAATCTGTCACCGTCCGTTCCTGATAATTATACTCCTTATTGTCAGTATAGCAGAAACCCGGCTGATTGACAAGCATTTTGGTCAGTCAGCCGGGTTTGTGGCATAAAATTTTATGTTACGGTTCAGTCAGATAGACAGTCGGATTGTAGGAAACGTCCTTGATTTCACAGTCGAGCTTTTTGCCATCGACCGTGACTTTCAGTTTTGGCGGATTTGCCGCCGAGGATACCAGACAGAAGACCGAATTGTCACTCCCTGTCCACTCCAGATTGACCTCAAGAGTGGTTCCAAACAGGCCGGTCGACTGTCCGAAACTGGTATGGGTCTGGTCTCCGGCTCCGGAGACCAGCAATAGATAGAAATATTCGCTGTTTCCGTTGACGGTTCGTTCATATCGCAGTGCATATGCTTTGTCCAGCGACTGTTCCTGTGCCATTCCCGCCAGGTCTTCTTTGACCTCGTTCAAGGTGGTTTCGGAAACGATCTCTCTGTAATCGTCAAACGGGACCTCCTGCATACCGCACGAGCCGGTACCAGTCGGAATGTTCATTGCGGCAAACAGAATGGCGATGGCTGCAATCGGCAGGATAATCACCGCCGCCAGTATCTTCCAAAGTGCCTTGTCTTTCCGGCACACCGGCGCTGTCACTTCCCGGATATCCTCCGGCAGCGGAGCGGCACAGTGCGGGCAGACCTTCCAGTCCGGTTCGACCGGGAAGGCGCATTGCGGACAGCTCATCCGCAGTTTTGCGCCGCATTTCGGGCAGACGGCATAGTCCTTTGTGACCGGTGTTCCACAGCTGGGGCATTCAAGGTCGGAGTAATTGCTGCGCACCAGCAGATAGACAATAAATCCGATCAGCGTCGGCGCAAATACCGCAATAATCGTCCATAAAACCGCATTCATCCGCCGCCTTTTTGCATCCCGCCAGACGTATATGCCAATCGATACCGGGATAATCAACAGGAGAATCAGCGGAAGCGGAAACAGTAAAATCAATATGGATGAACTGCTACTCATGATGGAAATTCCCTCCTTTTTGTGCGTAGACCACTGCAATGACTCCGCTGCCCGCCGACGATATCACGGCATGACACAGGCAGGCCAGCGTAACCACCGGATAACTTTCTCTCGTCAGAACCCCCATCAGCAGCGCTGCAATCTCAAACAGTACGCCGCCGATCGCCAGCAGGATTGTCTGGCGTTTTTTTCTGCGTTTTTCCAGCTCCCCGCGCAGCATGTTTTCGTTGAGTACCGGCGGGGAATACCGGTCAAAATCGTAGATCTGTTTCATGATTGAGCACCTCCTTCAGCAGTTTACGCGCTTTGTGAAGCCGGGATTTGACCGTGCCGGACGGAAGCCCCAGCACTTCCGACACCGACGCGATGTCCATATCCCGGAAATAAAAGAGTATCACCGTCATCCGCAGTTTTTCCGGCAGTTGGTCTATGGCGGCATACAATGCCGCGTAATCTTCTTTTTCCGGTGCGGCAAGTTTTTGCATGACGGCGTCCTGTTCCTCATTGGTATGGAAACGGAAAACAGGACTGCGGGCAATCCGGCGCAGTTTGCTGCGGTAGGTATTGATACAGATTCTGGTCAGCCACGGTTCAAATTCTCTGGACGGGTCGTACCGGTCAAAGTACCGGAGAACCTTCAGCCAGGTGTCCTGATAGAGATCGTCTGCGTCGGCTTCATTGGCGCAGAGGGTACGGCAAAGGCCGTACAGCTTGCCGCCATACTGCCGGATATAGGAATCAATCATTCTCTGCGCCCCCTTTCACCTGTATATACAACCGAGGAGACGGAAAGGTTCATTTTCTGCAAAATTTTTTCGGTCAGCAAATATGCCGCTGGCTGTCAGCCGGCGGCATTGGACAGGATTTATTTTATGGGTAACTCCGCCTGTTCCTTGAAAAGATAAGCAAGATGTTCCTCCACATCTTTCTGGATGGCGTGTATCGCGATGCTGAGGACCAGAAAGATGATTCCGGCTATAAAACAGGCAACCATCAGGATACAGGCGAATGGAAAATTGATAAAGTCGTATTCCACCATATCATATCCGCCGGCCTGGTAGCTGAAAAAGGATACGATAAAACTCAGAATACAAAGACAGATGGTCACGGCTTTTACCTTTTTTGTACGTTCCAGTTTATACATAATCGACCGCCTTTCGGGAAATTACCGGCGCAGAATTTTGCTGAGCAGTACAGAAATCCCCATCGCTGTCGCTCCGATTGCGCTGTATCCGATTCCGTATACGACAAACGCGCCTTCGCCCATCTCAAAAGAAATCCAGCACCCCACTATAAACAGGATTCCAGTCATGAGCGGGCAGAACCACAGCTTTTTCGGGTTCTTTCCGGAAAATACGCCGCAGATAATGCTGAACAGCGGATCGAAGACGTAAAACAGAATAAAACATACCGCCATCCCTGCGTCACCTTTTATAAACATAAACGTCAGCCACGGCAATACCAGCATCACAATCGCTGTCAGAATCAGCCAGGTGAGGAATTTGTTTTTGATTTTCATTTGCGTCACCTCAGTTTGCATGACCGTTGCGCGGTCAGTTTTTTGGATAGCCGCGCAGCCGTTCCAGCAGCGCGCGCACACCTTCTTCGCTTCCCGGCAGGTCATAATCTCCGGTCAGACTGCCGGGGTAATGGTAGATGATGCCACGTTTTGCGCCTGTTTGGAGCGTGTCCAGCAGCACATCTTCGCCCATCTCTGCGGCAAACCGCGCAAAAGCCCGCATCCGTGGATTGGAGAGCATCCGTTCTCCGCATGGGAACGCATCGCATCTCCCACAGCCTTCCAGTTCTTTTTCCCGACAGCAGTGCAGGATGGTACAGCTGTCGGTCATGCTGCATCCGCCCATCTTACAGCCTTTGCATCCGGGCTGTTCGTCGCATAGACAGCAGGCCAGCCCACAACAGGCAATCCCTGTTTCCCGACAAAACGTTTCCTCCGGCGGACGCTGGAAAAATCCGTTTCCGGCAGGATAAAAGCCGTACTTTGGAGCCAGTTCTGCCCATTCATCCGGTACCGACAGCATCACCTGCGGTCGACCGATATCCGGCATCAGCTCTAACAGGCAGATTTTGAACAGTTCGTTTGCCCAGCCTTCATTCACTTCCGGTTCAGATAGATGAATTGACAGCATCGGGCAACCGTTGTTTTGGAATAAAATCGTCAATTGTCCGCATGTCTCGCCGTTATGCAGCAGTGAGAATACAATGTTTTCCTCATCCGAATCGCCGCTGATACGGGGCAGTGTGAGGGAAGGAGTGCGATAGGTACAGCGGATAACTGTTTTTTGCATGGTATGGTACCTCCGATTTTCGTATCTTCCGGCGATTACCGCCGCTCTACCCACCAGTCGGGTGTCAGCTCTCCCAGCTTAACCACCCGTCCCCGCTGGTAGTCCAGCATGATTTCAATCTCACGGTACCCCTCAGGATTCAGCTGTACCATCAGTTCCCGGCAGGCTCCGCAGGGAGCCATCGCTTCTCCTTTGGAGGAAATGGCAATCACCCGGCGAATGGTGTCCTCACCATCTGTCAGCATATGGAAGATGGCGTTGCGTTCGGCGCAGATGCCAAGGGTACAGGCGGTATCGACGCAAACACCGGTATAAATTTTGCCTGAACCGGATTCTATAGCTGCCGCGACTCCACCGGCTTCTACAAATTTTGAGACTGCGCGTGGGTTGAGCACAGCTTTGGCAGCGTTATACAGTTCGTTCCAGATATTGTCCATTACTTATTGCCACCTTTTTATTATCTACTCCGGCGGTTTGCCGTCAGCAACCGCCAAACCGGACAAACAGTTTTTTCGCTTCGCCGGTCAGTGCATCCCGTTCATTCGGCAGGCTGCCTTCGATGACCCTGTTCAGCAGCAGGTTCAGCACCCGTCCCAGTTCCGGGCCATTTTTGACGCCCAATGCCGTCAGCTCTTTTCCGCCAATCGCAAGCTCTCCCAGTGTCAGACAGGGATGCTCCCCAATAATCGTCAGCGCACGCTGCCGAATTTCTGCAATCTCTGGCTGACGGTCGGAAACGGCGCGGTTCTGGGCGAGATTGTCTGCACGTTTGACCTCCAACAGCCGCAGGAACTGCTCTTCTCCCAGCATCGCCATCCAGCGCCGGATGGACGCCGGTTCCGCCGTCACCTTGGCGTCGTGCCAGCGAATCAGGGTGACCGCGTCTTTAATCATCCGTGCGGGCATTGTCAGACGCCGCAGAATCATTTCAGCCATCGCAGCCGACAGCGCGGCATGTCCTTTAAAGTGCCCGACACCCGCTTCATCCGGTACAAACCGTCCCGGTTTTCCGATATCGTGCAGCAGCATCACCCACCGGAGCAGTGGTTCCGGGCGCACTGCTTCGACAGCTGCCGCAATATGTCCCCAGACATCATAAAGGTGGTAACGGGTATACTGGTCAAACCCGCAGCAGGGCAGAATTTCCGGCAGAACGGTCCCCAATACATCGCTGTAACGGGTCAGTACTTCCCGCACGCCTGCCCCAATCAGAATACCGGTCAGTTCGACATAGACCCGTTCATTTGATATCTTTTGCAGCAGTGGTGCACACTTAAAAAACGCTGCTTCGGTTGCATCATCCGGATGGAACCGCAGACGTGACATAAACCGCAGCCCGCGCAAAATCCGCAGTGCGTCCTCCTGCATCCGTTTGAGCGGGTCGCCGACCGCACGCAGAATTCCGTTTTGCAGGTCGTTCATTCCGCCATATGGGTCAAACAGCCCTTTTTCGGGGTGGAGAGCCATTGCATTGATCGTAAAATCCCGGCGGGCAAGGTCCTCTTTTAAGCTCCGGGTAAAGGCAACGCCATCCGGATGGCGTGCATCGGTATAACTGCCGTCGACACGGTAGGTGGTCATTTCCAGCATCTGCCCATCTACCAGTACCCCGACGGTCCCGTGCTTTGCACCGGCGAGGTTTTGGGACAACCCGGCAAATGCGGCGGAAATCTCTTCCGGCAGGGCAGAAGTCGTCAAATCCCAGTCGTGCGGCGTTTCGCCAAGTGCTGCATCCCGTACACACCCGCCGACTGCATAGCATTCAAATCCTTTCCCTTCCAGCACTGCAATCGCTTTGAGCACCGGACCTGGCCAGTCAGGTGCCGGGAAGGGAAGTGTTCCGCGGGCGGTCATCCGCCGGATGCCGCTGTCAGCGGCGCGAACTGTGCTTTGACCAGCCCGGCAAGTTCCGTTGGAGACAGCTCTACCTGAATGCCGATTTTGCCGCCGCTGACCATAATGGTCGGCTGATCGAGCGCCGACTGGTCAATAAAGGTCGGGAACAGCTTTTTCATCCCGACCGGCGAACAGCCGCCACGGATGTAACCGGTCAGCCCCAGCAGTTCATTGACATGCAGCATCTCAATCGATTTCTGTCCGGCAGCCCGTGCCGCCGCTTTCAGGTCGAGTTCGGCCGCTACCGGGATGACAAAGACAAAACATCCACTCTTGCTCGTGGGACCACGGGTCACCAGCGTTTTAAAGACCCGTTCGGTCGGCTGGTTCAGGATAGTTGCAACGGTCGTGCCGTCGACCGCTTCGTCTCCATGCGGGTAAAAATGGGTTTCATAAGGGATACCGGCCTGATCGAGCAGCCGGCAGACATTGGTTTTTTCGTTTTTTGCCGATTTTTTTGCCATAGAACAATTTCCTTCCAAAAAATGTTCAGGTGATCTCCTGGACATCTAAAATTAACATAAGCCGTGTTTCTTCATCGAAATCGCAATGCCGTCCTCTGTTTGGGATGCGGTCACCTCATCCGCAATCGCTTTCAGCCCGTCTTTTGCGTTGCCCATCGCGATGCCGTGCGCGACGTATTGCAGCATCTCGGCGTCGTTCATCCCGTCACCAAAAGCATAGGTGTTTTCACGCGGGATGCCGAGGTGTTTGATCAGCGTGTCGATTGCATAGGATTTGTTGGAGTTGGGGACGGTCAGCTCGCCTGAGTTTTCGCCAAACGACGGCACCGTGCAGCGAATAATCGTGAATTCCCCGCCGAACTCTCGTTCGACTGCCTCCCACGGCAGACCCTCTTTCTCCAGAAAACAGACTTTGTTGTATCCGCGCGGGGTATCATCAAGCGGTTTCATCCCGTCGATAAAGTCACTGCCAGCCTGTTTTCTTGCTGCCGCCGCCGGGTCGTGCTCCCAGTCGCCGTACAGCAGCCGCTCCAGCCTTGGTACCAGATTTTTGCTGGCAAACAGCCCGTCGTTGCTCTCCAGATAATAGTCAAATCCGTTCGCATCAAAATACAGGGTTAAGTGTTCCAGTGATTTCTGGCTGATGGTGTGATGGTACAGCATCTGGTCGCCGATCTGGACATAGCTTCCGCCTGCACCGATGATACCGTCAAATCCAACCGCCAGAATAAACGGATAAATTTCCGCTGCGCTCCTTCCGGTACAAAGATAACAGAGATTCCCCTTTGCCCGTGTGGCATGGATGGCGTCAATCGCCGACTGGGGAATATATTCCTTTGCGCCGCAGACGACCAGCGTCCCGTCGACGTCAAAAAAGATGATGCTTTTGTCTTCCATAGTCTCCTCCTGTACGCAAAAAGGCGTATTGCAAAAACTGCGCAATACGCCCCTGGCGTGGTACGGTGTCCGTTAAAAATTGGGTACCGGCCGCGCTGTCAATGTTTACGGGATGTTTTCCTTTTTTGAAAACGGGTGGTTTTGTTTACGGCCACCAGGATAATCAATACCAGGAAAATTGCTGCAATCAACATCAGCAGCCAACTATTTCTGGTAACCCCAATCCAGAATAGCAGGCCGGTAATACCGCCAAAAAACATGACCAAAATTGCCACCAGCAGCACACGCACCGGTTTTGATATCTTCTTGTTGCCAGCCGCTTCGATTGTGCCGTTCACAATGATTTCCAGTATCACTTCAATGATGAAGTCCAGCATTGTTCTTTCCTCATAATCCGGGGACGGTTTTATTATACTCTGCCGCCGTCTGTTTGGCAAGTGCAAGGCCTTGTTCTTACAGCGTTTCTTTCAGATAATCCGCAATCATCCCAAACAGCTTTTGACTCCAGAAGGTTCCTTCATGTTCGGCACCTTCCACCTTAATCAGTCTGGTCGGAATGTCTGCTTCCGCCAGCTTCTTTGCCATTTCCTCACTCTGAGAGTAGGGGACGAGCGGGTCCTTGTCGCCATGAATCAGCAAAAACGGCGGGTACTCGTTTCCTTTGACCACCATGTCCATCGGGTTGATCATCCGCATCCGTGCCCGCTGTTCGACCGGGTCGGCGCCCAGCAGACCATGCAGCAGCGCACGGTCGCCGGTATTCTGATCGGCACGTCCCCGCAGCGCTTCAAACAGCACGGGAAGGTCTGCCGGTCCAAAGCAGTCAACAACCGTTTTGACACGGTCGGAAAATCCGGCAGATTCATCGGTACGGTAAAGCGGGTCGTCTCCGGTCAATCCGACCAGAAGTGCAGTATTGCCGCCGGACGAGGTGCCCCAGATGCCAATACGGTCAGAGTCGATTTTGTAGGTTTCCGCATTGGCCCGCAAAAACCGGATTGCAGTCTTGACATCCTTTAAAAAGGCGGGCGCTGCAAATCCATCCAACGCTGAACGGTGGGTGACCATCGCGACGATAAACCCGTTCCGGGCAAATTCACTCATCTGCGGCAGTTCATATGTAATGTCCGGGAAGGTCCAGGCGCTTCCTTGTACAAAGACAATGCAGGGATATTTCTGTGGATTTTCGGTATTCCGGGACGCCTGCGGGACAATCAGCGTCAGCTTGATTTCCTTTCCGCCTGCATGAGAATAAACAATATCCGGGATAACCGATGCCAGTCCTTCCAGTGTCGGGTTGTTGGATATCGATTCAACAATCAGCTCAGCCATCGGGAGCCCTCCTTATTTTTCATAAATCTGCGCCGGGTCAAACCGGACACCGAATGCACCATAACCGGCATGATAGCTGTTGCCGCCGAACGCTGCCTGTTCAGGTTCGCCCTTGATTTCGCCCGATAGAATCCCTTCACAGACATGGATTGCGTCGCTGTTGATCGAGGCAGGCATCGGCAGGCAGGCGAGGTTTGCAGCATAACCGATATGACCGTTGTAATTCCGGTCGTAAAAAGGTTCCAGTGATTTGAGTTTCTTTGCGGTCGCAAGCAGCGTGTCAACACCCGAACGCGGTTTGACTCTGTCGGAAGAAGAGAGCAGGGTGTTGCCGTTGCAGGCATCGCCGGTGAAAATGATCCGTTCCCGGACATCGAGAAAACTCAAACCACCAGGCGTATGGCCGGGCGTCTCATAGACGACAATCTTCCGTCCGCCGAGGTCAATGACGTCCCCTTCTTTTAACGGCCTCAGTTCCGGTATCCGGTCAAATACGACAACATCCTCTTCGGTCACGCCAAACAGCCCGCCGCTCATTTCGTTCATCATATGTACATAGCCTTTGCGCATCTCAGGGCTGAGGTCGCGTGCCGCTGCAAAATCGTCCTGATGCAGATAGACCGTGTCAAAAAAGCCGATACCGCCGACATGGTCGACATGGCCGTGGGTGCAGACCACCATCAATGGTTTGTCAGTCAGACTGCGGACAAGGGATGCGACATCAAAGGTTCCGGTACCCGTGTCGATCAGCAGCGCTTTATGCGCACCTTCCAGCAAAAACATTGCGTCCATTCCATACTCATTGATGCACCAGGTGCGCCGGGCAATCATCGAGACTATCGGGGTCGTAATCTGCATAAAAATCAGTTCCTTTCCACGGTTATTTTGTTTTATTTCCATTATAAATACAGTATAACGCCGCAGGTTCAAAAAAGCAAGGAGAATATGCCTTTTTCATTTTTTCGACAATATTCAATGTTATCTTGCTAAAAATGGCAAAATATGGTACACTTATAATAAATGAATTAACTTAAACTTAGGATTTGAAAAGGTTAATTCAAAATTGTGATATATTGTATAGAAAGCGGGATGATGATGAACAAAAAGAAGGCAAAGCAAAAGTTTTTAAAGCAAATGTCATTGGCAGTGGGTGTTATTTTATTGGCTTTGCTAATTGCAGGATTGTCTGTTTTTATCGCAGGCCGTATGAGTAAAAATAAAGCTGATCTGTCTCAAGTGATTACTGTATCGACATTGGAAAAAGTAATCAACGTGAGTGAATTATCGACTTTTACCGCTGTTTATAATGGAATTGCTCAGGTAATGAACCCGGAAAATACTGAAAAAACAGATTATTATGTGTCGTATGAAGCACAGGTAAACGCTGGATTTGATTTTGAAAAAATCCGTATTGAAGTAGACGATGCGTCTAAATTCATTACGATTGTTGTTCCGAAAATCTATATTACGGACATTAATGTGGATATTTCATCGCTTGATTTTATTTTTTATAACAGCAAAGCCAACGGTTCAACTGTAACGCAGGAGGCTTTCAAGGCGTGTGAAGCGGATGTTCAGGCCGAAGCTGCACAGAATCAGGCAATTCTTGAACTGGCGCAGCAAAACGCTGTTAATGTGGTAAAAGCTCTGGTCAGTCCGTTTGTTGAACAATTGTATGCAGATTATCAGTTGCAGGTTGAGCAGGGAGTATAAAATGAAAAGATTTATGATTTTGGCACTTGTTGCGATACTCGGTGTAATGGGCACTTCCTGTGGTGAAGAAAAATCATCCGTTCAAATGCGTCCGGAAGCTTCTCAGATGAAATCTATTTGCGAGTTAGCTGTTATGGATTGCTATTATCATAATGTTGCAAAATTTGAGAAAGAAGATGCAGAGGGATTTCTGTGGTGGCAGAAGGATAAAAAATTCTGGATTGAATACAGTGGGATTGTTCGGCTTGGAATAGATGCGACACTTGTTGAGGTACGTGTAGATGATGAGCTGGTTACAATTAAAATTCCACCGGCTAAAGTCCTGGATTGTGAGGTCAATTCTGCTTCACTGAATGAGGATTCCTATATTGTGGATATTGATTCTGCCCGGATCAGTGCTGAAGATGAGGTTAGAGCTTTTGAGGAAGCACAGCGTCAGCTGAAGGAAAATGCATCTAAAAATTCGGCACTGTTGGCTGAAGCACAGCAACGCACGCAGTCTCTACTTGAAGATTATGTTACAAATATTGGTAATGCAGTTGGCATTGATTATTCTATTGATTGGATTTTTTTGGAATCGGATGGGGCTGATCAGGATGCGTCTTCATCTGATGTATCATCCTCAGATTCAGAAAGCAGTGCAGAGGATGAATCTGCTTCCTCAACAGGATAACTGATGACATAATCATTGCAAATCAACAAAATAAATAGGCGGTATCCTTCTGAAAATTTAATTGTTCGGAAGGATACCGCCTTTTGGCTGTTATTATTGTGAATTATTTTTCTGCCGCCGAAGTCCGCCGGTAGATGACCAGCGCTCCGATTAGCACAACAGGGAAGATGATGGCAAAAATCAGCGCCGGACGAAGGTCTTCCCCGAATACGCCGGCAACTGCACCAACCATTGTCGGTCCGGCGCTGCATCCGACGTCACCCGCCAGTGCAAGCATTGCATACATGGTCGTACCACCACCGGGCAGTGCCTTTGCAGCGGTCGAAAAGCTTCCCGGCCAGAGTACGCCGACTGAAAATCCGCACAGTCCGCACCCCAGCATGCCAATTGCCGGAATGCCAGTCGCAGCCAACAAGTAGCTGACGATGCACAGAACACAGCAGAACATCATGTAGCGGTTCAGCAGCAGACGTTCGCCCATTTTGGCGTAAAAAGCGCGCGCCAGTCCCATAAACAACGCAAATGTGCAGGGTCCAACCAAATCGCCGACCGTTTTGGAAACGCCGAGCGCTGATTCGGCAAAGGCGGAAGCCCATTGGCTCATCGCTTGTTCCGATGCGCCTGCACAAACCATCAGTACCATCAGCAGCCAGAATACCTTCATTTTAAACAGCTTGCGCGGACGAATTGCAGGAGCGTCGATGTCCTGCGGGGTATAGATGGGCACCAGACAGAATACGATCATGTTGACCAGCGGCACGATTGCCCACAAAATCGCCAGTACCCGCCAGTTTTCAATCCCTGCCAGTGCAAAAAATGCCGTCGAAATCAGGACAACCCCTAAATGTCCCCAACAGTAAAAGGAATGTAACAGGCTCATAATCGACTGCTTTTTCCTGGGTGGGGTCGGACAGGATTCTACCATCGGGCTGACAATGACCTCAATCAGACCGCCGCCGACTGCATAGATCGCACTTGCACACAAAAGGCCGATAAACGGCGTTATAACCGCCGGCAGTACCGCCATCAGTACCAGCCCCAGTGCTGAACAGGCGTGCGCCAGTACGGCAGAAGCACGGTAGCCAATCCGGTCAACAAATTTTGCCGACAGACCGTCTACCACCAACTGAACAGAAAAATTGATGGTGGTCAGCAGTGCGATTTTTTCCAGACCGATCTGAAAATCTGTCTGAAAGGTCAGAAACAGCAACGGTGCAAAATTGTTGATAATGGCCTGGACGACATACCCGGCCAGACAGGCGCGGATGGTATGGGACGCGCCGGATGATTGCGACATGGTGAAAACACTCCTTTTTATTCATTGAAATCTGCCTGTAAAGCTATTATAATAATACTGTCATTATTTGGAAAAAGATATCATAATTACTGCATTTTTTGATAAAATTCCGTCACAGACTTATTTGGAACACGAAAGGTTGCTGGCAAATGAAACAATTATCAGAATGTCTGATTTCAGTTAACGCTGAACGTATGGAATTAACGCGCCATGGCAGTCAACAGTTCCCGCTTGGCGTATATACCGATCGTTTTTCACTTTATGCAGGTCAGAGCGTTCCCTGGCATTGGCATACTGAAATTGAACTGGCGGTAGTTGTGCGCGGTGAACTGGTCTGCAATTGTGGAAAAAGCTTTCAGCTTCATGAAGGGGATGGGGTTTATATCGGGCCAAATGTCCTGCACAGCTTTTTCTCGATTGGCGAACCTCCTGCGGAAATGGTGTCAATCGTTTTCCGTCCACAGATGGTTCAGAATGAACAGAGCGTCATCTGGCAGAAATACTTTGCTCCAATGCTGGCAGATGTTGGATTTTCCGAAATAAAGCTTCCGCCAAACGGAGAGGAAATACAACTTATCTTAGAAATTGTTCGACTGGAGGGCGGTGGTCGTCTATGTGCCGGTCAACTGCTTCCCAGGCCAGATAACCCCCTTCGGGAAATCCAGCAGCTCTCTCTCCTCACACGTTTAATGGAAAAGATGGTGACTCTCCACCGGAACATCGCCCAGAAAGAACTGACACCGGTGGACCCGGCACAGAGACGGCTTCGTCAGATGATTACATGGCTCAGTGTCCACTATCCTGAACCAATAAGGGTGGAAGATATTGCCGATGCCGCCGGAATCAGTGAAAGCCAGTGCTACCGTTGCTTCCGTCAGCTGCTTGGTCAGACGCCAGTACAATTTCTTAATCAATATCGCTTGGAACGGGCAGCTATTCTTCTGCGGGAAAGTGATCAGTCGATCGCATCGATTGCAGAAAACTGTGGATTTGCCCAGCAGAGTTATTTTGGAAAACTGTTCTATCAGGCTACCGGCATGACTCCCAGAAATTATCGCCGCTATCGTTGACGACACATCTGAACTGCATTCCCGCATATACTGAACCGTATGAGAATATTCTGAAGGAGGGTTCGGAGAATGCGTGCCGGGCGTAAACAATCCGCTTTTCACCGGGAAATTTCTCCCGGCAATGGAAATCTTTGCCAAAATCTTAAATGGACCGCCGCAAAACGCCGCCGGCTGAAATGGGCAGCCTTTGCTGTGCTGCTGGCGGTCGGAATGGCCGCTTTCGCCGGACGAATGCAGCGGGCGGAACAGGCGTTGCTTGTAACCGGCGCGGTCAGCTGGGCAACGGGACTGCTGAGTGAAAGCGCTGCCGCCGGTATGGACGCCGTCACCGGTTCACTGACCGAACTGGGCACCGATGGCGATGGAAATGTCACCTATCTTTCGGTCGACCCGGTTCAGCTTAACCTTCTGTCTGCCGCCGCTGTCAGCTATGCACAGCAAAAAATGGGGGAGGGTGGGTATGAAATATCGGTCCCGTTGGGGAGTATTTTGTCGAGTGAGTTTTTCTCAGGCGTTGGACCAATGATCACGTTCCGTTATTATCCGGTGGGCGGTGTACGGGTCTCCTGCCGCAGCAGTACCGAGTCCGCCGGTGTCAACCAGACCGCTTATCGGGTGGTACTCTCGATGGAAATGGAGGTCGCCGCCGTTACAACCTTTTCTTCCCATACCGTCACTGTCCCGTATGAACTGATCGCTGCTGAAACTCTGGTCGCGGGAGATGTCCCGGCGGTTTACGCATATGCGGCGGGTGAAACACGGATGGAATAGGTGTGGCGATGTGCAGGTGATGGAAGTATGACCGTACAAAACTGTATTTCAAAGATAAAACCTATTTTTCTCAAATAAAGTTGTACCTGCTGCCCGGCGCGTTCGCTAAGGCTGTTATTTTTACAATCGAGCCCGTCGGGACGCGGGCGACCAACGCGAACTGGGAGCGCAGGCACTGCGCCTGCGTCGGACTGGGAGCACAGGCACTGTGCCCGGCGCGTTCACAGCGGCTGTTATTTCCACTATCGAGCCCGTCGGGACGCGGGCGACCATCGCGAACTGGGAGCGCAGGCACTGCGCCTGCGTCGGACTGGGAGCACAGGCACTGTGCCCGCGCGTTCGCTAAGGCTGTTATTTTCGCAATCGAGCGGATTGCCGCAATCCGCAGGTTGCTAGCAGGAGCGACCATCGCGATCAAGGCAGCGGAAGCATTCCGCGCCTTGACAGATGGGGAAAAATATAGGATAATAAGAAAAGTATAGCTGGAAGTTTGCCGATTGGCACCGAAAGGAAGCGTTGAGATGTCCAGAAAGCAGCTTTGCCTGAAAATACTGTCGATTGCGGTGATTGCCGCCGGTATGCTGATGCTGCTGGCTGCCGCCGTCTTTGGCGTCCTCTCACGGATGTCCGGGGATGGTACTGTCCATTTGTTGGGCAGCCGCTTCGCAGCAGTCGAAATTAGTCAGCCTGATTACCCTCGCGGCAGCCTCGTCCGTCTCGGTCAGGGCTCTATCCCTGAAAATGTCCCCGTCGCTGTCAACAGCGGCGGCGTCGCGGTCATCTCCTTTGAACAGCTCGCCGGCGTCGAGGAAAGCTCTTTCTCACGTCAACAAATCCTCGGTGGCGTGGAACTCTGCCTCCCGTTGGCTGGTTGGCTGCTGATCTGGGTCCAGACAACCTCCGGGATGGTGCTGTGTATGGCTCTGTCCGGCGCGGTCGCCTGTGGCGGCGGCGCTCTGCTGGCTGGGGCAAGACGTAAATCCGGTGTCCAGTCTGCTTCCGTTCAGCCGCTCAGCGAATCCTCTTCCGACCCGTTCCCTGAGCTGGATTATAAGCTCGGCCGCGGGAATGTTCAGGTCGCGCCTTCTGCCGTGAAAACGGTCGTCATTACCCAGACGCGCGCCGCTTCCTCGGCTATCCGCTCCCAAAAAGGTGAGGTCCGTATCTTTGCGTCCGGTCAGGAAAAAGTCCTGCCTTTGAACGTCGGTAAACGGGTCGTTACCCTCGGTGGTTATACCATTACCGTCGAAATCGCAAAAACACCTGAACGGACTGAGGATATTACCAGAGAACTGCCAGTTATCAGAAGTTAAAATTGCAGCAATTTTCAATTAAATTTTTATTTGCTGCAACATTTTTCGCCTCTGCTGACACTTATATATTGAAAACCGGGTTTAATTTGTCTGCTTTTTGGGAAATAGGCAGCCAGCCGGTAAGGTGATTGGCAGTTCGCGGCTGATATTGTTTCAGCTGCGCGGGCCGCTTCCCTGATTATATCATTATTATTATTTTTGTTTAAGGAGTGATCGATTGATGAAACATAGAGGGGTGCTGCGCACCATATCTTTTCTCGCCGCTTCGATGATGGCGGCGGCTTCGCTGCTGGTAACGCCGGTCGTCGCCGCTGACAGCGAGGCAGAAGAGGTATTGGGGCGCCTGTCCGGGTCAGCTTCTGTTTCCCAGACCCCGGCAAGCACCAATGTCGCACAACAGGATGAGGTCAACGCAATCTGGATTGCGTTCCTTGACCTGCAAAAAATTCTTCCCGGTAAGAGTGAGAGCGCTTTCCGGGCTTCGGTTCAGCAGATGTATCAGAACTGTGTCAGCGCCGGACTGAATACTGTAATTGTTCAGGTTCGTCCGTATGGTGACAGCTTCTATCCGTCTGATCTGTTCCCGTGGTCAAGCTATGCTTCCGGTAAGCTCGGCACCAGCCCTGGATTTGACCCGCTGGAAATCCTCGTCGATGAGGCGCATAAAAAGGGCCTGACCTTTGAAGCTTGGGTCAACCCGCTCCGTCTGATGACAGAAAGTGAAATCAGCTCGGTATCGTCCTCTTACCCGGTCCGCCAGTGGTATGATAACCCCACCAAAAAGGCACAGAACCTGATCTCTTATGGTGGTCGGCTCTACCTCAACCCCGCTTCCAAAGAAGCACGTCAGCTGGTTGTGGACGGCGTGGTCGAGATTATCGAAAATTATGACGTCGACGGCATCCATATCGATGACTATTTCTATCCGTCCTCCCTCCCGGAAAGCTATGACCTCGCTTCCTATCAGAGCAGCGGCACCAATCTTTCCCATGCGGACTGGCGGCGGCAGAATATCACCACTTTGATGGGTGAGATGTATTCGGCGATTAAAAAAGCTGATTCGTCCTGTATCTTTGGGATCAGCCCCCGTGGTATCGTCAGCCAGGACTATGATCTGGTTTATGCCGACGTCGCTTACTGGGCATCCCATTCGGGTTACTGCGATTACCTCGCACCTCAGGTCTACTACGGGTTTGAGCATGCGACCGCTCCTTATGACGAAATCGTCAAGGAATGGAGCGAAATGACCACTGCTCCCGGTGTCAGCCTGCGTATCGGGCTTGCTGCTTATAAGGTCGGTGCGGTCGATAACTACGCCGGCAGCGGTAAGAATGAATGGACTCAGAATACCGATATCATCGCCCGGCAGATCGACCTCTCCCGTCAGTATGATAACGTTGAAGGAATCATCCTCTTCCGTTATGACCAGATCTTTACCAGTCCCAACAGCGCCATGACCGTGGAAAAAAAGAACTTCATGGCCTTATTGCAGTAAAAGGAGATAAGGACGTTGAACTCTTGTAAGACTCTCTCCCCAAGGTCGGGGATTTGCAGCAAAACTGCGCGGATTACCGCGCTTTTGCTGGCGGTCATGTTCCTGTTTTCCGGCTTTTCGGCAATGGCTGCCGAAAGCGTCATGACCCGCATTATTGAAGATATTCAGCCGAAAACTGAATCGACCGTCGTCGCCGGTTCTACCCAGACCATTCGGGTTCTGGCTGACCGGCAGGCTGACGTTACCGCAACGGTCGGCTCTCAGAAGGTTACCCTCCGTCGTACTTCCGAACAGAGTGAGGACGGATACTACTGGTTTGAAGGGGAATGCACGATTCCTTCTTCCGGTTCCGGTCTGACCATTTCGGCTTCGGCAACACTGAATGGCCGTACCCAGACACGGACGGGCGGTACCTTTACCGTCTATAACGCTGAGGTCCTTCCTGAGGAAGAGGACAGCAGTCAGACCGTAACAGGGGACATGCTGACCATCTCCGGTGCAAAGAGCTTCTCCGGCAAACAGATTCAGGTTACCGCAGATTATGCCGATGTCTTTATCCCGGCAGAAAATGACCGGAATGAGGATTATGCGGCACCGTATTATTACCAGATGCCCAAGGGTACCATCGATTATGTTACATCCGGTCCCGACAGCAACAATATCTACTGGCTCGCTTCCGGACGTAAAGTCTCGGCTGCAAAGGTTACCCAGCTCGCCTCCTCCGGCAGCCAGGGTGAAAATACCATCAGTTCGATCGGCCTTTCGGCTGACAGCAGCTGTACATACCTGACGGTCGGCGAGAAATGGAAGGTGCCGTTTAATATTGAGGTGGAGACGATACAGTACGCTTCCTCCACCAGCAATACCGTCACCAACTTTACCCCTCAGAAAGTAAAAATTGTCTTTGACTATACGACCGCAATCGTCAATACCGGGGTCAGCATTCCGTCCAACAGCTGCTTCTCGGATGTCAAAGTCTCGACCCGGACAACCAATGGCGTTCCGCAGTGTGTGATTGAACTGACGCTGCGCAAGGGTGCTTATTATGGCGCTTATGCTGAATACTCCGGCAACAAACTTCAGCTCAAGTTCTATAACCCTGTATCCTCGCTGAAGGGTGCACGAATTGTCATCGATTCCGGCCACGGCAGCTATACCTCCGGCGGTACCTTCGATACCGGCGCACTGGGTGTCAACTCTACCCAGGAAGCGTATGAGAACTACCGCAAGGCAACTGCTCTCCGGGATGAACTGGTCTCCCGCGGCGCAGAAGTTTACCTGCTGGACACCTATAAGACAAGCAATCTGTACAGCCTGTATGACCGTGTCGATGCGGCCATCGACTGGGAGCCGATGGTGTATGTTTCGGTACACCACAACTCGTCAGCTACCTCGACAACTGCACGTGGTATCGAGGTCTATTACAACAATCCCTGGTCGGTCTATGTGGCAAAGAATATCTGCAACAATATCTTTACCGCTTATCAGGGCATGGCCAACGGTTCGTCTGCCGTCAACCGTGGATATAAGTTCTCGGAATACGCAGTCACCCGTGTTAAACAGTTCTCGGCGGTGCTGATTGAATATGGATTCCTGACCACTCCGGTCGAAAATACCATCCTGACCAATCAGACCAATATCCAGAAATTCGCTGAGGCAACAGCGGATGGTTTGGAGGATTATTTCGCAGGCGTTAAGTAAAATAAAATACAGTTTTACCGCAGAGGCAAAAACCTCTGCGGTTTTTCTTTTGCACGGAATTTGTGCTGACTGTCTGTTGAAGGATGATTTGTGATGATAACAGGTAATTTGCAGGCAAAACCATATGAAACAGTTAAATCGTGGAATACTCTGTGGGTAAGTTTTTATAAAAACCGGAAAATGGATAAAATGATCTTAAGGAAACCTTAAGATTTCTGCTGCTTGGTTTTTAAAATGAAAAAAGTTACAATAAATGTAATGAAAGATGAACGAAAGGCAGGTCCTATTCTATGCAGGGTAATAGTCACATCCGTCTTGGGCGTCAGCTCGCGGACCAGTTTGAAATAACAGGAATTGCACGGGCAGCGTTCCTTTACGGCAATATTCAGCCCGATCTCGCAGTTCCCAGCCATCTCGGTGAAGATACCGGCCGTAGATTGGACGGCCATAATTTTAAAACCGCTTCTGTTCGGGTCATGGCGCTGTTTTACCGGCTGCGGTACGGATGCGTGGGTGCACAGGATTATTTCCTGCTCGGCAAGCTGTGCCACTACGCCGCCGATTGCTTCACCTGGGCACATAATGAGGACTATCCGGGCACCCTTTCGGCGCACGTCAGCTATGAACACCGGCTGGATAAGATGCTCCGCGATAAGGCGGGACAGTCGGTGCTGACACCTGACGAACTTGATGAACTGTCTCTGCCGGAATTCTTCTTCCGGGCACACCAGCTCTACAGTCGCCGTCAGCCGGGATTGGAAAGAGATCTGCTCTTTATCCGGATGGTCACCAGCCAGATCGTCGCGGTGCTGGGTGAAGGCGCATTCTTACAGGAATGTAAGGCTGCACGGCAAACTGTAAGCCAAATCGATGGCAGCTTTTCCGCCCGCCTGATATAATGGTGACAGGACGGAAGTTCGGGCAAGATTAAGCTGCCGCGGATTCCGTCAGGTCAAAGGGGGAAATGCAGATGCTGCGGATGTATACAATTGGAATGGAAAGCGCGGCGGCGAGTATCCTGCTGCTGCCGGCAATGTGGGCAGGGCTGGAAGGCTGCCGCAGAAATATGACAGTGGTCCGGCGGATGATGCTGATGATGCTGGCTGTCTATTTTTGCGGAGTTTGCTCGGCAACCGGTCTGCCGACAATGGTCAATATGCGGTTCGCGCCACGGTTTAACTTGATTCCACTGGTCGACTGCACCGAGGACCCGTTTGGTTATCTGTGCAATACCGTGCTCAATCTGCTGCTGTTTGTTCCGTTTGGATTTTTCGCGCCGCTGTTGTGGCGGCAGCTCAGAAGCGGTCTTCGGACAGCTGCTGCCGGGCTGTGCTACTCGGCATTTATTGAAGTGTCTCAGATGTTCTCCGGCAGACTGACCGACGTCGACGATCTGATCGTCAATACCGCCGGTGCAGTGATCGGGTATCTGATTGCAAAATTTGTATATCGCAAAATCGCGGTTCGCTGGCAGCTGCACCTCGTTGGAGAAAATGCCGGTCAGAATGGCCTTGTCGGGCTGATTGGTCTTGCGACGCTCTGCACAGCGGTGATGTACTTTGTTCGTCCGATGGCAAAACTGCTGTTTTGCTGAGTAAATAATGGCTATGGGAAATCAAAATCGTCCATCGCGGGGAGAGAAGGGGAAGAAAATGGAAAAAACATGCAAATTGAACGACCGGGTGCAAATGATGTTGCAGGTCTTGACAATAGGTGGATTGGCGGGAAGTATCCTGCTGGTTGTCATGGGTTGGAGAGCCGGGCTGCTGACTTCGCCTGAGGCAATGAGTGCATTTGTGTCCGGATTGGGAATACTGGGGATTTTTGTGTTTATCGCGTTCCAGGCTGTGCAGGTCGTTCTGCCGGTACTTCCGGGCAACCTGGGGTGCCTGGCCGGTGTGATGATGTTCGGCGCTTGGAAAGGATTTATCTTTAATTATATCGGGATTTGTCTGGGATCGCTGATGGCGTTCGGCCTGGCAAAAATGTACGGCCGTCCGCTATTAAAAAAATTATTCAGTGAAAAACTGATGGCTAAATATGAACATTGGACGGGTGAGGGAAGCCCGTTTGCAAAATTGTTCGCAATTGCAATTTTTATGCCGGTCGCGCCGGATGACTTTCTCTGCTATCTGGCAGGTACGACCGAAATGAGCTGGAAACGTTTTACAATTATCATCCTGCTGGGTAAACCGGCGGCGCTCGCACTGTACAGCATGGGTCTGACAGTGGTCTGGCAGCAGATCGTCCGGCTGATCGGCGGATAAATGACGGGAGGTTTCAGGTATGCGGGTACAGATTTATAACGGGTCAATGCGGCTGGTCGCACACAGCGGCGTCGGACAGGCGATGCTCCATCAGAAAAAGATGCTGCACTGCGTCGGAATCGAGGCGACCGACGATTGGGATAACCAGGCACCGATTCATCTGAATACCGTCTTCCCGGATGCGGTGCTGACCGCTGTTGCGGCTAAAATCCGCGGAAGAAAAGTCATATATTACGGCCATTCGACCGAAGAGGATTTCAAAGGCTCCTTTATCGGGTCGACGATGATGGCACCGCTGTTCAGACGGTGGATTACCTTCTGCTACAGCCTTGGGGATGTCGTGATTACCCCGACCGAGTACTCTCGCAGGCTGCTGATCGGATACGGTATCAAAAAGCCGGTCTACAGCCTCACCAACGGCATCGATACCACCTTTTTCCACCCTTCGCAGGAGGCAGGAAAACGGTTCCGCAGCCGGTATAACCTTGCCGATGACCAGAAGGTCGTCATCTCGGTCGGGCACTTTATCCAAAGAAAAGGTCTGCCCGAATTCGTAGAACTGGCAAGGAAAATGCCGGATGTACGGTTTTTCTGGTTCGGTGAAACGCCGCTTTCGATGGTCCCGGAAGTGATTCGCGAGGCTGTCCGCAATGCTCCTGAAAATTTGACTTTTGCCGGGTTTGTCTCGCAGGGTGAGCTTCGGGACGCGTATTGTGGCGCAGATTTGTTTGCATTTTTGTCTCAGGAGGAAACCGAGGGAATCGTTGTGCTGGAGGCGCTCGCTTGTGGTGTGCCGGTTCTGGTCAGGGATATCCCGGTGTATAATGGCTGGCTTAAGGACGGCAAACAGGTATATATGGCGGACAGCGATGACGGATTCTATGACCGTACGAATGCGATTTTGTCCGGAAAACTGCCGCCGCTGACAGAGGCCGCTCTCGAAACCGCTGAGAGCCGCAGCATGGCTGCGACTGGCCGTAAACTACGCAGTATTTATCATCGTCTTGGAATCGATGAGGACGGAAACTGATCGCTTTTACATAATATAGGTTACTTTGGTGAGAGCACAATTCGCATACACTTTCCATCTGTTCACACGAGCGGCGCAGAGCCTGCGCTCCCATATTCGCGGCGGTCGCTCGCGTGCCGACTCGCTCGATTGCGATAGTAACAGCCTTTGCAAACGCGCCAGATAGATTATATAAGTTTTGGGGTTTCAATACTTCTATCACACGCTACCGGTGATTCAACCGACGCGCAGAGCGTCGGGCCAATTTTCGCACAATGTGGGTACGATCATGATTGAAAAGTTTTACTCGATTTTTTTCAAAAAATCGCAGGTCCAGGACAGAGTACGGTTTGCTTTGCAAACCACACAGTTTCCTCTGGAAACTGTCCGGTTCCCATAGGGAACCGTGGTCGCACTTCCGCAGAAGGCGAAATCTCCTGTCCCCAAAATCAGCTCAGCAAGGGGTAGTCAAATACCCGCATGTATTTGGAGCAATTCCCGAAGGGATTTGCTGGACGCTATAGCAAGGGCGTCCCCTATGGATGAAGTGGGTTCGATGCCCACTTCATCCATAAAAATCGAGCGAGGACAGCACTTCCGACTTACGCTGTCAGGTGGGACTACGTGGGCCGGCACGGCGCTGACAGGTTTTTGCTATGTTTCTTTCTGAGACTGTCCGGTGGACAGTCTCAGACGGTATAGCCTATCATACAAATCCCGTAACGATCTGTCGGCATTATGAGTCGTCCTCCTTGCCAAATATACCGGGCAGTTTGTGGGATACTGCGACGTGTAAAGAACTGTGCTTCCACCACCAATCACGTTAGAAAATGCGTTCATACTATTCTATATAAAGTAACGTACCGCCAGAGTTTTTTTGCTCTGGCGGTGTTTTATATTTGACGGTTTATCAGGGATTTTGACGGCAGGGGTACAAATTGGCAGGAAAATATGCTATACTAAATATGTTTGAAATGGCTGGAGGGAAATTTATGAAACTCAATACACTGGGAATCGCGCACCGGTTCCTGGAAGAAAAAGTCCCACAGGGTGGCTTGTGTATCGACGCAACAATGGGACGCGGTAAGGATACCGCTTTTTTGTGTGAACTCGTCGGCGAAACCGGTAAGGTTATCGCGTTTGATATCCAGCAGGAAGCTGTCGATTCAACCGACGCTCTGCTTCGTCAAAAAGGATTGCGTGAACGCGCCGAACTGCGGCTGGAAAGTCATGTTTATATGGATAAAGTCGCGGAGCCGGAATCGGTCGACGCTGTGGTTTTTAACTTTGGCTATCTGCCCGGCGGCGATCATACGATTTTTACCCACCCCGATACCAGTATTCAGGCAATTCAAAAAGCACTGGTGCTGATTAAAAAGCACGGCGTTGTCTGCGCCTGTATCTACCATGGCGGCGATACCGGCTATGAAGAGCGTGACCGGCTGCTGGAGTACCTCGCAACCATCGACCCGAAGGAATACACCGTCCTTGTCACTGATTTTCGTAACCGGCCCGGCGACCCGCCGATTGCTGTGTTTATTCTGCGGGATATTTGATGGAGAGAATGCCCTCATTTATCGTATAATCCCGCAAAATTTGTCTGATATTCTCGCAAAAATTGCTATCGAACCCATTGAAAATGATCTCGACGAATGTCAGGCAGAGGTACATTTTTGTGACTTGAATGTTTGTCAGATGTGGTTGTATTGGCTGTTATTTGGTCAGTGTATGAGCTGGAAATGTGAGTAGGGAATTGGCGGCAGTAGGTCGGACATTTCGCCGTCGCCGACTGTCCACCGGACAGTCAGCGAGGGAAACAGGTCGATTGTCGTAAGCGCCGTGCCGGCTCACGTAGTCCCACCTGACAGCAGAATCGACAGTGTACAGCTCGCTCGATTTTTATGGATGAAGTGGGTATCGAACCCACTTCATCCATAGGGGACGCCCTTGCTATAGCGTCCAGCAAATCCCTTCGGGAATTGCACACAAAATGCCTGCGGGCATTTTGCTACCCCTTGCTGAGCTGATTTTGGGGATAGGAGATTTCGCTCTCTGCGGAGATGCGACCACGGTTCCCATGGGAACC
>CALXCO010000025.1 GCA_944386805.1 uncultured Clostridia bacterium
CCTTCATCAGAACCTTCATCTGAGCCTTCATCTGAGCCTTCATCAGAACCTTCATCTGAGCCTTCATCTGAGCCTTCATCAGAACCTTCATCTGAGCCTTCATCTGAGCCTTCTTCAGAACCTTCTTCCGAGCCTTCGATTATCATTCCTGACGAGTCGGTACCGCTGGTATCCGAGCCTGAGGTAAGCGAAGAGGCAGAAGTGATTGTCGATGAGTCGGTGCCGCTGGCTTCCGTCAATTCCAGTGAGGTCGTTGAGATTGAAGAAGATGTCGTACCGCTTGCATCGGTACCGCAGACTGGTGTACATCAGGGTGCCGCAGTCGCATCGGTCGGCCTGTTCAGTGCATTGATTATGCTGCTGACCCGCAAGAAAAAATAATTGGTGATAAACTGCAATCAAACCTGAGCATTTCCCAAAACTTTGGGAGATGTTCAGGTTTTTTCATGTCCGTGAGAAAGCGGAAGCAATCAGCGGATAACAGTAAACAGTGTGTAACGATTGTATGAAAACGCTTGACGGGAGGACAGGGGAAGGATACAATAAAATTGAGTAAATAAATTGGCCTTGATCACGCCGGTAGACTCCCGGCAGAAAGGATGGCAGACGATGGGCAAACTGATCGGTATCGACCTTGGGACGACGAAATCCTGCGCGGCGGTATATCAGGATGGTGCGCCGGTGATGATTCCCAACCGTGAGGGGCATCGGACCACACCATCGGTTGTCGCTTTTGCAGGAGGGGAGCGGCTGGTCGGGGAAGCAGCGGTGCGTCAGGCAGAGCTGTATCCGGCACGGACAGTCCGTTCGATTAAGCGTGAGATGGGGACGACTGCCCGTATCCGGATAGACGGGCATCTGTATTCACCGCCGGAAATTTCCGCAATGATTCTGCGGCAGCTGCGGGAGGATGCAGAGGCATATCTGGGAGAAGAAGTGACCGAAGCGGTTATTACCGTTCCGGCATATTTTAGCGATGCCCAGCGTCAGGCAACCCGCGATGCCGGAACGATTGCCGGACTGGAAGTACGGCGGATTCTGAACGAACCGACCGCAGCGGCGCTGGCGTACGGCGTCAATCACGAACCTGTCTCCAAGGTAATGGTGTATGACCTTGGCGGCGGGACATTTGACGTATCGCTGCTGGACATCCGGGACAAACAGATCAAAGTACTTGCGACGGCAGGCAACAGCCGTCTGGGCGGCGATGACATCGACCGCATGCTGTGTGAACTGCTGCTCCGGCGCGCCGGTGCCCAATGCGGCAGGGACCTGTCGGGTAATCCACGGGTGATTCAGCTGCTCAGCCGGGAGGCGGAGCAGGCGAAGATTGCCCTGTCGTCTGAGATGGAGACAAAGGTTGTGGTACAGCTTCCGTCTGGCGGGAAAGACATGTTCTATTTTGAGACAGTCGTCACCCGTCAGGAGTTTGAACAGCTGATTCGGCCGCTGATTGAAGTGACGATGGAACCGGTACGGCAGGTGCTGTCCGATTCACGCCTGCGTCCGGAAGATATCGGAAAGGTGCTGCTGGTCGGCGGGTCGACCCGGATACCGGCCATTCGCAATGCACTCCGGCTGTTGATGGGGCAGGAGCCTTTTGTCGGCGATAACCCGGACGGGTGCGTTGCTGCCGGAGCTGCCTTGCAGGCAGCGGCGCTGGCAGGAGAACTGAGCGGACCGGTGTTGTTGGACGTAGCGCCATTGACGCTGGGAATTGAGACGATGGGCGGGGTATTTTCGCCGATCATCCCGCGAAACACGACGATTCCTGTCAAAAAGACCGCCGTGTATACAACCGCCGCCAACTTCCAGACCTCGGTTGAGATCAAGGTCTATCAGGGTGAACGGCAGATGACACGCGGCAACCGTCTGCTGCGGAATTTCAAGCTGAGCGGGCTGAAACGGGCGCCGCGCGTACTGCTACAGATTGCCGTGACATTTGAGATTGACGCGAGCGGGATGGTGCATGTGACAGCGCGGGACCTCGCGACCGGACGCGCACAGGATATGGTTATCACAGCATACGGGAACCTGTCCCGTCAGGAAGTCGAGCGTGCGGTCACCGATGCGCAGATGTATGCAGCGGAAGACCGTGTCCGAAAGGAGGTCGCGGCATGCCGGGATGCAGCGGAAGCGACGCTCGGACGGCTGGGAGAATTGCGGCGGCGGGATTTCTCGAAGGAGGACCGGCGGAAGCTGGACGAAGCGGAAAAACGGCTGCGGCGTGCGCTCAAAGGTCGGGACGCCGCCAGTATCCGTCAGGCGACCGAGTCGCTGTCATCCGAGATGAATAGTCTGTTATAATGTTGAAAGCGCCCTGTTTGCCGGGAGAGCACTGAGGTATTCTTTGCCGGCTGTCCGGCAGGGCAGAAAGGTTATTGCACCAAAAAAGAAAGGACAGCGGTTCCGTGCCGGACAGCGGAGCCATAAAGGAGGAAGACACTTGAAACGATTGCTGAAGGGAATGCTGCGGCTGATAACCGGGCTGGCTGCCCTGGCGATTGTCGCAGGTGTGGCAACAGCGGGGGTATTTGCCTGGAAAGGGTACAACATGTACTGTGACGCAGTGGAGCAGACCCCGATTTCCGAGAAGGTCGCGTCCATTCAGAGTATGGACGGGTACGTTCATTTTGACGAGCTTCCGGATATTTACATTGAAGCGGTGATATCGGTCGAGGACAAGCGGTTTTTCAGCCATGGCGGCATCGACCCGATTGCGATTATGCGGGCGGCGTGGAATGATATCCGGACGATGTCGTTTGTCGAAGGGGGCAGCACGATTACCCAGCAGATTGCCAAGAACGAGTATTTTACCCAGGAAAAGAAGATGGAGCGGAAATTTGCCGAGGTATTTGTCGCGTTTGATCTGGAGGCGGCCTACACCAAGGAAGAAATTTTCGAGATGTATGTCAACACCATTTATTTTGGCAGCGGCTATTATGGGATTCGCGCGGCGGCCGAAGGGTATTATGGCTGTGAGCCGTCCGAGCTGACCGACTATCAGGCGGTTATGCTGGCCGGTCTGCCCAATGCACCGTCGTCCTATTCGCTGGACGTCAATCCGGAGCTTGCTTCCCAGCGGATGGGGCAGGTACTGGACCGGATGGTGGAGTGTGACCGGATAACCCGTGAGGAAGCGGACGCATTGTTGGATGAAGGACCCTGAACATTTGGGTATGATGCAGGACCCGGAAACAGTTTCGATGAAAGGAACTGTTTTCCGGGTTTTTTTATTTGTCTGCGAAACACAGTGTTTGGACGTTATACGGTATACGCTGTATTTTTTTGGATATTTATTAAAAATCAAGTCGGATACGACCTGCTATTTCGTGAAATGTATAACAAATAACTGACCTCCCGTCCAAAATTATTTACAAATACTGGAAGATGTGCTAATATAAATTTAAGTTTTTACCGGATAAATGAGGAAAATATGTTAAAAAATTAAAGATTGCCGGGAAAATTGTGGCAATTCTGCTTTTGATTATCATATTACTTGCAGCTGCCGGATTTGGCGTCTGGAAGTATCTGGGGAAAGGGTGGTTTACCGATCGGACGTTGGAGCGGGAGAACCCTATTGCAAAAATCTACACCCAGTCCTATCAGGATGATGCCCAGAAGAAGATTGACGAGCTGAAGTCGGAGGCCAGTTATACCCCTGCCGACCTGCTGCTGCTGGTCAACCCCTACGGCACCAATACAACGGGACTGTATATCTATTTCCAGACCGACGAGGCGGTTTCGGTTTCCTATAATATCCATGCCGATGGATATGCGGACTTTTCGCGGACGCTGAGTGCCACGCCTTCCACCGAGCATGAATACCAGATCATCGGAATGGTACCGTCCGCCCTCAATACGATTACCCTCAACCTGATGGACGAAGCGGGCAATATCGTGGACAGCTATTCGTTTGAACAGCAGGCGCCTGCGTTGCTGCGGGGAGAGGAGTTCACGACCCTGACAGTGGAAGAGGGCACCAGCACCCAGTCGCTGGGCGATACGCTGTATACGATGCTGGGACCGCAGGAGAAAGCGACCTTTACCTATCAGCCTTATACCTGCGCATATGATGCGGCAGGGGTTGCGCGGATGGAGATTCCGTTGGTCGAATACCGGACCGAGCGGCAGACGTTCGCGAACGACCTGATGTACTACAACATCTCCTACAATACGATTGTCGGGGTCAATTCGCTGGGTAAGATGGTCGAACGGTATGACCTGAACCATTACAGCATGCACCACGACTACAACCTCGGTTACCGAAATGACCTGCTGGTACTGGCGAGCCGCGACGATGACACAACGACGGAAGACCGGATTGTCCGGATTGACCTGGAGAGCGGCAAAGTCAGCGAGCTGATCGACCTGAGCGAGCTGTTCAGCGAGTATGTTGCCCAGCTGAGCAATCCGTTGGACGAGAACAAGTGGGAGCGTTTTCTCCAGTGGACCCAGTTTACGTCTTATTCGGCGATGAACTGGATTCATGTCAACTCAATCGAGCTGGTAGACGAAGACAGTGTGTTGCTGAGTTCGCGTGAGATGTCGACGATTATCAAGATTGACAACATCTATGATGAGTCGACGATTGACTATATGATTGGTTCACCGAACTTCTGGGAGGGGAGCGGGTACGAAGATCTGCTGCTGACCCAGGTTGGGGAGTTTTCGCTTCAGGCAGGCCAGCATGCGCTCACCGTCGAAACCGACGACAGCCTGTCCGATGGACAGTATTACGTGACGTTGTTTAACAACAACAACGCCATCTGCTGGGGAAGGGACTATGATTTTTCGACCGACCCCAATTACTGGGACACCGGGTATGACTGGTTCCAGGACGCGATTGAAAACGCCGGGACGCCGGAGCTGAATTCGTATTATTACAAGTACCTGATTGATGAGAAGGCCGGGACATTTGAGCTGGTCGAATCGATACCGGTTGCCTACTCCGGGTACATCAGCTCGGTCGAAGACATTGGCAGCACCAAAGTCATTTGCAGCGGCATTGCGACCGAAACGGTGATTCTGGATGAAAACAACGACCTGATACAGTCGATGACCTCGAACTATGATTACTGGTGGTACCGGGTATTCGGGTATGACTATCAGGGATTCTGGTTCGAATAATCCGTCACAAAGCGAGAAATGTATAGAGACAGCCTGTTGGAAGGGAATCCCTTCCGACAGGCTGTATTTTTTGCCAGAAAAGGAATATTTCCAAATTACCTATTGACAAGATAGGAAATTAAAGGTATAATGTGGACTATATTCACCAAAACCGGTGCGCCGTGCATTGCATCTGAGCAGCGCCTGTAATGATTGGAAAGGAGACTGGATATGTCCGGCTATAAATTTGAAACCAGACAGCTGCACGCCGGTCAGGAACAGGCAGACCCTGCCACCGGTGCAAGAGCTGTTCCGATTTACGCGACAGCAGCCTATGTATTTGACGATTGCGCACATGCGGCGGCACGGTTCGACCTGAGCGAGGGAGGCAATATCTACAGTCGTCTGACCAACCCGACTCAGGAGGTGCTCGAAAAACGTGCAGCCTCGCTGGAAGGCGGAGCGGCAGCGCTTGCCCTGGCATCGGGCGCGGCGGCCATCACCTGTACGATTCAGGCACTGGCGCAAAATGGCGGGCATATCGTCGCCCAGAAGACCATTTACGGCGGCAGTTACAATCTGCTTGCCCATACCCTGCCCGCGTTTGGCATCACCGCAACATTTGTCAACATCCATGACCTTTCGCAGGTAGAAGCGGCGATTCAGGACAATACCCGCGCGATTTATATTGAGACGCTGGGCAACCCGAACAGCGATATTCCGGATATTGACGCACTGGCGGCACTGGCTCACCGGCATGGGATTGTGCTGGTCGCGGACAACACCTTCGGGACGCCCTATCTGATTCGGCCGATCGAACATGGAGCGGACATTGTCGTCCATTCTGCGACCAAGTTTTTAGGCGGACATGGGACGGCACTCGGCGGCATTATTGTCGAATCGGGGCATTTTGACTGGGCAGCATCCGGAAAGTATCCGGCCTTCGTGGAGCCGAATCCCAGCTATCATGGTGTTTCGTTTGTACAGGCAGCCGGAGAAGCGGCGTTTGTCACCTATATCCGTGCCATTCTGCTGCGGGATACCGGGGCTTGTATTTCACCATTTGCTGCATTTTTGCTGTTACAGGGGATTGAAACCCTGTCGCTGCGGGTGGAGCGGCATGTCGAAAATACCAAAAAGGTTGTGGCGTATCTTGCAGGACATCCGCTGGTGGAGCGGGTCAACCATCCGTCACTGCCTGACCATCCGGACCATGCGCTCTATCAGCGGTATTTTCCCAATGGCGGCGGCTCGATTTTCACGTTTGAGATCAAAGGCGGGAAACAGGAAGCCCACCGCTTTATCGACCATCTGGAGATTTTTTCACTGCTTGCGAATGTCGCGGACGTCAAATCACTGGTCATTCACCCGGCGACGACAACCCATGCCCAGCTCACCGACGAAGAGCTGGCCAGTCAGGGTATCGGACAGAACACCATCCGCCTGTCGATTGGAACCGAGCATATTGACGATCTCCTGGCCGATCTGGAAAAAGGGTTTGCGTCGATTGGACAATAAAATATTTTGAAATAAGAAAAGCTTTTTACCGGCAGAGGTTGATTCACCGGTAAAAAGCTTTTTTGCTGGACAGTTCAGGCGGATTGACAATTCCTATAGAAACAGGCATATTCTGAAAGAAGCTGCAAATAATACCTATTGAAGTTCACCAGTCCACAATAAACCAGGAGGAATTTGCAAATGAAAGCAACTGGAATTGTCAGACGGATTGACGACCTCGGACGAGTTGTCATCCCCAAGGAAATCAGAAGAACAATGAGAATCCGAGAAGGCGATCCATTGGAAATATATACCTCTGGAGATGGCGAAGTCATCTTCCGCAAGTATTCTCCAATCGGGGAGCTGTCCGGGCACGCCGGACGGTATGCAGACGTCTTATACCGGATGGCAGGTTTGCCGGTAGTGGTCTGTGACCGCGACCAGGTAATTGCGGCGGCAGGTGTGCCGAAGAAGGATTATCTGTCCCGGCGAATCACGCCGCAGCTGGAGAAACTGGAGCTGTCGCGGCGGAGTTACCTGCGGGACAACGCATCTGCGCCGCGGATTTCACCGGCAGAAGGTGTTGACCAGGGAGCCTGTGTAGTCATTCCGGTCATTGCCGACGGAGACGTAACCGGGAGTGTCATGCTGTTAGGGGACGAGCCGGTGACCGAAGTGCAGGCGAAGCTTGCCCAAGCAACAGCGTCATTCCTTGGGCGGCAGATGGAGATTTGAGTGTTACCCCATGAAAGCGGCTGTTTAACAGCTGGCCTTCATGGGGTGTTTTATTGATACGGTCAAACCTGATATTACGGCTTGTTTTCAGCGGTGAAATCTGTTATAATAAATCAAATTTAAAATCAAGGAGGCAGACCCATGTTAAGATTAAGGCCGTACAAAAAATGTGACGCGAAAGTTATTGCCAGCTGGATAAAAGACGAAGTATCCTTTCGGAAATGGTCTGCTGACAGATATGAAAAATACCCTGTCCGTGATGTTGATATCAACAATCACTATGAAGCAGCGGCTTTTTCGGACAGCTTTTTTCCAATGACTGCTTTTGATGAAACAGGCGTTGTCGGACATCTGATCATGAGATTTACAGATCAGGAAAAGCGGGTACTCCGTTTTGGGTTTATCATCGTTGATGACAGCAAAAGGGGGATGGGTTACGGGAAAGAAATGCTCAAATTATCGTTGCAGTATGCGTTTGAGATATTGAAGGTAGATAAGGTGACGCTTGGCGTATTTGAAAATAATGAAAGCGCATATTATTGCTATAAATCGGTTGGTTTTAACGATGTCGTTTTAGAAAACCCGGAAAGCTATCATATATTTAATGAGGAGTGGAAATGCCGGGAATTGGAAACGGAACGAAATAATCGTTAAAAGCGGTTGCATCATTTGGGAGCCTGTTTTGCAGAGATTTGTATAGAAGGGGGTATTCCCATTGGGTAGATATCCATTAACAGATAACTAGTCATGGCTTAATAGCATCCCATCTCACATAGAAGGTATTACGTCCGGTGCCGCATTTGACAATTACCTGTTCTGCTGCAAGTCTTCGCAGTGCCGCAAGGATAGCGGAGCGGCTGCCAGAAGGGCAGGCAGCTATCACTTCTGCACTGGTAAACTTGCCGACTTTTTCTGACACATACGTTTTTACGATATCATAAACAGTGCTTTTACCACGGTTGGATATCAAACCGACCCTTTCTTCAAACTCAGTATAGCAGGCCAGAATTACCTGGAGCATGTATTTAATAAATGGAGTAGGGTCGTTCTGCTCTTTATGCCAGCCGATATCAATTCGCGCCAGAACGTCATAATAAGTGTCCTTGGTATTTTCGATTTGTTTTTCAATACTGATAAACTTTCCTACCTCATAGCCGTTCTGGTAGAGGAGCAATAGCGTCAGTAACCGACTCATTCTGCCGTTTCCGTCATTAAACGGATGGATGCAGAGGAAGTCACTGATAAATGCGGGAATCAGAATCAGCGGGTCGACAGTTTCCATCGCCAAAGTATATCGATAACTGTCGCAGATTGCCTCAACCGCTGCCGGTGTTTCAAAAGGAGCCAATGGAGTAAAGCGAGTGACTACTGTTCCATCTGATTTGGTTTCATTGATATAGTTTTGTGTATTTTTGAAGTGTCCACCGTAAGATAGGCCAGATGGTTTCAGCAAATCGCGGTGCAGCTGTAAAATATAAGCAGGTTTGACCGGAATATAGTCATGATTTTCATGGATAGTATTCAGCACATTCCGATAACCGATAATTTCGCGTTCATCGCGGCTTCTGGGGGTTGTTTTATCTTCCATAAGCTGGCGAATTCTGGTGCTGGTTGTGATAATACCTTCAATTTTATTGGATGCTTCCGTGCTCTGAATCCGGGCGATTTCGACCAACCGCTCCAGTTCAACAGGTTTTTGGCGGATAAAGAGCTGTTGGCGGCCTTTACACTCATGAATTTTTGCAATATAGGACAGGATTTCTCCGTCCCACATTTTTTTTGCCAACTGCATGTAATCAAAAGATCTCATTTTGTTTCACCTTACTTTATTATTTTTTATCCAGCCTGTTTTCTTTTCGTCCAGATTATACCACATTTTGGACGAAAAATTCAAGGAGTGGACGAAAAATAACTTTTGAAAAAGCGCAAGCCCCCGGCCGTGTATCAAGCCGGGGGCAATTTTACAGAGGTCAGACCATTTCCAACAGACGCCGGATTTTTGCCGGTAGGGCAGTTTCGACTTCCTGCAACGCATCAACCGCCCAATTGGGGAAGGATTGACGCTGACAGGCGAGCCAGAGTGTCACGACGGGGGAGACCACATCATCCAGCATTTCTTCGAGCGGGTCGAACGGACCGTACGCAGAGAGGAAAGCGTCTTTGGCGGCAGGGGAGAGGGAGTATGTCACATTACGCAGGTCAGAGACGATCATTCCTTTGCCCAGCAGATTATAGTCAAACATAAAGGCCGCAGAGCCATCCCGCGCAACGACCATATTGGTATAGTAAAAATCGTTATACGTCAGAGTTTTTCGTGCATTGCCGAGCATCCGGGCAAATTGCCCGAAGTTTTGTTGCAGCAGCTCCCATGCCGGCAGGTTTTCGGTTGCGGTTTGCTGCGCAATCCGGGCGATATTTTCCGACGTGAAATAATCCGTCTCATCGTACAGCCGATCTGCGTGTTCAACGGCATAATCATATCCGATTTGGTGAAGCTGGCGGTACCAAACCGCCAGCTTTTCAGCGATAGGAGGGTTGTCCATATCCTCTTTACACCCCAGCCGGTAAATAGGGCTGTAATTCAGGTCTTCCAGCAGGAGCGCCGAATCAGTCGCATCGATTACCCGAATCGTTGGAATCCGAAGGGATTGCAGCAGGCGATAATTTTCGATTTCACGGCGGTGAATGGGATTCTGAAAGGATTTCAGGATATAGCTGCCTTTGCCACAGAAAACGCGCGCCACAACGATGCCGTCCTTGTCCTGCAAAATGTCAAAACGGTCACAGCTCAGTCCCATTTGACTCAGTTGGTCGTAAATCAGCTGCATTGATATTCACCTCTTATTTTTGGGATTCGAGCGGTTTTCTGGCCAGATACAGGACAAAAGTATCATCGAATACGATTTTATTTCCAAAATCCAGAACAGCCTTGCGCAGGCCATCAAAAAAACTGCTTTTATACGGTTCGGGGATGACAATATGGTCGCAATGGGTGCCGCAAAGCGCGACATATTCATCAGCGGTCAATTCCCGCATTCCATGGAACTGTCGTTCTTCAAAACCGGTATAGCCGTAACTGACCGCATTGGAATAGCGGAACCGGTTGGGTTTATATTCGATTTCAGGCCGGAAATACTGGTCATATACCTGTTGAACCCGGTCATACAGTTCAGGGTTGTGAGTTTTATAATCAGCTCTGGTCAGCATCATAGCCAGCGTTCCGCCGGGTTTGAGCAGTGCGAACGTTTTTGAGAAAGCGATATCCTCCGGAATCCACTGGATGGTTGCCGCGGAGTAGATCAGGTCGAACCGTTGTTCACCGAAATCATGAGTAATAAAGTCGGCGTTGACAATATGGAAGTTAGGGAATCGGCCATATTTTTCTTTCATCTTTTCAAACAGATGCTCGCCGAGTTCGATTGCATGATAGTCACATCGGGTATTCAATACAGGGTCAGTAGCCTGACCTGTACCTGGGCCAAGCTCCAGAACAGACTTATCAGGTGCAAGGTTTGCATAATTGATCAGGTCTGCAAACAGTTCGGGGCAGTATCGAGGCCGGTATTGGTCAAACTGTTCAGGGATTGTATCGAAGATTTTCCGGAATTCCATTTTTGTCCACCTCATTCAATTATTTGGTATAGTGGCAGAATTATGCTGGAGGGCAGTTTCAAACATACAGTTCAATGCACCTGTTGTAACGACCCTGACCGGGGAAAAACTGTGGTTCAGCTACGATTTTTCTGTCCACAAGCTGCTGGTTGATTGTACCGAACAGGATGTGATACAGTTCGTTTGCGATTTCCAGCCAATGAACGCCGTGAATCACAGGCGTGATTTGGAGCGAGCCGGACAGTCGGGACAAGGACTGAGAGATTGCATCACCCAGCGCATATTCAACGATATTTTCCATTTCATCGAATACTTTCTGGTGTTCAGGCGTATAAACGGGAACGGAGATTTTGCCGTTCTCAGCATACCCAAAAACTTCCAGAAGAGACAATGCTTCCGGACAGCAATGTCCAGTCTGAATCAGCGTAACTGTTTGAGAGAGGAGAGCATTTTTATTCAGGTTTCCCAGCTTCCACAGACGTTCTGCCTGCTTAAAGTCGGGCGGAAGTTTTCCTGCTTCCAACAGCCTGAAAAACCGATAGAAGTCGAATCGATTTCCATTTGCATCTCCAAATGATTGCAGAGCGCACCGGTCATTTACGAACCTGTTATAGGAACAGAGCAGGTTATTTGAGAAAGTTTGCAGTTCCGGGCATTTTTCGTAGATCACCGTCAGATAATCCAATCCGGAGGGATGGACACGGGAAGTAGCGAGACTGCCCTTATTGCTGAGGAAGTCGAAGAATTTTCCGTCAAATATCATCCCGCAGAGGATATGGTAGAGGTTCAGTTTATCCGAAAAACCGTTTTGTATTTTAGCGCAGCAGTTCAAAATATCCGGCAAACATTTTTCGAGAAGATCAGTTAACGCAGAGGCCTGAACCGCAACTTCACGGCTGAGGACAGCGGCATCTTCCCGAAGAAAGACCGGACAGTCGAAGACGAGTTTGCCATCATCCAACCGGAGGACGCCGCCGTCCAACAGCTGATGAATTGACTCTTCATCCAGCCTGCTTACATGATCTGTCACCCCAGAAAGGACAGAATCCATATTTGCATTCAAAAAGTTCCGGGGGTTGCTGGGGTTACCGGATTCTTCATCCGGGTCAAAATTTTCAAACAGATAGTATTCAAAATTTCTCATAGGATACACCTGACTTGTTGTTTATGAAAAAAGCTCCTGTCTGGAAAGAACCAGACAGGATCCGAACTTGGTGCGGATAGCAGGACTTGAACCTGTATGACCGTGAAGTCACTAGAACCTGAATCTAGCGCGTCTGCCAATTCCGCCATATCCGCATATGGTGCAGATGACGGGACTTGAACCCACACGAGAAACCTCACTACCACCTCAAAGTAGCGCGTCTGCCAATTCCGCCACATCTGCATTCATTTTGTATTCCGTATTCTTAACGGAACGTGTATTATTATAACAGAGCGGGGCAGATTTGTCAAGGGTTTTTTGAAAATAAATCCAGCCTATCGAAAACAAAACGCTGCCGGGCAGCGGAAATAAACTGCCCGGCAGCGCATAAACATGCGGTATTAGTATCTGGTGATGAACTTAACAAAGAATTCAGGGCCGGTCGTCAGGATATTAACCGGGATGCACTCGTTTGCAGCATGAGCAGGACCCCAGTTGCCTTCGCTGAGGAAGCTGCCGAAGCGGTAGACATTATCGCAGATATCGCTGTAATAACGGGAGTCGGTGCCGCCGAGCATATAGCCGGGGATGGTGACGATACCGGGATAATTTTCCTCACAGATCGACTGAATCAGGTCATAGCCGTGAGAGTGCAGCTTGGAAGCACGGGGAGCATTGCCGCCCTTGACCAGACGGACCTTGACGCCTTCGGGGACGATATCCTCGAAATGTTTCTGAATGACTTCCAGCGTATCGCCTTCCAGCGCACGGCAGTTGACGATAACAGAAGCTCTCTGGGGGAGGATATTTGCCTGTTCGGAACCGGAAGCCATCGTGATGGCGGTTGTGGTATGGAACAGAGCGGAGAGGAAGGGGTCATCCTTGATAATTGGGAGCAGCTTGTCCCAGTTGCCTTCGACATCGCGCAGGAGCAGGCTCTTTTCATCATCAGACAGGCGTGCGGAAGCCTCGACATTCGCCTTGACACTTTCCGTGATGCGGTAGGGGAACTGATTTTCTTCGACGGCGATGATTGCCTGTGCGAGCAGTTTCATAGCGCTGTCTTTGGGAGGAACGGAGGAGTGGCCGCCCTTGTGCTCGACATACAGCTCGAAGTCGGAGTAACCTTTTTCTGCAACGACGATGCTGGCGATCATGCCTTCGTAACCCATGCGGTTGCCCTTACTGACGCCGCCGCATTCGTCGATTACACAGCCGGGTTTAACGCCGCGGTCACGCAGGGTATCGACGATCAGTCCGGCTGCAGGACCTTCACCGCCCATAACTTCCTCATTGTAGCCGAAGCCGATGTACAGGTCGTATCCGGGCTGGAATCCGGTTTCGAGGAGGTGTTCAACAGCCTCAAGGATAGACATCATATTGCATTTGCAGTCAGTCGTACCGCGGCCCCAGAGCATACCATCCGCGACAACGCCTTCATAGGGAGGGTACTTCCAGAGGGAGAGGTCGCCTTCGGGGACGACGTCCTGATGAGCAGTAAGGACGAGGGGGAGCTGGTCAGATTCACCGGTACCCTTCCAGGTATAGAGGAGACCAGCGCGGCCGATGATTTCAACTTTCAGTTTCTGGTAAATCAGGGGGTAGCTCTGGCGGAGGTAGTCATGGAGCTGCTGGAATTTAGAGAAATCCATTTTTGCCAGTTCCGCGTTAGAGACAGTAGGGATTCTGACCATACCAGCGAGGTGTTCGGTGCATTTTTCCACAGTAATCATCGTAGATCGTCCTTTCATGGTTTTTAAGTATTAACACGATAAAGACAGTATACAGCACCGAAATAATTTTGTCAAGGCACAGTGCCTGTGCTCCCTTGTTCGCGTTGGTCGGCCGCGTGCCGACGGCCTCGGTTGTAGAAATAACGGCCTTTGCGAACGCGCCGGGCAGATTGTGCGATATTTAGGATGCTTTTTGAGAGTAGTTTGCACATACTTTCCGGTGGTTTGACCGACGCGCAGAGCGTCGGGGTAATGTTTTTCAGACAGTTGGGTCGGTAATGAATTAAAAGTTAGGTCAAGCCTTTCAAGGCTTGCAGGTCCAGGGCAGAGCACGGTTTGCTTTGCAAACCACACAGTTTCCTTTGGAAACTGTCCGGTTCCCACAGGGAACCGTGGTCGCATCTCCGCAGAGAGCGAAATTCCCTTACGCAAATAAAGATCAGGAGAGCACGAGAAACCTATCAAGGGGGTCTCGTTATGGGAAGGTGGTTCGATGCCACCTTCCCATACCTGAGCGAGCTTTTCACTTCCGATTTACGCAGTCTGTGGGACTACGTGGGCCGGCACGGCGCTAACGGCGATTGACTTGTTACCCCCACCGACTGTCCGGTGGACAGTCGTGTGGCGGCGAAACCCCGAATATAACCAAAGTATCCCAATTTATTCACTTCACAAATTGTAAGCAAACGCTGCTTTCATTTTACGATGAACCACATAACGCCACAAAAAATGCAGCCCTGCACAAGGTACAGGACTGCAAACAGAGAGCCGATATCACGGATAGAACCAGACCAGCAAACCGATGATGATGCAAAGCACCCCGGCAAATCGTACAGCACCGATTGCCAATTTTTCACGGGACTGAAACTGAGCGGGGTAAACGGGGTGCAGAATGAACAACAGGCCGTACAGAATCCAGGCGATATTGACAAAAACACCCTGATGGAAGATAAACGCGAGCGCGTTTGCGATCACAATAACGATAACACCGCAGAAAATTTGTCTTTTAAATGTCAGTTGTTTCATAAGCGCCTCCTTTGGTTGAGCATATCCGCAATATCGTATACGGTTTACAATTGTGCAATGAAACGTTCAATAAAAGCATTTACGGTTTCCGGAGCGTCAGTATTCGCGTTATGACCTGCGTTTTCAATCCATTCAATCGGGATACCAGTATTTTTATGCCACGCCTTGTTGTACCGGATACAGGAACCAGCGTGGTCTTTTTTCCCGCAGATAAGCAGCGCAGGGCATTTTATTTGATACGGTAAATCTGCCTCCATAGCCTCAGCCAGCATTTTAAAACCATGTCCGCTCAGAGCTGCGTAACGTTCCTGATCTCCGTCATAGACCATCATCATATCCCGCATCAGATTTCTTCCATATTCAGTAATCGCAACACCGTTTGTACCTGACTGAAGCAGCAGACGCCATGGATAGTGGCGATAGACCGGCTCCATCCGTTTCAATAGCCAGATTTCGATTCCGGTAACGTATTGTCTTTGCAACGGAGCAGAATCAATCGAGACAAATCCGCATAGCCTGTCGGGAAAGAGCTGTGCATAAGCCTGACCGACATATCCGCCCATTGACTGCCCGACGATAACAGGCTTTTTCATTCCTTCGGTTTGAAGAATTGCATCCAGCCATTTTGCCTTGTCCAGCAGGGTAAAATTCAGCTGAAACGGCCAGGAAGCCGCATGACCGGGTGCATCCCACACCAGAACATTATGTTTCCCTTCAAAGTATTCAATTTGTTTATTAAATAACCTGTGGTCAGCCGTCAACCCCGGCAGAAACACCAGCGAGATGTCGTGATCATCGATGTGATCGGAGACCCAGTAGTGGATTATACCACAAGACGTGCTGTATACTTTTTCAATCATAAGGTCACCTTTAGCGAGGAGCACATGCACTGCGCCGCCATTGGAGTGCAGCCGCCCAACGACCGGGGATATCGTGGAAATGACCACCGGGGTGGAAGGTCAGCTGGACGTGATTTTCGGGCAGTATTTGACGGAGCAGGTCAGCCTGTTGAACGGTTGCTTGCTCGACACGACGCATTCTCATGTTACCGGATTTTGATTCTTTTTTGCCGAGGGAGAGCCAGACATTGGCACTTTCAGACGGGCGGTGCTGTACGGCGAATTCATTCCAGCCTTCCAGCCAGAGGGAGCCGGAGAGGGAATAGAACCAGCCGAAATGTGGGTCAGATGTATGCAGCGCATACAGCGCAGTCAGCCCGGCCAGTGAATACCCGGCAATCCCACAATGTTCAGGCGAGATATCCAGCGGATAGCGTTCCGCGAAGTATTCCAGCCAGTCATGGACTTTTTCGAGCATATCCTGTGCACCGGGCGAGAAAGGCGGCTCACCGTCCCGAAGCGGCGGCGCACTGAGTGGGGAGAGGGAGAACCAGTTTTCAGCCGGACAGACGAGCAGCGCAGTTGGCGGGAGGGCTTTTTCGATAGCAGCCAGTTCACCGGCGAGTTCTTCACCACCGATACAGCAAACGGTGAACAAAGGCTGTTCTGCCTTTTCAGGCAGACAAAGAATTGCCCCATTTTCATGAATTTGTTTCATTCCAACCCCTCCGCCTCTGCGAACAGCAGCGAGAAATCCTCATCCGATTTAGATTCGGGACTGCTTTCCAGCAGCAGTCCGCCCGGAGCCGTTTTCAGTCTGATTTCAGTCCGTGACACACCGTCGAGGTTCATCAGCAGTCCGCAAAAATGTTCCTCACCCATTGACAGCACCTTACCGGCATACATGCCAGACGGACAGCGTGCAGTTATCCAGCCATCGTACCCAAACGTCAGCGACGACCTGCCGTCTTCCTCGATACAGCAAAGGATTGCTTTTCCATTATCTAACTGGAAGGAGAGACGGGTAATTTCACCGCCGATACCATGCAGGCTTCCAGCGCCGCCGGCCATTTCCCGTACAGAGGGAAAGCGCCTGCGAGCACGTGGGAGGAAGCTTTTGCCGCAAAACACCGGTACCTGGCCATTATAATGGAAGATATTCCCAGCCGTTTCAGCCGGTTGCAGCACGGGTTCTGTTTTTAACGCCAGCGACCTGATTTCATCTTTCAGCGATTGAGGTCCTTCAAACCATCCGGCAGCGACCGCAACGGCATGATCTGAAAGCCGTACAGCGGCCATCCCATAATAACCGACCGGGAGTTCATCCGGTTCCAGCAGACCATCCCGCATCATAGCTGCGATAAACCTTGCAGCCTCAGCCGTCGTCATCCCAAGCCCGGCGGCAAACATACTGCCATCGGGGTGAAAAGCGGGACGATACTGTCCATTCAAAAAGCCTTTACGTTTCAGATATTGGTCAGGGTTGCAGCCGGATTTTTCACGGATAATGCGTGCAGCGAGAGCCGAAGCGACAGCCGGGTCATCAGGCGGGGAGTTTTTGCTCAGGCTGACAAACCATCTTGCGGGAAGCAGATTCCGTTCACCGGGAGCCGAGATGCGGTTTACCAACAGTTCAGCGGGACAAGGCAGGTCATCGTTGCTGACAATACCGTCCCGTATTGTCATCCGAAGAGCGGCGAGGGTAACAGCCTCACCCAAGCACCCCATCGGTCGGCGGAGAATCGGGTAGACAGGCAGTTCAGCGCAAGAAGAGAGCAGCAGATGATCGTCAGCGACAGCGAGCTGATCGAAACGGTTGGGCATCGGGTATCCTCCTTAACAGATATGCACATATTACTGATAACAGTGTACCATGTTTTGTGCCGGTATGCAAGGAGAAAACCGCATATCAAAAGCGCGGTGCGAACTGGAAGCACAGGCTTTGCATCGCCACACGACTGTCCACCGGACAGTCGGTGGGGGGAACGGGACGATAATCGTCAGCGCCGTGCCGGCCCACGTATTTTTACCTGACTGCGTAAGCCGGAACTGCTGTCCTCGCGATTATTGGAAAAGCCCCGCATCGAGCGGGACTTTTCCAAGGGGAAACCCCTTGCTAGGTTTTCCCCCTTCCCCATCCTGAGCTTGTTTTGGGGGAAGAAATTTCGCCCGTTGCGACGGGCGACCAGGACGCTGTCCTGGACCTGCAAGCCTTTGAAAAGGCTTGACCTAAACTTTATATCATGATCGACCCCACTGAGTGCGAAACATTGGGCCGACGCTCTGCGCGTCGGTCGAACCGTCGGGTAGAGGGATGCAAAGAACTGTACAAAAACTCATACAATCTGCCCGGCGCGTTGGCAAAGGGTGTTATTTTTGCAATCGAGCCCGTCGGAACGCGGGCGACCAACGCGATCAAGCCCGCGGGGGCTCCCCGCCGCGAACAAGGGAGCACAGGCACTGTGCATGATGCTTGAAAAATTCACATCGGTATGATATACTGTGCATATCCAAACGGATGAATTAATTGAAAGAGAAAGGAACGAGCAATTTATGAAAATCAGAAAGATTCTCGCAGCGGCCCTGTGCGCAGTTCTCGCTGTACTCTGCTTTGCCAGCTGCGGAAACAAGGGAATCGGCATTCATCACGCCGAGATTACCGTCAAAGATATGGGCGTTATATCGGTGGAGCTGGACGGCGATACCGCACCGATCACTGTCCAGAACTTTATGGACCTTGCAAATGAAGGCTTTTATGACGGCCTGACCTTCCACCGGATTATCGACGGCTTCATGATTCAGGGCGGCGACCCCAACCATAACGGCACCGGCGGCAGCGAAAAGACCATCAAAGGCGAATTCTCGGCAAACGGCGTTGAAAACAACATCAGCCATACTCGCGGCACCATTTCGATGGCACGCAGCAGCGACATGGACAGCGCGTCCTCCCAGTTCTTTATTGTCCAGACCGATTCGACTTCTCTGGACGGACAGTACGCAGGCTTTGGTCATGTCACTTCCGGCATGGAGATTGTCGACCAGATCTGCAAAGACGCGATTGTAACCGACAACAACGGCAGCGTTGATTATGAGAACCAGCCTGTCATCGAGTCGATCAAGATCATCGACTAAGCGGGATATGGAGATTACGTTCAGACCCTTTCGGGAGGAAGATATCCCGACGCTGACTGCACTCTGGAATGAAGTGCTGACGGATGGCGTTGCTTTTCCAGGAGAAGTGCTGTATGAAGAGCCGGCGTTTTATGCTTATATGAAGGAACAGACGGCGGTCAATTGTATGTCGGCGGATGGGGAGATTGCCGGGTATTATATCCTGCACCCGAACAACATTGGCCGGTGTTCCCACGTCGCGAACGCGTCCTACCTGATGGACAAGCGTTTTCGCGGCCAGCATCTCGGCCATAAGCTGGTCGGCCATTCTATCGCGGCGGCACGGAAAGCCGGTTACCGAGGGATGCAGTTTAACGCGGTGGTTTCGGAGAACTACCCTGCGCTGCATATTTATCAGGCAGCCGGGTTTAAAATTGTCGGGACGATACCCGGCGGTTTTCGGGTAAAAGACGGGCGGTATGTTGACATGTATGTAATGTACCTGCCGCTTGCCTGAGGAATATTGAAATGCAAAACGGCGTGGACCCTTGCAGAAGGGAATCCACGCCGTTTTTGTATGTCCAGTATTTAAGCAGAGGGAGTCTCGTCCTTTTTACCCTTGACCAGACCGCTGACCTTGTCGACCATATCGGGGAAGGAGTCGACAAGCTTGTCAACCGTACCGGGGTGTGCATTGATCTGCATGACCCGGACGCTGTCGTTTTTGATGACAAGGAAGGCGACCGGTTCCATTGTAATGCCAGCGCCGCCGCCACCGGCAAAGTTGCCGGTCTGTTTGGAGGGAAGGTCACTGCCGCCGGATGCGAACCCATAGGAGACGCGGTTGACCGGGATAATGATAGTTCCATCGTCGAGGTTGATCGGCTTGCCGATAATCGAATCAGCGTCGATCATCCCCTTGACCTTATCCATTGTGACGCCCATGACGTCCTGGAGTTTTTTGTTTTCTGCCATGAAAATCGTTCCTTTCTTAAACCGGGATTATCAAGCCTGATCGGCGGGATTGCCGGTTGCAGTTTGTTTATGGGAGCCGGTGCGGGAGAGAGCCCGGCGGAGATAACGAGCCGCCATTTTGAGCACGCCGGCGATTAGGTGGATACCCCGGAGCCGGACATCAGCCGAAAACAGGACGGTCGTGCGTCTGCCGAGGAAGTCGTAGGATACTCCAAGGTGGCGGATTTTGATATTGAGCAGTTGTACAGCGGCAGCGGAGCTTGCCGACAATACCGCGCAATACTGCCCATACCGGATAGCCGTAGACGCAGCGTCACCTTCGGCGACGTTGATATGGAGCCTTACATTGCGCAGACGAAGGCGGGAAAAGACCTCAGCGGCAGGTGGAAAACTAGCGACAAAGAGGTCCTTGAGGGTTTCGAGGGTGCCACCAAGTTCAGCGGGTTGTTCCTTGAGTTGCTTATCCGCTTTTTTAGCGGCCTTTTTGGAAGCGGTGCGGCGTTTGGCAGGCGGCTTTTTTTGAGGTTGTTCTTCTTTGGACTCATCGAAAGGCCAGACCTTAAACAGCAGCGGCCATGCACCGACCGACACGGTAAACTGATCGTTCTCGTATTGTGCACGGACGGTAAAATCAGCCGCGGCGACCAGCACAACGAGCAGCGCCACCAGCCCAAGAATTCCCAGAATCAGCGCGAGCACAACCTGTAATACAATCATGTCATTCTCCGCTCCTTTCCGGGGTTAATCATCATTTGGCAATTCATCTGGCAGTTCATCGTCCACGGCATCCGCGTCTTTATCCTCCTGATTGGACGTGTCAGCGAGGCTGTCCGGCAGCGGGGGAAGGTCAGACAGCGAGGTCAGCCCGAATGCCCGCAGAAAGTTGGCGGTTGTCCTGTAAGTGAGGGGACGACCGGGGACCATCAGCCGCTCATATTCTTCGATGAGTTCCTTTTCTACCAGATTATTGACAACATTGCCGCTTTCTACGCCGCGAACCTGTTCAATAAATCCTTTTGTTACGGGCTGATTATAGGCAATAATCGCCAGCACTTCCATAGCAGCACTGGATAACGGGGCATTATGGCGCAGGTCGGTGACGGCGACGATCTGAGGGTCATATTCTCTTCTGGCGGCGAGCTGGACGAGGTCGTCCAGAAACAGCAACCGAATACCGCGCTGATCGCGGTCGAGCTGTTCACCATACGCGAGCAGCTGTTCCCGCATTGCCGCCGGAGCAAGTCCCAGCCCTTCCGCCAGCCGGTTGATTTCAACCGGGGTGCCGCTTGCGAACAGCACTGCCTCGATTGCGGCGAAATAATTTAATTCCATGAATCGGACTCCTTCCCATCGGTCGTATTTTGTTTATGGCTGCCGGACCTCTGGCGGTTGAAGAAGAGGTGGCCGCCGTCCGCACTGAGGGTGATACGGCCCGACTTCATCAGTTCCAGCACCGCAAGGAAGGTAGCAATCATTTCACTGCGGTCGCCGGAGGTAAACAGGTCATGATACGCCGCCTCACCGGTACGGTACAGCCGCCGGAGCAGCCAGACAATCCGCGAGGAGACCGAGACGAAACGTTTGCTGACGATACCGTTGAAGACCTCAGCGGAAGGAGGGATACGCCTGCCGGCTTTGCCGACGGCAAGCAGGTAGGCACGCAGCAGTTTTTGCGGGTCAGCCTGTCCGCGGAAGACCGGGTCGGATGGAACAGGGGAAGGCTTGCGGACAAAAAGGCCGTTACCGGAGTATTGCTGCGCAAGAAGAGCAGCGACCTGTTTGATACGCTGATATTCGATCAGCTGGCCTTCGAGTTCTTTTTTCAGAGCAGCGGCTTCCTCGTGTCTTGGCAGCAGCGAGACGGTTTTAATGTAGACCAGCCGAGCGGCCATTTCAAGGAAAGCGGAGCTGATTTCGAGGTCAGCGTCCTGCATCTGTTCCATATACGCGAGGTACTGTTCCAGCAGTTTTCCGATTTCGATATCGGTAATTTTCATTTTATGACGGGCAATCAAATGGAGCAGCAGTTCAAGCGGACCTTCAAATTCACCCAGCCGGAATTCAAGAGCCTCCATCAGAGCAGCAGCCTCCAGATGAGGTCAATCCAACCGGTCAAAAAGTCGAGTACGTTGAAAGCAACCGAGCGGCAGAAGCCGAGCGGGCCGTCCAGTACGCCCATAAAGACCGCCAGCATCAGCGCGAGCATGATATAGCGTTCATAGCGCATGATGGCGAAGTAATTACGCTGGCTGAGCACCAGCCCAAGGATACGGGAGCCGTCCAGCGGGGGAACGGGAATCAGGTTAAAGACAGCGAGGCCGACATTGATTGCGACCATCGTCGAGAAGATGGTCAGCAGGTTGTTGACAAAAAGGCCGGGGGAGTAGAAAGAGATGATGCTGGTGATTTTCCAACAGACCATCGAGAGATAAGCGAGGACGAGGTTTGAGACCGGTCCAGCGAGGGAAGAGATCGCCATTCCCCACTTAGGGTTGCGGAAGTTAGCGGGGTTAATGGGGACAGGTCTAGCCCAGCCGATGCCGGTGAACAGCATCAGGATAGCGCCCAACGGGTCGAGGTGGGCGAGTGGGTTGAGGGTCATTCTACCCTGATAGCGTGCAGTAGGGTCGCCGAGTTTATTAGCGGTCCAGGCGTGCGCGCATTCATGAAAAGGCAGCGCGGTCAGAATCGCGATGCCGTAGATTACATACTGATACAGGTTTTGAGCAAAACTGATAGGCATAGGCAGCCTTCCTTTCCGGTTTGCCGTAATAACACAGGGCGAAGCCCCCATTTCTCCCACAGGCAAACCAAAGCAAATGGATACTTGACAAATTCTGTCAATAGTATTATACTAATGAGACAGGTAAATTTCAAGGGGAAAGTACCTGAATTTACTTAAAGTTCACCGGCGGTCAGGTGAATGAAACAAAAAGCGGATTTTTTCGGGAAATTTGAAAAAAGGCCTTGCAATTTTGCTGTAAATCTGCTAGAATAATACCGTTATGTGAAATTTAAAGGAGGTGCAGAAAATGGCAAAATGTGATTTCTGCGGTAAGGACGTAGCTTTCGGAATCAAGGTATCTCATTCTCACAGACGTACCAACAGAACTTGGAAGCCCAACGTTATGAAGGTAAAGGCGATTGTCGACGGCAAACCCTGCCGTGTTCATGCCTGCACCCGCTGCCTGCGTTCCGGCAAGGTAACCAGAGCGTAATTCAAGCAGCCAATTGAATACACGACGCGAAAGCACAGGCGGAAGCCTGTGCTTTTTGTGTACGCAGAGCCCGCGCTCCCTTGTTCGCGATGGTCGCTCGCGTGCCGACTCGCTCGATTGTGATGGTAACAGTCTTTGCGAACGCGCCGGGCAGATTGTGCGATATTTAGGCTGCTTTCGTGGGAGCAAATCGCGCACATGCTACCGGTGGTTTGACCGACGCGCAGAGCGTCGGGGTAATGTTTCGCACCCAGTGGGGTTGGTCATATCAAAAAGTTTAGGTCAAGCCTTTTCAAAGGCTTGCAGGTCCAGGGCGGCGCCCTGGTCGCTCTCCGCAGAGAGCGAAATCTCTTATCCGTAATAGAATCAGGAGAGTTTGAGAACCCTATTAAGGGGTGCTCAATATGGGAAGGGGGTTCGATGCCCCCTTCCCATACCTGAGCGAGGGCAGCACTATAGATTCAGCAGTCAGGTGGGACTACGTGGGGCGGCACGCCGCTATCGACAATTGCTATGTTACCCTCGCTGACTGTCCGGTGGACAGTCGGCGACGGACGGAGTTCATATATCCTGCCGACGCAGTATCACGCTCCAAATGCTTAATAAATGACGTAATATCAGCGCTCAAATGAACGTTCTCAGTCACTATTACGACAGCTCTTTTACGGAGAGAGCCTTTGGAGGATGATACCACGTCCCAACTGTTCAGAAAACAGACGTCACTGCACCGCTTAATTGCTAAAATAAGAATCTGAACGAATACATCAGCTGATGGACAGTCAACGATGGACGGAGTTTTTGCTTTTTTTATCCTGCCGTTTTGATGCGGCAACCGTCGCGACCAAAGAAACGCGGGCACTGCGACGAAAGTTATACCGCCACACGACTGCCCACCGGACAGTCGGTGGGAGTAACTGGTCAATGATCGGCAGCGCCGTGCCGGCCCACGTATTTTTACCTGACAGCGTAAGCCGGTAGTGACAAGCTCGCTCGTTTTTATGGGAAAAGGCCGTATCGAACGGCCTTTTCCCATAGGGGACGCCCTTGCTATGCGTCCCCTACACCCAATGCCTGCGGGCATTGGGCTACCCCTTGCTGAGCTTATTTTTGGGGAAGGGGATTTCGCTCTCTGCGGAGATGCGACCACGGTTCCCTATGGGAACCGGACAGTTTCCAGAGGAAACTGTGTGGTTTGCAAAGCAAACCGTACTCTGTCCTGGACCTGCAAGCCTTGAAAGGCTTGACCTAACTTTTTTGTCATGATCGTACTCACAAAGTGCGTAACTTTGGGACTCGCTCTGCGCTCGTGTGAACCAACGAACAGTTTTGCGCACAACTTCATTACGTTGGTGCGTGGTCGAAGCCGTCGAGTGCTGAGCACAAAGAGCGGAGTACTACATTGGCAAATTGGCAGCGGAAGCATTCCGCCTCTGCGCCGGAAGCATTCCGCCCGCATTTTGGGGCGGAAAGGCTTGACGCGGCGATGGGTTGGATGTTACAATAAAACCGTAAGAGATTGCTGAGAAGCAAACCGTACTGCAGGTTTTGCAGTCTGACTTTGAAAGGAAAAAACAATGGAAGTTCGTGTACAGAAAATCATTTCAGATGCCGGCGTCTGTTCCCGCCGGAAAGCAGAAGAACTGATCGCTCAGGGCAAGGTTAAGGTCAATGGACACCCTGCCGTGATTGGCCAGAAAGCAGACCCGTACCGTGATTTGATTACTGTCGGCGGGGAGAAAATTCCGTCCCCACGTGAACAGCGCAGCGTATACCTGATGCTGTACAAGCCCCGCGGCTATCTGACCGCGATGAGCGATGACCGGGGAAGAAGATGTGTATCCGAGCTGGTGGAAGACATTCCGGAGCGGGTGTACCCGGTTGGACGGCTGGACCTCAACTCTGAGGGACTGCTGCTGATGACCAACAACGGCGAGTTCGCCAACCTGATTACCCATCCGTCCCATGAAATTCCCAAGTGCTACCGTGTCACCGTCCACAGCACTGTCACCGATGAACAGCAGGTCGCTCTTGCGACCGGTATCGAGCTGGACGGCAAAAAGACCGCACCGGCAGAAGTCCGGGTTGTCACCGAAGAGGAAGGCCGTACCGTCATGCTGATCACGATTGTGGAAGGCCGCAACCGTGAGATTCGCCGGATGTGCGAAGCAGTCGGGCTGGAGGTCGCACGGCTGAAACGAATTTCGATAGGTTCACTGCGGCTGGGGATGCTGCAGCCGGGCAAATACCGCGAGCTGACCGACGAGGAAGTCGGACAGCTGATCAGCGCCGCCCGCAGCAACACCAATAAAGCAGTCGGACGCCCCCGTTCCCGCAAGAAATAAGCAGAGCGGGTCATAAAAGATTGAATGCTGACTGGCCGGTTAGGAATTCCTGACCGGCCAGGAGTATATTAAAAGGAAAGAGTTGACAAAATATGCTGCGAATGCGTCCATATCAGGACGGAGACCAGTTCCCCGGATTTGCGCCTGTGTCGGGGAAAGGGCTTTATTTTATTGCACTGGAAGAAAGCAAGCTGGCAGGGTACTGCCGGTGGCGGCTGATGCCGGGCAAAATTGCGATTGAAGAGGTCGAGGACAGCGGTGATCCGCTGGTATTTGACGGACTGGTGCGCGGAGTTTTGAGCATTGCATCCGATCAGGGGATTGACCGCGCGGTATTTTCCCAGGAAATACGGCCCGACCGACTGGCGACCAGCCAGATTCCGGTGAACGGAGAAAATGTCCTAATTTCGATTGAGTATTTTCTGGAAAACTGTAAAATGTGCAAAAAGTTTTGAAACCTCTTGAGGTTTACTTTGGCATGGTGTATAATATAAACTGGTGGAAAAAGGAATTATATCCGCTTTTTAACAAGAACAACTCAAAGTCTCCCGACTTTGAGCGAAAAAAATTCCGGGTAACCGGAAGGCTATTTTACAGAATGGGGGCAATATAATGAATTTACAGGCCAAGCTGGCTAAGCTGGAAGAAGTAAAATCCGCATGCCGGATCGCTTCACCGGCGAGAGAACGGATCACCGCGCTGTTCGATGAGGGAACCTTCACCGAGCTGGACGGCTTTGTTTGCAGCGGCAAGGAAGGCGTCGGCGTCATCACCGGTTACGGTTCGATTGACGGCAGCATTGTGTACGCATTCTCTCAGGATGTAAGCGTCTGCGGCGGTGCTGTTTCGAAAGCCCATGCCGAAAAGATCGTCAAGGTCTACGAGCTTGCTGTGAAGAACGGCGCGCCGGTTGTTGCGATCTTTGATTCCAATGGTGCGAAGGTATCGGAAGGACAGGAGGTACTCGCTTCCTATCAGAAGATTCTCGCAATGTCCCAGAACCTGTCGGGCGTAGTTCCGCAGATTGCCGTTGTTGCCGGCAGCTGTGTCGGTATCAGCGCAATGATGGCTGCTTCGGCAGACATTACCGTTATGGCTGAGGATGCTACTCTGTATCTGACCGGTGCAAACGGTGACACTTCTGCTGCTGCCGCAGCGGAGAAGGGTGTTGTATCGCTGGTAGAGAAGGACGCAATGGCAGCTGTTGCGAAAGCACGTGAGCTGGTTTGCATTCTGCCGCTGAACAACCTTGAGACCGCTCCGATCAGCGAAGGCACTTCTGCAGCTCCTGCTGCCATCGATGACACGACTGCTTCTGCCGACCTGGTGAAAGCTGTCAGCGACGCCGAGTCCGTTATTGAACTCAAAGCAGACTATGCAAAACATGTCTATACTGCCCTTGCTTCTGTTGGAGGCAGCACGGTTGGTGTTGTTTCCGTCAAAGGCAAGCTGTGCGATAAATGCTCTGCAAAGGCTGCTTCCTTCGTGCGCTTCTGCGACAGTTTCAACCTGCCGGTCGTCACATTCGTAGACACCGAGGGCTTCTGCGACTGCACCTCTGCTGATGCTGCCGCACATCTGGCTGCTGTTTATGCTGACGCAACCTGCGCGAAGATCACTGTCTATACCGGTAAGGCGATTGGCGCCGCTGTGATGGCATTCGGCACTGCTGATGTCAAACTGGCATGGCCGACCGCAGTTATTTCAGCGCTTGCACCTGCAACCGCAGTTGAATTCTTCTGGCATGACCGTCTGAAAGGTGTTGAGAACACCGCTGCTGCCCGTGCCGCACTGGAAGAAGAGTATGCCGACACCGAAGCAAGCGCATTTTCTGCTGCAAACGCATCGATGGTCGATGACGTCATCGCTCCTGATGCAACCCGCGGCGCACTGATTACCGCTCTGGATGCTCTGGCTTCCAAACGGGTTCAGAGACTGGCCAAGAAACACTCCTGCTGATTTTAGGTAAAGAGAGGTTAAAAGAACATGAGAAGATTTAATATCACCGTAAACGGTAAAGTATACGATGTTGCTGTTGAAGAAGTTGCTGGCGGTGCTGCTCCTGCTCCTGCTGCTGCTCCCGCACCCGCTGCTGCACCTGCACCTGCTGCCGCTCCTGCTCCTGCCGCTGCTCCCGCACCTGCTGCTGCCCCCGCAGCACCTGTTGAGGGAACCGACGTTACCGCTCCGATGCCCGGCACCATCATGGAAGTCAACTGCGCAGTTGGCGACCAGGTAAAACGCGGACAGGCTATCTTTGTCCTGGAAGCAATGAAGATGAACAACGACATCGTTGCTCCCTGCGACGGCAAGATCGTTTCTGTTGTTGCCAAGAAGGGCGATTCTGTCAACTCCAGCGATGTTCTGGCTGTAATCGGCTGATAAAGGGCATCTGCGCCTGAAAAAAACTAAAACAGGGAGGACAAATAGACGATGGCCAAAAAACCTATTAAAATTACCGAAACCGTCCTTCGTGACGCGCACCAGAGCCTGCTGGCTACCCGTATGCCGCTGTCTGACATGCTGCCGATTCTCGGCGAGATGGACAAAGTCGGTTACTATTCCGCAGAGGTCTGGGGCGGCGCTACATTTGACGCCTGCATTCGTTTCCTGAACGAAGACCCGTGGGAGAGACTGCGCGTTATCCGGAGAGAGATGCCCAACACCAAGCTGCAGATGCTGTTCCGCGGCCAGAATATGCTGGGTTACCGTCCGTACGCAGACGACGTTGTGGAGTATTTTGTTCAGAAGTCGGTTGCAAATGGCATTGATATCATCCGTATTTTCGACGCACTGAACGATATCCGCAACCTTGAGACCGCTGTTAAGGCAGCTAACAAGGAAGGCGCTCATGCTCAGATCGCGATTTCCTTCACGCTGGGCGAAACCTTCACGACGGATTACTATGTTAATTATGCAAAACAGATCGAATCGATCGGTGCCAAGTCCATCTGCCTGAAGGACATGGCAGCGCTGCTGACTCCTTACCACACCTACGAACTGGTCAAGGCAATTAAGGAAGCAGTTTCGATTCCTGTTGACATTCATACCCATTATACTTCCGGTCTGGCTTCGATGTGCCTGCTCAAAGGTATCGAAGCTGGCGCAGACATCATCGACACCGCAATGTCTCCTCTGGCACTGGGCACCTCCCATGCACCGACCGAGTCGATGGTTGCAGCTTTGCAGGGCACCGATTACGATACCGGCCTTGACCTTGTTCAGCTGACCAAGATCCGCGAGTATTTTATGACTCTGCGCGAGAAGTATATCAAAGAAGGTCTGATCGACACGAAGATGCTGGCGACCGACGCAAATGCGCTGATCTACCAGGTACCGGGCGGCATGCTGTCCAACCTTCTGTCCCAGCTGAAACAGGCTGGCAAGGAAGACCAGCTGCAGCAGGTACTGGAAGAAGTACCGCGGGTCCGCAAAGACGCTGGTATGCCTCCGCTGGTTACCCCGACTTCTCAGATCGTCGGCACTCAGGCTGTATTCAACGTCATTCTGGGCGAACGTTACAAGATGTGCACTGCCGAGTTCAAGGACATGGTCCGCGGCGCATACGGCAGAACTCCTGTTCCGGTCGACCCCGAATTCCAGAAGAAGATCTGCGGCGATGCCGAGATCATCACCTGCCGTTTTGCAGATACGCTGGCGCCTGAGCTGGATTCTCTGCGCAAGGAATGCGCAGAGTGGATGGAGCAGGACGAAGACGTGCTGACCTACGCGATGTTCCCGAAGGTCGCGCCGAAGTTCTTCGAAGCGCGCCGCAACGCAAAATACGGAATTGACGGCGCTCGTGCCGACCAGGCAAACGGCGTTCATCCGGTATAATAAGCAGAAAAGGGGAGGGTGAATACCCTTTCCAACAGATGGCAGCTGCCGAAGTAATTCGGCGGCTGCTGTTTTGCGTTTGGGCGAAATTTGCAATTTTCGGACTAAAAAATTTCACATTTTACAACCGGGCAGCGAAAATTCCGGCTGGTTTTGAGAAAGGAAAGAGGTAAGCAGAAAGCTTACGAACAGTGTTATGAAGAAGTATCTGTCAAAAGAAAACATGAAAGAGTTTCTGCTGGTTACTGCAGGAACGTTGCTTGTCACGATCGGTGTATATTTTTTCAAGTTTCCCAACAACTTCTCAACCGGAGGCGTCTCAGGTATCTCGATCGTGCTGACCAAGTTTTTCCCACATTTCAGCGCGAGTAACTTTGTAACCTTCCTCAATATGCTTCTGTTGGTCATAGGGTTTCTGGTATTCGGCAAGGGCTTCGGAGCAAAGACCGCCTATTCAACGATTCTGATGTCGGCAGTGCTGGAGCTGATGGACAACTTTATTCCGATGTCGCAGCCGTTGACCGATCAGCCGTTGATGGAGCTGATTTTTGCAGTCGGACTGCCTGCGGTAGGCAGTGCGATTCTGTTCAACATTGACGCATCGACCGGCGGAACGGACATTGTGGCGATGATTCTGAAAAAGTACACCAGTATGAATATCGGGCGTGCGCTGCTCGCATCCGACCTGGTTATTACATTACTTGCAGGCGTGGCATACGGACCGGAAGCCGGGCTGTTTTCGATATTGGGTCTGGTGATCAAGTCGACGATGCTGGACAGCGTGCTGGAGAGCTTCCACATGTGCAAATACTTTACGATTATCACCAAGAATCCCGATCTGATCTGTGATTACATTATTCATGAGCTGAATCGAAGCGCGACCTGCATGGAAGGTCAGGGCGCATTTGCGCATGAAGACGAGACGGTAGTATTGACGGTTATGTCACGTCATCAGGCGATTATGCTGCGGCGGTTCATTCACAAAAACGACCCCAAGACCTTCATGATGATTACCAACACCTCCGAGATCATCGGCAAAGGCTTCCGCGGCACCAACTGAGCACAGTGCCTGTGCTCCCAGTTTGCCAATGTGGCAGCACGCTTTTTGTGCTCAGCACTCGACGGCTTCGACCACGCTCAAACGCAAAGAGATTGTGCGATATTTAGGCTGCTTTTTGAGAGTAATTTGCACCTCGCTTTCTGGTGGTTTGACCGACGCGCAGAGGCGGAATGCTTCCGCTGCCAGTTCGCGTTGGTCGGCGGCGTTCCGACCGCCTCGATTGCGATGGTAACAACGTGAGCGAACGCGCCGGGCAGATTGTACGAGTATTTGTACAGTTCTTTACATTCCTCTACTCGACAGTTCGACCGACGCGCAGAGCGTCGGCGTTTGGTTACGCACAAGGTGGGTACGGTCATATCAAAAAAGTTAGGTCAAGCCTTTCAAGGCTTGCAGGTCCAGGGC
>CALXCO010000026.1 GCA_944386805.1 uncultured Clostridia bacterium
GTCAATTACCATTATACAGGATTTGTCGATGAGTTGCTATTTTTTTGCCTTATTGCACTTGATATTATAATCCAAGCAGGAAAAACCAGCCACCAGATAACTCTGTACCAAACAGTAGAAAAAGGGCCGCAATATGCAGCCCTTTTTCTATACAACCATCTTTATTTATAATAGATAATTTTTCTTACAGCATATTCGGATAGACCGTATCTTTCTGAGATCTCTGAAACCGGTACACCATCGCGATACTCCCGGATAATTTGAGCATTTCTGCTCTCCAGTTCTGCGCGATATCCGGACAGTTCACCCCAGTTTTTATGTTGTCCCTGTTTAACGGGTACGTATAAATAACCACCCTGAACATATTGCTGTAACTGTTCAACCAGCTGCGCCGGCAGCAGGTCTTTTGCATTCAAATATTTCATGCTGGCTCCTCCCTGATTGAAGTCGGTGAGCAAAGCCGGCATTATTTTCTGCGGTCTTCATTACTCCATGCAAATACCGCAGACAGCCTGCTTTGCATGGAGCAAGACAATGTTTTGCTTTTCCATTTGTTTTGTCCTTTCTTCTATCGATTTTACAGCCGCCGAATCAAGTCCCACAAATCCATCTTAAACGAATCTGGCAGCAGAAATCCCAATCTCTGCACGGTACTGACAGCCCCAGGAGTCGAAACCGACTTACGCTGTGCAGCATCCGACAACGATTGACGGACGACAAACTTTTCCTTTGTCGCAAACGGGAAAGACCGGATATAACCGACCCGGTCGGTCTCGCGGGCATTGGAGATAAACCGGGTATCCTTTACCCAATACGGGCAGACTGCCGTCACCGAAATACCATGCCCAATCAATTCTCTGCCCAGCGCACGGCTGTAGCGGTACAGAAACGCCTTGGTCGCGGCGTAAACATTCAGGTAGGGCAGCGGCTGAAATGCCGCAGAAGAGCAGATTTCCAGAATCCTGCCGCCTCTCGTCATATAGGGCAGCACCATCTGGGTGACAACCACCGCGGCACGGCAGTTGAGATCGATCATATCCGCCGCATCCTGCCCGGAGATATCCTGCCAGCTTCCGATTTTGCCAAACCCTGCTGCGTTAATCAGGACCCGTACATCAGGCCGCAGGGAGGCAAGCATTGCCGACAGGGTATTCAGCGATTCCGGTTTTGTCAGGTCCAGAGCTAAAATCCGTACCGAAGTTTTCACCTCAGTTTTCAACTGCTTTAACCGTTCTTCCCGCCGGGCGATGACCCAAATCTCATCCAACGGCTGGGAAAAACGACCCTTCAGCTGATAATTTGCGTCGCCGCTCATTGCCAGCCGGGAACCGATATCCAGCTGCCGTACATATTCCGCTCCCAGCCCACTGGAAGCACCTGTTACAATCGCAATCCGCATCACGCAACCATCCTTTCTACAATTCCAGTATCCCACTATCTGACCAAAGTATGCAGTTTCGTTTAACCCACCAGGTCACAGGTTTCCTCGGCACCTTTTTTAACCATCAGCAGCTCATCCATCCGGATACAGTTGGGCAGCGTGTTTTCCTGTACACCATGCCAGCAGTCCTCAAAATCAAACCACTTGACCTCAGATACCTCTTCCTTTTGCAGGGAGAAGGTGTCTTCCTCTCTGTCCAGCCAGAGCAAATAAACGTTGCTGACCTGATTGTCCCAAAAATCCCGGTCATGGAATACCGCTTTAAAGGAGAACCGGCGCTGACCGCAGAAATGCAGCTGTTCGGCCTTTGCCTCAACGCCCAGTTCCTCCCGCAATTCCCGCAATGCTGACGGGATAAAATCCACTCCTGCCGGGATATGCCCGGCGCTGGAAATATCGTAACAGCCGGGGTAAGAATCCTTTTGATCGCTGCGTTTCTGCAAAAGCACCTGCAATTTTCCATCTTTTATCCGTGCAATCCAGACGTGTGACGTCCGGTGACGGATACCAAGGGTATGTGCTTTTTCCCGCTCAACCGTTTCCCCGGTCGGCACACCGTTTTCGTCTACAATATCCAGCATTTCCATTCTGACCATTCCTTTCTTGTCCGATACTTTTTATTTGCATAAACAAAAAGCGTCTGCCGGAAATTTCTTCCCGAACAGACGCCTGTACAATTCCGGCTGATATTCTTACGACAGCGAAATTGCCGCAAAGCAGATGATTGCCTGAAGAATCGCAAACCGATAAACCGTCTGCGGGTCCGACCAGCCCATATTCTTTCTTGCATGGTCATGCAGCGGTGTGCGGGTATTTTTCAGAATCGAAATCTTCAAAAACCGCTTGAGCGAAATCTTTGCCAGTCCAAGGCCGCCATCCAGAATCATGACCAGTCCCAGCAGCAGATAAATCAGCGGATTGCCGCTCTTCATCGCGGCAAACGCAATAAACAGCCCCAATGCTCTGGACCCCGCATCCCCCATCATCAGCACACTGGGAGAAGCATTGAACCACTGGTAAGCCAGAACCACCGCAATCATAATCCCACACAGGAAGGAGAACGATCTGTCAACCGGCAGGCACAGGATTGCAAACGAACCGATCGTAATCATTGACAGCGTTCCGCTCAGCCCGTCCACACCATCGCTGCAGTTGGTGACATTGATGGAGCCCCAGATCAAGATAATCCCCAGGATAATGTACAGCCACCGGGGAAGTTCCACACTCATATCAGTAAATGGAATCATAATGGTGGAGCCATTGAAGTTGACATAGGTAAATGCGCCGGCAAGCGCGATAATCAGGTCAATCAGCCCTTTTTTATACTCGTTCCACGGCTTTTCCGCCGCATCATCGAGATACCCCGACAGCATCCCGCCGACCACCAGCAGAATATAAATCAGAGTTTCCGCCGTAAATGGGACAAACAAAATGCCGGCAATCGTAAACGCCGCTACAAAAATCAGCCCGGCACCGCGTGGTTTTCCGCGGGAAAGCTCACCATTTACCGCAAACTTTCGCCCGCCGTCATGCGGCAGACTGTTCTGACCGTAACGGATACCAAAAAAGGACAGTGCAAAAGCGGTCAGCACTCCGATGAACAGAAGCGGACTGGATAGTCCGAAAACTGTGGACAACATTGTCTTTCGTCCTCCAATATTTTATTTTCCGGGCTGAAAAGAGTCTTGTCCTTCCTATCATATGTAATGAAATGACCCGGTATGAATCAGTTTTAGTATAACACATTTTTCCTGACCGGTAAAGTTTTTTCATACTTTTTCACGTCTCTTCCGCCAAATGAACCAAAGCCTTTTCTTTCATACTTTATTCTGATATAATATAAAAAGTGCCCTGTTTGTGAGAGGAGATAAAGACCGTGTATCAAAACTTTTACATCAGTATGAATGCTGTTTTGCCGCTGATTCTCTGTATGGCAGCGGGTTATATCTTTCGGGTAGCCCGTCTGACCACCGAAGATTTCTGCCGCAAATGCAACACCTTCTGTTTTAAGACCTTTTTGCCGCTGATGATCTTCATGAATGTATACAATTCCGATCTGGAAAGTGCAATCCAGCCGGGTGTATTTCTGTTTGCGGTGATCGCAACGCTGGTTGTTTTTCTGGTCGCGTTTTTGCTGATTCCGCTGATTGTAAAGAAAGGCTCGACCGACCGGGACGGAAATGTAATTACCGCTGGAAGCCGTCAGGCTGTTCTGATTCAGTCGATCTTCCGTTCCAACTTTGTCATTTTTGGTTATCAGGTCGTCGCCAATGTTTATGGCAGTGAACGGGCGGCAGTTGCGTCGGTTCTGGCCGCGATTGTCGTTCCGTTGTTTAATATACTTGCAGTATTTACGTTGGAATATTTTACAAACAGTAAAAACGGATTTGGTTCCGTCCTCCGGGGAATTGCCAAAAATCCGCTGATCTGGGGTGCCATCCTCGCCTTTATCTTCAAATTTTCCGGCATCGTCTTTCCACAGCCGCTGTACACCGGCCTGTCCAACATGGCGTCGATTGCAACCCCGCTTGCACTGGTCGTGCTGGGCGGCACCTTTCACTTTGATTCGCTGGGCAAAAATGCCGGTGCAATCGCGCTGGGGGTTCTCGGCAAAATTGTGATCGCTCCGCTGGTTATGGTGCCGATTGCGGTACTGCTGGGGTTCCGGGATGCAAACCTGCTGTCGCTGATGATCGTATTTGCATCACCGACCGCCGTCAATTCCTATACAATGGCTGCCGCTTATGGACACGACCCCGAACTTGCCGGTCAGCTGGTGGTCATGACCAGTATCTTCTCAATGCTGTCGGTATTCGGATGGATTTTTATTCTGCAAACGATGGGATTTATCCTCGTCTGAGTTGCAAACAAGCAGAAAAAGTGGTATAATATACCAAACAGAAAACAGGAAACGAAACGGGGAGCTTCCGCACGGAGGCTGAGAGGGAACGCAATGCCGGTCCGACCCGCAACCTGATTTGGGTAATGCCAACGTAGGGATTTTCTAACAGAATAGCAGGGATGATAAATCCTTTTTGATTCTTTCCGGGAAATGCCTGTCCATTTGCGGCACGTTTCCCGGTTTTTGTATTTTATCGAAAAGGAGTCATCCGTATGAAAACATCCCTCAATCTCCGCAAGCTCTGTCTTGCCGCCGTCCTGACCGCCGTCTGTGTGGCGACCTCCACCTTTTCCATCCCGATCGGCGCCTCCCGCTGTTTCCCCATCCAGCACCTGTGCAACATCCTTGCCGGCGTCTTTCTGGGGCCATGGTACAGCGTGGCGATGGCCTTCTGCGCCAGTCTGATTCGCAATCTGATCGGTACCGGAACGCTGTTTGCCTTTCCGGGAAGCATGGTCGGTGCGCTGCTGGGGGGAATCCTCTATCAGTATTGCGGCCATAAGCTGATTCTTGCATACCTCGGCGAACTGGTCGGAACCAGCATCCTTGGCGGTGTCCTCTGCTGGCCGCTTGCAGTGTTTGTCCTTGGAAAGGAGACCGCGCTTTTTGCCTATGTTTTCCCGTTCTTTGTCAGCTGTGCCGGTGGAACAATTATTGCCGTTTTTCTGGTCGGTGCACTGAAAAAGACCGGCGCACTTGACCGGGTACTCAGCCCGGCTGTCAGAAAATTATAACGCATCATAAAATATCCGGCGCCTGAAACCAGACGCCGGATATTTTTATACTCTGTTCAGTTTAAGTCAAATGCAACGCATTATTTGAAATACTCGACACCGCTCTTGAAGATCATCTGATCTTTTTCGCCGTCGATGTTCTTTGCAATGTCGCTGCCGATGACACGTTCACTGTGGCCCATCTTGCCCAGTACACGGCCATCAGGAGAAGTGATGCCCTCGATTGCCATGATCGAAGCATTGGGGTTAAAGTGGATATCATAGGTGGGCTTGCCGTCCAGATCAACATACTGGGTCGCAATCTGGCCATTTGCTGCCATCTGTGCAATCAGCTCAGGTGTTGCGATGAACCGGCCCTCACCATGAGAGATCGGAATCATATGGTAATCACCGACCGAAGTGTTATACAGCCAGGGCGACTTGTTGGAAGCAATGCGGGTACGGACCATCATCGATTGATGGCGGCCAATCGAGTTGAAGGTCAGCGTCGGAGAGTTGTCCTCCATCTCAACGATCTCGCCAAAGGGTACCAGACCCAGCTTAACCAGTGCCTGGAAGCCGTTGCAGATACCCAGCATCAGGCCGTCACGCTGTTTAAGCAGGGTATGGACACCATCTTTAATGCGCGGGTTGCGGAAGAAAGCGGTAATAAACTTGCCGCTGCCGTCCGGTTCGTCACCGCCGGAGAAGCCGCCGGGGATCATGACGATCTGGCTCTGTTCAAGGCGGCGTGCAAATTCGTTGACCGACTCTTCGATATCGGAACCATTCAGATTGCGGATAACAAAGACATCCGGCTGTGCACCGGCCTTTTCAAAGGCACGTGCGGTATCATATTCGCAGTTGGTGCCGGGGAATACAGGAATCAGGACACGAGGACGTGCAACCTTGATTGCAGGAGACAGTTTGGTTTCAGAGGTATAGCTGAAGGTCTCCGGCTCGCCTTCCGGAACAGCTGCCAGTGTATGATAAACCTTTTCGAGTTTCTCTTCATAAGAAGTCTGGAGCGCATCCAGTGCGACCTTTTCGCCACTGTACAGGGTGACAACCGGTTCCAGACGGGTGGTACCGATGACCGGCAGACCCTCTGCATCCGCTTCACCTGCCATCTCAAGTACGAAGCCGCCGTAAACAGGGTTGAACATCAGCGTCTTGCAGACATCAGCAGTAAAGGTAAAGCCAATCTTGTTGCCAAGGCCCATCTTGACGATTGCTTCCGAAACACCGCCATATCCGAGCGTCCATGCAGACAGAACCTTGCCTGCCGCGATCATATCCCGCACACGGGTGAAGACTTCACGAACAGAAGCATAATCAGGCGTACCGTCTTCATTCATCTTGGGCAGCAGCAGCACAACCGGAGAGGAAACGCACTTGAATTCAGGAGAGATAACCTTTCTCGCGTCTGCCAGCGAAACTGCAAACGAAACCAGCGTAGGCGGAACATCGATGTCTTCAAACGTACCGGACATCGAGTCCTTGCCGCCGATTGATGCAGCACCCAGCTGCCACTGTGCTTCCAGACCGCCGAGCAGTGCGCTCATCGGTTTGCCCCATCTGGTAGGATCGGAAGTCATTCTCTCAAAGTATTCCTGGAAGGTCAGCCAGCATTTTTCATGGTTGCCGCCGGCCGCGACCAGTTTTGCAATCGATTCAATAACCGCGTACTGCGCGCCCAGATACGGATTCTGGGAAGTCAGATCAGGGTTATAGCCCCATGCCATAACCGAGCAGGTGTTGGTGTCACCGGTCAGGACCGGCAGTTTTGCTGCCATCGCCTGGGTCTTGGTCATCTGGTATTTGCCGCCGTAAGGCATCGTAACGGTTGCGCCGCCAATCGACGAGTCAAACATCGATACCAGCCCTTTCTGCGAGCAGATATTGAGGTTGGACATATGTGCAATCCAGTTTTCAGGGGTATTTTCAAGGTTATTGACCGGATGGACTTCCGATACTTCGATCTTGACTTTGGTATGCTTTTCTGCGCCATTCGAGTTCAGGAACTCTCTGGACAGGTCAACAATCGTATTGCCGCACCAGGTCATGGTCATCCGTTCTTTATCGGTAACCTTAGCGACAACTGTTGCTTCGAGGTTTTCAGTGTGTGCCAGCTCGATAAATTTCTCGACGTTTTCTGGAGCGACTACAACTGCCATTCTCTCCTGAGATTCGGAGATTGCCAGTTCGGTGCCGTCCAGGCCGTCATACTTTTTCGGTACAGCGTCCAGATTGATATCCAGACCGTCTGCCAGCTCACCGATTGCAACCGAAACACCACCGGCGCCGAAGTCGTTGCAGCGGCGAATCATCCGGGTAACTTCCGGATTACGGAACAGACGGGCCAGCTCACGTTCAATCGGAGCATTACCTTTCTGGACCTCAGCGCCGCAGGTCTCCAGAGATTCCAGTGTATGAGACTTGGAGGAACCAGTTGCACCGCCGCAGCCGTCACGGCCGGTACGACCGCCCAGCAGGATGACAATATCACCGGGATCGGGAACTTCACGGATGACATTTTCAGCAGGAGCTGCGCCGATAACTGCACCGATTTCCATTCTCTTGGCAACATAGTTGGGATGGTAAACTTCGGTGACTTCGCCGGTCGCAAGGCCGATCTGGTTGCCGTAGGAGGAATAGCCTCTTGCAGCGGTGGTGACGATCTTTTTCTGAGGGAGTTTGCCCTTGAGGGTCTGGCTTCTCGGAACAGTGGGGTCAGCAGCGCCGGTAACGCGCATTGCCTGATAAACATAGCTGCGTCCGGAAAGCGGGTCACGGATTGCGCCGCCCAGACAGGTTGCAGCACCACCGAAAGGTTCGATTTCGGTCGGATGGTTATGGGTTTCGTTCTTGAACAGCAGCAGCCAGTCTTCCATCTTGCCGTCGACATCCACCTGAATACGAACAGTGCAGGCGTTGATCTCGTCGGACTCGTCCAGATCGGTCAGAATGCCGTCTTTTTTCAGCTTTTTCGCACCGATTACAGCCATATCCATCAGGGTCATCGGTTTTTTCTTTTTGCCCTCGTACAGTTCTTTGCGGACAGCCAGATAATGTTCATAGGTCTTACGGATGGCAGGGTCTTCCACTTCAACTTCATCAATGATGGTGCCGAAGGTGGTATGACGGCAGTGGTCAGACCAGTAGGTATCGATCAGGCGAATTTCGGTGATGGTGGGGTCACGGTGTTCGATGTATTTAAAGTAACGCTGGCAAAATGCGATATCATCAAAATCCATTGCCAGACCGTAGGATACGATAAATCCGGCAAGTTCTTCATCCGACAGCTCGGTAAATCCATCCAGCGTCTTGACAGTGGTCGGGATATCATAGCTGACTGCCAGAGTATCAAATTTTGCAAGAGAAGCTTCTCTTGCCTCGACCGGGTTAATCAGTGTATTTTTAATCGTTTCAAACTCATCGTCGGAGATTTCTCCGTCGATCAGGTAAACACGGGCATTGCGTACACGGGGACGGTCACCCTGGGTCATAATCTGGATGCACTGTTCACAGGAATCCGCTCTCTGATCAAACTGGCCGGGCAGGTATTCAACTGCCAGAAGCCGCTGACCGGGCTGAAGCTGGGGAAGTTCGCTGCATGTCACATCGACTGCAGGCTCCGAAAAGATGGTACGGGAAGCAGTCTCAAAGGTCTCAGGATCAATCCCTTCGACATCATACCGGTTGAACAGCCGAACGCTCTTCACCTTGATGCCAAGGGTGGAAATGTCGTGGCGGACACCATCCGCTTCAACGGCAAATTCCGGTTTCTTTTCAACGTAGATTCTGAAAACAGCCATATTTTCACAAGTCCTTTCCATACTTTTCCGTCAGGCGGAAAATAGTTTAAAGGTAAAAGGCGGCCTTTTCGGATATATTCCAAAATGCCGCCATGCAAACGGGCAATGCCCTTTTACAGCAATTCAGTCAGCATACTGCCTGACAGCCTGTCACACTTCATCAGGCGAAAGCACCTGTCCAAGGCAGCGGTTGTCCACACGGGAAATCAGCCGGACCGGTACAATCCTGCCGATCATCTCTTCTCCACATGGTACAACAACCGGTGTATAATTGGCGGTATACCCTTCATACCCGATCGGGGTTTTGGTGGATTCGATCAGCACCTTTTCCACCCGGCCGACCATTTTATCCAAAAAGGCAATCCGGGTTTTGTCGGTGACTGCGATCATTTCCCGGCTGCGGGCAGATTTAACCTGTTCGGACAGTTGTTCCGGACGTGCAGCGGCCGGTGTGCCGTCCCGCCGTGAATACGGGAAGACATGCACCCGTGCAAAGCCGATCTTTTCGGCAAATGCAGCCGATGCTGCAAAGTCCTCCTCTGTCTCTCCGGGGAATCCGACCAGAATATCGGTGGTAATCGCCGGAAGCGCAAAAGCTTTTCGAATTCCTCCGACAATCCGCTCATATTCGGCGGTATCATAATGGCGGTTCATACTGCGCAGCGTCCGGTCACAGCCGCTTTGCAGTGCGAGATGAAACTGCGGGCAGAAATTCGGGAAAGTCGCCATCTCGGCAATATCTTCATCAGACAGCAGTTCCGGTTCCAGACTTCCCAGCCGTACCCGCTTGATACCCGGCACCATGCAGGCCAGCCGTACCGCGTCAATCAGCCGCAGCCCGACCTCCTTGCCATAGGAAGACAGGTTGATACCGACCAGCACGACCTCTTTATAGCCTGCCTGAGCCAGCGCCATCAGTTCCCGTTCGATATCGGCCAGTGGTTTGGAACGAACAGGGCCTCTCGCTTTTGGAATAATGCAATAGGAGCAATACCGCTCACAGCCATCCTCGATTTTTACATACGCACGGGTCCGGTTTCCCAACCCGGTCACCTGCATCGACTCAAAGGCTTCTCCCCGCTGATGCACAGGAATATCGACAATCCGCTGTCCGGTTTTGCGCACCTGTTCGACCAGTTCCGGGATTTTAGCCCGTCCCAGTTCTCCGGTCACAACATCGGCTTCCATAATTTCAGCAGCCGCTTCCGGGAAAGCCTGCGGATAGCATCCGGTCAGGACACCGATTGCATTGGGGTTCTTCTTTTTCATCCGGCGGAGCAGCTGCCGGGTCTTTTGATCGCCGGTCGACGTTACCGTGCAGGAATTCAAAAGGCAGACGTCCGCTTCACCGTCCGGCGGTACAACTTCGTACCCTTTTGCCCGGAACAGCTCAGCCAGGACCTCTGTCTCATACTGATTGACTTTACATCCGACCGTCATCAAAGCAATGCGCGGCAAATAAAATCCTCCCTTATAATTTGTTATTTTTTTGACAATATCTGTATTTTTCGACAGGATTCGCATTCAACGCTATACAGGGAGATTGCTGCCTGAAAAGCGTAAATTCTTATCGTCATTATGTCATATGAACGTCAAAAAATGTTGTGCAGTCTTTATAATTACGACCCTTCACTGATTATATTATAATGGAATAAATAGAAAATGGCAAGAGCCAGTTGACTTAAAGAAATCTTCCTGCTATACTTTAATTATGGTGAGAATGGCAAGTCAAAAGCCGGAGCGCCTGCGCGCGGTTGTTCCGTCCCGATAAACCATGCCGCCATAATCTGCTGCTCCAGGTTAGGAGGATTTCCCAAAAGATGAGAACCTGCAAAATTCTGCTGAACACAGTGACTGATGTAAAAGAGTTGGTCGAGCTGGTCAGTGCGTGTACCTATGAAGTCGGACTGGTGTCCGGCCGGTATTCGGTCAATGCAAAATCCATCATGGGTGTTTTCAGTCTTGACCTGTCCAAGCCAGTTACGCTTTGTGCTCACTTCGACGACGCCGACGGGCTGTTTGTCGAGCTACAGAAATTCAAGGTTGCTTAAATTGAAGCATGCACAGGCAAAAGCCAAACGGGTTTCGGCTACAGTGAACCCGATTATTCACCTGTGGCATCGGGTATGCTATCCAATATAGAGAAAATGATGGTCCCGGTTGCCCACCCAGAACACGTCTTGTGATAAAGAGGAGAATGAAACATGAAGAAAGTTTGCCAGATTCAGCTTAAAACCGTAAACGAAGTCAAGCATTTTGTTGACATCATGACCCAGTGCCCTTATGACGTCGATCTGCTCTCCGGACGCTACGTCATTGATGCAAAGTCGCTGATGGGTATTTTCAGCCTCGACCTGACCAAACCGATTGATCTGGCGGTTTCGACTGACGATATTGACGATCTGCTGGAAAAGATTGACTTCTGTGTCATTAAAAACAAATAATTGACTGACGGATTCATAAATCCCAAATTAGTTTCTGTGAGAAGGCCGCTTTCCGCCGGATGCGCGCAAGGCGTTGAAAGAGGCGTTCTTTGACAGATACAGATTTTTTATCCATTGCTTTTCGTCTACAATCCTATTATCCTGGGTTGTGTAAAACCACCATCTGATATAACGCCAGCACCAGCCGGGCAGGAACAGAACGTTTCTGTCCGGCTGGTGCTTTGTCTATACCAAAAATCCGGAGATTAAGCGATGAATAGACGCTGTCCCGTCCACATATAATAGTTACAGTAAAGTATGAAGGAAAGGCGGCGTCCGATATGATTTCAAACCGGCAGATAAAAAAACATACTGCTTTCAAAAGGCTGTCAGCAGCCTGTATTTCCCTGATTTCCGCCATCTGGCTTTGCTGTGGAACTGCTATAGCGGAAGAAGATCAGACCACCAACGCAGTACAGCTGGATATTCCCGCCAAAAGCTGTATTTTGACAGACAGTGCCGGAAATGTCCTGTATGAGGACAACGCCGATCAGCAGATGCCGCCGGCTTCCATTACCAAAATTATGACCCTGCTGCTGACCTTTGAAGCACTGGACGCAGGTACCCTGTCGGAAGACCAGACCGTCACCTGTTCCGAATATGCGGCTTCGATGGGCGGAACACAGATCTGGCTGGAACCGGGCGAAGAGATGGTCCTGTCGGATATTATCAAGGCGACTGCCGTCAATTCCGCAAATGACTGTGCGATGGTACTTGCTGAAACAGTTGCCGGAAGTGAAGACGCGTTTGTTGCGATGATGAACGAAAAAGCGGCGGAACTGGGAATGACCGGAACACATTTTGAAAACCCAACCGGACTGGACGCCGAAGGGCATGTATCGACTGCGAGGGACATTGCAATTATGTCTGCCGAACTGCTCAAACATGAGGGTGTCACCAAATACACGACGATCTGGATGGATTCACTGCGAAACGGTGAAACCGGTCTGGTCAATACCAACAAACTGGTCCGGTATTATACCGGCTGCACCGGACTGAAAACCGGTACAACCGATGGTGCAGGCAGCTGTCTTTCGGCAACGGCAACACGAGATGGCGTTTCTCTGATTGCCGTATCGATGGGCAGCGAAACCTCCAACGACCGGTTTGCCTCCTGCCGCACCCTGCTGGATTATGGCTTTGCATCCTATGAGAATTATACGCCGGTCCTGGATGACCAGGCACTCGCCCCTGTTCCGACCGCCGGCGGACAAAGCGCAGAAGTGACGCTGACCGCCGACACCCCGTCCGGAATTTTGATTCCCAAAGGTACGGCAGACCAGGTTCAAATTGAAGTGACGAGAGAGGATTCGATTCAGGCGCCGGTTGAAGCAGGAACGGTACTGGGAAATGCAGTGGTTTCACTGGATGGAAAGGTGCTGGCGGAGATTCCGCTGCGGGCAGCCGACAGCATTGAAAAGATTAATTTTACCTTCGCACTGTGTAAATTATGGGAACTCTTTACCGTTTCTCCATTCGCAGACAGATAAATGTTGATATATTTGACAAAAATAGACCATCTTTTAAAAAAGTGTAAGAAATCTGAAAAATGATATGCCAAAAACACTATGTTGACAAATTTTTCTGAAAAAATCCGGTAAAATGGCTTGAATATCCCCGTTTCATGTAGTACAATAAGATTGCGGAATAGTCCGTACACAAAACTTCATTTGTGTTTCTTATTTTCCCGTCAGGTTTAAATTTCGGGATTTTAATATTACAAAACAGGGGGGTATACGCCAATGGCGTTGACTTTCAACAATTCTTATCTGAAAGGTTTTATGAGCGACCATGAAATTGACGCGCTCGCACCGTTTATCAAGACCTCTCACGACATGCTGCATGCCGGTACCGGTCTGGGCAATGACTTCCTCGGCTGGGTCAATCTTCCGACTGACTATGACAAAGAGGAATTCGAACGGATTAAAAAGGCAGCTAAAAAGATTCAGGAACAGGCTGATGTACTGGTTGTCCTCGGTATCGGCGGCTCTTATCTGGGCGCACGCGCTGTCATCGAAGTCATCAAATCTCAGTTATACAACAATCTCGCCAAAAAGACCCCGCAGATCTATTTTGCCGGCAACAGCGTAAGCCCATCTTACCTGCAGGAGATCATCTCCCTGTGCGAAGGCAAGGATATCGCGGTCAACGTTATCTCCAAATCGGGCACCACCACTGAAACCGCTCTGGCGTTCCGTGTCTTCAAGAAACTGCTGGAAGACAAATACGGCGAGGGTGCAAAAGACCGCATCTATGCGACCACTGACCGCAAAAAAGGCACTCTGAAAGAACTTTCCGACAAGATGGGTTATGAAACCTTTGTCGTTCCGGATGATGTGGGCGGACGTTTCTCGGTTCTGACCGCTGTCGGCCTGCTGCCGATCGCAGCTGCCGGTATCGATATCGATGCTCTGATGGAAGGCGCAAGAGCTGCTCAGAATGCTCTGATGGATCCTTCTGTTGAAACCAATGACGCATACCGTTACGCTGCTACCCGTTTCGCAATGAAACAGAAGGGCAAAGCAATGGAACTGCTGGTTTCCTTTGACCCCTGCTTTGCAACGATGGCTGAATGGTACAAACAGCTCTACGGCGAGAGCCAGGGCAAAGATGGAAAAGGTCTGTTCCCTTCGTCCGTCACCTTCTCGACCGACCTGCATTCGCTGGGCCAGATCATCCAGGATGGCTCCAAGATCCTGTTTGAGACCTTCGTTGACATCAAGAAGCCGAAACAGGACTTCTTTATCGAAAACGATCCCGACAACATGGATGGCCTGAACTTCCTGTCCAACCAGGAGATGAGTGTCGTCAATGCAACCGTTATGCAGGCAACCCTGCTTGCACATTCGGAAGGCGGCGTCCCCTGTGCCGTACTGGAAATGCCGACCATTAACGAATATGAAATCGGCTATATGATCTACTTTTTCGAAAAGGCCTGCGCTGTCGAAGGTTATATGATGGGCATCAACCCCTTTGACCAGCCCGGCGTTGAAAGTTATAAAAAGAATATGTTTGCTCTGCTTGGCAAGCCCGGTTATGAAGCGATGGGCGAAGCACTGAAAGCCAAGATGGGCAAATAAAAAGAAAATTTAAGCAGAAGAGCCATTCGGTTGATTGATCGAACGGTTTTCTGCCTAAATAAATGAAACAGGCCTTCTGTTTCGGAAAAATGGAGGTACCTATTATGATTAAATTGATTGTCGGTAACAAAGGATCCGGTAAAACAAAGCTGTTGGTCGATCTGGTCACCAAGGCTGCGAATACTTCCAACGGTAATGTTGTTTGTATCGAAAAAGAACCCAAACTCACTTTTGATATTCCTTCCTCTGTCCGTCTGATGGAAACCTGCAAAGACAGCATCGAAGGTTATGATGAATTCTACGGTTATATTACTGGCGTTCTGTCCGGCAACTTTGATATCACGGATCTGTTCATCGACTCTACCCTCAAAATCGGCGGACGCGACCTGAACAAACTGGCTTGCTTCCTGGAAAAACTTTCCAATGCGATTGGCAGCAGAGAACTGAACCTTGTTATGACCATTTCGGCTGACAAAGATGAACTTCCTGTTTCCGTTCGTTCCTACATTATGTAATGATGGTTTTTTAAAAGCGGTCTCCCAAACGGGAGGCCGCTTTTTCTTATCCGTATCTGTTTTCAGCTGATGGCTGCCGGCTGAACAGCTGCCACCGCAGGGGTTGCAGGTGGGGTAAAATGGCTGTCCCAATAATCACCATAGGGCAGCTGCGCGAGTGCTTCCGCCCGCAGTTTTTCCCGGCGATAGGCGTCCAGTACCGCATCTTCCAGCTGTTTACGGGCAGCTGGGGTGATCGGGTGGACAATATCACGGAAAATCCCGCCGGCTTCTCTTCTGGAAGGCATCGCCACAAAAAGCCGCTGCGGGCCTTCGATTACCTTCAGGTCATGAATCGCGATTTCGTCCCCGATGGTCACCGAGACGACTGCGCGCAATCTGCCTTCTTCCATCAGTTTGCGTACCTTGATATCTGTAATCTGCATACAACTCCGTCCTTTCTTTTGCTCAAATCAATGACTGTCAGCTGCTTTTGTCTGACATATCCATATTGTGGGCATAAAACGGCATTTTATACAAACCTGACCGGTGTAATGTAAAGATACCGTGAAAAATATCCGGTTTGTCTTGCACTTTTTGATTGAATATGGTACTATTGAAACAGTATATCAGAAAGGTATGGTTTATCATGGATACTTATTGCGAGTATATTGTCAAAAAGAAAAATGGCGGCAGAGAAATGGCTCTGCGTGCACTGATTGTTGTTGCAGCGCTGGTGCTGTTTGTGATCTTCATGTTTCTGGGAACCGTCGTCGGGATGTTTTCGATGATTACAACCCTGCTGGCGTTTGGTTCGCTGTACGGCGGCTACATCCTGATTACCAACATGAACATTGAATACGAATATATCGTAACCAATGGCGAAATGGACGTTGACAAGATTATCGCCAAACGTAAAAGAAAACGTATGCTGACCGTCAATGCACGCACCTTTGAAAAATTTGGTCCGTTTAAGGAAGCAGAACATGCGGCAGAAACCTATTCCAACCGTGTCTATGCCTGCACCTCTCCTGACGACCCCGGCTGCTATTATGCAGTACTGACCCACCAGACGATGGGACGGATCCTGCTGGTATTTACCCCGAATGACAATGTACTGGAAAACCTGAAAACCTATATCCCCAGACAGGCGGGTGGCCATGCTTTATACGGGAATCGACCTGACGGAAATTGAGCGGATAAAAAAAAGCACTGAAAACCCTCGTTTTACAGCGAGGGTTTTTTCTGCAAAAGAACAGGAATATTTCGCCTCGAAAAGGAATCCGTATCCGTCTATGGCCGCCGCATTTGCGGCAAAAGAGGCGTTTTCCAAAGCACTGGGCACCGGTATCCGGGGATTTGCATTGAATGAGGTTTCAGTTGAACACGACCCGCTCGGCGCACCGTTTTTTACTTTTACAGGAAGTGCTGCTGAGATTGTCCGGCGCCGGAAACTGACTTTTTCGCTGTCGCTGACCCATACTGATACTGTTGCAGCAGCTTTTGTCATCGCAACCGAAGTACCCCTGCCAGATCAACTGAATCACAATGCCTGAAAGGAGCCGATGATGGCCAAACTCAGAAAAATGCTCGGAAAGCTGGACAATCCCGATATCTTCGCATTGATGCGGCTGATTGAAACCCAAAGCCAGCAAACCCTCAGCCACTGGGCGATAGAATATACAGCCCGGCACTGTCTGCCGATCTTTGCAAAACAGCTTCCGGATGACTCCCGTCCAATGGACGCCATCAACAGCTGCCGTGCTTATCTGAACGGAGAAATCAAGCTGACACAGGTTAAACCGCTTTTGAAAGCTGCCCGACAGGCTGCACAGGATGCGGACGCATTTCCCGCCGCACAGGCAGCAGCCAGAGCGATTGCAACCGCCTGTTCGGTTGTCCAGAATCCGCCCGGTGCACTGGGATTTGTCTTTTACAGTGCCGCGGCGGCTGCCTATGACCAGGCAGGCACCGACCAATCCCCTGCTGTTTATGACCAGCTGGCTGAAAAAGAGATTGCAGCGGTTTTACATTCATTGCAGCAAACGGCTCTGCCTGATGAGACAAATCCTGTCAATATTGACTGGAACTGCTGATAACCATTGTCTGTTAATGAAAGGATGAAGAAGTGATGGCTGAATTAACCGGAAAAACAATTTTAGTTGGGGTCTCCGGCGGTATTGCCGCTTACAAAATGCCCAACCTCGTCAGTATGCTGGTACAAAAAGGCGCAGATGTCCATGTCCTGCTGACCGAAAATGCAAAAAATATTATTCCGCCGCTTCCTTTTGAAGCGCTGACCGGCAATCGCTGTCTGACCAGTCCTTTTGAACGGAGCGACCCGCCGATTATCCATCACATTGCGCTGGCTAAAAAGGCCGATTTGATGTTTATTGCACCGGCGTCGGCGGATATCATCGGAAAATGCGCCAACGGAATTGCCGATGATATGCTGACCTCGACGATACTGGCCTGCCAATGCCCGGTCTATTTCGCGCCGGCAATGAACGACCGGATGTATACCAATTCCATCGTGCAGGAAAATATGGCAAAACTGCGGCGGCATGGATGGCATCAGATTGACCCGGCTGTCGGACATCTGGCATGCGGCGGCGCCGGACTTGGCAAAATGCCCAATCCCGACGAACTTTACCTGTATATTGAACGGGAACTGGCCTGTAAGAAAGACATGACCGGTCTGAAACTTCTGGTCACGGCCGGCGCGACCCAGGAGGCAATCGACCCGGTCCGGTATATCACCAACCACTCTTCCGGCAAGATGGGCTATGCAATCGCCAAAGCGGCGATGCTGCGCGGAGCAGAGGTGACGCTGGTCAGCGGACAAACTGCTCTGACCCCTTCCCCGTTTGTCAACACAGTCAACATCGTATCCGCAGCGGATATGTACCGGGAAGTGACTGCACTGGCTCCAAAACAGGACATCATTATCAAAGCAGCCGCCGTCGCGGACTATACTCCGGCACAGGTAGCGGATGAAAAGATCAAAAAGAAAGACGGCGATCTGTCCATCCCGCTCATCCGTACACAGGATATTCTGGGCTATCTCGGTGCGCACCGGGTCCCTGGTCAGGTTCTCTGCGGTTTTTCGATGGAAACCGAGCATATGCTGGAAAATTCTCGTAAAAAGTTGGAAAAGAAAAATGTCGACCTGATTGCCGCCAATAATGTCAAGGTGGCTGGCGCCGGTTTTCAGGGAGACACCAACGTCCTGACGTTGATCACCAGAGACGATGAAATCGAACTGCCGCTCATGAGCAAGGAACAGGCGGCACATCAGCTGCTGGACAAACTTTTGGAAATCCGCCTTGAAATACAGCATGAAGGAGATATTCCCGATGAAGATTGACATTTCGATACTGTCCGCCATTTTGGACGCTTACCCATATCAGGTTGTTTTCTGTGACCGCAACCACGTCATCCAGTATATGAACAAAGACGCAAGAGAACGGTATGCCGGCAAAATCAGCATCGGGGACAGTATTTTCGGCTGTCACAATCAGAGTTCCTGCCAGAAAATCGAAGCTTTTCTGGCACGCGCCGATGCAGGCGAAGAAGAGATGTTTGAAGCCATCAATCCCGCCAAACAGGAACGGGAGTTTTTCACTCCTGTACGGGATGAAAATGGTGCAGTGATCGGCTATTTTGAGCGGCACGAATTTTATGGAGAACTGAAAGATGACCGAAAGTCCGGTTCCGGTAACTAAGCGGCTGGGACTGACCGGCAGTTCACTGAAACTGATCGCCATTGTCTGCATGCTGGTCGATCATATTGCCTGGGCATTTGTGCCGACGGTTTCTGCCGCTGGCGTCATCATGCACACGGTTGGCCGGATTACAGCGCCGGTCATGTGTTTTATGCTGGCAGAAGGTTACCGGCACACCCATAGCTTTCGAAAATACGCATACAGGCTGGCGGTATTCGCCGCCATTTCCTACCTGCCGTTTATTCTGTTTGTAGAAGGTGGCCTGCCGAAAGACAGCAGCGCTCTGCTGAGTCTGAATATGATCTATACCCTGCTGCTGGCTTTGCTGGCATTGTGGGCAGACGACCATCTGAAAGGCGCTGACCGGCTGATGGCACTGTGCGGGCTTTGTTTTCTGTCGCTGATTGGCGACTGGCCGGTTATGGCGATTCTGTACACCCTCAATTTTGCGCGCAACCGGGAAAATAAAAAGCGGATGGTGGGAATGTTTATCCTGATTCCCACTGTCTTTACGCTGTACTCTATCCTGAGCGGCCTGATGAGCGGTTATCCGACTGACTTCCTGCTGGCAGGCTATCTGCCCCAGATGGGCACGATTCTTGCCCTGCCGCTGATTGGATGGTACAACGGCAAAAAGGGTGGCAAAACCGGCGGCAAATGGTTTTTCTACTGGTTTTATCCGGTCCATTTACTGCTGCTGGCACTGATACAGATGGTTATTTACGGATGACAAGGGAGTGAAAAACATGGTTATACTGACGGGTGAACAAATGCGCGCCGCTGAAAAGATGGCGGTTGAGGCAGGGACCAGCTATGAACAGCTGATGGAAAATGCCGGATACGGTGCGGCAGATGCGATCAAAAGGCAATACGGTCAGCTGCTCACACCCGGAGCAAATCTTCTCATTTTATTGGGACTTGGAAACAACGGAGGCGACGGACTGGTCATTGCACGGGCACTATTGCAATGGCAGCCGGAGCTGACGTTTGATCTGGTCTTTTGTTTAGGGCATCAGCTTTCCTCTCTCGCTTCGCTCAACCTCGCACGGCTGGAAGAATATCCGCAGATACATGTATGGGATGACGCTGATCATGAGACGCTCACTCGACTCTGTCAGAAAAGCTGTCTGATTCTGGATGGTATCTTTGGCACAGGATTTCACGGCCAGCTCCCTGAATCGGTCGCCCTTGCCGTCCGCACCGCCAACCAGAGTACGGCAAAACGGATTGCACTGGACATTCCGACTGGTGTCAACGGAGACAATGGAATTGCGGCGGACGACAGCTTTCAAGCAGATTTTACCTGTACTTTTGCTGCCAAAAAACCAGCCCATATTCTCAAATCCTCCCGGTATCTTTGCGGAGAGATGGAAATCATTGAAATCGGCATCCATCAGGAAATTCTGAACCAGGTGGGCGGGATTACGCTATTGGATACCAGGCTGATTCGTGGAATGCTCCCTCCCCGCCGTCCGGACTCCAATAAAGGCAGTTATGGACGGCTGCTGATCGCCGGCGGATGCCGGACAATGACCGGTGCTGTCCTATTTGCAGCTGAGGCAGCCGCCCGATGCGGCGCTGGGCTGGTGATGGCGGCTGCTCCGGAACATGCGCTGCTCCCGATTCGTATCCGGCTGCCGGAAGCACTGCAATTTCCATTGACACTGGCTGAATCCGGCGCTGTCTCACCGGAAGCACACCCTCTGCTGCTGGAAAAAACCAACGGATGGGCTACAGCTATCCTCTGTGGCTGTGGAATGAGCCTGACAGCGGAGACAGAATTACTGGTATCCTCACTTCTGGAAAGCTGTCATGTCCCCATGGTGCTCGATGCAGACGCTCTGAATGCCCTTTCTAAAATCGGCGTCGACAAACTGAAAAAGGCACAGGCGCCTGTGATCCTAACGCCGCATATGATGGAGTTCTCCCGTCTGAGTGGACTGACAATTGACGAAATTCGGGAAAATCGTTTTGAAATTGCCGCCCGTTTTGCGCAGGAATACGGGGTCACGCTGGTTTTAAAGGACGCAACTACTGTCATTGCTTCGAATGACCAGCTGTTTATCAACGAAAACGGAAACCCCGGTCTTTCCAAAGGTGGAAGCGGCGATACACTCGGCGGCATGATTGCCGCATTTCTTGCGCAGGGAGTTTCTGCTCAGGCAGCTGCCCTGTGTGGTGTCTTTATGCACGCTGCGGCGGGAGATATCGCGGCAGAGAAACTGACTGCATATGCAATGCTTCCTCAGGATGTCATCGGCTGTCTGCCAGACGCTTTCAAGCAGATTCTCTTTTAATTTCAACATTGACAACAAGAGCTGGGAACTGTGCAGACAGTATTCCCAGCTCTTGTTTTGCTTACATCATCAATCGGTACAGGTTATTTTCATTTCAGAAATCAGTGCTTCCGTTCCGATGTCGACAAAAATACCGACTGCACCATGACAACCAGTCCCATGCTTCATATTCTGCACAGTCAGAACCGGTTTTGCCTTTCCATTCAGATAAAATGCGGCCTTCTCGTCCTCTATCACTGCCTTTAATGTAAACCACTCATCCAGCGCAAGATCGACAGGTGCTTCATATTCAGTAATTCCGTATTCACGAAAGTATGCGAAGGTATATCCCGGATACGAAAAATACTGACAGCCATGTGCTTTTCTAACCTGGTCTTCACATCCACGCCCGTTGGTCGGTCTTACATAAAACGACTCGAATTCCGAATCCTGCGGATTTGCCCGGTATACAATCCCAATAAACCCTCTGGCAAAATCCGGCGCATCCGGCAGCAAACGGCTTTTCATTTTCACTTCAATCGTCCCGTTATGGAACGACAGATCATTTACCTTGGCATAAGTGTTTTCATCATAAATGTTGATTTTCTCTTTCTTGACCACACGCAGCACTGTTTCTCCATCCAATGCTTTTTGCTGAACATCGGTATGAACAGGTGTAAAATTTTCACATATCATTTTGATCTGCTTTTCCATTCTGACGGTCCTTTCTGTTGAAATATTGACGTATTTTTCATCTTGGCTATTTTTATTGTAAAGCAAGATGCAGCAAAAGAAAAGTACGCACATATTTGTAACCGGCACTTTTTCAAAACTTACCATATAAAAATAAGGGCAGCAGCGATCCTCAATATCGCTACAGCCCTTATTTTCTGTCAGTCAGACGACTGCTTTGCCAGCAGCTTTTCCAGCGCATTGACAAGAGCAGCCTCGGTATCTTCCTTTGCCTTGCAGTTACGCACAATCGCATCTGCATACCGCACATACAGCGGATAACGCTGTTCCCGCAGCCGGTAAATCTTTCGTTGATCATCCGCCACCAGCGGACGGTCGGAAAGGTCTTCTCCCAGAATATCCTCCGGCAGACGGTCCATAAAGATAACCAGCCCATTCTGTTTAAGTGCCTTCATGTTTTCTTCCCGCAGAACGACACCTCCGCCAGTGGAAATAATTGTTCCGGTCAGCTTTCCGCAGGCATGTGCACACTCCGTCTCCATCTGTCGAAAGACTTCTTCTCCCTGTTCAGCAAAGATTTCGTTGATACTTTTGCCCGCCTTTTTGACGATTTCGCTGTCCATATCCACAAGGGGAAGGCCATACCGCTCAAACAACCGCTTACTGAAAGCGGTCTTACCACTGCCGGACAAGCCGATCAGCACAATATTTTTGGTAATCTTCATATACAAACCCCTTATGATTCAAACTTGCGATAATATCCCAGTACCCGCAATGTCTGGGCAAAATCGGAGACTTCCTGCAAAATTTCCCGGATTCTTGCGTCAATCGTATCTGCCGAAAAGTCGATAAAAAACAGATATTCCCAGTTTTTGCGCGGGACAGGGCGGGATTCAATTTTCAAAAGATTGATCTTTTCACGTGCAAAAATGGACAGCAGCCGGCAGAGCGACCCCGGAACATGCGGCAGTGTGACCATCAAGGAAACCTTGTTGTTGTCAGGAGAATGATGTACTTCGCGGGACAGAATAACAAACCGGGTCTGGTTGATATCCTTGAAGTTGGTTCGCTCGGCCAGAATATTCAGCCCGTAAATTTCCGCTGCCCGCGCCGATGCAATTGCAGATAAATCCTGCCGGTCTGACTCGGCGACCAGCTGCGCAGCATAAGCTGTATTATAAACCGCCGTCTGCTTCCAGGGATGCCGTGCCAGAAATTCACGTGACTGGGAAAGTCCCTGTTCATGGGATAAGACTTCGGTAATCTGGTCCATAGTAACCCCTGGTTTAGCCATCAGGCATTGTGCTACTGAAATCGAATACTCGCCGGTGATATAAAAGCCGTAATCGGTAATCAGGTCAAAATTGGTCAGAATCGAACCGGTCGAACTGTTTTCAATCGGCAGCACTGCACAGTCCGCTTTCCCGGTCTCCACTGCCCGCAATGCACCGGCAAACGAGCTTTCCGGCACCAGTTCACAGATGTCCTGCCAGTTCCCGCTCTCGCTCTGCTGTGCAAAATACTTCACCGCCGCTTCTTCTGCAAAACATCCGGGAACACCTGAATACGCGGCCTTAATTTTTTCCTGCATGTCTCTTCCTCCCATCCGTTTTACTGGTCACGCAACGCCTGCATAATAGACAGCGCCGTCGCTGCTTCTACAACAACGGTTGCACGTGAAAGGATACAGGGGTCATGGCGTCCTTTAATTTGAAGCTGTGCATTGGTATGGTTTACCATATCAATCGTTTGCTGTTCCCGTGAGATAGAAGCGGTGGGCTTGATTACCACCTGAAAAATTACCGGCATACCACTGCTGATTCCGCCAAGGATGCCGCCATTGTTGTTGGTCAGGAAAATAACCCGATCTCCATCCATCCGCATCGGGTCGTTGACCTCATGCCCATACGCCGAACCAAATCCAAATCCCAATCCAAATTCAATTCCCTTCACGGCAGGAACCGCAAACATATTCCGGGAAATAATACCTTCTAGGCTGTCGTCCGGCGAACCAATCCCCACCGGCATACCGGTTACGGCAATCTGAATGATACCGCCGACCGATGTCAGAGAGGTTCTCGCCTGCTGAATAACCTGCTGCATCTGTTCGCAAGCCTCTTCAGAAATCGTCGGAAGGGTGCGTGCAGCAATCTCGCCAAACTGGTCGGGAGATACATGGACCAGATCAAATGGAATATCTTCCACCGGTCCAAGCCGCAAAATATGACCACCGACCCGTACTCCCTGTTCTGCAAGCCAAAGTTTTGCAAGTGCTCCGGCAAACACCAGCGGCGCAGTCAGCCGTCCGGAGAAATGTCCGCCGCCACGATAATCATTATATCCGCCATACCGGACACGACCGGTATAATCCGCATGAGATGGACGTGCGAGGTTCATAGTCCTTGTATAATCGCTGGAAATCGTATTTCCATTGCGAATCATCGCACAAAGCGGCGTTCCGGTCGTGCGACCTTCAAATACGCCACTGATAATTTCCGGCCGGTCTTCCTCCAGCCGTGGAGTGGACAGTCCACCTTTTTTAGCGCGGCGTCTGTTCATCTCCGACTCAATAAAATCCATATCGACCACCAGCCCCGACGGCAGTCCTTCCAATACGACGCCAATTCCGGGACCGTGAGACTCACCAAATATCGAATATCGCAGCTGCATAGCTTTTCATCCCTTCTTATTTATTGACAGTAATGCCACCCAGGGCAGTAAAATCTTCCCAGAAATGCGGATACGACTTTGCGACACACTCTGTCCCCAGCAAAGTCACGCTGTTGTCACAGCAGGCTGCCGCAACCGCCGCACTCATGGCAATCCGATGATCGTTACAGCAGTCGACAATTCCACCACCCTGCAGCGTCTCCACACCATTGACTGCAAAACCGTCTTCCCATTCTTCTGTCCCGGCACCCATCGCCTCAACCATCCGACAGGTCGTGCGGATACGATCACTTTCCTTTATCCGGAGACGGGCTGCATGAGAAAACACCGTCTTGCTTCCCGCACGAAAAGCGGCAGCCGCCGCCAGTGCCGGCACAAGGTCAGGTATTCCGGAAACATCAATTTCCAGTTCTCCGGGCTGTGAATACCGCTGCAAAATATTGGCTGCTGCACGGTCTCCCTGAAGGGAATGCGGCTGCAAACCTTTCAAGTCAATATATCCAGCCTTTCCCTGTAACAGACAGATGGTGTTGTATGCGAGATAAAAAGCCGCCTGTGAATAATCCCCTTCTACCGAAACATTACAGGGCTGATATTTCTGACCAGCCGGGATGATAAACCGGAGATGGTCTTCCGTCATGTCTACATCGATACCAAATGTTTTCAACGCCTGCAATGTCATATCCACATAGGCAGCTGATTCCAGATGGTCGGTAATGGCAATGACGCTCTGCGCACATCCATCCCGTGGCTGCAACAGCGGCAATGCAAATAACAGTCCGGTAATAAACTGTGAACTGACCGATCCACTGAGCGGATATTCACCCGGTACCAGTTCACCTTCCACTGTCAGAACACCATTTTCCAAATGGTGCGTAATCCCCATCCGGTCAAACAATTCATAATACGGCTCCAATGGACGCTGCATCAACCGTCCATGCCCTGTAAAGGACACCGGTTTCCCGCCGGTCAGAGCAAGCGCCACCGGTATCATAAAGCGCAAAGTTGAACCGGATTCTCCGCAGTCAATCAGCAGCTGCCCATCCGATGTGCCGGTGATACCGGTGATCTGCACCGTCCCCGGCTGTGGCTGAGAATATTTGGCACCAAGTGCCGAAACAGCCTGTAAGGTCGCCGAGATGTCCTCGGAACCCGACAGATTATCGATTACACTGGTACCATTTCCAGCCAGCGCCGCCGCAATGACCATCCGATGGCTCATACTTTTAGAGGAAGGGACAGTCAATTCTCCGACAAGAACGGATGGAAAAACTGCACAGTTCTGTTTGGGAACCGGCAGCGTATCTGCCGTATCCGATGCCATTTCAGGCACTTCATCCCGTGCCAGCACCCAGCGCACAAACTCATCCCGTGCAACCGGCGTGTAATAGCTTTCCCCAACTTCCCGACAAAAAACCGGACGGATTGTTCCACCGCTGCCCTTTTTATCGAAAGCCAGTGCCTGCACCAGTGCCTCTTCCGGAACGGGTCCCGCATCCCACAACATTCCCTGACCTTCCAGCATCTTCCGCATTCGGGCAGCAAGTCCGGGAGGCGTCAGGCCATGCTGTTCACCGATGCGCAGTATAGAATACATTCCGCAGCAAACAGCTTCTCCATGCATGAACTTCTCATAGTTTCCAAGCTTTTCATAAGCATGTCCGATTGTATGCCCAAAGTTGAGCAGCATACGTTCACCTGTATCGTGCTCATCCTGTTCAACGATTTTCCGTTTACAATTACAACAGGTATAGATGATCTCATCCATATAGGGTGCAAGCGCCTTTCTGCCTCTGACCTGCTCAAGCAGCCGCCACAGTGCCGGTTCGCGAATCATACCATACTTGATTACTTCACCCATACCGTCAAAGAAGACACGGTCAGGCAGTGTATCCAGTGTGTCCGAGTCAATCAGAACCATTTTCGGCTGGTAAAACAATCCGGCAAGGTTTTTCCCCTGTTTCAGGTCAATTGCGACCTTGCCGCCGACCGACGAATCAACCTGTGACAAAAGGGTCGTCGGAATCTGGATATACGGCACGCCGCGCAGCACACTTCCTGCCGCAAATCCGCCCATATCTCCGGTTACACCGCCGCCCAACGCAATCACAAGATCGGTTCTGGTCAGCGTAAACGAGTCGGAACTGAGCAGTCCATCATACAGCAATTCCAATCCGGCAAGATTTTTGCTTTTTTCACCGGCAGGAAACACGACTCTTTTGGTGACAAATCCGGCAGCGTGCAAAGAATCTTCCAGTATACCCGCATACAGCTTTTCGACATTTGAATCGGTAATAATCGCAATCCGTGTCCCAGTATACACCGACCGAATCATCTGTCCTGCTTTCTCCAGCAGTCCCCGCTCAATATGAATATCATAACTGCGCCCTTCACTCAGATTTACACGAAGCGTCTTCATCATCATCCGCCCTTCCCGATACTATAAAAAAACGCCTGCAGGTAACCATTTCCCGCAGACGTACCGTTTTTCTGTCCTTGCCAAAGCGCAACAGAACAAACCGGATAAACCTTTTGTTTATCGGTTTGCGGCAGGCCGTCTGCCGGTGTTGCTAAATCGTCTGGTAAGGTTTGGTTTGCTCATAAAATCCGTCCTGTATTCTGATTTACAGCAGATTGCAAATATGTCATTCTTTTATATGCTGTTGCTTTAAAGCATATCACTTTTTGATGGATTTGTCAATATTGGTGCCACTTTTTGGAGACAAAATGATTCAATTATACACGCAAAAGCCGCCCCTCTTTGAAGAGGGGCGGCCAAGCGTTCAGAACAGGAGTTCTGAAAACTTAAAAGCCTTTTCAGCTTTCAATTATTTGATCCAAGCACCGTCAGCGCCCAGTTTGTAACCATCAACGGTGGTGCTGTACAGCATCTGGCCAAGAGAGTTGGACTCTTTGGAGAAGTAGTACCACTTACCGTTAACTTCGCACCAACCGGTAACCATCTTGCCGGAAGAAGCCATGTAGTACCAGTTGCCGTCAACCTTTTCCCAGCCGGTCTTCATAGCGTTGTTGCCCTTGAAGAAGTACCATTCGCCGTCAACCTTAGCCCAGCCAGTAGCAGCGCCGCAGTTGGAGTTGAACCAGTACCAAGTACCATTGTCGTTCAGCCATTCAGACTGTTTAGCAGTGCCATCAGCATTGAAGTAGAACCAAGTCTTGCCGATCTTGTTCCAGCCGTTGGTCAGATAGCCTTCCTCGGTGCCATACATCCACTTGCCAGCATCGTTCTGAGACCAGCCCATAACGATTTCGCTGTAGTTGATAGCAGCGTCGATATCAGCCATAGCATTCTCAACATCGGAAACAACATACTGGTCCTTATCGCCTACCAGAGCAGTAGCAACATGGTTTACAGACTGAATGTTTGCATTGTAACGAGTAACTGTACCTTCATACAGATCAACAATATACTGTGCTGCATCAATAGCTTTGTTCAGAGCGTTAACCTGAGCTGCATTGTAGTCGGAGCTGTTCTTGATAGCTTCCAGAGCGGTCTTACCAGCGGTAATAGACTCTTCGAGTTCTTTCATCATATTCTTGGTAACAGTGACCTGAGTGCCCTGGTAGGTCAGAGCTTCACCGGAAACACCAACGATCATAGCAGCAATTCTGGTCTGCCACAGACCTTCAGCGGTATTTTCAGCATAATCATAAGCCTGTTCATACTTGCCATAGTAGCCTGCATCGTAGTCAGACTCAATCTTGCCTTCATACTTGGTCATAGCGTCTTCAACAGCGCCAAGCTCAACAGAGTTAGGAGCAGTAACGACAGCCAGATCAGCAACAGCAGCATTCAGAGCATCATTAACAGCGTCAACAGAACCCTGTTTGGTATTGCCAGAAGAACCGCTTCCCAGAGCGTTCATGTTAGCAGCCAGCTCATAAACATTCAGGAACCATTCGTATTCATCGGTGGTAGATACACCGTAGTTGGTACCAGCAGCGCCATTGCCCGGATACTGCATAGCGGTGTTGTTAGCCTGCAGGTAATCCAGTGCCGGATACAGCGAGTAGTAACCTCTGGACAGAGAATTGCTGAAACCAAGGCTATTGGGAATATTGTTGGTGGTGATGATACCAACATTAAATGTGTTGTTCAGCGCTGCAACATAGTAGTTGTAGTTGTAGTAATCAACATTGGTGCTCTGATTAGAGGGCAGAACACTGTATTCGGTAGGAACATTGCCAACGTTGAAGTACAGACCTTCCAGAGAGGTGCCGAGAGCAGCCTTATCAGGAGCTGCAGCAGCTCTGAACTTGCTGTTTGCACTGGTCAACAGGCTGTACATATTAGCCTCGACTTCACGAATCATATTGACGGTAGTAGCCATCTCATATGCATCGCGCAGGTCTTCAACTTCGTTCTGATATTTTCTGTATTCAGATGCGCTTCTGAAGTCAGACTCGGTAGCAGCATCCAGAATGGACAGAAGCAGATCGCCCCAGTCGTCAGAAGTAACTTCAGCCTTATCGATGTAGTTACCGATGTACTTATCATACTGCTGCATCAGGTAGATCAACTCAGAAGTGTTTGCCTGATAGTAGTCAGCTTTGTTATGCAGCTGCCAGATATCATACAGCAAGCCTTCAATATTGTAAAGGTCTACATCAACACTACCAACCAGTTCACCGGTCCAACGATCGAAAACAGGGTCCGAATAGAACATATCCAGATAGTTGGCACGGAATTCAGCCCAGTTCTCGCTGTAACCAAAGTCATCATTCAGAGCAAGCTCTTCCATGAAGTCTTCCCAGTCGGTAACGACATCATAACGGATACCAACACCAACTCTACCACGACCGGTCTCAGCATTCAAAGTAACTGTAGAACCATCACCAGCATAATTCAGCGGAACAAGAGCGGCAGCAGCTGCAGTTTCATTTTTTGCATTCCAAGCGCCAGCAATTGTACCAGCAGTACCGCTTGTGCTATTGGTATACAGGAAATCGTATGCGTAAATGGTGGGAACTCTGGTTTTAATAATATCCAGTTTGCCATCTGTGCCAAGGCTGGTGGAAACAGTATAAGGTTCAACAGAAACTTCACCGGAGAGATCAGGATTGAAGCTCCACAGAGCATAGTCACGGATTTCATTCAGAACGTCATTCTTGTATCCATCAACTACAACACTGCCTTCAGCATCTGTAGGATCGGTAGTAGTAGCAGGATACCGTACAATATATTTGGTAAAGTATTCGTCAACAGTTTTTGCATCCATATCGGCTTCAAAATTAGAGCCTGTGTAAACATGAGCATTTTTATCAACGCTTGCAGCCGGAATGACATGAGCGTCTGTAGTTGCATTTAACTGCAAAACACCAATCAGGGAAGATGCTGTTTTACCATTGCAGGTATATGTGTAACTACCGTCATCCTGCAGAGTTCTTGTAACATAGGAGCTTAATTTAGTTGTTGCGTTACCACTACCATCAATAACTTTTACTGTATCATTGCTGGTGTTGCTGCTTGTAGGCCACAGAGCTGCATCAGTCAAACCATCAAAATCAATATAGAAGTAACCACTGTTGTTAACAGAGACGAGTTTGTAAGTCTTGTAGTTTCCTTCAATATTATCATAATTCTTCAGGACAGCTTTTACTTCTGCATCAGTAGACGGACCAACAATAGTTGCATTATCGTTGTTTTTGTCCATATAAGCATAGGTAGTTACTGATTCAGTTGCACCAGTATAATTAGCCTCAATTTCGGTTGCAACAGGCAGATAGCTCTGATAAGCATCAACATCGTAACGAGTATCGGTGGTGTTATTCTGATCCCAAGCGTTTGCGCTCAGGGCTGCGCCGAAGACAGAAAAAGCGGTAGTTCCGGCGAGAGCCAGAGCGAGAATTCTCTTTTTCATTTCGAATTTCATCCTCCATAAATAGTTATGAAGTGGCCTTTTATGGAAGTGTTTTTGTGGCGTTTATACGGCTTTTTTAAGAATTTTCCCTTGTTTTTTCCCTCATAAAGATTAGAAATTTGGTTTAGCGATTATCAAGACAATCAATACATTTGCAAATTTCTCGAAATAGCCTTGCAAATTTAGCAAATAATCCTAAATATAAAATTGTGATTCTATCTTATTTATATTTTGCACATTGCCTTTTTGTGTGAATAGATGTGTTTCTTCGTCAAGTTGACGAAGAAACACAAAGGCCGCCCCTCTGCAAAGAGGGGCGGCCAAGCGTTCAGAACAGGAGTTCTGAGAACTTAAAAGCCTTGTCA
>CALXCO010000027.1 GCA_944386805.1 uncultured Clostridia bacterium
GCAAGCGCAACCCAGAACGGAGCAGGCAACGCGAAGTTGACCACAGCAAAAACCGCCAGTTCTGCGACAAGTCCGACCGCCATCAGGATATTGCCAGCCAACGCCAGCCTTGCGTCATCGACGTCCCTGTTTCGCAGCCAGTCCGCCAACAACGTCAGTCCCCAGCAGCACAGTCCGCCTGTCAGATTTTGACCCCAATAACGTGCCAGCATCCACCCATCGGGGTCCATCCATTCCACGCCATTGCTGAAAGCAATCGAACACCCGAAATAGATGACCGGCAGCATGATCAGCGGGATTCCTGCCATCGACAGCCGGTAAAAGAGCTTTTTCCAACGCACCGCCGACATTTTACCGGCGGCTGTTTTTTTATCTGCCGATTTATTTTGATCGATCATCAGACAGCCGCCTCCTTTTCGGTATTGAGTCCGCGGCGCTGCATTTCAGCCTCGTCCTGCATCAACGTCCGCCGTCCGACTGTTTCGTCGATGACACAGGGCACGACGTCGAACCCGGAGTAATCCAGCTCTTCAGGAATCGGACCGAGGATGAAAAACCGCACATGTACGCCGCTTCTCTGTCTGCCAGCTGCAAACATCAGCATTGCTTCTGACAGATAGCAGCTGACAATCACGATATCAGTTGACGTGATGCCTGCCGACATTCCGGCAAGGTAGTTGCCGAAATCTTCAGTCGAATGGAGCTGTAAACGTGCCAGCAGTTCCAGCAGCCCCAGTTCATATTCACTGCCCCAATATTCGCCGGTCGCAACAGGTGTACGGCTGTCCTCACCGGTTGCGCTGACCGGTGCATTTGCGACGAACCGGGTCGGCATCCCGGTGAGGGCTGTTTTGAACAGCCCGGCGCAGACGCGGATTGCATTTTCCATCCGGTCGGTGTCGACGACTTCCATATGCTCGGAAGCGCGGGACTGCATGTTCAGGATAATGGTCACACTCTGACGGGAGGTGTAATCATTGTTATAAACCATCAGCTGCTGCATAACAGCGGTAGCGGGCCAGTGAATCCGGCTCATCGGTTCGTGACCGGTGTACTGCCGGACGCCGCTGATGTAGAAGGGGTCGTCGAGCAGCTGTCTGCGGACCATGATATCACCGTTCAGATACCGTGGACGGACACTGATTTCACTGCCTTCGATAGCGCGGGGCAATACCAGAATCCGTGCCGAAGCGTCGCCCGGCATCGAGAGGTTGGAATATCCCAGCAGGTCGGTCGTAATCAGGACCACCTGTTCGATCGAGAACTCGCCTCTTTTCAGGCATTTGACCTTCCAGCGCCTGGTCACACGGGAATACCCCTTTACCGAGAAAAAGCTGGGGACAAACCGCGTTTCACCGGTCACGCCAGACTGTGCGCCGGCAAAGGACAGCCAGCGGGAGGTCGTGATTTCAGCTTTAAGCCAGGGGAGAGGGAGCCATTTGCGGTTGACGATCTCCTCGATCAGCTCGATTTCGTCGCCCTCATAGCATTCGTTGCAGCTCAGCGTACAGCTGTAGCGGATGTTTTTAAAGGCATATTGTTTGTATAGCTGGTTCTGGAGCAAAAACAGCCCCACGAGCACAACTGCGATTGCTACAAATTCCATATCCGTCCCTTCCTGTTATTCTTTGGGGACCGGCAGCTGGCCGAGGATAACCGACAGCACTTCCATCGGAGCAGTGGCCGACTGGGACGCAGAAAAGCCCTTGCAGATCATACGGTGGCAGATGACGTCGGGAGCGATTGCCTTGACATCGTCCGGCAGGACATAATCGCGTCCATTGACGGCAGCCATCGCCTGTGCTGCGCGCATCAGGGCGATACTGCCACGGGGAGAGAGACCCAGCTTAACCCGATCAGAACGTCTGGTTGCGTCGGCGATGGCGACGATATAATCGCGTACTGCATCGCTGACCTTAACCTGTCTGACAGCGGCCTGAGCGGCGACGATATCGTCGCCGGACGCGACCGGCTGGACCGAGTCGACCGGATGGGTGACCGCAACTTCCGAAAGCATCTGTTTTTCAGCGTCGTGGTCAGGATAGCCCATCGACAGCCGCATGAAAAAGCGGTCGAGCTGTGCTTCCGGGAGGGGGAAGGTACCCTGAATTTCCACCGGGTTCTGGGTTGCGATGACCAGGAACGGACGATCAAGGGGATAGGTTTTGCCGTCGACCGAGACCTGACCTTCTTCCATACATTCCAGCAAAGCCGACTGGGTACGGGGAGTTGCGCGGTTGATTTCATCGCCGAGCAGGATATTGGTGAAGATGCTGCCGGGTTTAAAGGTAAACCCGCCTTCCTGCTGGTTATAGTAGTTGATGCCGGTCAGTTCGCTCGGCAGCAGGTCAGGGGTAAACTGAACGCGGGCGAAACCACAGGAGAGTGACCGTGCAAACGCCTTTGCCATTGTTGTTTTACCGGTGCCGGGGATATCTTCCAGCAGGATATGACCGCCGCAGAAGAGGCAGAGGGTGACCTTGTTGATGACGTCGTCCTTACCGATGATAACTTTACCGACATTTTCACGCAGCTTCCCGGCGAGGGAAGCGACTTCTTTGATTTCCATGAAACAGACCAATCCTTTCAAAACGGGTGAGCAGGCGTAAATAGCCTGCGATATAGTTTGAGATAAGTATACATCTTTTCGTTTCTTTTGTCTATAATTTTGCAGAAAAGTTACAGATTTACCTTGCAAAACGATTTAAAATAAAAAACGCTCCCTCTATTGAATCACAATGAGGGAGCGAAAATCAGTTTGGGTATCGAAAGTGATTTTAGTCAAAATTGTCCGGCTGTTCCGGTTTATGAATCGCGCAGCCAATGATGTCAAACAGGTCCTGCAACAGGGTCAGCAGAATCAGCAGGTAAAAGATATTGCCGAAGTGCATGCTCATAAGACTGGCATAGAAAGAGAGGATTGCCGCAGCAATAGAAACGGCGAGTGATATACAGCTGGAGATTGCGATTGCCTTTGCGGGCATCGAGACACTCAGCCGGGAACGGAGCAGCAATAACAGAAAGGTCAGACCGCACCACAACGCAAGGAAAGCGTACAGTTCCGGCAAACCGGAATAAGTCCGCAGAAGGCTTGCATAAATCTTTTCAGCAATTGTAAACCCGCCGAAAATCCAGATAGCGGTTATAAAGTATAAAACGGTACGAATTGCGGTTTGTTTCATTTAAATCTCCCCTTTGCTTGGCAGGCAGTCAATAAAATACAATCTAACTATAAGGATATTATATTACCGTTTAACCTACAAGTCAATACCGCAAACAAAAACATCATTTTTAAACAATTACGCCGGAAAGGATATGGTAAAATACACAACTGTTAAAATTATGTAAACAATGGCGGAAAAATGCAGCTTTTTGACCCTGATTGGTGTTATTATAGATGAACTGAACAAAATCGTGTTCAGTGCTGTCTAAGATAGACAGGGGAAAATTCGGATGGGAAAGGGGAAATCACCCATGAACAGAAAGAAATTACTTGCGGCCGGAATGGCCTGTTGTCTGGCGGCATTGCTGGCGTTTGCATCCTGCCAGAATTCCAGTGAGAGTGAAAGCGGGGAAAGTCAGACGACCACCAGCAGCGTCAATTCGGAAGGTGTAACGGTTGACGAATCGGGCAACGCCAGTGTTCCCGATGAATTGGAAGATGTTCCGAGTGAGGAAGCGCCCTGGGTTGAACAGGAAGAGGTCAGCGCGCCGACCGGAGAAGAAGCGTGCACCGTCCACACGACGAGCTATCATTCGATTCCGCTGCACTTTATTATGGAAGTCGGCTCGGAGGAGTACAATACCTGGGCAGACGGGCTGTCTTCGCTGGAAGACGAGAACATCGCGGCCTTTGTCGAACATTTTTCGATCAGCCGTGAGGACTTTGAGTCGGTGGTCAACAGCCGCCTGACCGAAGAGACGCTGGCGGATGCCGGAATGACCGAGGACGAATACCGCGCTGCTTATGGTTACACGGCCGAACAGATTGACGCGATTTATTCGGGCGATCAGTCGGCGATTGACGCAGCATTTGCGGCAGAGTAAGCCATTGGGAAAATGACCCGAACCGAAGGTTTGGTGTCTGAAATGGGTGGTCACAGCAGTAAAAGTTGGGGTGCTGCTGTGGCCGGACCCGTTTTGAAAAAAACGCCGGCCAGCTCTTGACAAAAGAAAAAACCGGATGTATAATAACAGTACTGTGCAGATGTAGTTCAATGGCAGAACGCCAGCTTCCCAAGCTGGACACGCGGGTTCGATTCCCGTCATCTGCTCCAAACGATAATAATGGGCACTGCTTCATGAAGTAGTGCCCATTATTCAAAATATACTTAGGAGAGATCGGTATGCCAGATTATAAGGCTATGTATTATCACTTGGCAGGGCGCATGGCGACTGCAATTGATGCGCTGGAAGCGACCACCAATGCGTTGGTTGAGATTACTGAAAAGCTGAAGCTGGCGCAGCAGACCACGGAGGAAATGTTTATTTCCAGTCTTGACGACGATAAGGATTCTTTGGACAACGTTTCAGAGTAAGAACCGCAATCCGCAAATTCCAAAAACAGCAATCTGTAGTATGAGATAGCACACGTCAAAATGAGTTGTGCTCGCTTGTAAAGGTATGCGCAACAGTCAGACAAGATAAAGGCACTGGTTATGTACTGGTGCCTTTTGCGTTGCAAACTATGATATGTATACAGAATATTAGAGCATGGTGAAAATATGAGTCTGAAAAACAAAATACAAAACCTGAAAATGCATCCGCTGATGCAAGTCCTTGCGGATAATGGCGGCAATCCGCGGACACTGGTCTTAATCGAGCCGCTGTGGGGAATCCCATATAACCTGATTGCGCCGTTTGCAACATTATATATGTACACGCAGGGTATCACCGACGTACAGATCGGACTGATTCTGTCGATTGCGATGGTATTTCAGGTAATGTTCTCCTTTTTTGGCGGCATTTTATCCGACAAACTGGGACGCAAATATACAACCATGATGGGCGACTTTTTCGGCTGGTCGATGGCATGTCTGGTATGGGCGGTGTCGAGCAACTTCTGGCTGTTTCTGATTGCGGCGCTGTTCAACTGCTTTGAGCAGATCAACCAGACGGCGTGGTACTGCCTGCTGATCGAAGACGCACACCCGAAAGATCTGGTTGGAATATATACCTGGGTCAATATCGGCGGACTGGTAGCGGTATTTTTTGCGCCGCTGTCGGGATTATTTGTCAGTTCGTTTTCGATGGTACCGGTGGTACGGGTACTGTACTTTATTTTCTCGCTGACGATGCTGACCAAATGCCTGATTACTTTCCGGTTTTGTCATGAGACAAAGCAGGGAAAAATCCGCCGGGCAGAAACAAAAAACGTTTCGGTTTTCCATATGCTGGGCGAATACCGCCAGCTGATTCCGCGGCTGCTGAGAGATAAAAGTGTCCTCAAGGCGGTAGCTGTCTCGGTTATTCTGTATGTCACCAATATGGTGAGCAGCAACTTTTTCGGATTGTATGTAACCCAGCGGCTGGGGCTTTCAGAAAACTTTCTGGCACTGTTTCCGATACTCAACGCAATCGTTATGCTGATTTTTATGGTAGGAATCCAGCACCGGATGAATGCCGATAAATTCCGGGTTCCATTGTGGGCAGGACTGGCGCTGTACTGTATTGCGGCATTGGTGCTGATTTTTGCACCGGCAGACAATCTGGTATTTGTACTGGTATATGTGTTTGTTGCGGCACTGGCTGCCGCGCTGGTCAATCCGCGTAAAGACGCACTTTTGCAGCTGAATATCGAGCCAGAGGAACGTGCGCGGCTGAATGCGCTGATTATGGCATCGACGATTGCACTTTCATCGCCGTTCGGGTATCTGGCAGGCTGGCTTTCGAGTATTGACAGACGGTTGCCGTTTGTATTTACGCTTTTGCTGTTTATCACAGCGATGGTAATTATCGGCCGTATTCAGGAACCGAAAGTCGGGGAGACAAACGACTGACGGTTGCGTTTTCAGGGTACATATGGTAAGATAAAAGAAAATAAGATAAAGGGGTATAGCGATGTAAAAGGTAGTCTACATTAGCAACAGTCGAGATTTTACAGAGAAGAACGATATCAACGACAATCAGTATCTAGTCCGAATCAACAAATTGTTGGAGGACGGATGGGTCGTTTCCCAGATGAATACTCAGACGGTGGATGTTGACCCGAAACTCGAAAATTATCTGCATAAAGAAACGTTGGTATCTTTCGTCATTCTCGAAAAACCGGATAAAAAGTAACAATCAATAACCGCACACCGACGCTGTGGTCAGGTGTGCGGTTTGTCTTTTATTCATTAGCCACCGTATCCAGTATTGCTTCCCGGAAATCGGCAAGTTCCATTTTACCGTACCAGCTGTCTTCTTCTATCGGCTCAACCTCTGGGAACCAATCTGCATAAACCTGGACGGTCCCATCCACGACCTCATAAATACCGTAATAAGGATTGGCGCACCCGTACATGTTGCAGAAAAAGATTACTTCGGTACCGGGTTCAAATTCCGGCTCGATGCTTTTGTAGATATCCGTTCTGGTTTCGCCGCCGGACCGCTGCCAGGTATATCTGCGTTTGCCGGTATCACCCTTGTAAAACTCGATGACGTCGAGTTCATAAGGGGTATAGGCGAACGACGGTTCTCGACCGTCGGTACGGTCTGCATCGTACAGCCAGGTTTTTCCGATATTGTCAACGGTCCCATGAACGATTACAGCAGCTGTTTCGCATAATTCCCCCAGGTTCCTGTATCCGGCATATAAGCTGTTCTTTTCATGCACAGTCTTTTCAGCAGGTTCGCAGCCGGACAAAAGCAGCAGAAGCATTCCGGTAAAGAAAGCAATCAGTCTTCGTGTCATCTCGATCAGCCTCCTGGATGGGTTGTCTGTCTTTTACAGAATATATCTTATTATTAAAATGTATCATATAGTATCAGGATTTTCAATTATCTGATTTTACAAATATACTCCAATGTATTTAGACGTTTCGTCTATGCCATTCAGAGACGGCGCTGTATTGCGTTTTGGGGCTTTTTATGCTAAGATAAAAGGGGCAGATTCCCCGATTTTATTGGGGTAAGATCAACAAAAAGAAAAGGGAGTAAGACGATGCAAAAGGTAGTCTACATCAGCAACAGCCGTGATTTTACCGAACGGAACGATATCAACGACAATCAGTATCTTGTTCGGCTGAACAAATTGTTGGAAGACGGCTGGGTTATTTCCCAGATGAATACCCAGACAGTCGATGTTGACCCGAAGCTTGAAAACTATCTCCATAAAGAAACGCTGGTTTCCTTTGTCATTCTGGAAAAGCCTGACAAAAAGTAACCCAACCATCCAAGGCACTGGTGATCAAACCGGTGTCTTTTGTGTTTGTATAATGATGGCGACCGGGAATATACAGCCAGCAGTGAGCAGAGAAGCGATGCTGGTAAATAAAGGAAACATTTCCTTGTTCGGGCTTGCAATATTCAGCGGAATATCGTATAATAAAGATGTATTTTCTAATGCAAAAAGGATAGATTGACCTTATGATGAAATTCGTTTCCCATTCGGAGGCCGAGACCGAAGCAATTGGCGAAAAATTTGCCCGCATGCTCCATCCCGGCGACGTAGTAGCCTTTACCGGCGGGCTGGGAGCCGGAAAAACCGCTTTTACCCGCGGAATGGCGCGTACCCTCGCGCCGGACGCCGAAGTCTCCAGTCCGACATTCGCACTGGTCAATGATTACGGCGGAAAGGTGCCGTTCTGGCATTTTGATATGTACCGTATCCGCACGATGGATGATCTGTATTCCACCGGCTTTTTTGATTATCTGGAAGCGGGCGGAATCTTGGCGGTCGAATGGAGCGAAAACATCGCCGGCGCTTTGCCGGAAGGGACAATTTTTGTCCGGATTACCGTCGACGGGGAGAATGAACGGACGATACAGATCGGAAGCGAACCCATTGCGGAGAAGGAAGGGAAGAAAGGATGAAGCTCATCTGTCTGGAAACTTCGGCAAAGACGGCATCTGCCGCGGTTGTAACCGAAGGAAAGGTACTTGGGGAGATTTCCGTTACGGCTGGGCTGACCCATTCCCAGACGATTCTTCCGGCGATGGAAGCACTCCTGAAAAGCTGTTCGATGAAGATTGCGGACGCTGACGGTTTTGCTGTCAGCATCGGACCGGGTTCCTTTACCGGCCTGCGAATCGGCATCGGCGCCGTGAAGGGACTGGCGCAGGGAAGCGGCAAAGGCTGTGTCGGTGTATCGACACTGGAAGCGCTGGCCTGTAACTTTTCGGGACTGTCGTATACCATCTGTCCGGTCATGGATGCCCGTTGTGGTCAGGTTTATACCTCGCTGTTCTGGTCGAGCGGCGGGTACCCGAAGCGTCTGTGGGAAGATATGGCGATCTCGCTTGACCAGCTGAAAGAGAAACTTTCCTCGGTTGAAGGGGAAGTCATGCTGGTTGGGGATGGAGCTGAACTGGCGTTTGCGGCGCTTTCAGGCAGTACACGGGTGCTGCTCGCACCGCCTGCACTGCGGCTGCAATCGGCAGCTTCGGTCGGCTTTGCGGCGCTGCACCGGCTGGAAACGGAGCAGATGATTGCACCGGGTGAACTGATGCCGTCCTATCTGCGGCTGCCGCAGGCAGAACGGGAACTGCTCGCACGGACTGGAAAATCACAGCCTTGAATCCCTTGCCACGCACCGAAAACCGGAAATACCGGGATAAACAGAAAGGAATGGTAATGAACATGTTGTTAGCACTTGCATCCGATCACGGAGGTTTTGCCCTCAAGCAGGAGGTCAAAAAGCATCTCGACAGCAGAGAAATTGCATATAAAGACTTTGGCTGTTATGACGAATCGTCCTGTGATTATCCGGACATGGCGCTGCCGGCCTGTGACGCGGTTGTCAGCGGGGAATGTGACAAGGCGCTTCTCTTCTGCGGAACCGGTATCGGCATTTCGATGGCTGCAAACAAGGTCAACGGCATCCGCGCCTGTGCATGCAGCGACGCTTTTTCCGCAAAATTCACCCGTGCACACAACGATGCGAACGCACTTTGCCTTGGTGGACGGGTTGTCGGAGCCGGGCTTGCCTGTGAGCTGGTCGACCTGTTTTTGGACACGCCGTTTGAAGGCGGCCGCCACCAGAAGAGAATTGACAAACTGACTGAGATTGAACGCCGGGAGAATGCTCGCTGAGCAGCTGTTCCGACGGTTCAGATAGAAACGCTACCAGAAAGGTTGAACGATTATGGCAAACGTAAAAACAATGGATCATCCGCTGATCAGACATAAGATTTCGCTGCTGCGTGACTCGAACACTTCTTCCAAAGAGTTCCGGGAGCTGGTTTCGGAGATTGCAATGCTGATGTGCTACGAGGCGACCCGTGACCTGCCGCTCAAACAGGTTTCGATCGATACGCCGATCGGCACGGCTACCAGCGAAGTGCTCAACAATGTTAAAATCGCATTTGTTCCGATTCTTCGTGCAGGCATGGGCATGCTGGAAGGCATGATCGAGCTGATTCCGGCTGCAAAGGTCGGCCATATCGGCATGTACCGTGACCCGGAGACCCTGGTTCCTGAGCAGTATTACTGCAAACTGCCGTCCGATATTGCACGTCGGGACGTTTACGTTCTGGACCCGATGCTGGCGACCGGTGGTTCGGCAATCGGTGCAATCAATCTGCTCAAAAAGGCAGGCTGCAAGAATATCAAGCAGCTGTGCATTATTGCCTGCCCGGAAGGAATCGAAGCTTTCACCAAAGCACATCCGGACGTACAGCTCTTTGTCGGCACGATTGACAAGGGCCTGAACGAGGAAGGCTATATTGTACCCGGACTGGGCGATTGCGGCGACAGAATCTACGGCACCAAATAAAGCGGTGGATTGCTGCGGACTTGATGCGTTGGTTGTCCGCGTTCCGACGAGTTTGTTCATGCGTATCAAAGCCTGAGCGAACGCACCGGGTAGACGGTGTGAAGTTGCGATTTTGCAAACTGTATTTACCCGACACTCAGACGGCTCTGTTTATAGGACAGAGCCGTCTTTTTCTGGCAGACAGATAAATGAAAAAATGAGAAACAATCGAAAAGGAAGTTGCAAAGATGATTATTGATTTTCATACCCACTGTTTTCCGGACACCCTTGCTCCGCATGCGCTGGACGCGATGAGCAGCGCTGCGGCGCTGTATCCTCAGACCCAGGGAATCAAACTGAAGTATGACGGAACGCTGGAGCAGCTGCAAAAGATGGTGCATAAAGCAGGCGCGGACTATTTTGTCCAGTTAAGCGTTGCGACCAGACCCCGCCACCAGTATAATGTCAACCAGTTTGCCCTCAAAGTCAACGCATTGCCGGACGCTTTTGCATTTGGCAGCGTACATGGTATGTCGAGTGACTCGCTGGAGGAGCTGGAACGGCTGCATGAGGCAGGCATTCCCGGAATCAAACTGCACCATGATGAGCAGGGAATCGAGATGGATGACTACCGGATGTACCCGGTTTATGATCTGATCTCCCAGCTGGATTTTCCCTGCCTGATTCATACGGGATTTGACCCGTTTTCTCCTGACCACTCCCATGCTTCACCTGCCCAGATTTTGAAAATTCACAAGGCGTTTCCGAAACTGCGGCTGATTTTGGGACATTTGGGCGGACTGTTTGACTGGGACGCAGCGGAAGAGTTGCTTGCCGGAAAAGGAATGATGATGGACACCGCAATGGTCAGTGAGGGACTGGACCCGGAGCAGGCGGTTCGTATTATCCGCAAAAACGGTGCAGAAAACGTGTTTATGGGGTCGGATATGCCCTGGACCACGACGGCTGACGCAATTGCCTATCTGGATTCACTGGCGCTCACCGATCGTGAAAAGGAAATGATCGCCGGTGAAAACGCGGCCAGACTGCTTGGCCTGTAATTAGTTCAATATCAGCGCAAATAAAGCGGCTGGTCTTTGCTGAACCAATCCAGCCTTTCCCGCATACCCTGAGGGGGAAAGGTTGTGACAATCATGATACAGGCGTTACTCTGGTCAGCCGGAGGCACCGGCTTTACATTTATGATGACATCGTTGGGAGCGGCAACGGTGTTGTTCCTCGGCGCACGGGTTAAAATGGGGTTGCAGCGTGGGTTCCTTGGGTTTGCGGCAGGGGTTATGATGGCAGCATCCGTCTGGAGCCTGCTGCTGCCTGCGATTGAACGGGCAGAACAGGGTTCGGTCCCGCCTGCATTGGTTGCGGGAAGCGGCCTTGCGGCAGGGGTTCTGTTTTTAATGGGACTCGACCGGCTGATTCCTCATCTGCACCCGGATAGCGGTGCACCCGAAGGGCTAAATGCCCGTTGGAAACGAACGACACTGCTTTTTCTGGCAGTCACACTCCATAATATCCCGGAAGGGATGGCAGTCGGGCTTGCGTTTGCGATGGCGGCCCAGGACGGCGATTTTTCAGGTGCAATCGCACTTGCAATGGGTATCGGAATTCAGAACTTTCCGGAAGGTGCGGCGGTTTCGCTTCCGATGCGTCAGGAGGGGATGAGCCGCGGCAGAGCGTTTGCACGCGGTGTTGTTTCGGGCATGGTGGAGCCGATTTTCGGGATACTGGTTGTGCTCTGTTATGGGCTGATTGAACCGCTGATGCCATTTTTGCTGGCGTTTGCGGCCGGTGCAATGCTGTATGTTGTCGTGGAAGAGCTGATTCCACAGGCACATCTGGATGTGCATGCCGACTGCGGAACACTGGCAGTGATGGGCGGTTTTCTGATTATGATGCTGCTGGACGTCGCGCTTGGGTAAATAAAAACGGTTCTCTGTCGAAAAGCAGAGAACCGTTTTGCTGTATACGGTGAAAATTATTCTGCGTCTATCTGTGAACCGGAAACCATCACAAACCGCATCAGGTTGACAACCGCCTCGATCATGTCGGCACGGGTGCAGCGGCCTTCTTCCAGCGCCTTTTTAATCTGAGCAATAACGGGAGGTCCGCCGGGCATGACGACATCGTTTCCGGCATGGACCGCGTCGCCGCCGTCGACAACGACGTCCATATCGCCCCAGTCGGTCACGACAACCCCTTTAAATCCCCATTCACCGCGGAGCAGACGGGTGCACAGGTCATAATTTCCACCGGCGAACGTTCCGTTAATCCGGTTAAAGGAAGACATAAAGGTACGGACATGACTGCCGCGGACAATCATTTCAAATGGCCGCAGATAGATTTCGCGGGCAGTGCGTTCCTCAACAATCGAGTTGACCGCATCGATGCCATGAATCGACTTGCCGCGGCGGTAGGTTTCCTGCTCATTGAGGGCGAAATGTTTGGGACAGCAGGTTGCACGGTTGTTTTCCTCACAGCCGCGGACGATGGCAGTTCCACAGATACCGCTGACAATCGGGTCTTCGGAAAAGTATTCGAAGTTGCGTCCGCCGAGCAGTGCCCGCTGGATGTTGACGGCAGGTGCAAGCCAGGAATCGACCTGCATTTCGTCCGCTTCGGCGCCGGCTGCCTCACCGAACGCATAGGCGAGGTCAGCATTAAAGGTACAGGCGACAGCCGTTCCGGTCGGCCAGGATACCATGCCGACACCGGCAGGGCCGTCTTTGTACCAGGCAGAATGAATGCCGAGGCGTTCGATTGCAGGGTTGACATAGCCGGGGTTGCCTTTGGGGTGGTCATCGGTCGTCAGATCTTTGCCGTCCGGTCCCTGAATGGTGGCAGGGGTACCGCGGCCGGCGCCGAAAGGCAGGCCGGGACCGTAACCAACGCACATTGCCATCAGTTCATCATCCGACATCTGGTTGACAAAGTCGTAGAGAGAAACCCTATGTTCTCTTGCATCCTTCAGATCTGCATGGTCAATCGAATGAAGGGCGGGCATTGCGGGGAGATGCTCGGTAAACAGGGTGATATTTTCACTGGTCAGTGGGACAGATTTTGCCGAAGCGATTTCTTCTGCCTCACCGGGGTAGCTGATCGGGGCAGTATTTTCGCCATGGCAGAAGGGAATCTTTTCCCTGTTTTCCGGGAGGATGGGGAGGATATTGTGATACTGTGCCGCGGTCAGCTCTTCGCTGGCGGTGAGCTTGCCAGCAACATGGGTATTGCGGGAGGAGTTGCCGACACGGACGATGTATGTACCCGGTTCAAAGATATAACGGGCAGTCGATTCGTCGTAAGAGGCGAGCAGCCAGGTCGGAATCGCGACTTTCACCGTTTCCGACTGACCGGGAGCCAGGGCAGATGTTTTTGTATAGCCTTTCAGCTGCTGGTACGGCTGGTCAAGCTTACCGGCAGGTGCAGAGAGATAGACCTGAACGACTTCTTTGCCGGTAAAATCGCCGGTATTGGTGACGGTTGCCGAGACAAGCAGATTTTTCCCTTCGACAGAGACGTCCAGTCCGCCAATTGCAAAGGTTGTATAAGACAGACCAAACCCAAACGGATACAGCGGCTCAACGGAGTAGCTGTCAAAATACCGGTAGCCTGCATACATTCCCTCGGCATAGACGCTGACCGGGCTGAGTTTATAGCCGACACTGCCGTTGGCAGCGGCGTCCAGTCCATAGGAATCGTATGTCAGGATATTTCCCGGATGCGCCTTGTCGAAGCTGAAATGAGCGGATGCAGGGTGATCGGAATATTTGCGGACGATGGTTGCGGAGAGCTTGCCGGAAGGGGAAAGCTTTCCCATCAGGATGTCAGCCAACGCAGTCGCGCCCTGTTCACCGGGAGAGGGAACATAGAGAATCGACCGGATTGTGGGGTAATGCTCGGTCCAGGATAGGTTAATCGCACCAACCGTATTCATGACCAGCGCGACATTTTTAAAGGAAGAAGTGACCGTTTCGATCAGTTCCTTTTCGCTGTCGAGCAGCTCGTAATCGTTTTCATAATGGCGGTCGCACTCTTCGCCGCCGGCAGTGCGTCCCAGGACCAGGATGGCCGTATCTGTCGCCTGAACTGCTTCCTCCAGCAGCTGGGGCGGGATTTTCTGTTCTTCTTCCGGAGGGGTATAGGTACCAAACCACTCATATATCGCGCCCGACGCAACCAGGTCGCCAAATTTTGCAAACAGTTCTTTCCGTTCACGTTCTTCTTTTTCCGGGTCAAACTGCGCAAGATAAAACTGTTCCAGCGAGGGAATCAACTTGAGGCCATCTGCTTTCAGGGTATCGACCAGTTTGGTTGCATTTCTGGCCGAAGAGGCGCCGGAGCCGGAACCGCCGATATAGAGGGAGACCTGACCTTTGCCAAAGACAGCGGCGGTAGAGCCTGCTTTTAAAGGAAGGAGGCCGTCGTTTTTGAGCAGAATCATGCTTTCACCAGCGATTTCTCTTGCGAGGTTGACGCGGGCGGCGCTAGTTTTAAAACGATTCATAATATGTACCAATCCTTTCCGGAAATATTACAGTAAATAGCTGTATATATGCCTAAATATATTTATATTATACAATATTTTGCATATCGTGTCAATTGCCGGAAGTATCAGAAAGTTGGAGAATTTTATTGCATTACCGGGCAAACAGCCTGTCGTCTGTTGCCGGACAGGTCCGGCCAGCAGACGACAGACGCAACCCGGCTTGTTACAGGTCGTCTACGTCCTGTACCGGCTTTTCAAACCGGTTAAGCGGACGGCCGGTGTAACTGCCATTGGGATCAGTCGAACTGATATGCTCAGAACCGACGGACTGATGTGGCTGAGTCTGATGTTTCTTTTTCTGTTTTTTACTCATAAAAGCTCCTTTGGCTGGTAAACAGTTCCCCCATATTCATTTTTCCCGGAAGATGTGGGGATTTTCGAGGAGATTCATGGAAAAGGGTATTGAAAAAAAACAGAGGGCAATGTATAATAAACAGGATAATATGTGCCGTTTGATGGCAGAAAGAAGGAGTAGCCATGAACCGATTGACCTATGCAATCGCGGAATTTTTTATTAATTTTTCAGACTGGATATTACCACAGGTGATTTCGATTTTGATCGCACTGATTATTTTCGGAGTATTGTTCATGCTCCGCCGGAAGATTGTCACCTGTTTTCTGACATTTATTAAGAAGCTGTTCAGCCGTATTCCGCATATGGATGAAATTCTGGACGGCTTTACCCGGCCGCTGGTGGTTTTGGTGGCTTCAACGGGTGGATACATCGCGCTGCACATTCTGCTGCAACGGTTTGGATGGGTGGCAGCACTGGGATTCGTGACTACGGTGTTCCGTTCACTGGTGATTATCATGCTGGCATGGGGGCTGCTCGGTGCAACATCTCCGGTCATTACGGCGCTCAAGGGCGGCGATTCGGTACTGGATAAGACAATTGTCACCTTCCTGTCCAATATTGTCAAGGTACTGATCGGTGTACTGGCGGTTGTCATGGTGCTGGACGCATTTGATTTTGACATTACCGGCCTGATTACCGGCCTTGGCATCACCGGCCTGACGGTTGCACTGGCGGCACAGGATACGGCAGGCAACCTGTTTGGTGGACTGGTCATTCTGGCGGATAAGCCGTTTGCGGTCGGAGACTGGATTCAGACATCCAGCGTCGAGGGTGTTGTCGAGGATATTTCGCTGCGTTCGACCCGTATCCGTACTTTCAAAGATGCGGTGATTGTGGTTCCGAACTCGTCCATCTCGTCGTCTGAAATTATCAACTGGTCGCGGATGAATAAGCGTAAGGTGGAAATGACCCTTGGCCTGACCTATCAGACTTCGCGCGAAACATTACAGGCAGTCCTTGGTGGCATACGGAAACTGCTGCAAGAGGAAGAAACTGTCAGTACACCGCCGGTTGTCACCTTTGCGGGATTTGGTGCATCGTCACTGGATATCACCGTCAATTATTTTATCGACCGCACGACCCTTGCAGAATATAATGAAGTAAAAGAAGCAATCAACTTTAAGATTATGGAGCTGTGCGAGAAACTTGGCGCCGAATTTGCCTACCCGACCCAGACACTGTTTGTTGAGCAGTCGGAGATCAAACCGGCTGAATAATGGACAGCAGGCCGGAAGGAGAGAATCGAATGTCTGAAGTAATCGGGCGGTTTGCGCCGACGCCGAGCGGTCGTATGCACCTGGGCAATGCGCTGAGCTGCCTGATTGCCTGGTTGTCGGCGAGAAGCCAGGGCGGCAGGATTATTCTGCGGGTGGAAGACCTGGATACTGCGCGCAGCAACTGGGATTATGCACGGGATATTGAAGCGGAACTTCGGTGGCTGGGGCTGGACTGGGACCGTGGCGGAACAGATGCCGACGGACACAGCTGGTGCCAGAGCCGGCGGAGCGAGATTTATACCGAATATTTTGACAGATTGCAGCAGATGGGACTGATCTATCCCTGTTTCTGCTCACGTGCAGAGCTGCATGCCGCCTCTGCTCCGCACAGGAGCGACGGGCGGTTTATTTATCAGGGAACCTGCCGGTCGTTGTCTGCCGAAGAGATTACGGCGAAAACCCGGCTGCGTCTGCCGGCATGGCGGGTCAGGGTTCCGGACCGGGAAATCAGCTTTACCGATCTGCATTATGGTCCATATACCGAGAACCTTTCGCAGGAATGCGGCGATTTTATTGTCCGCCGGGCGGATGGGGTATACGCCTATCAGCTGGCTGCGGCATTGGACGATGGGTTGATGGGCGTCACGGAGGTTATACGGGGGAATGACCTGTTGTCATCCTCGCCGCGCCAGATCTGGCTGCATGAATTGTTTGAGTTTGCGCCGCCGCGGTACGGACATATTCCGCTGCTGACCGCATCGGATGGGCGGAGGTTGTCCAAACGGGACGGTGATTTGGATATTGAAACCCTGTCCAGACGTTACCGGCCGGAAGAAGTGGTCGGGATGTTGGGGTATATTTGCGGACTGACGGAGGAATTACGTCCGATGACCGCAAAAGCGTTGATTCCGTTGTTCAGCTGGGAGAAGATTCCGCTGGACGATTTGCGTTTGCCCGAAGGTTTCCCGGAGAAGCTTGGCTTTTGATGATAAACGCCGGTAAGTGACGAGAAATGTGCGGTTTTAAACCGCACGGAAATGACGGCGAAAAGTATAGTAAATTTTACACAGCAAAATCAACCGGATTTCTGCACAGGCAGGAATCCGGTTTTTTGCGGCCATATCTTGTCAAAATATCCTAAAAATCCAGATGTAGTTTATGAAAAACAGATAAATAAACTAATATCCCGTATTTTCAAATCTTTTGCACGAAATTTACATAACCGAACAGTCAGAGTTTACGCGCCAATTTTATTATATGGCTGTCGAACGAAAGAAAAGACAAAAAACAAGTGAAGAAAACACCTGTAAAGAAAGGAAAATCTCCTATGAAAAAAATGATTCTCGCTTCTATCTGTGCTGCTATGGTTGCTGTATCGTTCGCATCCTGCGGCAATACTTCTACAACTTCTTCCAGCAGCTCTTCTTCCACCACTTCCTCTTCTTCCGAAGAGTCTTCCACTGAAGCATCTTCCAGCGAAGCATCTTCCAGCGAAGCATCTTCTGCCGAAGCTTCTTCCGCAGATTTCGATGCAAGCCACAAGATCAATGTCGTATCCCGTGAAGATGGTTCCGGTACCCGCGGCGCCTTCATCGAACTGATGGGAATTGAACAGGAAAATGAAGACGGCGAAAAGATGGATATGACCACCGTTGACGCCCAGATCACCAACTCCACCGCAGTTATGATGACCACCGTCGCAGGCGACCTTTACTCGATGGGTTACATCTCGCTGGGCTCTCTGGATGATTCGGTCAAAGCTGTACAGATCGACGGCGTTGACGCAACGGTTGAAAACATCATCAGCGGCGACTACACCGTCTCCCGTCCGTTCAACATCATCACCGGCGACACCCTCTCTGATGTTGCACAGGACTTCTACAACTACATCATGAGCGACGACGGCCAGGCAATCATTTCTGATGAAGGTTATATTTCGGTTTCCTCCGGTACCTTCGAGACCAACGGCGCTGAAGGCAAGATCACCGTTGCCGGTTCTTCTTCCGTCTCTCCTGTCATGGAAAAACTTGCTGAAGCATATGAAGCAGTCAACACCGGCGCAACTGTTGAGATTCAGACCTCTGACTCGACGACCGGCGTAACCTCCGCAATGGAAGGCACCTGCGACATCGGCATGGCATCGCGTGCACTGAAAGACACCGAGACCGGCGTCACCGCAACCGAGATTGCAAAAGACGGTATCGCTGTCATCGTCAACCTGGACTGCCCTGTAGACAGCCTGTCTGTTGACCAGATCATGAACGTATACGTCGGCAACACCACCGACTGGAGCAGCCTGATCGGCTGATAAAAACCGCACAGTTGTCCGGAGGACGGATTCCGGATGACCCTGTGTAAACTGAACCAGGAAAGCGGCTGTACTGTTCAGTCGCTTTCCGTTTTACAGGGATTGATTTGATAACGGGAACGGCTGCCAAAGACAGCCGCAACCAACGAGATAAAAGGAGTGTAAAAATATGCAGTCTGCTGCTGCACCATCGACGCATAAAAGCGGTTCGGGGAAGGGACATCTGCTGGAAAAATTCATGAAGGTACTTTTCCTGTTAGCCGCATGTTTTTCAATCATAGCCGTACTGCTGATCTGCTTTTTCCTGTTTGCAAACGGCATTCCGGCGATGGGGGAGATCGGAATCCTCAAGTTCCTGACGGGGACCAACTGGAAACCGGGTAATGACATCTACGGAATTCTGCCGATGATTCTGGGCAGTATCTATGTAACAGCGGGCGCGCTGGTTATCGGGGTGCCGATCGGACTGTTGACTGCGGTATTTCTTGCGCGGTTCTGTCCGAAGGGAATCTACCGGATCGTCAAACCGGCTGTTTCACTGATGGCGGGTATTCCGTCGGTTGTATATGGCTTTTTCGGAATGTGCGTAATTGTTCCGATGATTCGTCCGCTGGCTGAGAAATTCCAGGGCGACAGCTATTCGATGCTGACCGCGTCGATTCTGCTGGGTCTGATGATTCTGCCGACAATTGTTGAGGTTACCGAATCTTCGCTGCGCGCAGTTCCCGAAAGTTATTATGAAGCAAGCCTTGCACTGGGTGCGACCCATGAACGCAGCGTTTACTGTGCCGTATTCCCGGCAGCAAAGTCGGGTATCATGGCCGGGATTGTCCTGGGTGTCGGACGTGCGATCGGTGAGACGATGGCCGTCATCATGATCGCAGGCAACCAGCCGCGTGTTCCCGACAGCATCTTTGACGGCGTCCGGACGATGACTGCAAATATCGTCATTGAGATGGGTTATGCTTCCGGCCTGCACCGTCAGGCACTGATTGCGACCGGTGTTGTACTGTTTGTCTTTATTCTGATTCTGAACGTCTGCTTCTCGCTGCTCAAGCGCCGTTCGGAGAAACAGAACTGAGCGGAAAGGAAGGAAAGAGAAGATGGAACAGACTGTTGTATCAGTCAATGCAATTAACCGCACTTCGGCCGCCCAGAAGATGAAAAATTACAGCCGCCATCCTGGCTCGCTGCTGGTTTTCATTCTGACGGTACTTGCGGCGGTTGTAACCGTCGGTGCACTTGCTGCGCTGATTATCTGGGTGCTGATTAAGGGTATCCCGAACCTGACCCCTGACATGTTTTCCCTTACATATACAACCGACAACCAGTCAATGCTGCCTGCGATGATTAACACAGTGCAGATGGTCCTGGTCGCGCTGGTGATTGCGGTGCCGTTTGGCATCGGCTCGGCGATCTATCTGGTCGAGTACGCCAAAAAAGGCAACCGGTTTGTCACGCTTATCCGTCTGACGACTGAAACGCTTTCGGGCATTCCGTCGATCATCTACGGTCTGTTTGGCTATCTGTGTTTTAATGTAGCAATCCACATGGGCTATTCTATCCTTTCCGGCGGTCTGACACTGGCGATCATGATTCTGCCGCTGGTTATGCGTACCACCGAAGAGGCGCTGCTGGCCGTTCCGGACAGCTACCGTGAAGGAAGTTTCGGCCTGGGCGCAGGCAAATGCCGCACCATCTTTAAACTGGTACTGCCGTCGGCAGTACCAGGCATCCTGTCGGGTGTTATCCTGAGTATCGGACGTATTGTCGGCGAAACCGCAGCACTGATCTTTACGGCGGGCACCGTCGGCGACATCGCCACCGGCCTGAACAGTTCCGGCCGTACACTGGCGGTACACATGTATCTGCTTGCAAACGAAGGACTTTACATTAATAAGGCATACGCCGTTGCAGTTGTGCTGCTGATCCTGGTGCTGGTACTCAACGGAGTTTCCGGACTGATTGCAGGCAAGCTGAAAAAAGGATGATCGTCTGTGCATGCAACCGTGCAGACATAACATCAAAGGCGATTGAAATGAAGGAGTCAGTTTATGGATAAGTTTACCATCAGCAATATGAATCTTTATTACGGCGACTTCCATGCACTCAAGGATGTTTCGCTGGATATTCAGTCCAACCGGATTACTGCCTTTATCGGTCCGTCCGGCTGCGGCAAGTCAACCTTCCTGAAAAGTCTCAACCGTATGAATGACCTGGTTGAGGGATGCAAGATCACCGGCAGCATCCTGCTGGACGGTGAGGACATCTACGGCGACATGGACGTAAACCTCCTGCGCCGCCGTGTCGGCATGGTTTTCCAGAAGCCGAATCCGTTTCCGATGAGCGTATATGACAATGTCGCTTACGGCCCCCGTACCCATGGTATCCGTTCGAGAAAACAGCTGGACGAGATTGTCGAAAAATCGCTGCGTGGTGCAGCCATCTGGGATGAACTGAAAGACCGTCTGGACAAGAGTGCGCTGGGACTTTCCGGCGGACAGCAGCAGCGTCTGTGCATTGCACGTGCACTTGCGGTTGAACCGGAAGTCCTTTTGATGGACGAACCGACCTCAGCTCTTGACCCGATTTCCACCAGCAAGATCGAGGACTTGGTCCTTGAACTGAAAAAGGATTACACCATCGTCATGGTCACCCACAATATGCAGCAGGCGACCCGTGTATCGGACGAGACCGTCTTCTTCCTGCTTGGTGAGATCATCGAATCCGGTCCGACCGAACAGCTGTTCTCGGTACCTGCCGACAAGAGAACCGAGGATTATATCACCGGACGTTTCGGATAAGATAGGGTGCAGGCGGTAAAAATAATATAAACCTGCGGAAAGGACACAATTATGCGCAACAGATTTGACCGGCAGCTGATTGAGCTGAATAATGAGATGATTGCGATGGGGGTACAGATTTCCCACGCAATCGGGTTTGCCATCAATGCGCTTCTGAGCCAGGACGTAGACAAGGCAAAAGAAGCGATTGCATTTGATGAAGAGATCGACCAGAAGGAACGTGCAATTGAGTCGCTTTGCCTGAAGCTGCTGCTTTCCCAGCAGCCGGTCGCGAGAGACCTGCGTCAGATTTCGGCGGCACTGAAAATGATTACCGATATGGAGAGGGTAGGCGACCACGCCGTTGATATTTCGGAGATCGCGATTCACCTTTCCAAAGAGCCGTACATCAGCCATCTTGGACGGATTGAACAGATGGCCAAAAAGACCAGCGGAATGATCTTGGACTGCATGCAGGCCTTTGTCGACAAAGACATGGAGCGAGCAAGCAGCGTCATTACCCGTGACGACCAGGTTGACGAACTGTTTTTGCAGGTAAAGGCCGACCTGATCGAGCTGATTCATCAGAATCCGAACAATGGCTCACAGGCAGCTGATCTGCTGATGGTTGCGAAGTATTTTGAACGAATCGGCGACCATGCGACCAATATTGCCGAGTGGGTGCTCTTCTCGATCACCGGCAACCATAAATCGGCCGACGCGGTGAATGCACAGGCACATAAGCTCGTAAACCAGGCAAATTCGGTCGAATAATCGAATATCAGAGCATATTTTACACAGACTTTATATTAGCTATCGCCTTACTTTACATTTGTCCCCTGTATGAGTATCTTCAATTTCCTGACCCTCGTAGGCGGACTGGCCCTGACTCTTTACGGCATGAATGTTATGGGCAATGGCCTGACCAGAACGTCCGGGGGAAAGCTGGGGACCTATCTGGTCAAGCTTTCCAAATTCGAGCTTTCTCAGGAAGATTCCCAGAAGATTTCGATTCTTCTTCATTCAATCGGTGATATTGAGCGGATGAGCGACCATTCGGTTGAGCTTGCCCGTTCTGCCAAGGAAATGTCGGACAAGGGGATGTCCTTCTCCGGGTCAGCCCGCAAGGAAATGCAGGTTTTTTCGGATGCACTGCGGGACATTGTCACCCGGACCAGCAAGGTATTTGAAACCGAAGACATCGAACTTGTCCGGACGGTTGAACCGCTGGAACAGGTGATTGACGATTTGAATGCCAAAATCAAGCTCAATCACGTTGAGCGGCTGAAAAATGGCGAATGTACAATTGAAATGGGGTTTGTCCTGTCGGACATCACAACCTGTTATGAACGGATTGCCGACCATTGCTCCAACCTGGCGGTCTGTCAGATTCAGGTCCACAAGGGCGAATATGATACCCATGAATATTTGCAGGCAGTCAAGCGGAAAAATGAGGTATTTGACCGCGAAAAGGAAAAATTTGCCGCAGTGTACAATCTCGCCTGACAGCCGCACATCCTGACAGACTGCGACACCAACTGGCAGCAAATGACAGGAATATTTCTTAAATTTTACACAAACCTTACATTACATATTCTTATAGTTTACCTGGCCACATTATGCTTGATCTCAGCAAATGTAAAGAAACTGGAAACAATGTGTAAAGTGAGGATTGTGTATGAGTATCTTCAATTTCCTGACCCTGGTGGGCGGTCTTGCCCTGTTCCTTTACGGAATGAATGTAATGGGAGAGGGACTGACCAAAGCATCCGGCGGTAAACTGGAGCGGATTCTTGAAAAGCTGACCAGTAATCCGCTTCTGGGAATGCTCTGCGGTTTGGCGGTTACGGCGGTCATTCAGTCTTCGTCGGCAACAACCGTCATGGTGGTCGGTTTTGTCAACTCCGGTATTATGAAGCTGACCCAGGCGGTCGGCGTTATCATGGGTGCCAATATCGGCACGACGGTCACTTCCTGGCTGCTGTCGCTGACGGCAATTTCAAGTGACAACTTCTTTGTACAGCTGTGCAAACCGTCCTCTTTCTCGCCGGTACTTGCGGCAATTGGTATCATCTTTTTGATGTTCAGTAAGAATGAACGTCACCGGGATGTGGGACAGGTTTTCCTCGGATTTACCGTGCTGATGGCCGGCATGGATATGATGAGCGGCTCAGTTGAGCCGTTGGCGAATGTCCCGGAGTTTACCAGAATCCTGACGATGTTTTCCAACCCGATTCTGGGCCTGCTGGCAGGTACGATTCTGACGGCGATTATCCAGTCTTCGTCGGCATCGGTCGGCATCTTGCAGGCACTGTGCGTCACCAATGCAATCGGATACAGTACAGCACTGCCCATCATCATGGGTCAGAATATCGGTACCTGCGTAACTGCGCTGATTTCCTCGGCAGGTGCTTCCAAAAACGCACGGCGTGCGGCGCTGATTCACCTGTATTTTAATGTAATCGGCACGACCCTGTTCATGGTTGTCTTTTACACGGTCAATCAGTTCGTACATTTTGAGTTTATGTCCCAGCCTGCGACGGCTGCTGGCATTGCCGTGATTCATTCGACTTTCAATATACTGGCGACGTTGGTCCTGCTGCCGTTTAACCGGTTGCTGGTTAAACTTGCGATGTTGACCATCCGGGATAACGAACAGATCGAGACGGTCAGCGAATTTCAGTCGCTGGACGATCGTTTCCTCACCACCCCGGCATATGCTCTTGAACAGGCAATGCAGGTGACCAACCGGATGTGCGAGATCTGTAAAACCGGTTTGCTCAAAGCATTTGACCTGATTGTCGGCCGGTACGATGAGTCAGCTGAACAGGAGATTGAAGCACTCGAACAGAAGGTTGATAACTACGAAGACAAGCTGGGAACCTATCTGGTCAAGCTCTCCAAATATGAGCTGTCTCAGGAGGATTCTCAGAAGATTTCGATTCTGCTGCACTCGATTGGCGATATCGAGCGGATGAGCGACCATTCGGTCGAGCTTGCCCGTTCTGCCAAGGAGATGGCAGACAAGGAAATGACCTTCTCGGAATCTGCACGCAAAGAGATGCTGGTGTTTTCTGATGCGTTGCGGGACATCGTCACCCGGACCAGCAAAGTGTTTGAAACCGAGGATCTCGAACTTGCCCGGACGGTTGAACCGCTGGAGCAGGTGATCGATGATTTGAATGCCAAAATCAAAGCGAATCACGTTGAGCGGCTGAAAAATGGCGAATGTACAATTGAAATGGGGTTTGTCCTGTCGGACATCTCGACCTGTTACGAACGGATTGCCGACCATTGCTCTAACCTGGCAGTCTGTCAGATTCAGGTCCACAAGGGCGAATATGACACCCATGAATATCTCCAGGGCGTCAAACATAAAAATGAAGTGTTTGACCGGGAGAAAGAGAAATTCGCTGTCGCTTATCATCTTGCCTGAGCGCCTGGGCTATGATATACTGGTAAGGGCGCAAAAGTCAACAGTCGATGGGGGCGGAGCGTAAAGCTCCGCCTTTTTATTGATACAATACAATCCGGAACAGCTTCTGGCTTTACAGAGTGAAAGGATATCTATATGCAGACGATTTATATTGTAGAAGATGATCGCAACATCCGTGAAATTGAAATGCTGGCGCTGAAAAACAGCGGCTATCGGGTACAGGGGTTTGAGACAGCGAAGGAATTTTATGCCGCGATGTCCGACCGTTTGCCCAGCCTGGTGATGCTGGACATCATGCTCCCGGATGAGGACGGCATTTCCATCCTGCAAAATCTGCGCCGCAGAGCGGATACCCGCCGGCTGCCGGTGATTCTGGTCACCGCAAAAGGTGAGGAAATCGACAAGGTGCGCGGATTCGATTCCGGCGCCGATGATTATATCTCCAAACCGTTTGGGGTCATGGAGATGATTGCGCGGGTCAAGGCGCTGCTCCGCCGGAGCAGCGAAGGGGAGACAAAGTTCCTCACGCTGGGCAATGTCTTTCTCGATGGTGAAAAACGAATGGCGTATGTCGACGATCGTCCAGTCGAGCTGACCCTCAAGGAATATGAACTGCTGCATCTGCTGATGCTCAACAAAGGGATTGTTCTTTCCCGTGACCTGATTATGGAACGGGTATGGGACGGATACGAGAGCGAGTCTCGGACACTGGATATGCACATTAAGTCACTGCGCAAAAAACTTGGGGACTCTGCTTCGATGATCCGCACGATGCGTGGAGTCGGTTATATTGCCGAAGCTCCGGCGTCTGCACCGGATGCAGACCCGGCACATGCGGAGGACTGACCGAAAAGTGTGACGCACACGACAGGTGTGCCGGAGAAGGACGGATGAGATGAAGAAAAAGATCAACCAGTATATGATGGTGCTTGCAGCAACCGCGATCGGGATGGCGCTGGTGATGCTGTCGCTGGTATTTTACGGGAGCTTTCGCGATCAGGTTTTGAGCGACCTGTCGACAACCGGCCAGCTGCTGGCCGGTGTGTACAATGTGGCGGACGGTATAGAAAATGTCACGTCGGCCGGTGATTCGGCCGGCGATGTCCGGGTAACGCTGATTGAAAGCGACGGTCAGGTGCTGTTTGACTCAGACGTCGACGCCGGTGGGATGGAAAACCACCTTGAACGTGAAGAGGTCCAGCAGGCGCTTGCCAATGGAGAAGGCTCTTCGGTCCGTCATTCTGATACCCTCAGCCGCAATACTTATTATTACGCGGTGAAACTGAAGGATGGAAACCTGCTGCGGGTATCCCGTGATGCGCTGAGCTTATGGCAGTTTTTGCTGGGAGCGGTACCGATAGTGGTGATCCTGATGGTGGTGCTGCTGTTTTTGTCGATGATTCTGGCCCATCAACTCACCAACCGCCTCGTGCGTCCGATCGTCAACATGGGGGAGAACATCGAAAAACCTGGTTACACTTCACCCTATCCGGAACTTGTGCCGTTCATCTCGACCATCCGCAATCAGCACCAGGAGCTGAAAAAGACCTCCGAACTGCGGCAGGAATTTACCGCGAATGTATCCCATGAGCTGAAAACGCCGCTGACCTCGATTTCGGGGTATGCCGAGCTGATGGAAAACGGGATTATTCAGGCAGATGAAGTGCCCTATTATGCCCGTCAGATTCGCGACAGTGCGACCCGGCTGATTACCCTGATCAACGATATCATCCAGCTTTCCAAACTGGACAGTCCGGTGCTGGAGGTACTGTTTGAGCAGGTCAATCTGTATGCAGTTGCCCGGAAGGTGGTCGACTCGATGCAGGTCAACGCCGCTGCCCGTGAAGTGACGCTGACGCTGACCGGTTCGGACGCGACCATCTGCGGCAATCGCGGGATGATTGAAGAGCTGATTACCAATCTCTGTGACAACGCGGTCCGCTATAACTACAAAGGCGGTGCGGTACGGGTATCGGTCGTCCCGCTCAAAGGCAGGGCGATTTTATCGGTTCAGGATACCGGCATCGGCATTTCTCCTGCCGATCAGGAGCGGGTATTTGAGCGGTTTTACCGGGTTGACAAGAGCCGTTCGAAGGAAACCGGCGGAACCGGACTTGGGCTGTCGATTGTCAAGCATATTGTCGCGCAGCACCACGCCGATATTAAGCTGGAAAGTGAGCTGGGCAAGGGGACCAACATCCGGGTCACTTTTTATGCGGAGAGCTGAACGTTCTTTTCTGTAAAATTAAGCCAGGCGCGCCCAGAAGGCGATGCCTGGCTTTTTCGGTTTAAACAGGATAAAATTGAGGAAAAATCGACGTTACAGGGAAATTTCTCTTTATTTTTACAGGTGAATGTGCTATACTTTGACTTATATAATCATTTTCGATCACAACCGGAAAGGAAGATTTGAATGGATAAACTGTTGCAGATTCTCTCCGGCAATGCCCGGCTGGAGGCCAGGAAAATTGCCGTGATGATGGGCGAAAGCGAAGATGTCGTCCAGAAACAGATCGAAACCTATGAAAAGGCCGGCGTCATCCGGGGATATAAACCGCTGCTGGATTATGACAAGATCGAGGACGCACCGGTTGAAGCAATTATTGAGGTACGGGTCAGCCCTCAGCGCAACTATGGCTTTGAGGAGATTGCCCGTCGAATCGCCGATTATGATGAGGTAGAGAGTGTTTACCTGATGAGCGGCGGATATGATCTGCACCTGCGGGTCGTCGGACATTCTTTCAAGGATATCGCACTGTTTGTCTCCCAGCGGCTGGCGGTACTGGACGGCGTCCTTTCGACCGCAACCCACTTCCTGCTCTCCCGGTATAAGGAAAACGGGGTGATTATGGGCAAGACGGGAATTGACGAAAGGAGAAATATTTCGCTTTGATGGATTTGGAAAAGCTGATCTGTAAACGAACCGCGGAGATGAAACCTTCGGGTATTCGCCGCTTTTTCGATATTGCCAATGAGATGGAAGGGGTCGTTTCCCTTGGTGTCGGCGAACCGGATTTCAAGACACCGTATGCCATCCGCCGGGCGGCGATTGACAATCTCCAGCGCGGCAACACCCGTTATACCGCCAATTCCGGCCTGATCGAACTGAGAAAGGCGATTTCCGACTATATGCGGGAGCGTTTCTCGCTGGAATATGACCCTTCCCATGAAATCATGGTCACGGTCGGCGGAAGTGAGGGAATTGACCTGGCAGCCCGTGCCTTTATCGAGGAAGGCGACGAGGTGCTGATTCCGGAACCGAGCTATGTCGCTTATGCACCGATTGTCTCGCTGACCTTCGGCGTACCGGTCCCGATTCCGCTGAAGGAAGAAAATGACTTCCGTCTGACCGCCGAAGAGCTGGAAGCGGCGATTACGCCCAAGACTAAAATGCTGATTCTGCCGTTCCCGAACAACCCGACCGGAAGCGTTATGCGCCGGGAACATCTGGAGGCGATTGCCGAGGTACTGCGCCGCCATGACAATATTGTCGTGGTTTCGGACGAAATCTACGCAGAACTGACCTATAACGGACGGCATGTTTCGATTGCCGAACTGCCGGACATGTGGGAACGTACCGTCATTATCGGCGGTTTTTCCAAGGCATTTTCGATGACCGGCTGGCGGCTGGGGTATCTGTGCGCACCGCCTGCGGCACTTGCCCAAATGCTCAAGATTCATCAGTATGCGCTGATGTGCTCTCCGACGACCTCCCAGTGGGGCGGCGTCGAAGCGCTGCGCAACTGCGTCGAATCGATCACAGCGATGCGGGATGAATATAACCTGCGCCGGCGGTTTGTCGTCGACGAATTCAACCGGATGGGGCTGCATACCTTTGAACCGGAGGGAGCATTTTACGTTTTCCCCTGCATTAAGTCGACCGGGCTTACATCAGAGGAATTCTGTGAAAAGCTGCTGTATTCCAAGAAAATCGCGGTTGTTCCGGGCGATGCGTTTGGCGAGAGTGGGGAAGGGTTTATCCGTGTCTCCTACTGTTATTCGGTCAACCACCTGACAGCTGCGGTCAATGGGATTGCGAGCTTTTTGGATGACCTTAAAAATGGACGGATTGAATAAAAATCATTTGATATGCTGTCCGGTGCCGCCGCGCTGCCTTTGCAGAGGAGCGCAGCGGCATTTTTTTGAGGATACCGGACGGCTGAAAGGAAGCTGCAAATATGCCGATGTTTGATACGCCGGTCGGGGTCTGTCATCTTGACCGGTATGACCCTGACGAGACAGAACGGGCAGTTGCCCGGCTGGGCGAAATGGTTGGACTGAAAGAACTGGTGCGTCCGGGAATGCGGGTGGTCATCAAGCCGAACCTGCTGATGAAACGGAAGCCGGAGGAAACAACAACCACCCATCCGGAAGTTGTCCGGGGAGTTATTCGCCTGCTGCGCAGTCTGGGAGTAGCGGCGGAGAATATTACTCTGGCGGATTCACCGGGCGGACTGTATACCCATGCGGCGCTGTCGGGAATTTATACCGCAACCGGGATGCGCGCGGTTGCCGAACAGGAGGGAATCGTCCTCAACGACGAATATACCTCAGTCGAAACAGCCTGTCCGTCGCCGGTACGCTGCCATACCTTCCCGATTATCCGGCCGGTTGCGGAAGCTGACCTGGTGATCTCGGTCTGTAAGCTGAAAACCCATTGTATGACCGGCCTGTCAGGTGGGGTCAAAAACCTGTTTGGCACGATACCCGGCCTGACAAAACCCGATTATCACTGGCGGTATCCGCAAAAAGAGGATTTCTGTCAGATGCTGGTTGACCTCTGCGAGACAGTGCGCCCGGCAGTGACCTTCTGTGATGCGGTCGAATCGATGGAAGGGGACGGTCCTTCTTCCGGCAGCTGCCGGAAAACCGGGATGCTGCTGGCTTCGCGGTCGCCTTATCAGCTGGACCGTGCGCTCTGTCGGGTGATCGGACGGGAACAGCAGGAGATTCTGACGCTGAAAGCAGCTGAGGAACGGGGACTGTGTGCGGGTGGAGACGAAGAGCTGCCGCTGGTCGGAGATGAGCTGAAGGTATTTGCGGACTTTGCCCGTCCGCGGACGATGAGCACCGATTTTCTGTCGACACTCCCGCAGCCGCTCCGGAAGGTTTGCCGTCCGATTGTGGACCGGTTTTTCACCTCCCGCCCGCAGATTGATACAGCACGCTGTGTCGGGTGCGGCAAATGCGCGGAAAGCTGCCCGGCACATACCATTCACATCGAAAACGGCAAGGCCAGA
>CALXCO010000028.1 GCA_944386805.1 uncultured Clostridia bacterium
CATGTAGCTTGCAAGTACTAATCGGTCGAGGGCTTGACCATAAGTTATGTGTGAAGCGAAAACATTGTGTTCAAGAAACTTTGTTCAATTTTGAAGATCCTAAAATCTTCTAACCTGTTGGTGTCAATGGCGATGAGGTCACACCTGTTCCCATACCGAACACAGAAGTTAAGCTCATCAGTGTCGAAAATACTTGGCTGGAGACGGCCTGGGAAGATAGAGCGATGCCGGCACAAGAATGGCTCCTGTCAGTTATACTGACAGGAGCTTTTTTGCGTATAGAAATGCTGCTTGCTTGTTTCAGAAATTCATGATACAATATTATCCAACATAAGCAGATGGAGGCGTTGAAAATGAGTGACCGTGAAAAAACGGAACAGATTGTCGAAGAGCTGATTAAACGACTTTCTGCGACACGGGAAAGTAAAACCAAAATGGAAAATGCTGTTGAAAGTGCAGAATCTTTGTGTTTGCGGTTTGCTCATGATGCAGAAGTGCTGCATTCGACAGAAAAAATCAAAGAACAGTGTCAGAGTGCCTTGGAAAGTGTAGATGTACAGATTGATTTATTATCTCAGCTGATTGATATATTTAAAGAAGATAAAAAATAATATTGCTTATAACCTGAGAGGGAAACGGCCGAAAAGCTGTTTCCCTCTTTTCACATAATCGTCAGGCAGAATTCAACTGTTCTCCTCTTTACGATAAATTTACATTAAGATGGCTCTTTTATAATAAACTACAGCCGGTCGGGGAGGGGGAACTGAATTGAAAGAAAAAATAACACAGCCAGTATTTCGTCATGAGTGGAAGCACCTGATTACCTGGGAAGATATGCTGCTTCTTCGGACCAGACTGAAAGCTGTTGCCAAAGCGGATGTCCATAGTGTGGATGGAAAATATCATATTCGCAGCTTGTATTTTGATAATTATGCAGACCGTGTGCTGCGGGAAAAAATTGATGGAGTCAATGTGCGGGAAAAATACCGGATACGCTATTATAACGGTGATCCTTCGGTCATTTTCCTTGAGAAAAAGTGTAAACAAAACGGACTCGGCTACAAATTGCAGGCGCGGTTGAGCGCTGCTGAAGCAAGAGCAATTACAGATGGAAATGTCAGTTGGATGAAAGATACCCATGATGGACTGATTACCCAGTTTTACAGTGCCATCTGTTCACAGGGACTGCGGCCAAAGACCATTGTCGATTATATACGGGAACCATATACCTATGAGCCGGGAAATGTCCGTGTGACACTGGATTATGATATCCGGACGGGATTGAATTGCGTGGATTTTTTAAATCCGGATTGTATTATGATTCCGGCAGGGGATGAAATTGTGCTGGAGGTCAAGTGGGACGAATTTTTGCCGTCTGTAATCCGGAGCGTGGTACAGTTGGATGATGCCCGTACTACGTCGTTTTCAAAATACCAGGCTTGCCGCAGGTTTGGCTGATAATTCTTTGATACTTTCAGAAAGGGAAAATGAAGATGACTTTTCAGGATATTTTTAAATCAAGCTTTTTGGAGAATATGACCAGCGTATCTGTTTTTGATATGGCTTTGGCGCTGGTTCTGGCGTTTGGGATTGGATTGTTTATCTTCCTGATTTACAAGCGAACCTTTTCGGGTGTCATGTATTCCGGCAGTTTTGGCGTGACGTTGGTTGCGCTGACGATGATTACAACACTCGTTATTTTGGCGGTCACTTCCAACGTCGTTTTGTCACTCGGTATGGTCGGCGCACTTTCGATTGTCCGTTTCCGTACCGCCATTAAAGAACCGCTGGATATTGCTTTTCTGTTCTGGTCGATTGCGGTCGGCATTGTGCTGGCTGCCGGACTGATTCCACTGGCTGTGTTTGGCAGTGTGGCGATCGGGATTTTCCTGCTGCTGTTTGCCAACCGGAAAGCAAGCGAAAATCCGTATATCGTAGTCGTCCAGTGCCGTGACGCTGAGTCAGAACAGCAGGCTGCTTCCTGCCTGTCACAGCATACAAAGAAAATGGTGATTAAAAGCAAAACTGCCCGCGCAGGATATATCGAACTGAATTATGAAGTATGTCTCCGTGACGAGCAGACCGCATTTATCACCGAACTGTCTGCGCTGGACGGTGTGGACAGCGCAGTCCTGGTCAGCTATAACGGCGATTACCTGAGCTGATGCCAGAAGGGAGGCCGGGAAATGATCAAAAGCAGGCGGATTGATGCCATCTGCTGTGCGATATTGGCGGTAGTGCTTATCGTGACCTGTTTATTTATCAACGGTGATGCACTGGGAATTACGGCGTCTGCCCGTGAAATGGGGTATGAGAGCAAACTGTTTGATTCGACAAAGGTCCATACGCTGGATATCGTGATAGATGACTGGGATGGGTTTCTCGAAACATGTACCAATGAGGAATATACGGTAGCAGATCTGGTGATTGATGGAGAGTCCGTTCAGAATGTAGGACTTCGTGCCAAGGGAAATACGTCGCTGACTTCGGTTGCAAGTTATGGGAATGACCGGTACAGCTTTAAAATAGAGGTTGACCATTATGATTCGGGTAAAAATTATTATGGACTGGATAAGTTTTGCCTGAACAATATTATTCAGGATAATACCTATCTGAAAGATTATCTGGTATATACGATGATGGCAGATATGGGGGTTGCCTCTCCATTGTGCAGTTTCGTTTATATTACAGTCAATGGTGAGGACTGGGGACTTTATCTCGCGGTTGAAAGCGTAGAGGAAAGCTTTTTGACCCGAAATTATGGTACCGGTTATGGTGAACTGTATAAGCCGGACAGTATGAGTATGGGCGGTGGCCGGGGAAATGGCCAGAATTTTGATATGGAGGAGATGCTTACAGGCGGCCAGCCGGATGATGATCAGAATACTGCGTCTGATCGTACACAGCAGCCTCAGAATCCGTTTGGTACGACAGATATTCTTTCTCAACTGGCAGATCTGTCTGTTGACGATATTCTGAATGCACTGGAGTCTGCCGGGCTGGATGTCTCGATACCGGATACAGTGAACCAAACCAACGCAGAGGAAGTCGTGGAAGCCATTCTGGAAAATAACGATATGCGGGAAGTGTTAAAAGCTTTTCAGCAGAGTGGCTTACTGTCCAATTCCGAAAGTACCGGCAAAGGCAATTTTGTCCAGATGGGAAAAGGCGGCGGTGGCATGAGCAGTGAAGATACGATGCTGCAATATATTGACGACGACCCGGACAGTTATTCCAATATCTTTTCATCGGCAAAGACGGATACTACTGAAACAGATGAGCAAAGACTGATTGCTTCACTCAAAACCCTTTCGGAAATCGTAGACGGGACCGTTGATCCGGCACAGGCAGCAGATGTCGTTGACATAGAAACCGTTATTCGTTACTTTGTTGTGCATGATTTTGTCTGTAATGGAGACAGTTACACCGGTTCAATTGTCCACAACTATTATCTGTATGAAGAAGATGGCGTGATGGAGATGATTCCTTGGGATTATAACCTGGCGTTCGGTAGATTTTCCGGAGGGGGAATGGGCAGCGGCCTTACCAGTGAGGTTAATTCCCCTATAGATTCTCCGGTCAGCAGCGGTGATATTTCGGAACGGCCGATGATCGCATGGATATTCTCCAGCGAAGAATATACCGAACTGTATCATCAGATTTATGCTGAATTTATCGAAAAATGGTTTGACAGCGGTTATTTTGAGCAGCTGTTTGACCAGACGGTTTCGCTGATTTCTCCATATGTTGAAAAAGACCCCACCGCATTTTGCAGTTATGATGAATTCACTGAAGGGGTAGAAACCCTTCGGCAGTTCTGTCTGCTTCGTGCGGAAAGTGTGTCCGGTCAGCTGGATGGTACCATCCCGTCGACTGAGGATGGGCAAAATCAGGACAGCAGTTCTTTGATCGACGCTTCTTTGCTGGATGCCAATGCAATGGGTGGCCAGTCTATGGGCGGTGGTCGCGGCGGCATGGACAATGCAGGAGAAATGGCGCCAGGCAATAGAGGCAATATGACTCAGCCAGATGCTGGAACAGCTGCCAATGAAACAGATAACAGCGTGGCGGCTATGGCGCCTCCAGACGACGAAAATATACCGGAAAGAACGGATGCTACTGCATCCGCAACGCCTCAGCAGCAACCGTCATCTTCAGACGAACAGTCTGAAGAGTTACCGGACGGAGTTCCGGAAGTGCCTGATTCCGAAGATGCTCAGCCGGAAGAGTCTCCGGCAGACCCGCCGGATGGAACAGCATTGCAGGCGGACATGACAGCTGGGCCTGGTAACCGGGATATGCAGCCAGGAGATGGAATGCCGGGTCAGGACCCTGGCACAAATTCTTTCCAATGGGTTTGGGTTATCATATGCGGCGGCATACTGCTGGTCGGAATAGCAGGTGTCAAATTGTATCGACGCTGGTGATATTGAAAGCACAGTCGTTTTATGCGGCTGTGCTTTTTATGTTTGTCCGACAGGATACACCCCTTTTTCTATGGCCGCATATAATGGCAGGACAGCAGCCGGCTGACTGGCCGTCTGCTGGAATAGAAAGGTGGGATTTTTTTGGCAGAACAGATTAAGCCGGGCGGCTGTGTCAATATGCCGGACGCGGTTTCGGGACAAAGTCCTCTGGACAGTTTGCCGCTGGGGATGAGTTATGTCCCGATGAGCAAGTGGGAAAGCCTGTATGATCCGGAAGTCGGGCTGGAACGGGGTACTATTTTTGCCTGTCTCGATCTCCCGTTCGTAGGAAAGGAGGCGGTCGGTGATGGAAAGAACTGAAATGCTTTCGGATATGGCGGGAATGCCGCCGCTTCAGACTGCAAAGGAAGAAGGAAACCGTCCGCCGACAGGTGGTTGCCCTCCGATGAGTTGTGAGGACAAAAAGGCGCTGCTACATGAAATCAGGGTCTGCACGTTTGCACTGATTGAAGCAAAGCTTTTCCTTGACAGCCATCCGGATGACCGTCAGGCAATCGCCTTTTATCGTAAACACCGTGAAACACTCAATCAGTTGCAGAAGAAATGGGAAACCTGCACCAACGAAGTGTTTAACGCAAATTGCAGCCGTTGGACCTGGGTAGACACTCCCTGGCCGTGGCAGAGTGAACTGTAAAGGGGGCGGGCAATATGTGGAGTTATGATAAAAGACTGATTCATCCGGTCAAGGTCAAAAAACCGGACCCGAAGAGCGCATCCATTATTATTACCCAGCTTGGCGGACCGCATGGTGAGTTGGGAGCGGCAACCCGCTATTTACAGCAGCGGTACTCAATGCCTTACGGCGAGCTGATCGGTATCCTGACCGATATCGGTACCGAGGAACTGGCACACGTTGAGATGATCTCGGCGATTATTTACCAGTTGACACGCAACCTGTCTGAAGAGGAGATTAAGGCCCAGGGTTTCGCACCTTATTTCGTCGATCATACGGCCGGTGTTTATCCACAGGCTGCGTCCGGAGTGCCGTTCTCTGCGGGTGGGCTGTCGGTATCCGGCGATACGTTTGCAGACCTGCATGAGGATATGGCGGCTGAACAGAAGGCGCGGCTTTCCTATGACAACATTCTGCGGCTGGTAGATGACCCGGACGTCAAGGATGCGATTCGTTTCCTGCGTGAGCGGGAAATCGTCCATTTCCAGCGTTTTGGTGAGGCGGTGCGGATTGCGCAGGACAAAGTCAATGCCCGCAATTTCTACGCATTTAACCCCTCTTTCGATACGGCAAAAGCAAATCTGATTGAAAAGTGCTGATTTCTCACAATAGTTTTTCCAAATAAACAATCCCCGCTGCCGGAAATTTCCGACGGCGGGGATTCTGCTGTCAAAGAAAGGGGTATCCTTCCCGTAAAAATTATTTGTTTCCATTTATGACAGAAAGGGTAATTTTTGCTAATTAAGGACATCTTAAATACTTATACAAATTAGTTTTATTAAATCTCTCTTATTGGGAAATACATATAGTTCTTTCCTGTCGCCGGGTCAGTATAATCGTGAACTGCTCCGACGAGAGGAATCCCCTCCTCATTCATTTGACCAATAGTATCTTCAAATACTCCGTTATGGTTTTCAACAACTATATACTGATAACCTGGGATTATCCATTTTGTCCATCCGTCAGGTGCTTCTGCATGATCTACACATTCCACTCCTGCCAGATATAATCCCTTGCTAAAGCCATCTTCCCATGGCTTAAATGAATGAGACATATCAGACATAGCGCCCCATATTCCCACAATATTCCCGTTTGCGTCTTTTTTGGCCAGATGTGCTACTTCATTAAAATGGCTGTTTGCATCATCCCACAATTTCTGAATAAAACCTTCGCCATCTAATGTTGAACCAACTTTCCCAATGACAACAAATGCTTTTTTAATTACTTTAATCATTCTGATTCTCCTCAATCCATTTAAAGTTGTTGCTTTGTAACGTCATTGTAATTTTGAGTGCCGTAGCGCACAGAAAAGTCAGTATTTGCAATGTCTTTTTGTTTTGAGACTTTTCGATAGCAGAAATTCAAATATTATTTATTATTCTGTTCATCCAGCCAGGACAGAATTTCTGCTGCATGGGTATCGGGTTTGACTTTGGGGAATACCTTTTCGATCATGCCGTTTTCGTCAATCAGATAGGTCGAACGTACAACACCCATGCTGACCTTGCCATACATCTTCTTTTCTTTCCAGACGTCGTATGCCTGAAGCACTTCCAGTTCCGGGTCGGAAAGCAGAATAAACGGCAGTTCAAATTTGGTCGAAAAACGCAGGTGAGAAGCCTGAGAATCCTTGCTGACGCCGATGACAACAATATTGCGTGCCTGATATTCCTGATAGGCCGATGCAAAGGCAACCGCTTCGCGGGTGCATCCGGGGGTATTGTCTCTGGGGTAAAAGTACAGAACAACTTTTTTCCCGGCAAAGGATGATAAGCTGACCATATCCCCATTCTGGTCGGGAAGAGTGAACAGGGGAGCCTGTGTATTGGGTTGAAGCATGGTTATTTTTCCTCCTTGATAAACAGATAGGTTTCCTGTGTGGATTTCTGCGGCAGGTACCGATAGCCCAGCCGGTCAAAATTGCGTACCCCTTCTGGGGTCTCGACTTGGTTTTCTGCGAGATAACGCACCATTTCACCGCGCGCCATCTTGCACAAAGTTCCTTTTTCGACCAGCTTTCCGCCTGCCTCCTGGACAAACATGCAGGTAATCATGACCGCATGTTCAGGCAGATAACGGGAGATGCAGCGGCTGTACTCTTTGGAAGCAAGATTCAGGATGCAACTGTCTTCCGACAGAAGTTGATCAGCAAGTAACCTGCCCCAGTATTCATACAGATTCTTTTTCCCGTCAATGTCCAGCTTTGCCTGCATTTCCAGCCGGTAAGGGGTGACGCCGTCGAATGGACGAAGGACCCCATATAATCCCGACAGGATACGTAAGTGCTGCTGGATGTACGCCAGTTCCGCGTCGGTAAAGACTCCCGGCGCCATATACTGGTATTGAATTCCATCATAGGCCAGAATCGCAGGGGTCAGCCGGTGGCGCAAATCCATCTGTTGCAGCCGCTCAATATTCTGCTGCAAAATCTGGTCATTGCATTTCCAGAGGGATTTGAGCTGTTCAGGCGTCATCTCCTGAAGACGTGCAGACAGCTGTTCTGCCTGTCGGATAAAGAACGGCAGTCCCTGACAGTCAAAACTGTCGGTATCGGTCCGCATCTTTTTTGCCGGAGAGATGATGATCTGCATTTATTTCTCACCTTTTATATTGTCTTCCGGCTTTTTCTGATAATCAGGGCACTGGTACCGGTTTTTACCGCGGGTCTTTTTGCCGTACTCAATGGCAACGGACGGACATCCGTTCAGGCAGGCGGTGCAGTGGGTACAGTTGTTCCCCCAAACCGGCCGGCCGTTTTTCATATGGATGTTGTTGAGCGGGCAGACACGCACGCATTTTCCACAGCTGATACAGCTGTCGGTAGCGTGGAAAGGAGCGGTTTTGATCTGAAAACGATAAAAGCCCTGATTGATGATGCTGCTTTTAAAACGATCCAGCCAGCCGTGTTTGATGGCCGGAAAGTCCTTCCCGCTGCGGATACATTCCGCCGCTTTTGTCAGGGAATCAGCCGCTTTTCCCAGAATCTGCCGGCTTTTGTTGGGGTCGGGAGCCGGAAACATAATGATATAATTGTCCGGCATGACGGCCGGCCAGACACCATGGAAATGAAGCCCCTTTTCCTTGCACAGTGCCGCGATTTCCTGGTCAGCGCTGCCTGTTTCACCGCCGCAGGTCAGTACAAAATAAGCTTCCTGATTGTCCAGAAAACGTGTCTGACGGATAAAGTCGGCGAAAATATGCGGCATCTGCCAGCTGTAGGTCGGCGAGACAAAAACCCAGGGTGTTTCAGAATAGAATTCCCCTTTCTGGTTGTTTTTGATCCAGGCACCTGCGTCTGTAATCGGCTCATTTAACTGGTCGGCCAGCAGGTGAGCGGCATAACGGCTGTTGCCGGTAGCAGAAAAGTAAATAATCATGGTATTACCCCCTTTATATGAATGATTTAATCAGAATATCAGGATTCAATATCATACGGCCAGTCATTGATTCCACCAAATTCATATACCTGTGTATATCCCAGCTCAGCCAGTGCAGCCGCAGCCGTTTTGCTCCGATTTCCACTGCGGCAGTAAACCAGAAGCAAAGTGTCTTTGTCCGGAATCAGCTGCTGTGCAGTTTGTTCGTCAATAGAGCCGACGGGAAAAAGAGTTGCTCCCGGAATATGGCCGCTGTTGTATTCATCTTGCTCCCGCACGTCCAAGATCAGATAATCCGTCTGGGTATCCATCATATCTTTTGCTTCGCTGGCGGAAATCTGCCGGTATGAATTTTCCTGTGAGGAACCTTGGCAGCTGACGGCAATACCAGTGAGCGCCATCACCAGGCAACATACGATCAGTTTAACAGCAATTTTCTTCAAATTGTTCACCTCAGTTTGTTATAGCGGAGAGGATGGCGGTTCCTTGCGTTTCAAAGAGCGCAGATAAGCTTTTTTCTGTGGGTCAATCCGCAGGCTTTCGATTGCCTTCTGGATGGTTTTGTTATGAGTCCAGATATCCAGCCACTGATTTTCCAGACAGGGAATGGTTGCATCATATTGCTTGGCAAGTGCGGTCGCAAAATACCAGGCAACCATCATCCGAACATAATACGCGTCATGTTTTATAGAGGCTACCCGCTTCAGCTGTTCAGGAACAAACCGTTCATCCAGATAATACCGCATCAGTACACCGATGCCAAACCGGATTGTATAGGGATGTTCGGAGGTAAGCCAGCGTTCGACAGATGCCGTAAGCTGATCAGATGGACGCCGGAAAGCAGTGGGGGCCAGCAGATCACAGGTAGCCCAGTTATCTACATAGGGCAGGAAGCTGTCCAGTGCTGCAAAAACGGCGGGCTGCTTCATCCGGTTGATCAACATGCCGTGCAGGTTGTTTTCATCATAATACTGGTGGGGCAGCTGCTGTAAAAATGTGTCTGCTTCCGGTGTCTTTGCAAAATCAGCGGCGAATTTACGCAGAACGGGTATCCGGATGCCAATCACTGTATCCGGATCGATATCAGGAATCAGTTTGCACTGAAACTGTTTATAGTTTTCGTCCCGCAGCCCAAATAATTGCTGTTTTAAGTCGGTCATATCAATACTCCGTTGCAATGATCAATTTCATGCTGGATAATCTGCGCGGTCCAGCCGGTAAAGGTTTTGATACGCACAGAGAAATTTGTGTCCAGATAACGTACTTTAATGGAATGAAAACGTTCTGTCTGGCGTACACCGTCCAGAGACAGACAGCCCTCTTCGGTTTGATACCGACCGGATTTGCGTAAAATCTCCGGATTAAACATCAACAGCAACTGACCGTCAGCATTGACAGCAATAATCCGCTTGTGAACACCGATCATATTAGCAGCCATGCCAACACATTCCTGTTCATGTGCCCGCAGGGTATCCAGCAGATCCTGTCCGACTGAGATATCCTCACGGGTAGCGTCGGTTGATTTTCGGGCAAGGGAAAGCGGGTCTTTATTGACAGGTTGAATCATACAGAAGGTTCCTTTCCGCAAAGGTGTATTTAATGATATTATAGTCTGGACGTTTGATAAAGTCAACGGAACGGAAAATTTTTGTCGGCATTAATTAGATATATAAACTATAGATAATCAGCAAATAATGATTCGACATATCTTGACAAATGGTGTATAAAGTGCTATATTGTAACAAAAGGTGCACGAATTTTGTAAAATCATGTTGAATTTTAGACAAAGGAGACGAAAACAATGAATAAAAATTACAAAAATACCGTCGAAAGTGTGATAATACGGAAAATTGCACTACTTTTGCCGTTTTTTATGGCGGCTGTTATTCTGTTTCCTGTCGAAAAAGTTGATGCAATTGTAAGCTGGGATAGTGGAAATAAAAGAACAGAGGTAAAAATTGATTTATCAGATGAGCCTGTGGTTGCTGGGAAAACGTACGTATATGACCGACTGTTGACCGGTGTAACTGGCAGCAAGGCGCTTTTTACAAACTGTCAACCAGATTTAGTTTGTCCAGAATTTGACATGTCAGATGCGGACACTGTCAACTATGGAAAACTGGAAATTGTAGACAACCATTTTTGTTATACTCCGGCTGAGGACTTGAAGAATATAACTGTCGAAGTTGTGCTTAACGTGGAAATTTTCACCAATAAATTAATGCCTGCTTACCGTTTGATCTTTCAGGTTGTTCCTGGACAGGCAGATGCAGAAAGCGGTGGACTTTCCTTTCTTGGTTACTGTTTAAACGGCGGTCAGTCTACCGCTGTGGAAGGTTACCAGCCGGAGGTTCAGAATTATCAGGTTTCATTTTCACCGGATACTCCAGTTGGTGCATCAGTTTCACTTTCAGGTACTCCACTTGATTCTCAGGCGACCGTCAGTCTCGAACCGTCTGTAATTGAACTGTCACAGGAGGTACGAACACAGACGCTGACAGTTACAACGCCGGATGGCGCAAGCAGACAGTATACTGTTGATTTTTGGATACGTCCGCCGGAAATCTCTCCTTCTGTAAAAATCAATGGGACAGAATATCGTGACGGAGACGAAATTCTGTTAGATTATGGTGAAACGGTTCAATTTGATATTGATGTTGGTTCCGGTTCTGTTGGAGCAAATTCATTTGGAGTATGGATTGAGACTGATACATCACCTGGATGTCTGCGCCCGATTTTTAATGATTATGGCGATTACAGCCAGTTTTTTAGCGAGGTTATAAACCGGGGTTCGTCTTCTGTTACCATTTGTTTTTATCGGGAGAGCATAGCTGATGAGGTATCTGTTGAAGAGATTTGTCTGACAGTGAAAACGCGGGCAGATTATCAAAAGATTATCGCAGCTTTGGATGAGGTCCCGGAAGATTTGCGTTTGTATACGGAAGAGACAGTACAGGCGTTTCAGCAGGTAAAGGATTCGGTCAATTATAATCTGGATTTTTCCGCACAGCCGGCAGTTTCTCAGCTGGCGGCCCAGTTGGTTCGGGCAATAAACGCGCTGGAAATACGGGCAGCTGATTATTCCCGTATAGATTGTCTTGTGGAAAAATTTTATACGCTTCCGGATATTTATACGTCTGAGAGCATGCAGGCGGTAAAAAATCAGATACAAAAGATTGACCGTGATCTGGATATTCTGTCACAGGCTGCTGTGGACAGCTGCGCGGTGGACCTAAAGGATGCAATTGATGGATTAACCGTCCGGTCGGAGGAATATACACCCTTGCAAGAACTGTTTAAGCAGATACCGGAAGATTTGAGCGGATACAGTGAATCTACCGTTGACCGTCTCAGGCAGACATTAGCAAACGTAAAAGAACAGCTTGTTTCCGCTGAGGAAAATCAGCTGGCAGAGTGTGTCACCGCAGTCCGGCAGGTGATCGCGGGATTGCGACCGGTTGGAAGCGCGGATATTTGGGAACTGGAGAAGTTTCTCGAAACCTTGCCCGACAGTTTTGAGCAGTATACAGCCCAAACGGTGCAGACTGTCCATGAATGGAAAGAGAAAGCCGCCGCGCTTTTGATGGACAGTGAGGCAGAACAGCAGCAGGTGGACAATTGTCTGGAGCAATTGAAAGCGGCTGTCAGCGGGTTAATGTTACGGCCTGCCGATTACAGTTCTGTTCAGGATGTACTGAATCAGCTGCCAGATGACCTGTCAACATATACGTCCGAATCGGTTGAGACAGTTACCCAGCTGATTGCCGGGATTGACTGGAATCTGGACATTACCCATCAGCAGCAGTTGGAACTTCTGGCAGAGCGTCTTCAGCAAGGAATCGGACAGCTGGTCCCCAATCCCGTAACCGAGATCAAACCGGAAGAACAGCCGGATAAAACCGTTTCGGAAACTGTGCCGGATATATCAAATCCTGACGACACAGCTTTTATCGTGGTGCCGGAGCTGATTATTCCCGACGAAATTGTTTCAGCAGAATCACCGGATATAGTAGTTTCAGAAAGTTCTGGTTGGAAAAGAGAAAACGGTGAATCAGTCTTTTATCAGGATGGTGAAAAGGTCACCGGATGGAACGAAATTGATGGGGAAAAGTATTATTTTACCGATGATGGGTATATGGCGTACGGTTGGCTGCAACTGGAAGATCAGTGGTATTACATGGGAAATGACGGCGTCCGGCAGACCGGCTGGGTCAAGCTGGGAAATGCCTGGTACTATCTGGCGGAAGATACCGGATTGATGGCGGCTGACCAATGGATGACGCTGGATGGCCAAACCTACTGTTTCTATGACTGGGGCGGGATGGTATCCAGCAGCTGGAAACGGCTCGGCCAGGAATGGTATTTCTTTAATGGCGGAGGGTATATGGTAAAGGATAAATGGGTCGAATGGAAAGGAGACTGGTATTATCTGCTGTCAGATGGGAAAATGGCAGTTGATACAATTACCCCTGACGGTTATCGTGTAGATGAAAACGGGGTGTGGGTCCGATAAACAGGGCAGTTTTGTCTGTTCAAACCGTCTGAAATGTGGTATAATATTTTATACTGCGGTATTTCTATCCGCAAACCCTGATTTACAGACGCCTTTGAAAGGAAAGAAAAATATATGTCAATCCCTATGGATCATATCCGCAATTTCTGTATCATTGCTCATATCGACCACGGCAAATCAACCCTCGCTGACCGTATTCTGGAAAAAACCAGTTCGGTAGCAGAACGGGAAATGGAAGATCAGCTGCTGGATGATATGGATATTGAGCGTGAACGGGGAATTACCATTAAAGCCCGTGCGGTAACGCTGAATTACACCGCAAAAAATGGAGAGGTTTATAAGTTCAACCTGATTGACACGCCCGGCCATGTCGACTTTAACTATGAGGTGTCCCGTTCACTGGCTGCCTGTGAAGGTGCGGTACTGGTTGTCGACGCCTCTCAGGGAATTGAGGCGCAGACGCTGGCCAATACCTACCTTGCGGTCGATCATGATCTGGAAGTAGTACCTGTTATCAATAAGATTGACCTGCCTGCTGCTGACCCGGAACGTGTATGCCATGAGATTGAGGACGTAATCGGGCTTCCGGCCATGGATGCGCCCCGTATCTCAGCAAAAGCCGGTATCGGTATCGAAGAGGTTATGGAAAGAATCGTCAGTGATATTCCGGCTCCGTCTGGAGATCCGGCTGCTCCTTTGCAGGCACTGGTATTTGACTCTTACTACGATTCATATCGCGGCGTTATTATTTATGTTCGTATCAAACAGGGTACGTTGACCAAAGACAGCCGTATTCGTCTGATGGCGACCGGCGCGGAATTTGATGTTGTCGAGATCGGTCATATGGGCGCAAAGAAACTGGTTCCCTGTGACGTTCTCGAAGCGGGTGACGTCGGTTATATTACCGCCTCAATCAAATCCATTGCAGATACGCGGGTCGGTGATACGGTTACACTGGCAGATAATCCGGCAGCAGAACCGCTGGCAGGTTACCGCAAGGTCAATCCGATGGTTTACTGTGGTATCTATCCGGCAGATGGCGCACGGTATCCCGATCTGCGGGAGGCGCTGGAAAAACTTCAGCTCAATGATGCTTCGCTGTCGTTTGAGCCGGAGACATCGGTTGCACTGGGCTTTGGTTTCCGTTGTGGATTTCTGGGGCTGCTGCATCTGGAAGTTATTCAGGAACGGCTGGAGCGGGAATTCAATCTTGATCTGGTTACGACAGCTCCGTCGGTTATCTACCGTCTGACCAAAACCGACGGTACGGTACTGTATATTGACAACCCGACCAACTATCCCGATCAGTCGATGATCGCGAAGGCAGAAGAACCTTATGTTACCGCCAATATTCTGACGCCAGTTGAATTTGTCGGCAATATCATGACCCTTTGTCAGCAGCGGCGCGGTATTTATCATGGGATGAGCTATCTTGAAGAGACCCGCGCAGAACTGCATTATGAACTGCCTTTGGGAGAAATCATCTACGACTTTTTTGATGCGCTCAAATCCCGCACTAAAGGTTATGCGTCCTTTGACTATGAATTCAAGGAGTATAAAGAATCCAAGCTGGTCAAGCTTGATTTTCTGCTCAACGGTGAAATCGTCGACGCTTTGTCGTTTATTGTATTTGCCGATTCGGCATATCCCCGTGCACGGAAGATTGCCGAAAACCTCAAGGAAAATATTCCGCGGCAGCTGTTTGAAGTTCCGATTCAGGCGGCAATCGGCGGAAAGGTTATTGCCCGCGAAACCGTCAAGGCACTGCGTAAAGACGTACTTGCCAAATGTTATGGCGGCGATATTACCCGAAAGAAAAAGCTGCTGGAAAAGCAGAAAGAGGGTAAAAAACGGATGCGTCAGCTGGGCAGCGTAGAGGTCCCGCAGGAGGCCTTTATGGCGGTTCTCAAACTGGATGACTAAGAATTTTGAATAACACGTAAAAAGCCACAGCACACTCAAATGAAGTGTGCTGTGGCTTTTGCATAGGTTTACAGTCTGCGCAAACCTTTTGGATAATGATTTTTGATTCGTTTACCGTCTGATTTGCCCCATCCCAGCGGATAACGGCCGCCGGCTTCTTCCAGTACAACGGGAAGCCAGCCTTTCTCAGCCGGATAATCGAGCGTTTCTCCCCGCAGATAATGTTCAGCCTGTTGGAGAGAAACCGGGACAGTCTGCAAAAAGTCTTCTGCACGAAGAGCCAGTGCCAAAGCATGGGCCGGTTCAAAGCGGTTTTTGCGGAAGCTGCCCAGATGCAGGCCACTGCGGACCACTTTCAGCCGGTCGGTCGGTAAGGTACAGGCCGGCTGCCGGTAGAGTTCATCCCCAAACAGGATAAAGCAGCCAGCTTCCAGCAAATCCGTGGCAGACGGAGTGAGCGTTTGTTCACAGAATTCCCGGTACAGTTTTTTGTAACCGGGATCCAGCGTGCCACTGCCCAGCCGGAAAGAAGGATAAGCAGGCGGACAGCCGGGAACTTTCGATGACTTTTCCATTGCGGCGACAAAATGGCCTTCACCACGGACAATATGCGGCCAGACCCGCATGGTTTTCTCCAGTCCCGGTACTGCGTGCATTCCGTCCGGCAGAAATTGTGCATTACCGGGAGTAAAATAATTTTCAAGTCCGGTATCAACCAGTTGGAATTCAGGATGTGCCTCAATAAAATGGCAGATCGCCATTTCGTCTTCATCCGGTGCAAAGGTACAGGTCGAATAGACCAGCCTTCCACCCGGCGCCAGCATCCGTGCGGCAGATTCAAGAATCTGCGCCTGACGTGCCGCGCACATCTTGACATTATCACTGCTCCACTCGGTCAGTGCAATGTCGTTTTTCCGGTACATTCCTTCACCGGAACAGGGCGCATCGACCAGAATACAGTCAAAGGTGTCAGGAAAACGTTCCGCCAGCCGGTCAGGTGTTTCGTTGAGCACCAGCGCATTGGGAATTCCCAGCCGTTCGATATTCTGCGACAGAATTTTTGCACGGGAAGCGACAATTTCGTTTGCGGCCAGCAATCCCTCTCCCATCATTTTCCCGGCAAGCTGGGTCGATTTGCCGCCCGGTGCTGCACATAAGTCCAGCACCAGTGGATGTGTCTTGTCCGGCAGGACAAGCGCCTGTGCGGCTGACATGGCGCTCGGTTCCTGAATATAATACAGGCCGGCCTCATGCAGCGGGCTTTTGCCGGGACGGTCCTCATCACTGTAATAGAATCCTTCCGGTGCCCATGGAATGGGTGTGAGAGATTCGGAGGAGAAAAGAGAACGGTGACGGGAGAGAAACTGTTCGGGCGAGATTTTCAGCGGATTGACCCGCAGTCCGTGATACCGTGTTCCCAAAGCAAAATGCTCCAGAAAAACAGGGTAATCCTCTCCCAGCATCGTCTGCATTCGTTCAAGAAACGCTGTTGGAAATCCGGTTTTCTGATCCAGCTCCATAATTTACCTCTCTGTTTGTGATCAGGTTTGGTTTGGCTGCGGACGGAAGGTGATATGACCGGTAGCGGCGTCCATCGCATCCACAATGGCCAGCGATTCAACCCGGATGCCCATCTCTCTCAGTTCCTGTCCGCCTTTCTGGAAGCCCTTTTCGACTGCGATGCCGACACCTTCCAGTGTCGCACCTGCCTCTTTCAGAATTTCAATCAGGCCGAGCACCGCACAGCCATTAGCAAGAAAGTCATCGATAATCAGAATATGGTCGTCAGGACCGATGAATTTCTGGGATACAATGACATTGTAGATTTTTTTATGGGTAAAGGATTCGATTTTTGCCGAATATACGTCGCCATCCAGATTGATGCTCTGCGATTTTTTGGCAAAGACGACCGGAACTCCGAAGTGCTGTGCTGCGATACATGCGATACCAATGCCGGAGGCTTCGATGGTCAGGATTTTGTTGATAGGGCAGTCGGCAAACAGTCTGGCCCATTCTTTTCCAAGTGCGTTGAAGAGATCGGTATCCATCTGATGATTGAGAAAACTGTCGACTTTCAGGACGTTTCCTTCTTTGACAACGCCGTCGCGGGCAATTCTTTCTTCCAGCAGTTTCATAGTTTTATTCCTTTCGGTATAAATTTTTGTATGCTATACAGATTGGATATTGCACAGATACTGAATACCCAAAATATCCATTAAATCCGTGATATCCTGCCAATCCTTGGCCGCATTGAGTATATACCTTTTATTTTCCAACTTTTTAGGAGATTTTGCAAGGGGCAAATGACAGAAAACGCCAATTTGCAATGAAAAAATAAGCCGCTGAATCTGTCAGTTTTTGATGTTTTTTTACAGAACCGGTCGGAAGGGGAGTTTTTCAGAAAAACAGATGAGAGTCTGCGCAAAATATGCTATAATGATACCAGTTCGAAGGAATTGATTGAAGAAAGGGATACGGATGATGAAAGACAGATCCAACGACAGTGAAAAATTTTATGCCCGCTTTATTCCAAAGCCGCATATGACCCGTAAACAGCACCAGCAGGCGATCTGGGCAGATGACTATGATGACGACGATGATGATAACGAGGACGATTATGAAATCATAGAAGAAGCAGAAGACTTTGAACCTGCTGTTTCTTCTTCCAAAAGGAAGGACAGACTGCAAAATACTTCCCGTCCGATTGAGGCACGCTGTCCGGTTGCGAGAAAATGTTCCGGCTGCCAGATGCAGAACCTCTCCTATCAGGATGGACTGCACTGGAAGCAGTCACAGGTCATTAAACTGCTGGGACATTATGGCCGTGTACAGCCGGTTATTGGGATGGAAAACCCGACCCATTACCGCAATAAGGTACAGGTCGCGTTCGGCATGACCCGCCAGCATAAAATAATTTCCGGTGTCTGGCAGTCCAGGGAACATAAAATCACGGTAGTGGACCGGTGTATGATTGAAGACAGTGTGGCTTCGGAGATTGCAATCACTGTTCGGAAACTGCTGGCAGCCTTTAAGATGACCGCATGGACCGAAGGTGAGGGCGGATTTCTGCGGCACCTGCTGATTCGCAGAGGGTTTGCGACCGGACAGATTATGGTGGTACTGGTTGCGGGAACGCCAGTTTTTCCGTCCAAAAAGAATTTTGTTGCGGCACTGCTGCGTGCCCATCCTGAAATTACAACCGTCGTTTTTACCGTCAATCACAGCGAAACCAATCTGCTGCTGGGAGAACGGGAAGAGGTATTGTATGGCGACGGATATATAGAGGATGTTCTGTGCGGACTGACCTTCCGGATTTCGCCCAAATCGTTTTATCAGGTCAACCCTGTCCAGACGGAGATTCTGTACCAGACGGCGATTGACTTTGCCGATCTGACCGGACGTGAGACAGTGCTGGACGCTTACTGTGGAATCGGTACGATTGGTCTTGCGGCAGCTTCCAGCGCTCGTCAGGTGATTGGCGTCGAACTGAATGCCGATGCGGTCGCTGATGCGCGCAAAAATAAGCGGGAAAACGGAATTGAAAATGCAGCGTTTGTTTGTGCAGATGCAGGAGAATATATGACCGATCTGACCGGACAGGAGAATGGAACAAAAATTGATGTGCTGTTCATGGACCCGCCGCGTGCAGGTGCGAGCAGGGAATTTTTGTCCGCCGTGCTGCGGTGTATGCCGGAAAAAATCGTATATATCTCCTGTAATCCTGAGACACAGGCTCGTGATCTCAAACAGCTGACAGCTGGAAAACAGCCTGCTTACCAGGTACGGAGAATTCAGCCGGTGGATATGTTCCCCTGGACACATCATGTTGAAAATATCGTTCTGCTTGAGCGGACAGTTGTCAAAAAAGAGGCCGCGGATAAAAAACGGTCTGTTTCCCATCCGGAAACAAAAAAGGCACAGCCTAAACCAGTTCGTCATTCCCGTCCGTCCCGGCGCTCACAGTTTGCCAACCGGAACAACGCGGCGTTTGGCAAATCCGGAAAGAAACCGGTAAAAAAATAATGCTGTCAGATCAACGGGTACTGCTCTAAAAGGCAGTACCCGTTGTCGGAAGTTGCAGAAACAGAGAGGGTATTGTTTTGATGACAGTAAAAGGCTCACATTTTGTCAAAGGTGTCGTGATGACCTGTATTTCTGCGGCACTTTTTGGAATAACACCGGTGTTGGCCAGCAAAACTTATGAGATGGGAAGCAACGCGCTGACCCTGACGTTTTACCGCAATCTGATGGCGGTTCCGGTGCTGCTGGTAATTATGGCGGTGCGGAAAATTCCGTTTCGTCTCACCTTTCGTCAGTTTTTGCTGATCTGTGCGATTGGCGCCGGACTGCGTGCCAGCACAACATTTATGCTGTACGCGTCGTATGATTATATCGGAATCGGAACGGCAACAACGCTGCACTTTTTGTATCCGTTGTTCACAGCCCTGTTTTGTCTGGTTTTATTCCGGCAGCGGATGGGAATTGGAAAATGCTGTGCACTGGTGCTGGCGGCCGGTGGTGTCGGATGTTTTGCCAGTTTTACCGGAAATGGTGGTCTGGGAGCGATGCTGCCGGGACTGATTCTGGCAATTGCGTCTTCGATCACCTATTCCGGGTATATGACCGGAATGGAACATACTGCGCTGCGGGATATGGACGCGACAAAAGTTTCCTGCTATATGGCACTGAGCAATGCGGTTGCGGTGATGATTGTCAATCTGCCGATGCAGCAGATTCATTTTGCACTGCCGCCCAAAGCAATGCTGTATACCTTTATTATTTCCATCTGTACCTCCTTCTTTGCGTTTGCACTTTTGCAGCTCGGCATACGGGAACTGGGTGCATCGACAGCGGCTATTTTCTGTCTGCTGGAACCGATCACCAGTGTAGCGGCTGGTTGGCTGATTTTAAAGGAAGAAATGACGCTGAAAAAGGGAATCGGATGTCTGCTGGTGCTCGGCGCAGTAGCGGCGGCGCTTGTGGCCGAAAAGATGGACAGTAAAGGCAGCCGGAAGAATTTGTTGCAGGGGAAAACGGCAGATTGATAAATTTTGATACAGGAAGGTATTGAGATGAAAATAAAATTCGATCTTCGCCGGGTACTGGTCATGTGCTTCGGAATTATCATCATGGGTCTGGGAATCAGCCTGTTTAAAATATCACTGATGGGCAACGACCCCAGCAGTGCAATGGTTATGGCACTGGGAGACAGACTCGGAATCGATTTTTCGATTATGCTGATTATGATCAACAGCCTTTTCTTTCTGGTCGAGATTCTGCTCGGAAGACGGTATATTGGCATCGGGACCTTTGTTAACTGGTTCTGTGTGGGGATACTGGCGTCTTTTTATACCCGGCTGATTACCTCTTTCTGGACGGTACCGGACGGATTTCTGCCGCGGCTGGTGCTGATGGGTGGCGGTGTACTGGTGTTGAGCCTGTCTGCTTCGTTGTATCAGACGGCAGATCTGGGAATTTCGCCATATGACAGCCTGTCTATTATCATGCGGGACCGCCTGCCCATTCCGTATTTCTGGTGCAGGATTTTTACCGATGCGGCCTGTTCACTGATTTGTTGGGTACTGGGCGGCATCGTTGGGCTGGGAACGCTGTTCTGTGCGCTGGGACTGGGGCCGTTTATTCATTTCTTTAATCTAACAGTGTCCGAAAAACTGTGTGGTGTTCCGTCAAAAGCATCTGACAACAATTGAAAGGAAGAACAATATGCAAACACCAAACGCTTTCCCGCATCCGCTTTGTGCCGTCATTTTCGATATGGACGGACTGCTGATCGATACCGAAAAACATCTGGTTCGCTGCTGGTGTCAGGCAGCGCAGGAGATGGGATTCAACATGCAGCGCCATCATGCGCTGCACATCAGGAGTCTGGCGGGTAAATATGCGGCACCATATCTGAAAGCTGAACTGGGTGAAAATTTTGATTATGCCCGCGTCAGAGAACGCCGTAAAGAGCTGGTCGCGCAGGCGCTTGCGCAATATGGCCTGGAACGAAAAAAAGGTGCACTCGAACTGCTGAGGTGGCTTCGTGAAAAAGATATCCGTACCGCGGTCGCAACGGCGACAGATGAAGAGCGGGCAACACGTTATCTGACCGAAATCGGCGTACTGCCGTATCTGGATCAGTTGGTCTGTGCAACAATGGTCGAGAATGGAAAGCCGATGCCGGATGTCTATCTCTATGCGTGTAAGCAGCTCGGCGAACGTCCGCAGGACTGTCTGGCGCTGGAGGACTCTCCCAATGGTGTTTTATCGGCATGGCGGGCCGGATGTGCGGTGGTGATGGTGCCCGACCTGACTCAGCCGGATGAAGAAATACAACCGATTCTGACCGGAACAGCACCTGACCTGTCCGCGGTCATCGGACTGATTGAGCAGATGGAGCGATGATATGGAACGACAGTTTGAGTCTGTTTCCCAAAAAGGAATCGGAGTTTATATCCATGTCCCGTTTTGCGCATCCAAATGTTCCTATTGTGATTTTTATTCCCGCGTCCGTCAGGATCAGAAAGCAGGGTATCTGGATGCGTTGGAACAGGAGATGTTTGGCTGGAAAAACCGCGGTCTAAAAGCAGATACGGTATTTTTTGGCGGTGGAACGCCATCCTTGCTGACCCCTTCGGAACTGGAAAGAATTGTCCATGCAGTAAAGACAAATTTTGCGTTACTGCCGGATGCAGAGGTTACAATGGAGGCTAATCCTGAAACTGTTGACCAGGCATATCTGGAAGCAGTTGCCGCATTGGGAATTAACCGGCTTTCTTTTGGTGTTCAGTCGGCGATTGACCGGGAACTGAAGGCGCTGGGGCGCAGACACACCTATGAACGGGCAGTACAGGCCGTTTCCGATGCAAAAGCGGCTAGTTTTTCTAATATCAGCGTAGACCTGATGCTGGGGATTCCCTATCAGACAGCAGATAGTCTGCGTGTTACGTTGTCACAGATCCTTGCCCTTGCACCGCAGCATGTTTCCTGCTATCTGTTAAAGATCGAAGAAGGAACCCCATTTTATCGGAAAAATGCCGGACAGTTGTGTGTATCGGAAGATGAAACCGCCGATTTTTACCTGACGGTTGCCCGGACATTGCGGCAGGCGGGTTATCACCATTATGAAATTTCCAATTTTGCGCTGCCGGGTTTTGAGAGCCACCATAATCTGAAATACTGGCGGGACCAGCCCTATCTCGGATTTGGTCCTGCCGCACATTCCTGTATCGACGGCAGACGTTTTTATAATCCGCCGGATTTACAGCAATATATAGAAACAGACGGCAGATGCAGTCTGCGGGAAGAGAGCGGGGCGGTTCAGGACGCAGCGGAAAGGCTGATGCTGGGTTTACGGCTGGATGAAGGGGTCGATCTTTCGGAGATTGGCAAAAAGGACCCGTCATTTGATGAACAGGCACAGCGCCAGTTTTTAAAGAAAGCCGCGGTTTATGAAAGAGCAGGTCTTTTAGAGGTTGACGGCAGCCGTGTTTTTCTGACAGAAGAGGGGATGCTGGTATCCAATATGTTGCTGGCAAGGCTGCTTCCCGATTAAAAAATATTTTTATCTGCAAGAAAATACAGCTTACTTCGACTGCATTTTCATGCAAAAACGGGCAATTCATCCGATTTTACAGCAGACAAAATTGTTAATTATTTGACCTAAATGTCAAAAAAGTGGCAGATCTTTTTGCCAACTGCGCATATTCACGTGAAACAACGTGGAAAAACCTTGTGTATTTGTACAATATTTATTCTGGACAGGATTGAAACGACGCTTTTCGGTTGCAATCTCCTGAAAATGTGATATAATGAATGCAGGTTTAGCCGTTACCGGTTTGTAATTATTTTCGTATACAACCGGGTTTATGCACCTGTCTGGCGGGAAACGGACAGGCTGTCATTGCTGTCGGGAAATCAGCGATTGGGTCGGCTGGCCGATTGTAACCTGTAAACGAAAGGAGTATCTTCCATTGCATCAGGAAAAACAAAAAGATTATATGCAGAAATTTGGCCGCTTTTTGGCAGTCGTACTGCCTGCGGTTGGAATTATAGCACTGTCCGGCTGCGTCAGAGAATTTTGCGGCGGCTGGATGTCCAAACTGCCCGATGACCTGTTTTCTCAGAATACCAGCGTGACCATGTCCGTTGGAGAAACGGAAACGCAGCCGACCGCAGTGGTCATGGATGCACAGCCGACGGCGGTTGTAGCATCGACTGGGTTCCTGCCCGCAGAAGTCGAGATGGTATCTGCTTCTGCTGAGGCTACCGTCAAAGGATGCGGCCTGTATATCGACGGTCAGTTTTATGGCGCCTATTCTTCTGCTTCCAGCCTGCGCAATATTCTGGACAGCTTTAAAGCACTGTACATGACCGGTGAAGAAGGAGAAACCGTTGATTTTACCCGTGATATCCAGCTGGTGGACGGGACTTATCCTGCCAGTGACCTGCTGACCTATTCGGGCATCAAATCTGTTCTTGAATCCAAGGTTACGGAGACCTATGAATATGTTGTCCGCAGCGGTGATACCGAGCAGACAATCGCTTCGTACTATGGCATGACAGTTGACCGCTTTACCGCTCTCAACGGCGAGCTGGCTACCGATGACCTGACTGCCGGCGATATTCTGAAAGTAAAAGTTGAGGAGCCGCTGGTTCAGGTTGCCTGCACCAGAAAGGTTACCGAAACGGTTTCGATTCCGTTCAGCACCGAGGTAGTAGAAGGCGTCTCGTCCAGCGGAAAGGCCGAAATCATTACACAGGGAGTCAACGGCAGCAAGACGGTTACTGCGAATGTCGTGACGGTCAATGGCCGTGAGACAGAACGTGTAATTCTGTCGGAGAAGGTACTGGTTGAACCGGTTACCCAGACGATGACCGAAGGCACTCAGAGCAGTGTCAGCTACAGTGCAAGCTACTACGGTGATACGGGCAGCGGTGTTCTGACAGAAAGCCTGATCTGGCCGCTTCCGAATAATGGCGGTACAGAAACCTGCTATTATGGAGAAGACGGACATCAGGGTGTTGACCTTGCGATTGATGCCGGCACGGATATCTATGCCGCAGCTTCCGGTACGGTCGTTGTCGCCGGATGGTATTATACCTACGGCAACTGTGTCGTTATTGACCACGGCAACGGCGTTCGTACCCTGTATGGACATTGCAGCTCGCTGAATGTATCGGTCGGTCAGGAGGTCGCACAGGGTGACGTCATCGGTAAGGTCGGCATGACCGGCTACGCAACCGGTAATCACCTGCATTTCGAGGTACATATCAACAACCGTACCTGTGACCCCTATACCTATATTGCCCGCTGATAAGTAGACAGGCTGTATTACAGACAGAAAGGACTGGAGAATTTGCTCTGGTCCTTTTTTATTTGTGTAAATGTCAGATATGGCGGTAAGTTGGCTTGTTTTTTCGGTATTTTTCCGCTATAATAATTTCATATGAATATTTTGGTCGGACAGGATGAAAGGATGCGCCAACATGAATGGAAATGAAGCCGCAATCTCTGCAAGCACGGACACGGTCGGGCAATCTGCTGCAACCGGACTGCTCATGCCGGTACGGATACCGGTTTATCTGTCAGGAATGGTTCTGCTGTGTTTTGGCATTGTGCTGAATACAAAGACAGGCCTGGGTGTCGCGGCAATCAATTCCGTTCCGTATTGTGTCAGCTAGCTGACCGGTCTTACACTGGGAACCTGTACCATTATTCTGTATTTTCTGTTTATTCTTGTCGAGATGCTGCTGCGTAAAAAGCTGGAACTCAAAATTATCCTGCAATTGCCGATGACCTTGCTGGTGGGAAGGCTGGTTGACTTTTTTGACAATCTGCTTGCGTTTACCGCGAAAGGCTATGTCGATGGATTTTTGCTGATGGCGGCGGCCATTTTGCTGACCGCTTTCGGGGTTACACTGGCGGTCGGGATGGACCTGGTACCAAATGCTCCGGATGGAATGGTCAACTGTCTGGCGTGGGCAGTCGGCTGGCAGTTTGGTAAAATGAAGTATACGTTTGATATCAGTATGATGTGCCTGACCTGTGTGCTGTCCTTTGTGTTTACCGGTTCGATTATCGGAATTGGTTGGGGAACGCTCTGCACAGCGGTGCTGGTCGGACGCTTTGCGGAAGTTTTCAGACAACGGATGAAAAGACCGCTGCAGCTGTATGATGTAAAAAAATAAAACTCCTTTGATAAGTGGGAGAACAATTGGGGGAAGGTGTCTATTATGGCATTGCCGGCTTCTGAAAGACGGGAACAAATTCTGTCGCTGCTGTCAGAAAATCGCGGGGTGACCCTGAGTGCCAGTGCATTGGCGGCACGTTTTGGGGTGTCCAGACAGATTATTGTCGGAGATATCGCTTTATTGCGGGCAGGAGGCGTGGATATTGTATCGACTGCCCGTGGATATCGTTTGCAAAGTGGCCAGTCAGGCTTTGTGCGGATACTGACCTGCTGCCATACCGGCGAACAGCTGCTGGAAGAATTGTATACAATCGTAGATAATGGGGGCGCGGTATTGGACATAGCGGTCGAGCATCCGGTTTACGGCGTGATTTCGGCACCGCTGCGGATTTTTTCACGATTTGATGCCGAGGAGCTGTACCATGCGTTGCAGGAAAAAAATGCTGCTCCTCTGCTTACCCTCAGTGACGGCATCCATACTCATACCGTTTCCTGTCCGGATGAACAGTCCTATCTGCGGATATGCAATAAGCTGAGAGAATGCGGTATTTTGCTGACAGAGAAGACAGAAGCCGAATCGAAGGATGGAAACAATAGCAAAAGATAAAAAATCCTCTCCAGGTTTTGAAACCCGGAGAGGATTTTTGGCTGTTTAAAGAAATTGAGCAAAGACGGATGCACCGACTACCGTCAATAACCCGGAAACGGCAATCGCAAGGCTGCTCATCGCACCTTCGACCTCACCGATTTCCATCGCTTTGACTGTACCGATTGCATGGGCTGCGGTTCCCATTGCAAGTCCTTTTGCGATCGGCTCTTCAATTTTGAAGAGATTGCAGACTGCTTCGGCAATGATGTTTCCGAGGATGCCGGTGATAATAATAACAGCAACCGTTACCGTTACAATACCGCCCAGCTCTTCGGAGACGCCCATTCCGATGGCAGTGGTGATCGACTTGGGAAGCAGGGTGACATACTGTTCATGGCTGAGGCTGAACAGCCGTGCCAGGATCAAAATACTGGTCAGGCTGGAGAGTACGCCGGAAATAACGCCGGTCAGAATTGCTTTCCAATGCCGTTTCAATACCATAAGCTGTTCGTAAAGCGGCACCGCGAGACAGACAGTCGCAGGAGTCAGCAGGTAGCTCAGATATTGTGCGCCATCATAATAGGTCTGATAATCAATTTTCAACAGGCGCAGCACGACAATGACAAAGATAATCGCAATCAGCAGAGGGTTGAGAATTGCCCATTTCAGTTTCTTTTTGAGCAAGACGCCCAGTTCATACCCGAACAGGCTGACGAAGACGCCGAAGAAAACCGACGAAAACAGGATGTCTTTCATTTTTTATTCTCCTTTCTAATGACCCACTGGGTAACTCTGCCGGTTACGACCAGTACAATGACGGTTACCACGATTGTGATGACTGCCGCAGGAATCAGGAAGGAACTAAGGCTGCTCCACTGTTCCATCAGACCGACAGCGGCCGGGATAAACATGATGGCCATGATATCAATCAGAAACCGGGCTGTTTTTTCGATCTTTTCCAGCTTGAGGACGCCGGTCATTAACCCAACCAGCATAATGACCAGACCATAAATGCTGGCCGGTACCGGCAGAGGAATAACCGAATGAAGCAGTTCGCCGACAAATGAAATCGACAGGATAATCAACAGTTCTAATATATAATTCACAAAAATGGCACTCCTTTTCTGTTCTTCATGACGAAGTAGATTATAGCACAGCCTTTTACATCATACAATAGGCAAACCAGTTAGACAGGCGATTTTGCCAAAAATATGACATTCCCATCAAAAAGAGAAGAATAACAGGCGGGTAAATTATTTGTTTTCAATTAAAATTTGTGTAAAAAATAGGGGTAAAGACCCATTGTTGTGCATCTTTTTCTTGACTGGATGTGATTGGTTATGATATGTTATATATATGAAGAAATAAGTCACTTTCAGATAAAAAGGGTAACCGGAAGGAGTTTTTATGCCGTCAACATACGCACATTTCAGGTTTGGCAGGGAGGTTGCACAGCACCTGACGCCGGAGAATAAAAAAATTGTTCAGACATATCCGGAACTTTATGCAATCGGATTACACGGACCCGACCTTTTCTTCTATTATCAGCCGTTGTTTTCCAATGCACTTGGCAAATTTGGCGGAGAACTGCATAATCAGAGTGGTCGGGAACTGTTTGGGCAGATGTCGCAGCCGCTTGTCCGGACCGGATTCGCCAATCGTGCAGGCACATCCTATTTATATGGATTTTTGTGTCATTTTGCGCTGGACAGCGCCTGCCATGGCCTGATTAACCAAAAGGTCGAGCAAACGGGTATTTCCCATGCCGAGATTGAAAGTGAGTTTGACCGCCTGCTGATGTGCTGTGATGGACTGAACCCTGTTTCTCATCCATTGACGGAACACATCCACCCCACACTTACCAATGCCAGTGTTATCAGCCGGTTTTTTACGGGCGTTTCTGCTCATCAGATTCAAAAATGTCTGCACCGGATGAACGGTTATCATCAGCTTTTGCTGGCTCCTCAGCCGGCAAAGAGAAAAGCGCTGGAAATTGGGATGCGCATAATAGGACGGTATGACGATCTTTCGGGCATGATGATCAGTGTTTCGCCGAACCCGGTTTGTGAAGAGATCTGCGTCGAATTGGAGCAGCTGTATCAGAAGGCTGTCCCGGTCGCAGTTCGGCTGATTGAGGGATTCCAGGCTGGGAATCTGTCGGATACAGCCTATGATTTGAACTTTGAATCGGTTGTACCGGACTGATATTCGTGAATGGCCAATAAATTAAAAAGGAGCGGAAGTTTATGAAATCGCTTTTTTCTTTCCGCCTGACAAGGGCTGAAAAAAACTGGGTCCTGTATGATGTGGGAAATTCGGCGTTCGTTCTGCTGGTATCAACAATCATCCCCATCTACTTCAATTACCTTGCCGACCTGGGCGGACTTTCGGAGGTTGACTATCTGTCATACTGGGGGTATGCAACCTCTATTTCAACCCTGCTGGTCGCGCTGATCGGCCCGATTGGCGGAACGTTTGCAGATTATCGCAACTTTAAAAAGCCGGTTTTTGTGGCAGCGCTGGCGATTGGTTGTATAGGATGCCTGGCGCTGGGATTTGCACAGCAATGGATGGTTTTCCTGATTATTTTTGTAATTGCCAAGGTGGGTTATTCCAGCAGCCTGATTTTTTATGATTCAATGCTTTCGGATATCACAACGCCGGATCGTATGGATAACGTATCGTCGCAGGGGTATGCCTGGGGGTATATTGGAAGCTGTGTTCCATTTTTACTTTGCCTTGCGATAGTCTTGACGACCGGCCAGACCGGGCTGTCTATGACACAAGCTATGATGATTGCCTTTATCATTGTTGCGGTCTGGTGGGTAGTCAGTACAATTCCGCTTCTGCGCATCTATAAACAAAAGCACTGGGTGGAACGTAAACCGGGCGCAGTTGGAGACAGCTTTAAACGGCTGGGAAAGACACTGGCCGGATTGGGAAACGAAAAACATATTTTGTTGTTCCTGATTGCTTTCTTCTTTTATATTGATGGCGTATATACGATCATTGATATGGCGACTGCGTATGGTTCAGCGCTTGGATTGGATTCGACAGGGATTCTGCTTGCACTTCTGGTAACGCAGTTTGTAGCTTTTCCATGCTCAATTATCTTTGGAAGACTGGCGCAAAAGATTGCATCCTACAAATTGATTACCGTTTGCATCATTGCCTATTTTGGCATCGCAGTTTTTGCAATCTTTATGAGTCTGCAAATCCACTTCTGGATTCTGGCAGTCGCAGTCGGTATGTTTCAGGGTGGGATTCAGGCGCTGTCCCGTTCCTGGTTTGCAAAAATCGTTCCGGCAGAAAAGTCGGGCGAGTATTTCGGCTTGATGGATATCTGCGGTAAAGGCGCATCCTTTTTCGGGACAGGAATTGTCAGCATTATTTCGGATATTACCGGTAACATTAATCTGGGTGTTGGAATGATTGCAATTCTGTTTGTAGTTGGACTAATCGTCTTCCGGATGGCTGTTCATTATACGCCTGGTGCTGAAACTCAACAAAAATAAATAGCGATTGGATAAAGAGGACGCGAAGCAGTATTCGCGTCCTTTTTGCGTACAGGAAGAAATTTTTGTGTGCCAATTAAGCACAAGTGTATTAGCTGTTGAGCTTTTCAATAAAAGAACGATCGATTTACAAGAAAAATAATGGATTCTTCTGAAACGAAAAAATAGTGTTGACATTTGTCGGGAGAAGTGGTATTATAATCAAGCTGTCGCGTGAGACACGAGTCAAACGAACGACAGAGAAGCTTGAGAATTGTATCAGACGT
>CALXCO010000029.1 GCA_944386805.1 uncultured Clostridia bacterium
CTATACCCCGCTTTGTGTTTGTCTGGCACAGGCAGGTTTTCGGGTCATCGTGCCGCAAAACAAAAAGCCGGGCGAATAATCAGCCGTTTGCTGCGGATACTGTCTTCGGGAACAGAAAGGAGACGGTGTCATGAAGAAAAAACGTGACGGCCATACCTGGCTATCCGGCGAGATGCCGGTCAATGCGTCCGACCGGCTTGCCGATCTGGCGCATGATATCCAGACAGCACCTCCCAGTGTCAGCCCACTGATGCGGACCGAAACCGAACGGGAACGTATCTCCCGGCTGAGCAGATGAAAAAAGGGGTTATCCCGTTCTGGCAGGATAACCCCGAATTACGCTTTATGACCCGGTACATTCAATCGTCAGCACCTGGTTAAAATAGTGTTCTGTCCCCTCATCGGCAAACAAACCGACTCCCGGCGCTCCGGTATACCCTTTGGAATCCACCGTCCAGACGGCACTCCCTCCCGGAATGTCCATCGAGTAACTGGTCAGTGCGTTTGTATTGATCGCATCAATCGACCGCAACAGTCCGAAAATGTCTGTGATTTTACATTCGGCGCCCGCATAGGCAAGCACCGACAACATGATATCGTTGGCGCCGCTTGAGATGGGCGAAGCATCCGAAGACATTTCCATCTGAATGAAACGGATATTCCCGTTTTCCAGCTGATAGGTATATTCCGGGACAACTGTTTCTGACAGATAAATGGTGTAGGTTCCGGGCGGGTCAGGCAGCGGAGCATATTGTCCGTTTTCATCCAGCTGAAAACTCTGTCCGGACAGCTCAAAATAGCCCACATAATAGTTATAGTTTTCCGCATATTCCGCCGGTGTCAGTGCGCCACGGTTGGGCGGCAGCAGCTGCATCAGCATGACAAATGCCAGCGCTCCGACTCCAACGCCATTGGCGGCAAGGTATCCCACCGCACGCAATCCGGTTTTCCTTTCATCCACCGAATAATATATCCCGTTATCCCACGTCTGAATCTCATTTTCCAGGCATCTGCGGATGCAGACAAACTCCCGCCACAGGCTGTAGACCGGTATTCCCCAGCCCATTCCCCGACCAAACATTTCCATAGTTCGTTCTTTGGCTTCACGCAGCGAAAGTTTCCCTTCCGGACCTTCCACCCGCAATCCCCACAGCCATTTTCCCGGCGTACAGCCAAAATAATGCAGCAAAAGCGGCTCGACCAACAACATAACGCCATAGCTGACATAGCTGCTCAACAGTGTAAGCCAAAACGAACCGGCCAGAATTCTGACGGGTACAAACCGCGACAAAATTAAATTAAACAGCAATCCATAGATTCCCAGATCGAGACTCCGCGCAAAAAAACGACGGAAAGGGGTAAATGCGTAAGGCAGTGCATCCTTTCGTTCCGGTTCGGAGAAATAGGAAGGTTTTGCAGGAGCAGGCTCCGTCGGCAAACCGCTCCCGGCAATCTGCCGGAGATACTTTTCGGCATCCAGCCGTTCAAAGGGTGCGCCTTCCTGACGGATTTCCCGGCAGACTTTCCCGGCAAGTGCGACTTCCTTTTCCTCACTGGAAAGCCTCTGCTGCTGACGGTCGAGAATTGCGGCAAGGGTCGCTTTTCCTTCCTTTACTTCCCGTATCTCGTCCAGCGGCAGGTGCAGACTGCGCAGCAGCTTAATCCGGAGCAGCAGGTCGGCGTCTTCTTCCGAATAATCCCGATACCCATTGTCCAGCCGTCTGGGAGAGAGCAGCCCTTCCTTTTCATAAAAGCGGATATTGGCCCGCTCCATGCCGGTTCTCGCTTCAAGTTCCTTGATTGTCATTCCGGTTCACCTCTTTCACCTGTATTGTACAGTATCAACCCACTTTACAGTCAAGCTTTTTTGCAAAAAATTTATCTACAGGAGGTATTTTCACCATGTGCACCGCCATTTCTTTCCAGACCGCCGACCATTATTTTGGCCGTACCCTCGACCTGTCCTACTCTTACGGCGAAACGGTCGCCATCACCCCGCGGCATTACCCGTTCCACTTCCGCAAAATGGGCACCATTGACAGCCATTATGCGATCATCGGGATGGCGATTGTCCGGGAAGGATATCCGCTTTATTACGATGCTGCCAACGAAAAAGGTCTGGCAATCGCCGGGCTGAATTTTCCCGGAAATGCTGTCTACTTTCCTGAAAAGGACGGCAAAGACAATGTCGCACCGTTTGAGCTGATTCCGTGGATTCTTGGACAATGCGCAACCCTTGAAGATGCACGGCGGCTGCTGGAACGCATCCATCTGGTCGATCTTCCCTTTTCAGAGTCCATGCCGCTTGCGCCGCTGCACTGGATGATTGGCGACAAAACCGGTACGATTACGATGGAACAGACGGCAGACGGACTCAAAATATACGACAATCCGGTGGGCGTTTTGACCAATAATCCACCATTTGATTACCAAATGTTTAATCTCAGCAACTATATGAACCTGACCGCAGAACCACCGGTCAACCGTTTCTGTCCGCAACTGCCGCTTCGTCCCTATTGCCTTGGGATGGGCGGCCTTGGACTGCCGGGCGACCTGTCGTCCACATCACGGTTTGTTCGTGCAGCCTTTACCCGGCTCAATTCCGTCTGCGGCTGCTCTGAATCGGAAAGCGTCAGCCAGTTTTTCCATATCCTGGGTTCGGTGCATCAGACCCGCGGCTCTGCCAAAACAGAGGACGGCTATGAAATTACCGTCTACACCTCCTGCTGCAATACCAGCAAGGGAATCTATTACTATACCACCTATGAAAACCAGCAGATTACAGCCGTCAGGCTGGCAAATGAAAATCTGGATGGATGCAGCGTTATCTCCTATCCGCTGATTACCGGCCAGCAGATTTTCACCCAAAACTGATTGCCCTAAAACAGGCGTTCTTCCCGCCTGTCATACATAAACCCCTCCGGACGCGCATACTTTCTCATAACAGCAAAGGAACCGGAGGGGTTATGATTGAAAACAAATACCGCTACACCGAAGTTTTTCAGCACAGGCGAACGCTGTGTCCAGCTTGCACAGTATATGCTGGAAAAAAAGAGCACTGTCCGCGACACTTCCCGACAGTTTGGCGTCTCAAAATCAACGGTACATAAAGACGTAACCGTCCGTCTGCGGCAGGTCAGCCCGGAACTGTACAAGGAGGTCCGGTGTCTGCTGGACATCAACAAACAGGAACGGCATATCCGCGGCGGGCTTGCCACCCAGCGCAAATATGCCCTGCAAAAAGAACAGGCTCACCCCGCACAATAACATGCAAGAAAAAGCAAGCCGCCCTTCCGCAGGAAAATCTGCGGCGGACGGCTTGCTGCTTTGTCTCAGTAACTGATAACCTCTTCCAGCGTCGGCATTGCAGGGATTGCACCCGGACGCGAGGTCGTAATGCCAGCGGCCGTATTGGCAAAGTAAAGCACTTCTTCCAATGTCTGCTGGTCAATCGTGCGCGGGTCTTCCATCTGGCTGAGTTTGGAGAGCACGGCGCCCATAAACGTCGCACCTGCGCCAAAGGTATCGGAGACGACGATCTTCTGGGCTGCGACATGGCCGGTCAGGCCGCCCATCCGGTAAAATACGCCATCCTCGCCAAGCGTGACCAGTACAAGAAACGGCCCCATTTCCGCCAGCTGCACGCTTCCCTGTGCATAATTGGCGGTACCGGTAAACAACAGCATTTCCTCTCTCGACAGCTTCAGCACGTCACAATGCGGAATCAGTCCACGGACCAGTTCAATTCCTTCCGCCTCATCCTCCCAGAGAGGACCACGGAAACTCGGTGCAAAACTGAGCATTGCACCGCTCTTGCGCGCTCTTTCGATTGCGGTCAGGGTTGCACTGCGGGTCGGTTCGTCGGTCAGGCTGATCGACCCAAAATGCAGAATCTTCCCCTCTTCGACGATTCCGTCCGGCAAATCTGCGACAGACAGCTGAATATCCGCACCGGAACTGCGCAGAAAAGTATAATCCCGTTCGCCATTTTCATCCACCTTGACCAGTGCAATCGTCGTCGGCGCAGTCGGGTCAACCGATACCCCGCGGTCATCCACGCCGTTGTTTTGGAGGACTTCACGCAGCCCCTGTCCCAATACATCATTCCCAATCCTGCCGATAAAAGCCGTCTTTGAACCAAGGCGGGAAGCTGCTACAGCAATATTGGCAGGTGCGCCGCCCGAATATGCGGCAAATAATGGATTTCCCTGACTGTTTATTCCAACCTGGGTCATATCGATCATGATTTCACCAATGGAAACGATGTCATATTTTTTATCCAACATTGTCATCTTCCTTTCACGGCAGATTTCGATTCTTTTACAGGATTCTAACTTTATTTTAACATATTCAGTGCCGGTGTGCAATACACCACCGCTCGCCGAATCATCGACCTGACGGGCTTTCCCCGTCCTTCAGCAGATACCCCAGCATCTTCTCCGGTGCGTTCAAAAACGCCTTTGTCAGCTGAAAATGTTCCGTTTCGCGGTAGTCGACCTTCTGAATCTTCTGCCGGGATAGCTGATAGACCTCTGCACCCGGAAAGGTCATCAGTATCGGCGAGTGGGTTGAGATGATGAACTGGCTCCCGTCCTTGATCAGGCGGTCAATCTCACACAGAAGCTGCATCTGCTTCATCGGTGAAAGCGCCGCCTCCGGTTCGTCCAGAATATACAGTCCCTGTCCGCCGAAGCGGTTCTCGACCAGTGCCATAAAGCTTTCGCCGTGCGACTGGTGGTGCAGCGATACACCGCCGTAGCTGGCCAACAGCGATGGTCCCGGTGTCTCCTCCAGCCTGTCGACCTCAGTCGCCACATTGTAAAAACTTTCGGCACGCAGAAAAAAGCCGGTCCGCGGCCGTTTGCCCCCACGGACAATTTTCAGGTACTGGTACAGTTCGGAATGGGAGTCCTGGGTGGAAAAATTGAAATTGATGGTCCCGCCTTCCGGGTTGAAACCGACCGCAACTGCCAGCGCTTCAATCAGCATCGATTTGCCGACCCCGTTTTCTCCAACAAAAAAGGTGACCTGGCTGTCCAGCCGGATTCCTCCCGACTTGCGCAGCTGCCGCACCACCGGCAGCCGTGAAAGGTAACTCTCTGCTGGCACCGGCCGTCCTATCCAAAAACGCTCAATAAACAGCGAACTGACAATATCCTGCTCCAATCCCGCCACCTCCTGAAAACCCAAAAGGCCAGACCCATTTGAGCCTGACCTGATATCCATTATCCGGCTGTATCCGCCCCGTACCCCAATCAGTGGTTACGGAAGCCCTGCCGTCTCTGACGTACTTCAATCACAGATTTGTTCAGCTGTTCATCGACCTGTGCCAGTACGCTGTCGGCATACTCGATGGCAGCCTTTTTCAGTTCACGGGACTGCAGTTGTGCCGTGCTCATGATCTCATTTGCCTGCATCTGTGCCTGCTTGACGATCTCGTCATGATCGACCAGCCGTCTTGCCCGTTCTTCAGCCGCACGGGTGGTCATCTCTGCCTCTTTTTTCGCGGTTTCCAGAATATTGTTGCGGTCGGCAACGATTCTTCTGGCGTCCTCCAGCTCACGGGGAAGCTGGGCACGCAAATCCGCCAGCATATCCAGAAACTGCTCCTGATCAATCAATACCCGACCGCGGCTCATTGGAAAAACCTTCGCAGTCTCAAGGATACCTTCCATCATCCCAAGGATGTTGTCTACCGAATTGTCCATCTTTTCCATAGCGATTACCTTTCTTTACCGTCTGTTTCCCAAAAAACGGCTTGATTATTTGTCTGCCCCCGTACTGTCTCCATTTTGAGACAGCACCAGACGTTCTTTGATCTCCTGAAGGATGCAGTCGGGCACAAACCCGCTGATATCCCCGCCAAAATGTGCAATCTGCTTGACCAGACTGGAACTGAGATACATGTTCTCCGCTCCGGTGGTCAGAAAAATCGTTTCCGCGCCGTCATACAGCTTTTTGTTCGCAAGCGCCATCTGGAATTCGTATTCGAAGTCCGAAACCGCCCGAAGCCCCTTGACGATCGCGCAGTCCCCCAGCCGCCGCAGATAATCTACCAATAGCCCGTCAAAGCTCTCGACACGGACATTGTCGAGGTGCGCCGTCACCTTCCGCGCCAGCTCAACTCGTTCTTCCAGCGAAAAGGAAGTATGCTTTGCCGCATTGACCGAAACCAGAACGACAACCTGGTCGAATAACCGTGCCGCCCGACTGATAATGTCCAGATGCCCGACTGTAATGGGGTCAAAGCTGCCTGGGCAGACTGCTGTCTTATTCAATGAAACGTCCCCTTTCCGGCAGGCCGTCAATCGTCCTGCTGCGGATCAATATGTGTATAGGTCGTAATCAGGGTTTTGCCGTAACGGTACTCTTTTACCCGTTTCAGCCCACCAATTTCTTCCGGCAGTACCTCGTCCCTGGAATGCTCGAACAAAACCAGCCCTCCAGGCGCAAGGGCCTGTCCCAGTAACGGAAGAAGCTTCATTCCATACCCGCGGTTGTACGGCGGGTCAAGAAAAATAAAATCAAACTTTTCCCTGGTGCGTTCCAGGAAAGATTCGGCGCCGTCCATCACGACATTTGCCTGTCCGGCCAGCCCGGTCGAGGCAAGATTGCGCCGTACAATCTCAATCGAAGCGCGCGACTGGTCGACAAAAGTGGCCTTCTTGGCTCCGCGGGAGATTGCCTCAATTCCCATCTGGCCGCTGCCGGCAAAGATATCTGCAACATTCGAGGCAGGCAGACGGAAATGAATCATGCTGAAAACCGCTTCCTTGACGATTTCGGTAGTCGGACGGACATCCAAACCGTCCAGCGTTTCCAGTTTTCGTCCTCTTGCGGTACCGGTAATAACTCTCATATATTTCCTTTCTTGATACCATCGAAATTAAGCGTAAGTCTGTAAATTTCCGCATCATTTGCTGAATAGCGTCATCAGCTTCGGCGTCTTCCCCGGCGCTTCTGATCTGCCGCCGAGACACTCAAAACCAGCCCGACCGACAGACAACTGACCGCCAGTGAGCTTCCTCCCTGACTGAAAAAGGGCAAGGTAACGCCAATTACCGGCAACAGTCCGAGGACCATTCCGATATTGAGTGCGGATTGAAAAAAAATCATCGCAAAAACGCCGGTGCAGATACTGCACCCCAGGTAATCCCGTGAAGATCTCGCGATTAACAGTATTTTACCACAAATCACCGTCAATAGCAAGAGGGCGCAGGCCGCTCCGACAAATCCGAGCGCCTGGCCGATATGTGCCATCACCAGGTCGTTTTCGATTGCATAAACATAGGTGAAGTCATTCGAAAACAATCCCTTCCCGAAGCTCATCCCAGAGCCGAGAATCCGCCTGCCCATCAGCTGCTGATAGGCTTCTTTCAGCGAGGCGTTTTCCAGATCGCCCAAAACCAAAAACCTGTTTTTCAGGTAATCCGGCAGCAGAATCCACACCACTGGACTTAAGCCGACCGCACATCCAAATCCCAATGCCAGATATTTCCAGGACAGGCCTGAAACAAATATCATGCTGACAAAGATCAGAAAGAATATCAACGCACTGCCCATATCTCCCTGCAAAAAGATCAGCACACAGGGTGCCGCACCATGCAGGCACAAAAGCAGCAGTGTTTTCGGATGATTGATCTGTTCCTGCACCCGGTCCAGATGCCAGGCCAGCGTCAGGATAAACGAAAATTTCAGCAGTTCTCCCGGCTGAAGTGAAAAGATTCCCAACCGGAGCCATGCGCTGTCGTCCGAACCTTCCGGCCGGTAGACAACCGGCAGACTGGTAAAGGTCAGCAGCGTCAGCCCCAATGTAGCCGGCAGGTGAAACCGCCATCCGGCTGCCAGCTGACGATAGTCCAGCTCGGCTGTCAGCAGCATCGCCACTGCACCGATTCCACCGGCGATCAGCTGGGTCGCCATCGAACGACGGGTGATAAATCCGGCCGACATCTCCGAATACTGGATAACAAATCCGAAGCAGAGCGCTGCCAGAACCAGCAAAAACATCGGCTTGTCCAGCCGGCGAAAAACAGCACGCAGTCCGCTGCGCAGTTCTTTCACACGTTCCGCCATAAACAGCCTCCGTCCAAATTCTTGCGTAACCATGTCTGATAGCCGTACAGGCTGTATTCATCAGGCCCGACTATTACGTTATTATAATATATTTTTGCCGAAGTTACAAGAGAATTGTCAAAATTCCGGTTAAAAGAACGGAAAAAGCCATCCGACAGCCCGAAAACTGTCGGATGGCACAAAACATTTATTTAAAATTCATTAAAACAGACCGCTGATGTGTCCTTCTGCATCCACGTCAATCAGTTCTGCACTCGGACGGGACGGCAGTCCGGGCATCGTCATGATCGAACCGGTCTGGACCACGACAAATCCGGCGCCAGCCGACAGACGGACTTCGCTGACATTAATGATAAAGCCCTGCGGACGGCCAAGCTTTTTGGGATCGTCCGACAGAGAATACTGGGTTTTCGCCATGCAGACCGGCAGTTCTCCAAAGCCGAGGTCGGTGATCTCTTTAATTGCCTTTTTCGCAGCTGCCGAATAAGCGACGCCGCTTGCACCGTAGATTTCGGTTGCAATCTTTTCGATCTTCTGTTCAATCGTCATCGACAGCGGGTAAATCGGTGCAAATTTTGGCAGGCTGTCGCAGTTCTCGCAGCGGTCAATGACATCGATAACCCGTTTGGCCAGTTCAATGCCGCCTTCGCCGCCCTTTGCGAAGACTTCGGACAGCGCATAATCAACGCCCAGTTCCCGGCAGCAGTTGTCAATAACGGCCAGTTCTGCGTCGGTATCGGTTCCGAAACGGTTGATTGCAACGACGACCGGTACGCCAAACTTGTGCATATTTTCGACATGTGCTTTCAGGTTGACAATACCCTTTTCCAGTGCTTCAACGTTTTCTGCCGCAAGTTCCGCTTTGGGGACGCCGCCGTTGTATTTCAGTGCACGGACCGTCGCAACAACGACAACACAGGACGGTTTCAGGCCTGCATACCGGCACTTGATGTCAAAGAACTTCTCTGCACCCAGGTCAGAACCGAAACCAGCTTCGGTGATGCAGTAATCGCCGAGTTTCAGGGCAAGTTTGGTCGCACGGACCGAGTTGCAGCCGTGGGCAATGTTCGCAAACGGGCCGCCGTGAATCAGTACCGGCGTATTTTCCAGCGTCTGGACAAGGTTGGGTTTGATTGCATCCTTCATCAGGGCAGTCATCGCGCCGTCAGCCTTGAGGTCACGGGCATAAACCGGACGGTTGTCATAGGTCCAGGCGACCAGAATGTCCCCCATCCGTTTTTTCAGGTCCATCAGGTCTTCTGCCAGGCAGAGAATCGCCATAATTTCCGAAGCAACCGTAATGATAAAGCCGTCTTCACGGGGTACGCCGTTGGCCTTGCCGCCCAGACCGACTACGACGTGACGGAGTGCACGGTCGTTCATGTCCATGCAGCGTTTGAACAGAATCCGCCGGGGATCAATGCCCAGCTTGTTGCCCTGCTGGATATGGTTGTCGATCATTGCGCAGAGCAGGTTGTTTGCAGAGGTGATCGCGTGCATATCACCGGTAAAATGCAGGTTGATGTCCTCCATCGGGACAACCTGAGAGTATCCGCCGCCGGCAGCACCGCCCTTGATGCCGAAAACCGGGCCGAGAGACGGTTCACGAAGCGCCAGCACTGCTTTTTTGCCCAGACGCGCCATTGCCTGGCCGAGACCGACCGAAGTCGTCGTCTTGCCTTCACCGGCAGGGGTCGGGTTGATGGCGGTAACCAGGACAAGGCGTCCGTCGGGGTTGTCTGCGACCTTGCGGGCAAGATCATCTGAAAGTTTTGCTTTATATTTTCCGTAAAATTCGAGGTCATCCGCGTCGATGCCGATACCGGCGGCAACCTCCGCAATGGGAAGCATATGGGCCTGCTGGGCAATTTCGATATCTGTGAGCATAACATACATCCTTTCTTATCCGGCGGCACCGGAAACAGCCGCACACTGCAAATATATTTTTATTATACCATAACCTTTCCATCCTTTCAACAACCAACCCTGCCAAAAACCGACATTTTGTTTTTCACCGCCGCACACCTTTTTGTACGAAACAACCGGTATTTCCCCGCTCGATCATTGACAGACCGGTGAAAATGTTGTAGACTGAAATTAAACCTGCACCCTGTATGCGGTGCACTGAAAGGACGGGATTTTTCATGCAGATTCAGATCACCAACGGAATCATGACCGCTGTTATCAACAGCTATGCAGCGGAAATGAAGTCCCTGCGGGATGAAAACGGAAACGAATATATCTGGGACGGCAGCCAGTTCTGGAAACGCAGCGCGCCTTTTCTCTTCCCGATCGTCGGCGGACTGGAAAACGGGTCGGTCGAAATCAAGGGGAAAATGTATCAGATGCGCCAGCATGGCTTTGCCCGTGACCGGGAATGGACGGTTGTCCATCAGGCGGCGGATTCGGTCACCCTCAGCCTGACAGAGGATGAGGACTCCCTCTCCAAATACCCGTATCCCTTCAAGCTGACGCTGACCTATACGCTGGAAGGCCATACCGTAAAAATGGCTTTCAACGTCTCCAACCCCGGTGATGAGGTGATGCCCTTCTGCTTCGGTACCCATCCGGCGATCCGCTGCCCGTTTACCTCCAGCCCCGGCTCGGTATTCACCGATTACCGGATTGAATTTGAAAAGGATGAAATCCCGACCCAGCCGACCCTGAACGCGGACAAGATTATCGACCGTTCGGCACGCGGCGCATTTATGGCGGACAGCAAAACCATCCGGCTGGATTACAGTGTCTTTGAAAAGATCGACACGATTATCTTCGACGAAATCCACTCCCATAAAGTACGGCTGGTGGATGGTACATCCGGTAAATATGTCGAAGTCCGATTTGACGACTTCACCCAGATGGGCTTCTGGACGCCCTGCAAGGATGCACCGTTTGTCTGTATCGAACCGTGGAACGGATGCGCGGCAATTGCCGGTGATGGCCCGCGTTTTGAAGATAAACTCGGCGTCCGTATGCTGAATCCGGGTGAAGATAAGACCTTTACCCTTGAAATTGACGCTGCCGGCTGCTGTTGAGCGGCAGTCAGCCCAAAATGCCTGTAAAGGTAAATTACATTACAGGCATTTTTACCCCACAATAACAAAAAACGGCGGGAGTCTGACAGGTAATCTGCCCTCCCGCCGTTCGATTAACCGGCGATATCTTACACCTGCTCAGGAGGTGCCGTATGCGACAATTCCGAAAACTTTCCGCTCTGCTTGTTACAGCAGCTTTTCTGTTTGGGTTGGGTACTTCCCCCGCTTCGGCTAACTCTGCACAGACCAGCTGGAGCGGCGTAAATTCCACTGGCAGTTATATCACCGATGCGGACTGCCCTGTTGTCGTTGAACACGAACTGCTCACCTTTGACGCTGCACAATTTCCGCAAAACTATTATCGGGATGAGACTGCCTTTCTGGACTATACGGGAAAGGTGACGGCACAGTATACCTTCTATAATCCCGCGGATTATACGGTCACGATGCGGCTGGCCTTTCCGTTTGGTGGATTCCCCGCTTATGGGTATATTACCTACGATGAAGCATTGGAACACGGCGTCCCTTCCGACGATACACAAAAGTTTGCAATTACAGTCGACGGCAAGGAGATTGACAAACAGTTGCGGTATACCCTCTTTGCCAGTTACGATCAGTTTGACCCGGAGCGTGATCTGGGACGTTTGCAGGACGGCTTTACCGACGATCCGTTTTATTCACCCGATCTGCCGGTGACACACTATACTTTTACCCTCAGCGGCATTGATAAAGAAACCTGGCCTGCTTCCGACGCTGCAATCGATCTTCCAGCTTTTGACGGGAAAACCAGGTATTTTCTGATGGAACTTAGTGGCTGGAATATGAATGAGGATGGTTCCGGCCGTGTCCACGTCTCGGCAGACAATGAAACGGATATCCATCTGTATATCTTGGGAGATGAACCCGACCAGCCGCCGGAATGGCGTTTTTATCAGAATGGTGCCACCGAAGACGGTGAAGAAATCGAGGGTACTGCCACACTGACCAGTACCGAAAAAATGATCTTTAAAGACTTTGCACTCAGCCAGTATAATCCATCGGGTGATATTTCCGAATCCGACTGGTACAATGCAATTGTCGATATGTTGAATGAAAACACCTGGGAAGAAAATAGCTTTATCCAGCTGGGTGAGATTGGGACGAATGGAATACTGAGTGTTTCTTCGCAGCTGATGCGGTGGTACGTCTATGAGCTGACTTTAGAACCGGGACAGACACTGGTCAATACGGTCGAGGCGCCAATCTATCCGGCAATTGACCTGAAAGATGAACCGTCATTTTATAACTATACCTATCTGTTGTCCCCCGCACAGACCTGGGCAGACTTCGGCAGTCTGGAAATTGTGATCAATACTCCCTATCAACTGATTGAGAGCACTCCGGACAAGTTTGAAAAGACTGAAACCGGCTATACCCTTACCCTCGACGGACTGCCCGACAGTGAGCTGACCTTCTGTCTGGCAGAAGGTCCACGAAAAACCAGCGTACCGCCTTTCGCAATCATCCTCATCGCAGTTCTGGTCGCCGGCATGATTGTGGCAATCATCATCCGGCATAGAAAAAAGAAAAATATGTCTTCCGATCAATCAACCTGACCAGACATTTCTGAAATGCTGAAACGGCGGCAGTCTGACAGAGAATCCTCTGCCAGACTGCCGCTATTTTTATGTTCAGTTTATTCCCAGACCTGCGGCCCGATAGAATTGATAAATGATTTCAGTTCAAGCGCCATCTCTTCCGCTTCCGGAATACGCAAATGTCCCGGTGTTCCGCGGCCATTGCGGCTATAGAGCAGATGATACACCCGGCTATCCCCTTCTGCCTGCAAAGTCGTTGCAATCTGTCCGATAGCACGGTCCCACTGAGGAGCATGATTCAGGATTGTGGTTGAAAGGATGATGTATGCCTTCGGGTATTTTTCACGCAATCCGCGAATCATTTGCAGGTAAGCCGCTTTCCAGGCAGCCGCTTTTTCGCCTCTGGGGTCCAGTTTCATATAATTTTCCGGAAAGTCGTCATTCTGTCCGACCGCAACAACCACAACATGTGGCGTAAACCGGCTGAAATCCCACCTTTCCAGCTCTCCGAACGACGGATTGAACCGTGCCCGGTCGTATACATCACACAGTCCGATCAGGTCCGGCGCATGAAAATACCCGGTTCCGGGCAGCAGTGCAATACCGCCCTGTGCGCACAGATGCGGACGGGCATTGAGCGAACGCGCCGCAATCGACGCATAGGAATACCAGCTGTTATGATATTCGCCGTGGTGTTCCGGGTCCGGTTTGCCAACACAGGCGACCGCTTCCGAAACTTCACCGGCTGTCACCGAATCCCCATAAAATTCGATGCAGCGGCGTGGTTGTTTGGGAGGTGGGAGCAGGCGGCCTTCCTCTGCGTAGATAAAGCCGTAAATCTCCACTTCATGACAGGCAGAGCTTCGCTTAAACAACCGCAGCGTATGTTCTTTACCGTCCAGCCCGTCGGCCAGTGTGATGACCTCTTCTTCACCGTTTTTTTGCAGCACAACCTTTTTCTGATGGCTGCCGTTTCCGTCCAGCACAACCCCCAGCGCATTTTCATCGCCGTTTCCCGGTTCGGGGAAATTGCGCAGAACCACCCGCACAAAAGGTGAAACAAACCGGAATTCAACATAACTGTAGGGAAAGCTGATTCTGCGAACACCCGGAGCGGTTATGAGACGTCCGCACCAGGCAAGCTGTTCACTGCCCGCTTCTACAAACCGTTCGGATTCAGATAATGTATACTGCATGGTACTTCATCCTTTCATTGTATTTCACTGTTCAGAGCAATTGTATCATAGTTTTTGCAAACAGACAAGCACCTTTCCGTTCTTTCACCCAAGCACCAATGCAATTCATATTTTCTTTATATTTTCATCACGCCATCATAATAAAACAGTCGTAATTTATGCAAATTTCCTTATATTGGTTATACAAGCTGGCTTGTTATCGTACAATATAGTAACAAACAGGTAACTAAAATATGTCAAACTGATTACAGAATAGATACAAATCGGCAAAATTATTCAAAACCTCTTGATTTTTAAAAAATGGAGTTGTATAATGCAAATGTACTAAAATGGTTTAGCTTGTTGAGATATTTTGTGCGTTTTGCTATAGCTTTTTTATTCTTTATCCTATTTTGAGCAGGACATGCATATATATATCCCACAGCAATACCAATCGACATTTAGTCAAATTGGAGGAATACTTATGAAAATGACTAAAAAATCTCTGCTGGCCATGCTTCTTGCAGTCTCGATGACCGCAAGCCTCGCTTCCTGCGGCGGTAACACTACCACTACCTCCACCGAAAGCACCCCTTCCAGCACCACTTCGACTGAGGAAAGCTCGGAGGCTGTGAGCGAAACTTCTTCTGAAACTTCGGGAGAAACCGAAACCGCTGGTTCTACCCCCAGAAATGAAACCCTGTACTTCGCAGGTCAGCAGTGGGGCACCATCAACGACTGGAACCCGATGAGCGCAAACTCCAATAACGCAATGGCAATCGCTCAGTCGGATATGTCCCGTGTCCTGATTTATGAGACCCTGTTCATGTACAACATGCTGGATGGCTCTCTGCACGGCCTGCTTGCTACTGACTATGAATGGAATGACGATCAGACCGAACTTACCGTTCATATGAATCCCGATGCAAAATGGAGCGACGGCACTCCTGTTACTGCTGAGGACGTTGCTTATACATTTGATACCCATGTCAAATACAGTTCTGCTACCGGTGTTGACTATGCAACCTACATTGAGTCTGTTGAAGCAGTTGACGAAGGCACCGTTGTTTTCCATTCTCTGTGCGATGATACCGGTACTCCCATCAACCCGCTGAAGGTTCTGGAATATATCCCGAAGGTTTACGTCATGCAGAAAGCATACCTGCAGACCGTTGAAGAAAGAAACGGCTCGGATGCAGAAGCAATGAAACTGGACAAGATGGAAGATCTCGTTGCATCCGGTCCGTACAAACCCTACTATGATGACGACCAGAAAGTAGTCTTCGTACGTGATGACAACTACTGGGGCCAGGCAGAATCCATGTGGGGCAAACTCCCTGCTCCCAAGTACATTGCACATACCATTTATGCTGATAACAATGCCGGCCAGGTTGCTCTTGCAGCAGGCGAAGTTGACGTCTGCCAGCAGTTCATCACCGACGTTCAGAAGCTGTGGGAAGAACAGGAACTGCCGATCATGACCTATATGGACGAAGCTCCCTACGGCCTGTGCACTACAATGCCGACTCTGTGGTTCAACCTGACCAAACCCGGTCTGGATCAGGTTGAAGTCAGAAAAGCAATCGCAATGGCGATCGACTATGACCAGATCATCGCTTCCGCAATGTCCAACCAGTCCCCGACCTTTGCCCAGGTTCCGCGTTCGATCATGAACCCGACCGACGGCGAACAGAAACTGATCGACAAAGACGCGCTGGCTGACCTGCAGTTCAACGGCAAAGATATCGCCGGTGCAAATGCCCTGCTGGATGAGGCTGGCATCGTTGATACCGACGGCGACGGCATCCGTGATATCGACGGCGTTAACCTGTCTTATAAGGCAGAATGCCCGACCGGCTGGACCGACTGGAACGCTTCGCTGGAAATCGTCGCAGCCGCTGGTAAGGAAATCGGTATTGATATTTCTACCTACTTCCCGGATACCAACACCTTCTATAATGATATGACCACCTTCAACTTTGATATCGTAATGAACGGTACCAATGGTGCTTCTGTTTCCAACCCGTGGGGCCGTGCAATGCAGCTGCTCTCCAGCACCTATAATGATCTTGAAATCAACTGGAGTGGTAACTGGGGCCATTATGAGAATGCCAGAGCTGACGAACTGCTCGCTCTGATTCCGCATGAGACCGACGAAGCAACCCTGAAAGAATACTACACCGAACTCTCTCAGATCTATCTGACCGACGTACCCAGTGTTTCGCTGATGTACCGTCCGCAGTTGTTCTACTCGGTAAACGAAACTGTTTGGACCAACTACCCTGAAGAAGGCGACGACATTCCGCCTACCGACTGCACAGACGGTTATGGTATTGCTGCACTGTATGAACTGGAACTTGTCAACCCGTAAGATTTATACACGGGCGGTTCAATCTAACAGTTAATGAATGGCCGCTGCAGGAACTCTTTGCAGCGGCCGCTTTCATTCAGTCGAACGCTTGCATACATCTTCAACTGATAAAGGATTTGATGAGATATGAAAGGTTTCCGTAAATATTACGGCCAGAAAATTCTGTGGTATATCTTTACCCTGATTATCGCCGTTATCTTAAACTTTATTCTCCCCCGTCTGATGCCCGGTGACCCTACCTCTGCAATCGTTTCCAAAGCGGTAACCGGTATGACGGACGCTACCGCGGTTCAGAAAGTTCTGGAAGAATATACCGCAAAATTCGGACTGGACCAGCCAATGATCGTCCAGTTCTGGGAATTTTTGAAAAATGCCATCCGCGGCGATTTTGGCGTCTCATTCAGCCAGTATCCCCGTGAAGTATCCGATATTATCGCTTCTTCTGTCTGGTGGACAGTTGCCCTCCAGCTTCCGGCAATTGTTGTCGGCTGGATTCTTGGTAACCTGCTGGGCGCCCTCGCTGCTTATCTGCGCGGCGTGTTCGATAAGGTCCTGCTCCCCGTCTTCCTGTTCATCTCCAATGTCCCCGCTTTTGGTATGGCAACTGTCCTGCTGACTGTCTTCGCAGTTAACCTCAAATGGTTCCCGACGTCGGGCGGCTATGGCTTTGACCTGATTCCCAACGCCAGCTGGGAATTCTACAGCTCGGTTCTCGAACATTACTGCCTCCCCTTCCTGTCGATCGTGCTGATCACCATCGGCGGTCAGGCAATCGGTATGCGCTCGATGTCCATCTATGAGCTGAACGCCGACTATGTTAAATACTCCCGCTTCCTTGGCATCAAGGACGGCAAGATCGTCGGTTATGTATTCCGCAATGCAATGCTTCCTCAGATCACCGGTCTGGCAATGTCCATCGGTACAATGATGGGCGGCGCACTGGTCGCGGAAATTATCTTCTCTTATCCGGGACTCGGCTCTACACTGCTTTCTGCCGTCACCGGACAGGATTACCCGCTGATTTCGGCATGTACGCTGATGATCACCATCATGGTACTGCTTGCCAACCTGTTTGTAGAGATCATCTACGGTATCATTGACCCGCGTATTAAAGCGGCTCAGCAGGATTAAGGAGGGAAATGGTATGCTGAATACAATTAAACAGGTCTTCCGTTCTCCCCGTTTCCTGATTGGTTTTATTATCTTTGCGTTAATGCTTCTGACTGTTATTTTCTATCCGTTGTTTGTAAAGGCGGACCCGCTGGCAATGGTCGGAAACGGAAACTTCTTTAAACCCGGTACATATGTAAACGTATCTGAAACAGTTACTGCAAACAGATACACACTGAATGTGGATGTGTCTGGCGCAGCTAAACTTGACCGTCAGCTGAATGAAAGTGATCGTTCCAAAATGGCGGACTGGCTTATCCGTTTCGGTGGTGTAGATGAAGCTGAAATTGATACCAGCGATTCTGTCGCACTGGTAGAACTGTGGAAAAACAACTATTCTCCGGATGCCGATCAGCCCGGTCTGATCTCCACCGATAAAAAGTCTTTTGAACGGCTGGACAAACGTATCGATGAAATCCTCTCTTCTTCCGGTATTATCATCGCGACCGAAGAGGAGGACGGCACGCTGACTGAAAGTGAAACCATCGACGAAACCAGCTATGTCAACATCAATGACCTTGCAACCACTCAGACATTCGTACTTGGTACCGATAACTTCGGACGTGACGTTCTGACCGAGCTGGTAGCTGCAACTACTACCTCTCTTCGCATCGGCCTGATCGCTGGTCTGATTGCAACTGCAATCGGTCTGATTCTTGGTCTGATTGCCGGTTATCTGGGCGGACTGGTTGACGATATCATCACCTTTATCACCAACCTGTTCACCGTTATCCCCTCCTTCGTCATTCTGATCCTGATCTCCTATTCGGTTGGACAGAGTGCAAGAGGTGTCGGTCTGGTTGCAATGATTATCGGCTTTACCTCATGGACCTGGACAACTCGTTCGGTTCGTTCGCAGGTTATCTCGCTGAGAAACCGTGACCATGTAAACCTCTCCAAGCTGTCGGGACACAGCATGTTCCGTATCATCTTTACCGATATTCTTCCTTACATCGCGTCTTATGTCGTTATGGCGCTGATTCTTCAGATTTCGTCCGGCATCCTTGCTGAAGCACAGCTTTCAATGCTGGGTCTGGGGCCGGCTACGACTAAGACCGCAACGCTGGGTCTGATGATGAACTGGGCAATGCAGTACTCTGCACATCTGAACGGTTCCTGGTGGGCTTACTTCCCGGTTATCCTGACCATCGCGCTGATTTCGTTCTCGCTCAACCTGATGAACACCGGTCTCGACCAGGTATTCAATCCGCAGCTGCGAGACTAAGGAGGAACTGGTATGGGAAAAATCATGCTTGAGGTCAAGGACCTCAAAACTAAATATGTCACACGTTTTCATGAAGACGTATATGCTGTCGATGGCGTCAGCCTGACCATCGAAGAAGGCAAAAGCCTTGGTATCGCCGGTGAATCCGGATGCGGCAAATCTACCCTCGCACTTTCGCTGATGGGCTACTACTTTGCTCCGCTGCACTATATGAGTGGCGATATTATCGTTGACGGTACCAATATTTCCGGTATGAAGCCGGATGATGTCCGCCACAAAATCCTGGGCAATGAGATTGCCTATATTCCCCAGGCAGCTATGAACGCCCTCAACCCGACGCAGAAAATTATCCGCTTTATTGAAGACGTTATCCACGCTCATGATCCCAAGGCAAGCAAAAAGGATATCTACGACCTTGCAAAACAGCGTTTTGAAGTTCTGGGTCTTCCTCCCGAAGTCCTTCAGAAACACGCTGTTGAGCTGTCAGGCGGTATGAAACAGCGTACTGTTATCGCGATTTCGACCATCCTTTCCCCCAAGGTTCTGATTGCCGACGAACCTTCTTCGGCACTGGACGTTACTTCGCAGAAGATGGTTATCAAGATGATGCGCGAACTGATGGAAAAAGGCTTCATCCATTCGATGATTTTCATCACCCACGAGTTGCCGCTTTTGTACAATGTTACCGATGATATCATGGTCATGTACGCCGGACAGATCGTCGAAAGAGGCACTGCAAGAGAAATGGTATTCGACCCGATTCATCCTTATTCCAAGGGCCTGATGGGTTCGATTATCGTTCCGGAAGCTGGTACCCGCGATCAGAAGCTGACCGCTATCCCCGGTACACCGCCTAACCTTAAACATCCGCCTGCAGGCTGCCGGTTTGCAGACCGCTGCAAATACGCAACCGCTGAATGCAAAGGCGCTACTGTTGCAATGAAAGATTTCGACAATGGCCGCAGCTACCGCTGCCGCTACTCGGTCGACCATTTAAGGGAGGTTTACGCAGATGAGTGATAAAAAAACAACAGGGGTTGCTCCTGCTGCCCCTGCAGCACCGGCTGCCGCTGCCCGTCCTTCCTGCCTGCGTGGTACCGGCGTAACCAAGGTTTTCGGTTTCGGTGAAACAAGAACCGTTGCAGTTGACCATGTTGACTTTGATTTCCATGAAGGCGAAATCATCTCGATCGTCGGCGAATCCGGTTCGGGAAAAACTACGATTTCCAAGATGCTACTCGGTCTGATCAGTGTCACCGAAGGACAGATTGATTTCCAGGGTAAGCCCCGTGATATCTCTTCCCATAAAAAGAAAAACGAATACTGGAAAGGCATTCAGGCTATCTTCCAGGACCCGTTTTCTTCCTTTAATATGTTCAACAAGATCGATGCAGTTCTTCTCGACTGTATCAACATGCGCGGCGGTAAAAACCTTCCCAAAGAAGAAAAAGTCCGCCTGATGACCGAAGCATGCAGCTTCGTCAACCTGAAATACGCCGAATTGACCAATAAGTATCCGTTTGAGCTGTCTGGTGGTCAGATGCAGCGTCTGATGATTGCCCGCATCTTCCTGCTGAAACCGAAAATCCTGCTGGCTGACGAACCGACTTCGATGATCGATGCCTGCTCGCGTGCAACCATTCTGGATATGCTGCTCAAGCTGCGTGATGAAATCAATATGACCATCATCTTCATCACCCATGACATCGGACTCGCTTACTACATCTCGGATTCGGTCTATATCATGGAACACGGCAAATTCGTTGAATCGGGCGGAGCGGATGAAGTCATCCTGACCCCGAAAGCTGATTATACCAAACGGCTGATCAGCGACGTCCCGAAAATCTACGAAGAATGGGATCTGTCTACAGTATAATTTGCTGCATAGAAAAACCCGTCTGTCTAGTAAGGCAGGCGGGTTTTTTGCGTCTATCGTCTGTTACTGAATAATCACTGCACGCCGTCCCATCGCACGGTAGATGCGCAGGAAAAAGGACAGCTGCTGGGTCGTTTTGCCGCGGGCCGGGTCGGAAAAGGTTGCAATCCCCTTCTCTTCGTTGATGCTGGTCAAAACCAGCGCATGGGTTCCGATGTATGGTTTATAGGTGCTGCCATCCGGAAGCGTCCAGCGAACCGATGAATAACCAAACTCCTGAAGGCCGGGCGTCATCCAGACCATCACCGGGATTCCCTGACGGAGGTATTCCTTGAGTTCCTCCAGATCTGCACCGGACACCGCTTTTGCACGCAGTGAACTTCCCTGTTCAGACAGGTAACGGTTGGCCGCCGTCATGATCGCGCCCTCCAAACAATACCAGCCGGTATCATCCTCCGGATTGCCGACAAAATAATCATAGGGGTCCGGTCCGTACAACTTACCGCCTGACCAGGTCAGTTTTGCACGCGGAAGATATTTTGCGGACATCGTCGTGTGGCTGACCGAAAAGCCATAAAACTGAATCAGCTCGGTCAGTGCGGTAATCTCACAGCCGTTGGGCAGTGCGGGTGCCTGCAACACAACCGGTACGTCAATTGGGTGTTCCGAAGTGACGGACAATCGGCCATACTGGTCAAAATACCATTTCCGTCCTTTGATGGTGAGGGTGGTGTTCGCCTGCATGATGCCGCTGCCGCTGACATAGTACCAGTTGCCCTTCCAGCTGACCCACTCGGAAGCAGCCATTTTGCCGCTTTCCTTGAGATAGTACCATTTTCCCTTCCACTCGACCCATTCGTTGGAAAGCATGTACCCCTGCTCATCCAAATAGTACCAGCTGTTTCCTTCCTGATACCATCCGGTGACAAAACTGCCGGTTCGATCAAGGTACATCCAGCCTTCTTCCAGCTTGTGCCAGCCTTCCGTCCACAGTACGCCATCCGTCCCGAAAAAGTAGTCCTGCCCGTCAATCGTCTGTTTGCCGGTCACAAGCGGGCCTTCTTCGGACGCATAATACCGGCTGCCATCCAGAGAAATCCACTCCTGCTGTGCCATCCGGTTGTCTTCTTCATAGAAGTAGTACAGCTGGCCCTCAATCTCCAGCATACCGACAGCATACCCGCCGCCTTTCAGCCGAAAACGGGTCATCCCCTGGCTGGTTACAAATCGTCCTTCGACCTGCTGGTCCTCTGTATCCGTCTCTTGTTCGGTTGCTTCAACTTCTTCCGAGTCCTCAGATTCTTCCGGCTGTTCTTCTGTCTGCTGCTCATCTTCGGAAAGAATCAGCAGATCCTCCGATATCTCAGAAGAAGGCTGCCCGATGCTTTCCGTGTCATCATTTACCGCAATTGCCGTCTGCGGCAGTGCCGTCATCAGGCAGGATACAACCATCGCAAGGCATAAAACCTTTTTGCACCAGTTGTTTTTCATGAATTGTCTCTCTCCTCTATGCGCATTGCGCAGATAATCAGTTTCAGAATCTATTTTATTATACACGATTTCGCCACATTTGAACAGAGGAAAAATAAAAAAAGGCGCAGGATTTCACCCCGCGCCCTGATGTATGATAAACTGTTGTTACACCTGACTGAAATAGGTATGACGGACGCCATCCTGCTCAACAAAATGGGTCCGCAGCCGGAACAGCCGTTCAGTAACCCCCTCTGCTGCGCATTCCTCCGGACGGCCGCAGAAAATCACTTTCCCATCCTCCATCGCGACGATCTGGTCGGCAACCGAAAACGCCTGCGTAAGGTCATGGGTGACTACCAGCACAGCTTTTCCCTCTTCGTGTGCCAGACGCGCCAGCATCTGCATAAACCCGTATTCGTACCCTGGGTCCATATAGGTCGACGGTTCGTCCAGCAGCAGAATCGGCGTCGTCTGCGCCAGAATCATCGCAAGATAAACCTTCTGCCGCTCACCGCCCGAAAGACGGTCGACATACTTTTCCCATAATGGTTTGACTCCCGTGATGTCGGCCGCCCATTCGACCGCCTGACGGTCATTGTCAGAAAAACGTGCGCCGAACGGCAGGTAGGGATTGCGGCCATACCCGACCAGTTCTTCCACCGTCACATGGGGAGAAACCAGCACCTGCGGCAAAATCGCGGCCAGTCTCGCCCGCTCCCGGCGGGTCATGCCCGCCAATGGCAGCCCACCTTCGGTAATCAGGCCGGTATAGGGTACCATTCCGCCGACACATCCGACCAGCGTCGATTTACCGCATCCGTTGCGTCCAATCATCGCAGTCAATACGCCCGGCTTCAGTGAAAAACTGACGCCGTTCAGCACTGTCTTACTGCCATACCGGACATGGATATCCTGAAATTCCATCACATCCACCTCTCCGTCCGTCTCAGCGTCCGCCCCGCCGCTTGAGCAGCAGGACAAAAAAGAACGGCGCGCCAATCATCGACATCACGATACCGACCGGGAGTTCAGACGGCGCCGCGATAATTCTTCCGACCAGATCGGCCAGTACCACCAGGATTGCACCGCACAAAGCGGAGGTAATCAATACCGAACGGACACCGGTCGTAATCCGTCTTGCGATATGCGGGACAACCAGCCCGACAAACCCCAGCAGTCCTGCAAAGCTGACGACCGCTGCTGCGCTTGCCGATGCAAGCAGCAATGCAACCAGCCGCAGCCGCCGGACATTGACGCCAAGCGATACCGCCATGCTGTCCCCCAGGGCCAGCAGTCCAAGCTGGCGGGACAGCATCAGAGAACAGATCAGGGAAATGACAATCAGTACCGCCGGTACCGCAAGTGCCTCGGTTTTGACCCCGGAAAGTCCGCCGATCGAAAAGGCGTTATAGGACGACAGTACATCGGTATCCAGCATACTCAGCAGGGAAATTGCCGCGTTCAGCACTGCCGTAAACGCGATGCCTGCCAGAATAATCGAGGTCTTGTCCCGTCCGGTACGCGACGATGCGGCGACAATCACCATTGTCGTCGCAAACGCACCTGCAAATGCCGCAAACGGCAAAAGTTCATAAGACATCGGCAGAAAATACAGAATCATAATCACGGCAAAACCCGCGCCTGCATTGACACCGATAATATTCGGCGCTGCGAGGTCGTTTCCCGTCACCGTCTGGAGCAGCACACCCGACACTGACAGTCCAATACCTGCCAGCAGTGCACCCAGCGTCCGTGGAACCCGGATGACGTACATAATCAGTGTCTGGGTCTGGTACCCTTCCTGTCCCAGCAGTGCGGAAATCGCCTCTTTCAGCCCCATTCCTGAGCTTCCGTACCGGAGCGACAGCGCACATGACAGCAGCAGCAGTCCCGCCAGCAGCGGATATACAACTGCCATCCGTTTTTTCATCTGGCTGTTCATTCTTCTCCCTCATCCGAGATGGATTCAACCAGGTCGATCAGATACTGATACGCTTCGTCCCAACGGGCATTGGGCTTGAACTGGAAGAGGTCCTTGGGCAGAAACGCATAGTTTCCCTGCTCAACGGCGGTCAGCTGACGGTATCCATCTTCCGCAAAGACACCTTCCATATATTCCTTGGCTGCATCCTCATTTCCCATCGTTGAAATAAAGATATAATCCGGGTCCGCTGTGATGATCTCCTCCAGAGACAGCCCGTCCAGCAGGACCGGTGCATCGTCCGCGATATTGTGCAGGCCCAGCTCTGCCAGCATCCCACAGACAAAGTTGTCTTCCGTCCCTTTGGCCTTGGTGGATGAATACTGCGAACCGGCACGGATAAACAGAATATCATACCCCTTATCCGAAAAATCCAGATCAGACAGCATCGCATCAATCCGTTCGCCGACCTGTACACCGTTTTGCTCATAACTTTCCTTGTCGCCGGTAATATCCGTCAGAATCGACAGCACCGACAGGTAATCCGAAAAGCTCTCCACCCGAAAACCTGCCGCGGGAATTCCGGCATCAGTGCAAAGGTCTATCGTCTCCGCCTGTGCTTCCAGGTCGGAAGAGCCAATGACCAGATCCGGTTCGTAAGAAAGCAGCAGTTCGTTGTCAATCGTCTTTCCTGCGCCGTCGTCGACCAGCAGCACATCATCCCCGACAAATCCACGTTCAATCGACTCCCCAACGGTTATATCAACCTCTCCGCCTGCCAGCTGCCATAAGTCGGCAAACGAAGAAAACAATACCGCTACGGTTTCCGGCTTTTCTTCCAGGGTAACAGTATGTCCCATGCTGTCGGTAAAGGTATAGGGCATACTGGTTTCTGCTGATGCCGGCTCCTCTTCCGTAACAGAAGAATCGGATGAAACCTCCGGCTGGCTTTCAGATACTGCATCCGAACTGGAAGCAGTTGTGCTGCTTTCTGCTGGTTCGCCTGCTCCGCAGCTGCCCAGCAGCAGCGCAGCTAAACTAATGACCGCAAAAATCGAGAGATGCTTTTTCATGGATCTGGCCTTTCCTTTCAGTCAAAGGGAGATGAATGTTGAACAGATAAAACAGACTGACGCCCGTCCCGAAACAGGACGGGCGTCAGCAGTATTCCTTATAATCGGCTTATCAGCAGGTTGCGCCGCCTACCAGATGCTTCTGCGCTGCAAGGTTTTCTTCCTTGTGCGCCAGCAGATCGTCGGACAACAGCTGCTGCTGCACATTCTCAAAGCCCAGACGTGCAACAGTATCCGAGAAACGTTCGCCGGTGATGCCCTGGTCACGGAAGAGCAGGATTGCCTTCTCGACGATGTTCAGGACTTCGTCACGATCGGTGAAGACCTTATCCAGGTAACGTCCCTGTGCAACACGTTTGCCCCATCTGCCGCCGATATAAATACGGTAGCCGTTGGTGTAGTTGGTGAAGCACTTGAACGGGCACTTGTTGATGCAGCGTCCGCAGTGGTTACATACATCCTGATTGATGACAATCTTGCCATCGACAACGCTTGCAGCCTTAATCGGGCAGTTGTTGACAATCTGGCAGACCTTGCATCCGCGGCACTTCTCATAATCAACCTGCGGTACACGCTGGCCGATAATGCCGAGGTCGTTCAGGTCGGGCTTGACACAGTTGTTCGGGCAGCCGCCGACTGCGATCTTGAACTTGTGCGGCAGTTTAACTCCGCTGTAGCCTTCAAAGAACCGTTCGTGAATCTCTTCCGACAGCGAGAAGGTGTCAATCAGACCATACTGGCAGGTCGTACCCTTACAGGAAACAACCGGACGTACTTTGGAACCGGTACCGCCGGTCTCCAGTCCTGCTTCTGCCAGGAATGCACGCAGAGGCTCGATGTTCGCATACGGAACGCCCTGAATTTCAACGGTCAGACGGGTGGTCATTGCGATTTCGCCGCTGCCGTAGATGGAGGCTGCTTCGGAAATGACGCGGCTTTCTTCAGCGGTGATCTTGCCGTTTCGGGTGATAACACGGCAGTTGAAGCGGTCGGGGGTGTTCTTGTCAAACAGGAAGCCGAGCGCTTTGACAGCCTTCTTTTCCTCTTCGGTGACAGCAGCAGTCGACTGTACACGGACTTCATTGACGAAGGTCGAGCCTTCCAGTACAACGGTATTGTTATAACCAAAGGCACGCATCTTGTTCTGGGTCAGATAAGCTCTCTTGCCGCGTGCGCAGACCAGCAGCAGCTTCTCATCGGTGCCAATGCCTTCGATCGGGCCGGTCATGGTGGTATAATCTACCACAGTCGCACCATGAATCGAAGGAACAGGCGATGCGTCAATGACACGGTAGCCTTCTGCTTTGCCTGCCAGATATTCAGCAGGAGTCATGCTGACCATATCGCCATTGAGCTTGTTCATCAGGACGTATGCTGCCAGAACAAACGGATGGATTGCAGTCGAGAAGGGCGGTGCATAAGCAAAGTCGCCATTTTCGATATCTTCCAGTTTTGCTTTCATCGAAATCGCCATGACGCCGATATCGACCACCTTGTCAACACCTGCGCCGCCACCGATGCACTGAACACCCAGTACCATATGAGTATTGCGGTCAGCGATCATCTTGGTGATCAGGAAGGAAGCGCCGGGATAGTAGGACGGCTTGTCATCTGCAACCGAAACCGCGGTGATAACATCATAGCCAGCTTCGCGAGCAGCAGCCTCGCTCAGACCGGTACGGCCGCAGTTCAGGCCGGGAAGTGCGACAATGCCGGTTCCCAGAACGCCAGCATAATGTTTGTCTGCACCAGCGATAATCTGTGCCAGTGTACGGCCTTCCAGGTTCGCAGACGAACCCATCGGCGACCACTGACGTGCACCGGTCAGGCGGTTATGGACAACTGCACAGTCACCAGCTGCATAAACATCCGGCAGGCTGGTTTCCATCCGGTCATTGACCAGCAGGGCACCGTTTTTCGCCATCTCGACGCCGGTATCACGCAGGAATGCGGTGTTCGGGCGAATACCTGCCGCTGCGATGACGATGTCTGCGGACAGCACGCCTGCGTCTGTCTTGACAGAGTCAACCTTGTCGCCGCCGAGGATATCCTTTGCGCCAACGCCGCACAGAACACGAATGCCGGCTTTGACCAGGTGACGGCGGATATAATCAGCCATTTCCGGATCAAATACATTCGGAAGCAGCTGGGAAGCAATATCGATAACCGTTACCGACAGTCCCTGGCGCTGAAGGTTTTCCGCTGCTTCCAGACCGATAAAGCCGCCGCCGATGACGACTGCTTTTTTCGCACCGGTCGCTTTCACATAGCTGCGGATTGCAACGGCATCTTCCGGGGTACGCATCGTGAATACGCCTTTTTTGTCCACGCCGGTTACGGGCGGCAGTGCAGCAGATGCACCGGTTGCAATGACCAGACGGTCATACTCCATCTCGCCAGTGCTGCCGTCACGGTTTTTGACCATAACTTTCTTGCCCTGTACGTCCAGTCCGGTCGCTTCGCATCCGGTGACGACATTGACACCGGTCAGTGCCGCAAACTTCGCGGGTGTATTGACGATCAGCTGTTCCTCTGTCTCAATCACGCCGCCGATATAGTACGGCAGGCCACATCCCGCATACGAAATATCATTCGAATTGGTAATCAGGGTAATGTCAGCCGACTGGTCTGCACGTTTCAGCTTCGCCGCAGTTTTGGTTCCAGCCGCAACGCCACCAATAATAAGAACCTTCATTTTACTCCATCCTTTCCAAAATAAAGCCGTCCGGATTTATTTTGTTTCAGTTCAACCATGTTCTTTGTTTAACAACCTGTGGCAGCAAAATTTTTCGCCAGCACATTCCGGCCGCTCTTTTTCACAGACAGCAACGTCTCCACCTTCAAAAACAATGCCTCTGCCATTCACAAAAGCATCTGCAATCTTACCTCTTGCAGACTCGTACAACCTTGTGACAGTTGTACGGGAGACGTGCATACGGGCCGCACACTCTGCCTGTGATAAACCGACATAATCCAGAAGACGGATTGTCTCATACTCATCGAATGTAATGGCCACTCTGGTCTGATCGAAACTGTCATTTACAGGGATAAACCCCGGATTTTTAGGTTTGGCACAGATACAACGTATTTTGGCCGGCCTTGCCATACGATAAACCTCCTTTCTCCCAGAACACCGTCCGAGTCGGGTTGTCTGTTCAGCGCTCCGTCGTTGATTCTACTATACCATAATTATGGACATATGTCAATAAATTTCCCGGATTTGGAAATCTCCTTCCCTCAAATTTTTTTCTCTTGGATTATAATATCAAGTGCAATAAGGCAAAAAAATAGCAACTCATCGACAAATCCTGTATAATGGTAATTGACG
>CALXCO010000030.1 GCA_944386805.1 uncultured Clostridia bacterium
AACGGAATTTCTCCAGCGTGTTCAGGTTTTTGTCCACGACAAAAATGACGTCACCGCCCCGGCCGCCGTCACCGCCGTCGGGTCCGCCTGCCGCCACATATTTTTCACGATGGAACGAAACGGCCCCGTTGCCTCCGTTTCCTGCCTTTACAAAAATCGTCGCACGATCTATAAACATGGATTTTTCCTTTCTGCCTTCGGGTCTTCTTCCCTTGGTATACCCGCCATCGGGCGCAAGTATACTCCCAAAAAAAACTTTATGCAAAAACCAAAACAAGAACCCCGAGCATTACGCCCGAGGTTCTGGACTTTTCTTATTGAGCGGGATAAACGCTGACCTTTTTACGGTCGCGGCCAACACGTTCAAATTTGACTTTTCCGTCAACCAGAGCGAAAAGAGTGTCATCGCTGCCGATGCCAACGTTTTCACCGGGATGGATATGAGTTCCACGCTGACGAACCAGAATGTTGCCGGCGAGAACTGCCTGTCCGTCGGCACGTTTTACGCCCAGTCTCTTGGACTCGGAGTCACGGCCGTTCTTAGTAGAACCAGCGCCCTTTTTATGAGCAAAGAACTGAATGCTGATCTTTAACATGGGTTACACCTCCGTACAAGTAAGTTTGACATTTTTCGGATAATCCTCTGCCAGCACCTCAAGGTGCAGACGCAGCGCCTTTAAAAAGGCTTCCGCATCTTCTCCTGGAAGAGAATCCATTTTCAGCGAAACCGTATCATTCTCCGCAGTCACCCTGGCTTTAACGCCAAGGACCTCGGTAATACCGTTTGCTGTCAGCTGAACCGCAGAGCTGACGGCTGCGCAGACAATATCTTCACCTGCATCCGCATATCCGGCGTGACCGGATACCGAAAAGCCTGTCAGACGGCCAGCCTTGGAGAAAAACTCTGCCCGAATCATAATCAGGCGTTAATGGAGTCGATTCTTACCTGGGTATAAGGCTGTCTATGACCCATTTTACGCTTTTCGTTCTTCTTGGCTTTGTAGGTGAAAACAGTGATCTTCTTGGATTTGCCGTTCTTCAGAACAGTAGCTTCGATCGAAGCACCGTCAACATAAGGAGCGCCAACCTTGACACCATTCTCGTCAGAAACCATTACGACTTTGTCGATGGAGATCTTGGAATCAGCTTCACAATCGAGCTTCTCAACAAAAACGACGTCTCCAACCTGAACACGATACTGCTTTCCGCCAGTTTCCATAACTGCGTACATCACAAGGCACCTGCCTTTACTATAAACTCGCCATTCTCAAGGCGTCGGGTACTTCCCGATCTTTGTTGCCCGGAACAAGCGGCAGTAATATTATAGCATTTCCTATGGGTCTTGTCAAAGGTTTTTTATGAATTTCAGAAATTCTACCCTTTGGACAAGATTTCCACAGAGAATGCCTAATATTTACATTATTTGCCCAAATACGCCGACAAAACTTCTGCGGCTGCCCGCACAATTTTGGCGCAGGGACGATTATGATAATATCCTTCAGTTCTTGCCTCAGGGACCGGGGGTTCCGGACCGCGGGGTTTACCGAGGATATCCGCGCAGATATAACTGTCATGCCCGTTACGGGCGGCAAACTGCTGAATCAGCTGCTGACCGGTCGTGTACAGCGCGGTCTTTCCGGCATCATCCTCCGGAGAAGAATATCCTTCCAGCCGTCCCAGGATAAACATCATCCCGGACACTGCGCCGCACATCTCCCGCATCCGGCAGATTCCTCCGCCAAATCCGGAAACCGTCTTTGCCAATTCCTTTTCATCCATTCCCGACAGATCGGCAAACGCAAGTGCGACCGACTGCGGGCAGTTATATCCGGACAGAAACAATTCTTCTGCCCTTTTGCCTCTTTCTTCAGGCGTCATTTGTTTCCTCCCGCTTATTTCAGCAGAGACTCGACCTTCTCGGCAGCGCCATCCAGCCAGTCACCCTCAAACAGTTCGATTGCGCCTTTGTCGGCGGCAGCTGCAATCGCAGGGGTAAACGGCAGGCGGCCCAGAACCGGCAGATCATATTTTGCAGCCGTCTCTTCGATATGGCTCTTTCCGAAGACTTCGATCTTCTTGCCGCAGTCAGGGCAGACGATATAGCTCATATTCTCGACCAGGCCGAGAACCGGAACATTCATCGTCTCCGCCATCCGGACAGCCTTCTCAACGATCATCGAAACCAGTTCCTGAGGAGAAGTGACCACGATGATGCCATCCAGCGGAATCGACTGGAAGACAGTCAGCGGAACGTCACCCGTTCCAGGAGGCATATCGACAAACATGAAGTCAACGTCATTCCAGATAACGTCGGTCCAGAACTGTTTGACGGTACCAGCGATGACCGGACCTCTCCAGACGACCGGCATGGTTTCGTCTTCCAGCAGCAGGTTGAGCGACATGACCTGAATACCGGTCTTGGTCTCAACCGGCAGGATGCCGAAGTCGTTGGCGGTTGCACGTTCGTGCAGGCCAAAAACCTTCGGGATAGACGGACCGGTGATATCTGCGTCCAGAACGGCAACGCCGTAATCTTTTCTTCTCAGCGTGGTTGCAAGCATCGAGGTAACCATCGATTTACCGACGCCGCCCTTACCGCTTACAACACCGATGACTTTCTTAATAGAAGAAAGTGCATTGGGTTTTTCCAGAAAGCTTTCCGGATTCTGACGGGAGGAGCAGTTTTCGCTGCAGGAGCCACAATCATGATTGCATTCGCTCATGAAATAACTTCCTTTCTTTTCTTCGGTTACGCCTGTGGGCAATTCCGCCACACGGCAACCGACTTTCCTTTATTTCTGTCAAAGCCGGGCTGACCGGCTGATGGCAGCTAAATTGATTGGGCGCTGAAGTTATTCAGCGCTGAAAGAGTAGACCGTCTGCTGGTCATAAGTCTCTCCGGCTTTCAAAACCGGGGATGCAAACGAAGTGCAGGCCATTGAGTTGGGAAAATGCTGGGTTTCCAGACAGAAACCGCTGCGTTTTCCATAAGGATGTCCGTATTTGCCGGTCTGAGACGAAATCATATTACCTGTATACAGCTGAACGCCGGGCTGTGTCGTCATGACGGTCATCCGGATACCGGTGCGCGGGCAGACTGCGGCCGCCACCTCTTTCAGTTCCGGCGAGGGGTCAAGTACAAAATTATGGTCATATCCGGCGCCGTTATGCAGCTGTTCATCGTCTGCGCCGATATCCTGTCCAATCGGTTTGGCATTGCGGAAGTCAAAGGGCGTCCCTTCGACCGGGATAATCTTCTCAATGGTCAGGCCGTTGCTGTCAACAGCGGTATAACCCTCGGCGTTCAGCCGCAGAAGATGATCCTCAATGTTGCCGTTGCCTTCTCCGGCAAGGTTAAAATAAGCATGGTTGGTCAGATTGATGACGGTATCTGCATCAGTGGTCGCCTGATAGTGAATTTTCAGCGCTGCCCCATCCAGCGCATACCAGACGGTTACCGTCAGATTGCCGGGGTAGCCTTCTTCCCCATCTGCGGAAAAAAGATGCAGACGAAGGGTATCGTTTCCTTCCTGCTCGACATCCCACAGCTTCCAGTTGAAGCCGTCCTTGCCGCCATGCAGATGGTTGGGTCCGTCGTTGGCGTAGAGCGGATATTCTTTTCCGTTGAGCGTAAAGGACGCCCCACCGATCCGGTTGCCAAAACGTCCGATCAGTGCGCCAAAATAACAGCCGCGGTTTTCTTCACACTGTTGTGCCGTATCATACCCCAACACTACGTCGGTCATCTTTCCATCCCGATCCGGGACGCAAAGCGACTGGATAATTCCACCAAGGTTTAAAATCGTAACAGAAGCGCTGGGATTGGAAATGGTGTACTGGAAAACTTCACGACCATCCGAAAGCTTTCCGAAAAATCTCTGTGTAATCATTTTGTACCCTCCGAAACTGCATCCTGCTCCAGCATACGGACCATATCCTGATGAGGACAGTGTTCATCCATATATTCTTCTGAAGTCACGGTAAATCCATTTTTCTGATAAAAGCCGACCGCCTGGCACTGGGCGGAAAGGACCATCCCGTCACCGCCAAACGCCTTCACTTTATCAGCCACCGCATCCATCAGTCTGCTGCCAAGATGCAGTTTACGATATTCAGGCAGTACCGCTACCCTGCCGACATGCCACATTTTCCCCTTATCCGGGAAAATCCGGGCACAGCCCGCAGCCTTTCCATCCACCGTCAACAGCAGATGCCAGCAGGTATTGTCTGTGTCATCAAATTCATTTTGAAAGCCCTGCTCTTTCATAAACACCGCTTCCCGAATCGAAAAGACGGGAGTCAGATTTTCAGGAGCATGGAGCCATTTTGTTTCAATATTCATGGCAATTCCTTCTACTCTTTCTCTTTTCCGCAAAATATTTCAGGCAGTCCAGCTTAGAAATACTGAACATTGACCCGTTTGCCGCACTTTTCCAGGTTCTGTGACAGCACTTCAACGATCTTCATCTTGATCGAGAAGTTGATCGGCAGCTGCGGGTTCTGATGAGCCGGGTTCATCGCGCGTCCAACAAAGATGTTGATATCGGTCGCGTCTTCAAACATCATCTTGGTGACAGTTGTCGCCGCGTCCTTATTGTTCTTCCAGTCGACCGGAATGGTTCCATCAAGCATCTGCTCTGACAGCTCCATAACCCGTCCAAGGGTGATGACACCTTCGGTGACCAGATCGACACCTTTCATCTTTCCGGCAGGCGGAATCTTCGGGTCAAGATAATCCAGACAGGTTTCCACCTTTTCTCCCAGATAACGGCTGACAATCTTAGAGGTTGTACCGCCGCTGACAATTTTCTTGCCCGGACGGGACAGGAAGTCCTCAATAACCCGGACATCATCTTCCGGATTAGCAGGCGGACCCAGCATAATGGAGAGTTCGCTTCTCTGACGAACCTTCATAACTGCGACCGTGGTATCGTCGCCCATTACGCCGAGGTAAAGCTCTTTTGCAGCCTCTACCAGTTTGGTCGCGATCGTATGGGGAGAATCCGACACCGAGCACTTGCTTTCCAGGAAGGAACAGATATGTTCGTTCTGCCAGCCAAAGCTCATGCTGATGCCGATACCCGCATGGGACACGCCGTCACTGAACATGACAAATGTATCTCCCAGTTGGACCTTCATCCGGGTTTCATACAGTGTTTTATCTCCAATAACATTGACCTCGACCGGGTATTCAACTGCTTTCCCATCCCGCAGCAGAATACTCAGCGGGTTATCAAACTGCACCATATAGGCGTCGCCATCCTGCGTAATCTGCAAAATGGTAAACGTCGAATAGGCAACCATGACATCTTTTCGCATCGGCAGTGTTGCGGCGATTGTCTCTACACAGTCCTCAACCGACATCCCGCTGGACATCATCGTACAGATAATCTTGGAGGTCAGGCTGGACAATATGTTGGCGCGCACGCCGGAGCCCATGCCGTCAGCCAGAACCAGTGTCTGGGTTCCATCATAATAAGCTGTTTCAACGCGGTCACCGCACAGCTCTTCGTTATGCTTGTTCAGGCTGACGTAACTATTATCGATATAGTAACTCATAGCATCCCTCACAGCATACTCTTTTTCAGCATCGTCAGTGCGACCTTGGTTTCAGCTGTCGTCTCGCCCAACAGAGAGGCAATCTCCTGAACAGCGCGCATCTGTTTGTCAACGACCTGGTCGGTTATACGGATGGTTTCACGACGCAGTTCGGCAGCGTTCTGTTCTGCACGGACAATTGCGTCGATATTCTTCAAAAAGACAAGGAAGTTACTGTGTTCCTTATCATACATGACCGTACGGTCGACATAAAGGTCAACCTTTTCCAGATGGGTGCGCTGGTTGATAATATTCTGACCGGTCTCCATGACATTGAGCAGCTCAAGAATATCGTAATAATCACCAAAGGGCTTCTTTATGACATCCTCATCCTCACCAATTCCCAGCATACGCAGTGCTTCACGGTTGATCTGACGGATGTTGAACTCATCATCAACCGCAACGATACCGTTGGGAGAGGATTCAAAGATCTGGTCGGAGAGGGACTCTGCCCGTTCTTTTGCATAATGCAGGCACATTTCCAGTTCTGCCTTGCCCTGCCATACTGCGATTGCCTTTTCACGGCAGGTCGAATATCCACAGGCACCGCAGTCCAGCATATCCTCCGGTTTATGTTTGCCGGTCAACGCGAGAATCTTCTGAATTTCGGCTTCACCGGGCATTGCGTCGCGGTGGAATTCAGGCGACATTTCCTTGCCCAGTGCGAGATTATGTACGACATCAAAATCTTTCTTGGGATCAGCGGCCTGTTCGACCAGAACCTGACCGATAATATTGCCGCGTCTCTTTTTGGGCATACCGGGGCCATTGATACAAGCGCCCTCACAGGCGTTCATCTCAATAAAGTAGCCTTTCAGACCGCCCGCTTCAATTTCTTCCAGCGCTCTGCGGCATTTTTCAACGCCATCAATTGCAATATAATGGAAACCGGGATGGCGGTTCATACTCTTGATAACACCGCCGGGTTCCGGGAAAAAGCGGGAACGGAAATGAGAATCATCCAGTTCGGTATTATTAAAGGTAATGCCCTTTTCCTCAAACCATTTTTCCAGTTCCTCAAATGTAATGGTCAGTTCGACACTGTCAGAACAATACTGTTCGACCTCATCTTTTTTGGAAATACAGGGACCGACGAAGACAACATGTGCGTCAGGATACTTTTCATGAATCAGCTTGGCATGTGCTTCCATCGGTGAAACGACTTTTGCATAATACTGCAAACATTTGGGGTGATATTTGCTGATCAGTCGGGTAATCGAATGACAGCAGGAAGAGATGACCAGTTCTGCGCCTTCATCGATCAGCTGTTCATAGCGTGTCTTGACCATATAAGCCCCGACAGCGGTCTCTTCAACCTCATAAAATCCGAGCTTTTTCATTGCCTCCGCCATCGGACGGAAACCTTCTGCGTCAAATGCCGCAATAAACGACGGCGCCAGTGTTGCAATAACCTTTTCGCCGGAATCGATCAGTTTTTTGACCAGCGGTACATCATCACGCACATCTTTTGCGTTCTGTGGGCACACCTGAACACAGCGGCCGCAAAGGATACAGTCGCTGCTGATGATAGACGCCTGATGGTCACGTACCCGGATGGATTTGACAGGACATTCCCGCACACATTTATAACAGTCGCGGCAGTTGGCCTTGGTAAACTGTAGCACTTCCATGACGGTTCCCCTTCCCTTTATTATCCGCGTCCAAGCGGTTCGAGCGCATGTTTTTTGAATACCTCGACGGCATTCTCCGGCGTGACATTTCCGACATATTCATCGCCGAACATTGTGGACACACCTTCCGTACAATGGCCCATGCAGAATGCCGCCTTCAGGTCGATCTGATCCTGAAGCCCATATTCCTCGACCAGTTTCTGGAAAGCACGAATGACATTATAAGAACCCTTCAGATGACAAGAGCTGCCAACACAAATCTGTACGTCCATACTACTCTCACCTTTCTGCCCGGCACAGGGCAATCTTATTGATTACATTATAAATGGTAATAAAAGGTTTGTCAATTCTCTGACAGAATCCTGTTATACAAACCGCTGAGATCATCCAGCCAATAGTCTGCTAATTGTTTAAACCGGACGGCATCTTTTTCCTGCGGGTCGTAGACTCCTGCGACCTTGAATCCGGCACGGGAAGCAGTCAGCCCACATCGATAGGAATCTTCCACAACCAGTGTCTGTTCAGGTGCAGTACCCATCTGGTCAGCACACAGCAGATAAACATCGGGGAACTGTTTGCCCCGGCCGATGTCATGGCAGCTGAGCAGAAATTTCAGATATGGTCCGAATCCCAGCCGTTCAAGCACCCGTCTGGCAGAATTTCCTCTGGTCGCAGTGGCAACGCAGACCGGATACCCGGCCTTGGCCAGCTGACGCACTGTTTCCAGTGCACCGGTTTTTGGAAGGACTGTCGTATAATACTGGTCCATTGCTTCCATAATCCAGTCCCAGGTTTCTTCCTGCGTCAGACAAATATTATATTGCCGGCACAGAAAATCCATAACCTGACGAATCGAACGGCGGTGCGTCTGCTGATAAAAATATTCGGGATCCGCAAGACCGTGATATTTGGCCACGATTTTCCCGAAATGGTGCCATCCGTCCATCGAATCAATCAGCGTTCCATCCATATCAAAAATAAATGCCCGTGTCATTAGACCCAACCTTTATTCCGTATTTCTTATAGTATAGCACAAAAACTGGTCACATGACAAGTTTTTTTTGGATTTTCCTGCCGCGCCTATAGACAAGTATCACCAGAATCGGTATAATGAAAAAAATAGCAAATACAGGAGGCACAATATGAGACACATGATTGATCCGCTGGATTTTACGACCGAGGAAGTGGACCGTCTTCTTGCACTCGCAGATGACATCGCTGCTGACCCTTCCCGTTACCGTGAGGTCTGCCGGTACAAAAAGCTTGCCACCCTTTTCTATGAGCCCAGCACCCGTACCCGTCTGAGTTTTGAGGCCGCGATGCTGAACCTTGGCGGCAGCGTTCTCGGATTTTCCAGTGCAGATTCCAGTTCGGCTTCCAAAGGTGAAAGTGTTGCCGATACGATCCGTGTAATCAGCTGTTACGCTGATATCTGCGCAATGCGCCATCCGAAAGAAGGCGCTCCGCTCCGTGCCTCCATGTACTCCCGTATCCCGGTGATCAATGCCGGTGACGGCGGCCACCAGCATCCGACCCAGACGCTGACCGACCTGATGACCATCCGCCGCCGTCTGGGACGGTTGGAAAACCTGACCATCGGTCTTTGCGGCGACCTTAAATTCGGCAGAACGGTTCATTCACTGATTAAGTCGCTGTCCCGTTATCCGAATATCCATTTTATCCTGATTTCTCCTGACGAACTGCGTGTCCCGGATTATGTCATCCGTGAGGTTCTGGAGCCGAAAAACATTCCGTATGAAGAGGTTACCTCTCTCGAAGATGTGATGCCGCAGCTGGATGTCCTCTACATGACCCGTGTCCAGAAGGAACGCTTCTTTAATGAGGAAGACTATATCCGTCTGAAAGACAGCTACATCCTGACCGAAGATAAAATGAAGCTGGCTAAGGAAAAGATGGCAGTTCTGCATCCCCTGCCCCGTGTCAACGAGATTACCCTGTCGGTGGACAATGACCCCCGCGCCGCATATTTTGAACAGGTTCAGAACGGCGTTTACGTCCGTATGGCGCTGATTATGACCCTTCTTGGGCTGGCGGATTGATGGAAAGGAGTTCCCCTATGAAAAATACACGCAGCATCGACAGCATTGAAAACGGTATTATCATCGACCACATCCAGGTTGGCAACGGCATGAAGATTTATAATCTGCTTCATCTGGATGCACTGGAATGCACGGTCGTCCTGATCCGCAACGCGCGCAGCACCTGCTATGGCAGAAAAGATATGATCAAGATCGAGGGAGAAATCAATCTTGACCTGGATCTGCTGGGATATGTTGACCATCATGTCACCGTCTGCTTTGTACGCAATGGCGAGATTGTCGAGAAAAAGAAGCTGACCCTTCCCCATCGTCTGACCAATGTTATTCGCTGCAAGAATCCCCGCTGCATTTGCATGGTTGAGGAAGGAATTGATCACGTCTTTGAACTGACCCCCAACAAGACTTATCGCTGCATCTACTGCGAGAATCCGGCAAAGACCTGATAGAAATAATAGAACGGTACAAACGCCTGTTCGCGATACCGACCTTCGGTATTGCAAACAGGCGTTTGTTTTTATCGTTTATTCTGTTGTCAATAGTTTATTCTGATTGATCAGCCGCAGCAGCTCAACGATGCTGTTAAACCGAACCGACGTTCCATCCTGTGGATTGTGTAAAATTCCCTGCCATTCGGAAAAATTCCGGGAACGGATAACCAGCCAGAAGTACCTGATTGCAGATGGATCAGGCCTGGGGTCATGCAGTGACGGCGTTAGCTTTAGTGAACGTGCTCCACCGCGCCGCACAATAAACCGACGTGGTGCAGAGGTCGCCTGCGGCAGCCGCTGGATGTCCAGAATCTGCTGGATACGGAAGATCAGCTCTTCCGGCGTCGAAAACACGATCTTTTCTTTCAACATACGACTTTCAATCACTCCGGTTCCATTTCCGGTTACCGATATCATCAACAGGCTTTTGTCAAACGGCAGTCTTTCCATGCTGTATATGCACTTCCTTTATTGTACCAGCGATCAGGACTTTATTTTTGAGAAAGTTCCCTTGCTCTTTCAATAACCCTGTCGATATCGCTGAAGACAGTCAGCGACGAACAGAGGTTGCGCAATTTGGGTGCACCGGGCATTCCTTTTAGATAAAAGGCTGCTGTCCGTCTGCTTTCCCGCATCCCAATGTATTCTCCTTTATACTGTACCGCAAGCTCGACCTGCCGCCGCATGACCGACAGTTTTTCTTCCACCGTCGGAGGTGCGGGTTTGGGTTCACCATTCAGCAGCGCCCGGATTTCCCGGAAGATGAATGGATTCCCATAACTTCCCCGTCCGATCATCACCAAATCACAGCCGGTCTGGCGGTACATCTCCAGCGCATCTTCAGCGGTAAAAATGTCCCCGTTTCCGATGACCGGAATCGATACCGCCTCCTTGACCTGCTGGATAATGGTCCAGTCGGCAGACGGCGCATACATCTGTTTCCGGGTTCGGCCATGAACAGTGACCGCGTCGGCACCTGCCTGCTCCATCAGTTTCGCAAACGGGACAGCGTTGACATGGTCTTCATCCCAGCCTTTGCGGAATTTTACGGTAACAGGTATATTGCCGGCGACCTTCTTGACCGCCTCGACGATCTTTGCGGCGAGGTCAGGCGTTTTCATCAATGCGCTTCCCGCTCCCTGACCGACAACCTTCGGCACCGGACAGCCCATGTTGATATCAATGATATCCGGCTCAAAGCGCAGGGTGGAAAGTGCACCTTTTGCCATGTCCTCCGGGTCATATCCAAACAGCTGTGCTGCCATCGGCCGTTCTTTCAGACCGGGCTTAAGCAATTCTTCGGTCTTACGGTCGGAGTAAGTCAGCGCCTTGGCAGACGCCAGTTCCCCAACGACATAGGAAGCACCGAATTCCTTGCAGATCTCCCGGTAGGCACGGTCGGCGACAGAAGCCATCGGAGCGAGTGCCGCGGATTTTTCTATAGATACATTTCCAATTTTGAGCTGTTCGATCAATGCGTTTGTTCTCCTTTTTGCGGACAGTACAGACGGGAAAGCAGTTGCCCGACCTTGTAAAATGGGCTGTCCTGTGGTATACTTATTTAGATTATAAACGATAGGATGTTTTTCGTCAACCGTCATTTTGACGGCGCGACGAAAGACGCGGAAGGGAGCAATCATGAAAATACTGGCGATTGATTTCAACAGTCTGATGAACCGGTCTTTTTTTGCGATACGAACGTTGACAGCTAAGGATGGTACGCCGACCAATGCACTTTTTGGTTTTGCCAAAACCTATCAGAAGCTGGTCAAGACCTATCATCCGGACGTGATCATTGCGGCGTATGATGTCCACGCGCCGACCTTCCGCCACCAGATGTATCAGGATTACAAAGGCACCCGCTCTCCGATGACAGACGAACTGCGGATTCAGATGCCTCTCGGCAGAGAGTTTGTCCAGCTGGCTGGCGGAACCGTGATCGGGCTGGAAGGATGGGAGGCAGACGACATTCTCGGCACCGTCGGCAGATGGGCTGAAGAACATCAGGCTGACTGCATCATCGCAACCGGCGACCGGGATTCATTGCAGCTGGTGTCGGACGCAGTTTCGGTCAACCTTGCAACCAACAAAGGTGATCTGTTGATGACGCCGGAAGAGATTCGCAGTCAGTATGGTGTCGAACCGATTCAGCTGATTGAAATCAAATCGCTGATGGGTGACGCATCCGACAATATTCCCGGTGTCAAGGGAATCGGCGAAAAGACGGCCGGTACACTGATTAAAGAGTATGGAAGCTTACAGCATATTCTCGACCATCTGGATGATCTCAAAACGACACCTCGTATCAAAAAGCTGATTGCAGAACATCGGGATGAAGCCCTCCTCAGCCATACCCTTGGCACCATTCGCCGGGATGCTCCCCTTCCGCAGACTCCCGACCAACTGACAGATCAGACCGTTTCGCCGGAACTGAAAACATTTCTTTCCCGTTACAGCATGGATTCACTGGCAGGTGCGTTCGGACTGGATGGCGAAGCTGGCAGCGAAACGAAAACAGATACCGCTCCAGCCGCAAAAGAAATTGCGACGCTGAATGAACCGGATTTTGAACAGTTGGAAAATAGTCTGAATGGAATGGAGGAGGTTTGTTACCTTCTCAAGCCTGAACGGATGATGATTCTGACCAAACAGGGTATCGCCGTATTTGAACAGAAACGCGAACAGGCAATTGATTGGCTGCTTGGATGTGGACGGAAACTGGTGACGTTTGACGCAAAAGAAACCTATAAAGAAGGATTTCTCCGCAATAAACCGGTCGGGCAGACGATTGACGACCTGTTGCTGGCAGCCTATCTGCTCTCTTCCAGTGATAAATCTTATTCGCTGGAAGAAATGTGCGAGGCTTATATTCCGGGTGGTATCTCCGGCGGCGGTGAAACTGCCGCACTCAACCGGATGCCGGAGTTGAAAAAAGCGGTCGAAACGGTCATCAATGAAAGACAGATGGACTTTCTGTACCGGGAGATTGAGCTTCCGTTGTGCGAAGTGCTTGCCTCAATGGAAGTGATTGGTTTTGCTGTTGATGTCGACGGCATACAGGCTTTTGGTGATAAACTGCAACAGCAGATCGATACACTGAAAGATGAGATTATGGAACTGGCTGGTGTCCCCTTCAACTTCAACTCGACTCAGCAGCTGGCCGAAGTGCTGTTCAACCGTCTCGGTCTGCCGCCTGGAAAGAAGACCAAAAGTGGCTATTCCACCAATGCGGAGGTGCTTGAATCGCTGCGCGGTATGCACCCGATTATCGAGAAAATCCTGGATTACCGCAAGCTGACCAAATTGCTGAGCACCTATGTCGTTGGGCTGACCCGTGCTGTGCGGGAAGATGGACGGATTCACTCCACCTTTAACCAGACGGAAACCCGTACCGGCCGAATCAGCAGTGCTGAACCGAATATTCAGAATATCCCGGTACGAACCGAACTCGGTGCTGAAATGCGCAAGTTCTTTGTTGCGACGAAGGGTTCGACGCTGGTCGACGCCGACTATTCCCAGATTGAACTGCGTATTCTCGCCCATATTTCCGGTGACCAGCATATGATTGACGGCTTTAAACAGGGTGCGGATATCCACCGGATGACTGCCTCTCAGGTTTTCCACGTCCCGTTTGACGAGGTTCCCTCCAAACTGAGAAGCCGTGCGAAAGCAATCAATTTTGGTATTGTCTACGGTATTTCCGCCTATTCCCTCTCACAGGATATCGGCGTCAGCGTCAAAGAAGCCCAGCAGTATATCAACGATTATCTCCACACCTATCAGGGTGTATCAGATTATATGAAGCGATCGGTCGAACAGGCACGGGAACGCGGTTATGTGGAAACGCTGTTTCATCGTCCGCGGTATCTGCCGGACATTCATGCTTCCAAAGCGCCGCTGCGTGCCTTCTCTGAACGGGTCGCCATGAATATGCCGATTCAGGGAACCGCCGCTGATATCATCAAGCTTGCAATGATTCATGTCTATCGCAGACTGCGGGATGAAGGAATGAAAGCCCGACTGATCTTACAGGTGCATGACGAACTGATTGTCGAAGCGCCGGTCGATGAAGCAGAAAAGGTACGGGAGATCGTTGTCTATGAAATGGAACATGTTGCGGACTATTCGGTGCGGCTGTTGTCAGACGCACATATCGGCGACAACTGGTATCTTGCAAAAGGTTAATCTATCAGACGGAAGGTACAGTTTATATGGAAATCAGACGGGCAACTCCTGAAGATCTGCCTCAGCTGGTCGAGCTGGAAAACTGCTGTTTTCCCGACCCGTGGAGTCAGAAATCGCTCAGGAGCACCATGACAGAAGAGGACAGCTATTTTGCCGTCGCCATAATCGACGGCAAAATTGTCGGCTATATCAATACCACCTATGTATTGGACGAGATGAACCTCAATCGTATCTGTGTACTGCCCCAGTATCGGAAGATGGGGGCGGCAGGCTCACTGATGGAGGGCATGTTTGCCCACGCAAGGCAGCAAGGTCTTGCACAGATTTTTCTGGAGGTTCGCCTGTCCAACCTTGAAGCGCAGCGGGTATACCAGCGCTTTGGATTTAAGGTGGTCGGCGAAAGAAAAGGATTTTATCAGAATCCGCCTGAGAACGGCCTGGTCATGACCGCTCAGGTAGCAAATGAATGACGGAAAGGTCAGGACAGTATGAGTGAAATAGTTAGAATTCTTGGAATCGAAAGTTCCTGTGATGAAACGGCGGCGGCTGTCGTCGAAAACGGTAGAAAAATCCTGTCGTCGGTCATCTCGACCCAGGTGGAAGAACATCGTAAATATGGCGGCGTGGTCCCGGAAATTGCTTCCCGGCGGCATTGTGAAAACATTTGCTGGGTTGTCGAAGGCGCCATGAAGGAAGCTGGGCTGACCTTTGACGACCTTGACGCGATTGCCGTCACCTATGCGCCCGGCCTGATCGGTGCGTTGCTGGTCGGCGTCAACTATGCAAAGGGGCTGTCGCTTGCAACCGGCAAACCGCTGGTTCCGACCCATCACCTCCGTTCTCACGTCGCCAGCAATTATCTGGCACATCCCGACCTTGAACCGCCTTTTCTCTGCATGATTGCTTCGGGAGGGCACAGCCATATCGTCGAGGTGCTGGATTATACAAAGTTCCACGTCATCGGACGGACAAGGGACGATGCAGCCGGTGAGGCATTTGACAAAGCGGCGCGGACGATGGGTTTCCCCTATCCCGGCGGCGTCTTCATCGACAAGGCTGCAAAGCTCGGCAATCCGACAGCATTTAAACTCCCCCATCCTCATGTCGACGGCAGTCCGTTTGATTTCAGCTTTTCCGGGCTGAAAACGGCTGTCATCAATACAGTGCACAATGCCTCCCAAAAAGGAATCGCCATCAATACCAATGACCTTGCTGCCTCTTTCCAGGCGACCGTCGCCGATATCATTTCCGAAAAGCTGATGGCAGCGTTGGATGAGACCGGTCACAAAAAGCTGGTGCTGGCTGGCGGCGTTTCTGCCAACTCAGGGCTTCGGGAACGTTTGCAGCAGGACTGCGATAAACGCGGTGTACAGTTTTTCTGTCCTCCGCTCCCCCTTTGCGGCGACAATGCGGCAATGGTTGGCTCACAGGGATACTATGAATTCCTGTCCGGTAATATCGCGGGTTCCGATCTGAATGCAGTTGCCTCCAAAAAGATTGAAATCGAATGAATGAACGAAGGGTTGTGCAGATTGCAGTCGGACTGACTGCTGCGCTGGTCATCTTTATTCTGGGGTTCAGTCTTGGACGCAATCCGGAGCGGGATGGACTGGTTCTGGTTTCGTCCATTCCAGCGGCGTCCGAACCCGCTTCCGTTTCTGCAAATGAGTCAGACAGTGCCGAATCAATTGAGTCCGACATAACGTCCGATACATCCGATTCGTCTTCCAGCAGTGAAGCATCTATATTCCCGATCAACCTGAATACCGCCACAGCCGAAGAACTGGATACCGTTCCCGGTATCGGTGAAGTCATTGCAGGACGTATTCTTGCCTATCGCGACAGCGTCGGGCAGTTTCAGACGGTGGATGAACTGCTTAATGTCAAAGGCATCGGAGAAAAAAAGCTGGAAGAAATGCGGGAATATCTGACGGTAGCTGACAATGAAAATTAAATTTTTCCATACAAAAACAGCGGCAGGCCCTGTCATAAGGCTCGCCGCTGTTTCCTTTTTTATGAATTACTGGTTGATAAATGCGTCCGAAAGAGCGTTCATCGCTTTGACACCCTGGTCACGATCGATCAGGACGGAAATCTTGATCTCAGAAGTAGAAATCATCTTGATGTTGATGTCTGCCTCGTATAGAGCTTCAAACATCTTGGCAGCAACACCGGGGTTGGACTGCATACCTGCACCGACGATCGAAACTTTGGTTACATTGTCAGCAACTTCGATCTTGTGGGGACGGAGAATGTCCGAAGCAGCTTCCAGCACTTCATATGCCATTTCAGCACTGTCTCTCGGAACAGTGAAGCTGATGTCCTTGGTGCCGTCACGGCCGATCGACTGCAGAATAATGTCGACATTGATCTTCTTTGCAGCCAGCAGCGAGAAAATCTTAAAGGCGATACCGGGTTTGTCGGGAAGACCGACAATCGCGATCCGAACAACGTCATCATCTTTTGCTACACCTTTAATCAGTAATTTTTCCATTTTGGTCACCTCTTTGACTTTTGTCCCGGGTTTATGCTCAAGACTGGAGCAAACTTCCAGATTTACGTTATATTTCTTTGCCATCTCAACCGAGCGGTTATGCAGAACCTGTGCACCGCAGGAGGCAAGTTCCAGCATCTCATCAAATGAAATCTCGCTGAGTTTCTTTGCGGAAGGAACCAGACGGGGGTCTGCTGTGTAAATACCGTCGACGTCGGTGTAAATCTGGCAGAGATCTGCCTTCATAGCAGCCGCAATCGCAACGGCACTGGTGTCACTGCCGCCGCGGCCGAGGGTTGTAATATCGTCATAACGGTTGACACCCTGGAAACCGGTGATGACAACAATCCGTCTCTTGTCAAGTTCGCGTTCGATTCTCTCAGAGTCGATCTTTTTAATACGTGCCTTGGAGTAGTTGGAATCGGTATGGAAACCGGCCTGGTGGCCGTTGAGCGAGATAACCGGATACCCCATCGATTCAATTGCCATCGCCAGCAGTGCTGCGGAAATCTGCTCGCCGGTCGACAGCAGCATATCCAGTTCACGTTTGCTGGCATGGGGATTGATTTCGCTTGCCTTTTCCAGAAGGTCGTCGGTCGTATCACCTTGAGCGGATACGACTGCGATTACATTATTTCCGCTTTTGTAGGCATTGGTTACAATGTTGGCTACATTAAAAATGCGTTCTTTATTCTTAACGGATGTGCCACCAAATTTTTGTACAATCAGTCTCATAACTGCCTCCATTCATGAAAGCAAATTGCTTTCAAAGTTATCGAAAATCAGTAATCCAGTACCCGGATCATCGATTTAACCTTGATTAAGTTGCCCAACACCTCAAGTTTGCTGTCCAGTTCCCGTTCAGTCATCTGTCCGGTCACAAACGCGATCTCATCTTCCGGCTGTCCCGAGCGGCTGAGGAACTCGACGCCGCCCATGACATCGTTGACGGTCGACTGTGCGTGATCCAGCAGGCTGGCACGGATATAAAACCGCAGCGGGTCAGTCTTGTAATCGGCGACATTGTGTCCGTCCGAATCTGCCCAGCTCAGTGACTTACTGGTGCAGTTGGCCTTGGAGATATCGATCATATCGGCGACGACCGCACTTGCAGTCGGCATCTTGCCTGCGCCGCGTCCATAAAATACGACGTCACCTGTCGCGTTGCCGCGAATCAGAATTCCGTTGAATACGTCATCAATACCGGCCAGCTGGCTGTGAGAGGACAGAAACGCCGGATAAACCGTTGCAATGACCTTGCCGTCCGGCTGTTTTTTTGCTCGTCCGATCAGCTTGATAACTCCGCCCCACATCGAAGCATATTCGACATCTTCCAGCGTCAGCCCGGTGATTCCTTCGGTATGGACCGTCTGGGGATAGACATGGCTGCCAAACGCCAGCGAGGCCAGAATACAGATCTTTCGGCAGGCGTCCTGACCTTCGACATCCGCCGCAGGATTACGTTCGGCATAGCCGAGCTTTTGTGCCTGTGCGAGTGCCTCATCAAACGGCACCGATTCATGAATCATCTTGGTCAGGATATAGTTGGTCGTACCGTTGAGGATACCCGCAACTTCGGTGATCTCATTGGCCGCAAGGCACTGGTGCATCGGACGGATAATCGGAATACCGCCGCCGACACTCGCCTCGAAGAAATAATTGACATTATGTGCTTTGGCGATTTGCAGCAGTTCTGCGCCTCTGGAGGCGACCAGCTCTTTATTGGAGGTGACAACGCTCTTGCCATGCTCCAGCAGCGATTTTGTAAATTCAAATGCCGGGGAAAGTCCGCCCATCACTTCGGCGACAATCGTAATCTCCGGATCGTTTAAAATATCGTCAAAGTTCTTGGTGAACTTATCCGCGTACGGAAGATCCGGAAATTCCCGGATATCCAGAATTCTTTTGACTTCCATCTCCTGCCCGGCACGGGAGGTGATGCTCTTTGCATTTTGCGTGAACAGTTCGACAACGCCTGAACCGACGGTGCCGTGTCCCAGGACTGCAACCTTTACCATCTCTGACAACCTTTCTCCGAATGGCTTATTCCATTATATTCTCTTGACCGATACAACGCCATAAATCGCTGACAGCGCTTTGAGCACCTCATCCAGATCGATCCGGTCCTTGTTGATTTCGACGCTGATGGTGACAACCGCAACGGTGTCAACCGGAATGTTCTGGTTAACGGTCAGGATGTTGGCACCCGCTTCGTACAGCTGCTGCAACACGTGCGACAGGACACCGGGCTCGTCCGACAGCCGCATATACAGTGTGCACAGCTGACCGGATGCGGTATCTTCATATACCTGTACGTTGTCCTTATATTTGTAATATGCACTGCGGGAAATTCCCACCATTCGGCAGGCTTCCGAAGAGTTCTTCGCCTGTGCCTTGGACAGCAGCCGCTTCGCTTCGATTACCTTCAGGAATACACTGGGCAGTACATCCGAGCTGACGACCAGAAACCGTGGCTTATCTTCCATGATCTTGACCATTCCTTTCCGTTTTGCCGGATTTGCGCGGCATCCGGGCAGCGAATGAGTCCGCTGCCCGGATGGCAGAGAAATGTGTCTGAATAAAATTCAAACCATTTGCAATTTAAATGGTACACAATAAGTTCTCGTATCGAAAACATATGTAAATGCACTAGAGACAATATATCATGGATGCGTATTTTCGGCAACCGTCAAAATTAACAAATCTGTAATTTTCCGACCTTTTTCGTCTTTTTGTAAAAAAAATATCCATAATCGGTCGAATATTTCATTTATTTGAGAAAACAAAAGAGGATTTTTTCTGAGCTTCTCTGTATATTTTTTCACCAGATTCCTCCCGGATTACCTTCTTTAACCGGAAAATGGCCAGAAGATTCGGTAAACACATATAAAAATTCAACAGATCTGAAATTGTCAGAACCGTCTGTACCGGAATTATGCCGCCAAAAACAGCTGCTCCTAAAAAGAATGCCCGATAGATAACTGTTCCATTCTTCCCGCATCCCAGATATCGCAGCGCACTTTCTCCGCACCAGCTCCAGGTCAGCAGACTTGAAAAGGCAAACAGCAGTGTTGCGACCGCGAGGAAGCCTTTCGCTCCCTGTCCAAAAATACACGAAAAAGCAGCCAGCGTCAGCTCTGCACCGTCCAGTCCACTGTCCAGTCCAACTGTCAGCAGAATAACGGCTGCTGTCATCGTACACATGACCAGCGTATCCAGCGCAACTTCTGCGACGCCCCACAGCCCTTCTTCGGAAGGTACAGCCTCTTCCGATGCGGCATGAATAATCGGCGCTGACCCAAGCCCGGCCTCATTGGTAAAGACGCCGCGGGTAATACCACTCCGGAAAGCACGGCTGGTCATCACACCGACAATCCCACCCCATGCAGAGCGTGGAGTAAATGCGTCACCGACAATCATCGCCACCATACCGGGCAGCAGATGCAGCCGCGGCAGAATGGCCAGCGCAGCTCCTGCCAGATAAATTCCGCCTATCAGCGGAACCAGTTTTGCAGCAGCGGCAGCAATCCGTTGTTTTCCGCCCATCATCACAATTCCAGCAGCTACTGCAATTACTCCACCGGTAAACAGAAAGGGCAGTCCAAATGCCGATTCAATCGAATCAGCCGCGGCGTTGACCTGTGCAAGGTTCCCGACGCCAAACGACGCGCCGATACAGCCGCATGCAAATACCCATGACAGCTTTTCATTGCCGAAAGCGCGGCTGATATAATACATCGGACCGCCTTCTCCATCCTTGCGGAATCGGACAGACAGCAAAATTTCAGCATATTTCAGTGACATGCCCAGAATTGCGCTGCACCACATCCAGAAAATAGCTCCCGGACCACCGCTCATCAAAGCGGCTGCAACACCGGCAATATTTCCGGTGCCAAGTGTCCCGGCAAGAGCCGCGGCAGAGGCAGAAAAAGAGGAAATCCCTTTCCCCTTTTTTTCACTCCCAGCACCGGCAAAAAACCTCCGGAGAGAATAAAAAAGCTTTTTCTGTGGATAAAAGCGCAGATAAAACGTCATATACCCACCGCACACTGCAATGGATATGCCAAAAAGAGTGAGCAGCAGATTTTCAGCAGAAATCAGGATGTTCAAAAACACAAACCTCCTTTTGGAGTAATCTGAAGTTGAATTTGAACATCCTTAGCCTTCTATCAGGTATTATGATCAGAAACGTGGAATTTTTTCAGGTTGCCAATTTTCAGACGGCGCTCTTCCAGCACTTCCTGTACATCTTCCAGCGGCAGTCCACGTTCCGCCATCAGCACCAGCACATGATAAACCAAGTCGCTGATCTCGTTTTTCAGTTCATCGTTGTTCTGATTTTTGGCGGCGATAATCATTTCGGAGCATTCCTCGCCGCACTTTTTCAGAATCTTATCCAGACCCTTTTCAAACAGATAGCAGGTATAGGAGCCTTCCTGCGGATTTTTCTGGCGGTCTTTGACGACCTCGTACAGCCCGCTGAGGGTATCGTTCATCATTTCTGATCTTCCTTTCCATCATTTTCATCCCAGATTTTGCGGAAAAAGCAGCTGTAGCTGCCGGTATGGCAGGCGTTGCCCGTCTGATGCACCCGCACGAGCAAGGTATCATTGTCACAGTCGGCTGTAATCGAAACAACCTTTTGCAGATGTCCGCTGGTTGCCCCCTTATTCCAGAGTTCCTGCCTTGAGCGGCTCCAGAACCAGGTGTATCCGGTTTCCATCGTCAGCCGCAAACTTTCCCGGTTCATATACGCCAGCATCAGCACCGTGTCGTTGGAGTCCTCCACGACAATCGCCGGGATGAGGTCTGACTTTACAAAATACGGTTCAAGATCCATATTTATGACCATCCTTTCTTTTCCCAACTTACAGCCGGACCGGAATATGATGGGCGTGCAGATGCTCTTTGACCTGTGCGACCGTCAGTTCACGATAATGGAACAGCGAGGCGGCCAGTGCCGCATCTGCGCCGGTCTTTTCAAACACCTCTGAAAAGTGGTCAAGCGTCCCGCATCCTCCCGATGCAATAACCGGAACGTTGACGACCGCACAGACTGCATTCAGCAGCGGCAGGTCAAAACCTTCCTTGGTTCCATCCGCGTCCATCGAAGTCAGCAGGATTTCGCCCGCTCCCAGTTCACAGGCACGCTTTGCCCACCAGACCGCGTCGATTCCAGTGTCTTTCCGTCCGCCGGCCACATAGGCATGCCAGCTGCCGTCCTCCATCTTCCGGGCGTCAATCGCGACGACTACACACTGGCTTCCAAATTTGTCAGCTGCCTGTGATATCAGTTCAGGGTTTTTGAGCGCCGCAGAATTGACACTGACCTTGTCGGCACCTGCGCGAAGCATTGTTGCAAAGTCTTCAATCGTTGAAATACCGCCGCCTACCGTCAGGGGAACAAATACCTTTTCGGCTGTCCGGCGGACAACATCGGCCATTGTCTTGCGATGTTCATGGGTAGCAGTAATGTCCAGAAAGACAATCTCGTCCGCACCCTGCCGGTTATACTCTTCGGCACATTCGACCGGGTCGCCGACTTCGCGAATGCCGACAAAGTTGATACCCTTGACGACCTTTCCGTCCCGGACATCCAGACAGGGGATGATTCTTTTATCCAGCATTCCCGCTCACTCCTTTGCCACTTGCAATGCTTCTTTCAAAGACAACGTTCCCTGGTAAAGTGACTTTCCACAGATTGCACCATACAGTCCCAGCTTCTTCAAAGCATGAATATCTTCGATAGACGAAATCCCACCGCTTGCTATGATATTGCAGCCAGCGGCCTGATTGATCTGGGAAAGCTGGTCGAGGTTGGGACCTGTCAGCGTTCCATCCTTGGAAATATCGGTATAAATAATGGTTTTCACGCCGACATCTGTCATTGCGCGGGCAAGATCAAGGTAGTTGACCTCACTTTTCCCCAACCAGCCATCAACCGCGACCATCCCGTCACGGGCATCGATTCCGACTGCAATCCGTTCTCCATACTCGCGTACAGCAATCCGGACAACCTCCGGCTTTTTGACTGCGACCGACCCCAGAATCACCCGTGCGATTCCATGGGAAAGATAATATTCAACTGTTTCAAGATCACGGATTCCCCCGCCGACTTCAACCTTCAGCCGGGTTCTGACAGCGATCTCCAGGAAAACCGGGCGGTTTTTCGGAGCTGCATCCTTTGCACCATCCAGATCGACCATATGCAGCCACTGAGCACCGTCCCGTTCAAACGACCGGGCGGTTTCCAGCGGATTTTCCGCCACTTTATGCGCGGTTTGAAAATCACCTTTAATCAGACGGACACAGTTGCCGTCTTTGATATCGATTGCGGGAAGAATGATCATTTTGTCAGCCCTCCAAAGTTTTTCAGAATCGTAAGACCGGTTTCTCCGCTCTTTTCGGGGTGGAACTGTGCGCCGAAGACGGTGCCCTTTTCAGCGAGGGCAGGAATTTTCACGCCATAATCACAGTACGCTGTGACATTTTCCGATGCAGTGCAGGCCATATAGGAATGAACAAAATAGACGCTGCTTCCTTCCGGAACACCGGCCAGCAACGGACTTTGCCCGTTCATTTCCAAATGGTTCCAGCCCATATGCGGGATTTTGTAAGGACAGACGATCTTTTCCACCCTGCCCGGTATCAACCCAAGCCCGGAAGTTGTCTCGAACTCGTCGCTTTCGTCAAACAGCATCTGCATACCGAGACAGATTCCCAAAAATGGTTTTCTGACAGCTTCCTCCCGAATGACTTCTACCAGCCCGCCTTCCCGGAGCATCCGCATAGCATCCGGAAATGCTCCGACACCCGGCAGAATCAGACCGTCTGCCTTCTGGATTTCGGAGGCATCACGGGTGATCTGGTTTTCCAGTCCGAGAAAACGCAGTGCGTTTTGGACACTGAAAAGGTTTCCCGCGCCGTAGTCAATGATTGCGATCATGGTCTCCCTCTCCCTTCAGTTGTTCATCAGCTGATCTGTTGTCTTTATAATACGCCTTTGGTACTTAAAACCGCGCCGTCTTTTGGACGGACAGCCGCTTTCAAGCTGTGTGCAAGCGCTTTGAAAACGGCTTCAGCCTTGTGATGATCGTTTTTGCCGTACAGCACGCGGGCATGCAGTGTAATTCCTGCATTGTACGCAAAGGCACGGAAAAACTCTTCGGCCATCTGGGTATCAAACCCGCCGATTGAATCCGCCGTAAAGGTGCAATCCCACACCAGAAAAGGCCGGTTGCTGATATCCAGCGACACAAAACCAAGCGCTTCATCCATCGGAATATAAAAACTGCCATACCGTTCAATCGGGCCGGAATGGGACAATGCTTCTTTAAACGCCGTCCCCAGTACAATTCCGGTGTCTTCTATTGTATGGTGGCAGTCGACTTCAAGGTCGCCATCCACCTGAATCGTAAAGTCAAACCCGCCATGGACACAAAGGGCAGTCAGCATATGGTCAAAAAAGCCAATACCCGTGTGAATATCTGCCTGTCCGTTCCCATCCAGGTTGACATAAACGGAAATATCCGTTTCCTTTGTCTTACGGGTGATCGTTGCTTCTCGCACCGTTTACCCCTCCTTTTCAGGCAGAGCTGCCAGAATGTCTGAAAGACAATCCAGTACCGTCTGGTTTTCTTCAGGAGAACCGGCACTGATGCGCAGATAGCCTGGAAACTTACGGATAGCGATCTGACGTTCTTTCAGTGCGTCCTGAATTTCCGACGCATACGGCGTACGGATGAGGACAAAGTTGGTGACACTCGGATACACCTTCTGGAAAATTGCGGGGAACTGTTCAGACAGTCTGCACAGTCCCTCTCCCAGCTGCTCACGGGAACAGACCAGCTTCCCGGCACACTCTCGCAGATAATCCGGTTCAGACAATACAGCCGCTGCAACCGTCTGGGGCATCAGTCCGACATTGTACGGTGACTTGACTGCACGCAGTGCACGGGTCAGCGTCTTTCCGGCGACTGCAAAGCCAACCCGCAGACCGGCAAGTCCCAGTGCCTTGGAACAGGTCTTCAGGATGACCAGATTATCATACCGGTCAATCTCTGACAGCAGGCTCTGATCCCAGAAATCCATATACGCTTCGTCTAATACAATCAGCGCATCGGTTCCTTTGACCAGTTTCCGAACTTCATCACGGGTCAGGCCGCGACCGGTCGGGTTGCAGGGATTGGAGAAAATCATCATTTTGATGCCATGCTCCCGAATCATCGCAAGACTGCGGTCGACGTCCAGCCGGAAGTCCTCTTCCTTTGGCTGAACGAACACCGGGTGTTCGCTCAATGCACCATAAAAAGCATACATCGAAAAATCATCTGACACCGTCAGAACCGGGTCATTCTTTTGCAGCATGCAGTTATTCAGAATTGAGATCAACTCATCCGAGCCATCCCCGACCGTCAGATTATCGGGAGAAATCCCGTAAACAGCTGCATATTGTTTGCATAGGTCCGCTGCAACCGGATCGGGATATCGATTAAAATCCAGCTGGGAAACCAGCTTTCCGATCTTTTCCCGGATGGCTGGCGTTAGCGAAAGATAACTTTCGTTTGCATCCAGCCGAATTTTGTAGGTACCCTGAACGGGTTCATAAGGCTCCAGATTGCGCACCTTGTCGGATAAAATATAGCCCATGTCCTCTCCCTCCTGTTTCTTTGTGATACTTTTTTATCTTAGCTGTCCGATTCAGGGAACCGGACTTCAATCGAATTGGCGTGTGCGGTAAGTCCCTCTTTTTTGGCAAGGAGAATGATGTCCTTGTGCGCCTCTTCCAGCGCCTCACGGGTATAATAAATGTAGCTGGACTTTTTAATAAACGCGTCAACCGACAGCGGTGAGAAAAACCGCGCGGTTCCACTGGTCGGCAAAACATGGTTGGGACCTGCATAATAGTCGCCCAGCGGTTCGGGTGCATAATGTCCGAGGAAAACAGAGCCGGCATTATCCAGCCGTCCCAGGTACAGGAACGGGTTGTCCACCGCAACCTCCAGATGTTCAGGTGCGACCTGATTGGCCAGCCGAACAGCGGTATTCATATTGTCACAGATGATAATGCCGCCGAAGTTGGTCATCGATTCTTCAATAATCTCGCGGCGGGAAAGGTATTCCATCTGCCGCTGCAATTCTGCCACGGTTTCTTTGGCAAGCCGTTCGCTGGTGGTAATCAGGATGGCCGATGCAAGACGGTCATGCTCTGCCTGGCTCATCAGGTCAGCCGCAACGTATTTTGGATTAGCTGAATCGTCCGCCAGCACCAGAATCTCACTCGGACCTGCAATCATATCGATATCAACAGTACCGTACAACAGTTTCTTGGCGGTTGCAACGAAGATGTTGCCGGGACCGACGATCTTGTCCACCTGCGGAACGGTTTCCGTTCCGTAAGCCATCGCAGCGACCGCCTGTGCACCACCCATCAGGAATACTCTGTCTACGCCGCAGATGGAGGCCGCAACCAGAATATCCGGGTTGGCCTTGCCATTCTTAAGAGGAGGCGTGACCATAATGATCTCCCCGACGCCGGCAATTTTTGCCGGAATCGCGTTCATCAGGACAGAAGACGGATATGCTGCTGTTCCACCGGGAACATACAGGCCAACGCGGTGCAGGCCGCGAATCCGCTGGCCCAAAATGACACCGTTCGGTTTGGCGTCGATAAAGGACTGATGTTTCTGGCGGTTATGAAATTCGACGATATTTGCCTGCGCATTCAGCAGTGCTTCGACAAAATCCGGGTCAGCTTCCGACAGTGCGTCGTTAATCTCTTCCCGGCTGACTTCAAAACTTTCAGGAAGTTTGCCGTCAAACTTCAGGGTATAATCCCGGACGGCTGCATCTCCTTCGGTGCGCACCCGTTCAATAATCTCACTGACCGACTCGGTGACCTTTTTATCCACTTCGGTGCTGCGCTGACGCAGAGAGGAAAGAAGCTGCTGTTCAGCGGTGCCGTCTGCAATAACAATCGGAATCATCTGTAAAACCCCTTTCGGTTTATTTCAGCCGCAGTTCACGTGCGGCTTGCTGGATGGCATTAATCAGCGGTTCCAGCTCTTTTTTTCTCATCTTGAGGCTGGCAGGATTGACAATCAGCCGCGCCGAAACTGCCGCGACATTTTCCTGAACTTCCAGTCCGTTTTCCCGCAGTGTCGTACCGGTCTCGACAATATCGACAATCCCGTCTGACAGTTCCAGCAGCGGTGCAAGTTCTACCGAACCTTCTATCTTAATAACACGGACATCCATCGACTTATCAGCAAAATAATTGCGGGCAACATTCGGGTACTTGGTCGCGACCGTCTTTTCAGAGTAGCCGCTGTAAAAGTCCGTTCCCTTCTTGACCGCCAGCGCAAACCGGCAGCGTCCGAATCCCAGATCGGCAACTTCAAAAAAGCTGCCACCATGCTCCATAATGGTATCCTTACCGACGACGCCGATATCGCAGACGCCATGCTCAACATATGTAATCACGTCGGCGGCCTTCGCCAAAACTACTTCCAAATCTGCGCCAGGAATTTCCAGAATCAGTTTTCTTCCCTTGTCCCGCAGCATCGATACATCATATCCCAGATGTTCCAATACATCGACGGTCCGGTTTTCCAGCCGGCCTTTGGTCAGGGCAATTCGTATCTTTCTCATACCCGCACCTCCACGATGTCTTCCCCGACAAAATAGAGGGTCGGGATGCCTTTTGCAGCCGCGTAATGTTTGGCTTCATCCGAAGTTTCACAGATGCAGAACTCCGCCTGAAAGCCCATCGAAACGAGCTTTTGAATTTCTTTCATCGCTTTGACTTCAAATCCTGGATACGGGAAGACCAGCACATCCGGCAGCAGCTGGAAGCTCATCTCCCGCCGCACAACCCGTGCAACCGCGTCCACGTCAATTCCGAATCCGATTGCAGGCAAATCCATTCCATAGTCGGAAAGCAGTGTGTCATAGCGTCCGCCGGTCAGCACTGTATCGCCGATTCCTTCGGTATATCCCTGAAAAACAATGCCGGTATAATATTCATTGCGTCCAACAATGCCAAGGTCGAGCGAGATATGCCGGTCGGCACCCAGTTCCTTCAAATCCGCCAACAGTGAACGCAGATAATCTACAACACGGCTGATCTCCTCGTCGTCAACCAGCGTCTTCAGTTCGTCCAATACCTCTTCGCCGCCAAACAGAGCGGGCAGACGTTTGAGGGCTGCCGCGGTCTGCATATCTTTCATCCGGTCCATCTCATCGTTCAATGCCGGATAATTTTTGCTCATAATCAGTTCCCGCAGCTGCTCTTTGTGACGTGCATCCAGTCGGAGCCGGGCAGTCAGGGCATTGAAAATACCGATATGCCCAATCCCAATTCG
>CALXCO010000031.1 GCA_944386805.1 uncultured Clostridia bacterium
GTGGCATCGAACCACCTTCCCATAACGAGACCCCCTTGATAGGGTTCTCGTGCTCTCCTGATCTTTGTTTGGCGTAAGGAGATTTCGCTCCATTGCGATGGAGCGACCAGGACTCTGTCCTGGACCTGCAAGCCTTTGAAAAGGCTTGACCTAACTTTTAGTTCATTATCGACCTCACTGAGTGAAAAACTTTGGCCCGACGCTCTGCGCGTCGGTCGAACAGATGGGCAGTGGGTGCGCAGGGGTTGCAAAGAAACAAACTCGCATTATCTCCCCGGCGCGTTGGCTCAGGTTGTTCCATCACAACCGAGGCGGTCGGAACGCCGCCGACCAACGCGAACAAGTCCGCCCGGACACCGGGCATCAGTGATGGAACAGGCGCATGCCGGTGAAGGCCATGGCGATGCCGTATTTATTGCAGGTGTCGATGACGTTGTCGTCACGAATCGATCCGCCGGGCTGTGCAATGTATTCAACGCCCGATTTGTGCGCACGCTCGATGTTGTCGCCGAACGGGAAGAACGCATCAGAACCCAGCGATACTCCGGTCAGCGTGTCCAGCCATGCCCGTTTTTCTTCACGGCTCAGCGGCTCCGGTTTGACTTCAAAGAAGTTCTCCCAGGTGCCGTCCGCCAGTACGTCCATATAATCATCCGAAATATAAACGTCAATCGTGTTGTCACGGTCAGCTCTGCGGATGCCTTTCTTGAAAGGCAGTGCAAGGACCTTCGGGTTCTGACGCAGATACCAGTTATCAGCTTTGTTGCCTGCTAGTCTGGTGCAGTGGACGCGCGACTGCTGGCCTGCACCGACGCCGATTGCCTGACCATCTTTAACATAGCAGACCGAGTTGGACTGGGTGTATTTCAGGGTAATCAGTGCGACAATCAGGTCACGTTTTGCCTCATCAGGGAGATTCTTGTTCTCGGTGACGACGTTGTTCAGCAGGTCAGCGTCGATCTTGAACTCGTTTCTGCCCTGTTCGAAGGTTACGCCGTAAACCTGTTTGCGTTCGATGGGGTCAGGACGGTAGTTCGGGTCAATCTGAATGATATTGTAGTTGCCTTTTTTCTTGGTGCGCAGGATTTCCAGTGCTTCAGGGGTGTAACCGGGAGCGATGATACCGTCGGAAACTTCGCGGTGAATCAGCTTTGCGCAGGACTCGTCGCAGACGTCGGACAGTGCAATCCAGTCGCCGTAAGAGGACATTCTGTCGGCGCCTCTTGCACGCGCATACGCGCAGGCAATCGGGGACAGCTCGCCCATATCGTCAACAAAGTAAATCTTTTTCAGGGTTTCGCTCAGCGGCAGTGCCAGTGCAGCACCGGCAGGGGAGACATGCTTAAAGGAAGCAGCAGCCGGCAGGCCGGTGTTTTCCTTCAGCTCTTTGACCAGCTGCCAGGAGTTGAAAGCGTCCAGGAAGTTGATATAACCAGGGCGTCCGCAGAGGATGGTAACCGGCAGGTCACTGCCGTCCGCCATATAAATGCGGGAAGGTTTCTGGTTGGGGTTGCATCCGTATTTCAGCGCAAATTCATTCATGGATATATCTTTCCTTTCTCACAAATTACTGGTTTTTATTCAGAATCCGTGTCTCCATCTCACCGGTTTCCAGGTCGATGAAGGCGGTATACAGCGAAACTTTGTTGTCAGCGTTCAGGTTGTCCCACAAAAGTTTTGTGAAGCAGTTGATGCAGCCGGTGATCTTTGCTTCTTCCGGTTCGCCCATGAAAGAGGGAATCGGGTTGCCGTCGTGTGCATAGGTGTGGATAAAGTGGACGACGCCGGGACGCGGGTCGGTGTATTCAAAGAAGTAACGGCGGGTGCTCGATTCATCACCGTTTGCACTCTTGAGGATAGACAGGCGGTAGTTGCCGTTTTTCTCGACCATGCCGCTGATGCGAGGGGTCCAGTTGGGACCGTCCGGTTCGAAAGTTCGGGTCCGCAGTGCATCTTCGAAGGTCTTGCCTGCACGCAGGTATTCCGCGACAGTATCCGTCTGGTCGCCGTTGGTTACAACCAGCGTATCGCCGACCTTGCGGACAGGATGATAAATAATCAGGCTGGGGTCAACCATCTTGGAAGGGTCAAACGCTTCGGTGCGGATGCCGTCCGGTTCTTCCACAAAAACACGGTTGCGGGAGTTCTCACTCCGGCCCATGATGAAGTAACCGACGACAGCCTTTTTGCCGTCCTCACTTCTGCCGAGAACGATACCGCGTCCGGGATAGGAATTTTCGCTCAGTGCTTTTGCAAGATCAATCATCGTTATTTCTCCTTATCTTTTGATGAATCAACAGCCTGTTGTGGGGGACGATCATTCGCCGATTGCTTTGGCGATGCCGTTTACGACCTGGATTTTGCCTTCACAGAACAGCCGTGCCGCTTTCGGCAGCAGCTTCCATTCGACATTCTCCATAACCCGCCGCTGCAATACTTCCGGTGTATCGTCGTTTTCGACCGGTACGACGCCCTGCAGGATAATCGGGCCGCCGTCGCACACCTCATTGACAAAATGAACCGTCGCGCCGGTGACCTTGACACCTGCGGCCAACACTGCCTCGTGGACATGCAGCCCATAGTAACCAGGGCCGCAGAACGACGGAATCAATGCCGGATGAACATTCATCACTGCGTTGGGGAAGGTTTTGGGCAACTTTTCTCCGAGGATGACCATAAACCCTGCCAGAATGACGAGGTCGGCCTTCTCTTCCAAAAGTGCCGCGACCATCCGGTCGGTATATTCCTCACGACCGACGCCTTTTTTAGGGATAACGCGGGTTTTAATGCCGTTATTTTTGGCACGTGTCAGCGCATATGCGTCCAGCGTCGACGAAATGACACAGGTGATTTTGCCCGGTCCAAGGTCGCCGCGTTTTTCAGCATCGATCAGCGCCTGTAAATTGGTGCCGCCGCCTGATACCAGTACGACAATATTTTTCATATGTCTGGCTCCTTTTGCTACTGCCTTTTATAAACGGAACGCCCATTTTATGGGGAGTTCCCTGACGGAAAATGAAAAAAATTCCCTATATACAGTATAATCGATGTCGCCCGCTCCGTCAAGAAAAAACTAACCGGTGCCGGGCTGCCGCTTATGCTGTAAAGCAGAAAGGCACCCCGTGCAGGAGTGCCTTTGTCGCTGAGAATCTGAGAATCTTAGTAAAGAATTACACCCTCGTCGCTTTCGACCAGTTCGCCGAGGCGGTAAGCCTCGACGCCGTTTGCCTTCAGCGTCTCGATTGTCTTGTCCGCATCCTCAGGAGCAACGACAGCGACCATGCCGACACCCATATTGAAGGTGTTGAACATATCGTGTTCAGAAATGCCGCCCTTTTCACGAATCAGGTTGAAGATGGGCAGAACTTTTACGTCGTTTACTGCGATCTTTGCAGACAGGCCGTCTTTCAGTGCCCGCGGGATATTCTCATAGAAGCCGCCGCCGGTGATATGTGCGACTGCCTTGACGTTGACTGCGTCAAACAGATTCAGCATCGGTTTGACATAGATCTTGGTGGGGGTCAGCAGCGTTTCGCCCAGGCTGGCGCCCAGTTCCGGAATAACGGTATTCAGATCGGCATTTTCAATGTCGAAAACTTTTCTGACCAGCGAGAAGCCGTTGGAATGAACACCGGAGGAGGGAAGTGCAATCAGTACATCACCAGCGTTTTCGGTGTTCTTGTCCAGAACCTTCGAGCGGTCAACAATACCGGTCGTATAGCCGGCGAGGTCATAATCGTCCTCAGGCATCATACCGGGATGTTCCGCAGTCTCGCCGCCGATCAGCTCACATCCTGCCTGTACACAGCCTTCCGCTACGCCGGAAACGATCTCTGCGATCTTTTCAGGGTAGTTTTTGCCGCAGGCGATGTAGTCCAAAAACAGCAGCGGTTTTGCGCCGCAGCAGATGACATCGTTGACGCACATTGCGACGCAGTCGATGCCGATGGTATCATGCTTGTTCATCAGCATGGCGATTTTGAGCTTGGTACCGACGCCGTCGGTACCGGAGACCAGTACCGGATGTTCGATTCCGGTCAGGTCGAGCGCCATCATTCCGCCAAATCCGCCGATCTCATCGATACCTGCGGAGGTTTTGGTTCTGGCAACATGTTTTTTCATCAGTTCAACTGCACGGTAGCCGGCGGTTACATCAACGCCTGCTTCCTTATAGCTTTCGCTGTAACTTTTCATGCTGTATATACATTCCTTTCAGCGCAGGAGCTGCGCACGAAATCTTGTTATGGTGAACAGGTGGTTTTAACGCGAGCTGTCAGCGCGGACACCGCATTGTCGCCGACTGTCCACCGGACAGTCAGCGAGGGTAACGGGTGAGAATCGTTAGCGCCGTGCCGGCTCACGTAGTCCCACACACTGCGTAAGTCGATGGTGTAAAGCTCGCTCGATATTATGGGAAATCCCCTTGCAAGGGTCTCCCCACGGTGCAAGACGCCGGAAAACGAGTTTCCCGGTGTCTTGCACCTCCCCGTCCTGTGCTTTTTTTGTGTAAGGGGATTTCGCCTTCTGCGGAGATGCGACCACGGTTCCCTGTGGGAGCCGGACAGTTTCCAAAGGAAACTGTGTGGTTTGCAAAGCAAACCGTGCTCTGTCCTGGACCTGCAAGCCTTGAAAGGCTTGACCTAACTTTTTTGATGTGACCGACCCCACTGAGTGCATAATTTTGGGACTCGCTCTGCGCTCGCGTGAACAGACGGGTAGAGGGTACAAAAGAACTGTACCAATACTCGTACAACCTGCCCGGCGCGTTTGCAAAGGCTGTTATTTCCACAATCGAGCGGATTGCGAAGCAGGAGCGACCAACGCGATCAAGCCTGCGCGGGCTCCGCGTCGTCGCCCATCAGTCTGCGCATGACTTCCTGATAAGCTTCCTCTGCGCCGCCGAGGTCACGACGGAACAGGTCTTTGTCCAGATGTGCACGGGTCTTGACGTCCCAGAAACGGCAGGTGTCAGGGCTGATCTCGTCAGCCAGTACGATGGTACCATCAGCGGTCTTGCCGAATTCCAGCTTGAAGTCGACCAGAATGATGCCCAGACCCAGCAGGTATTCTTTCATCATGTCGTTGACTTTGAATGCGTATGCTTTGATCTGCTCGATCTCTTCGGGAGTTGCCAGGCCCAGTGCGATTGCATGATAATCGTTGATCAGCGGGTCATGCAGGTCATCGTTCTTGTAGGAAAATTCGATGGTCGGGATAGCAAGGTCGGTGCCTTCCTCGACGCCGTAACGCTTGGAGAAGGAACCAGCTGCAATATTGCGGATGATGACTTCCAGCGGAACGATGGATACTTTCTTGACAACCGTCTCGCGATCGTTCAGCTGTTCAACATAGTGGGTCGGTACGCCGACTTTCTCCAGCTTCTGCATCATGAAGTTGGACATCTTGTTGTTGATGACGCCTTTGCCGACGATGGTGCCTCTCTTTTTGCCGTCCAGAGCGGTCGCGTCGTCCTTGTAGGATACGATGACGAGGTTGGGGTCAGAGGTTGCGTATACTTTCTTTGCCTTTCCTTCGTACAGCTGTTCCATTTTTTCCATATCAATCAAACATCCTTTCAAGATTATTTATCAGAATTGTTACCGGCAGGGAAGTTTTACAGTTCGGCAGCTTCAGCCGCGATTTTCGCGTCTTTCGCAGCAACGCCTTCAACCATCTTCTGCTTGTTTGCTTCCAGCTTGGCGGCGAGCTCATCGTCCGACAGCGCCAGCATCTGAATAGCAAGGAATGCAGCGTTAGCAGCGCCATTGATTGCGACTGTTGCGACCGGAATACCCGAAGGCATCTGGACTGTTGCGAGCAGCGCGTCCATTCCGCCCAGACCTGCGGAACCGATCGGGATACCGATGACCGGCAGGGTGGTGTGTGCGGCCAGTACACCGGCGAGGTGTGCGGCCATTCCGGCAGCAGCAATGATGACACCAAAACCGTTTTCCTTTGCAGTCGATGCGAACGTAGCGGCAGCAGTAGGGGTGCGGTGGGCAGAGCAGACATGTGCCTCAAAGGGGACACCGTATTCCTTGAGGGTCTTGACAGCCTTGCTGACGACGCTCCAGTCGGAATCGCTTCCCATGATTACGGCAACTTTTTTCATAATAACATCCTTTCGATTGGGTCGGGGCTGGCTCCGGTAAATACAAAAAGCCGCAAACTTCTTTTAAAAAAGTTCGCGGCTGTACAGTCCCCACAGGCGGGGACGGGTTATTCCCAGCCGGCGCCACAGACGCCGGGTCAATCGGCGTCCTTGCCATGACAACAGATGATCTACCTTTATTCTACATGACAGCGACAATTTTTGCAATACAGATATTTTACAAAGCTGTCTGTCAGGAATAGAAGATTTTCGGTATTTTTTCTGTAAAAAGCAACCAAAACTTGTTGGAAACGTCCGTTGTTTATAAGAAAAGCGCGTCTGTTATCATCAAAGTTGCAGTCCATTAAACAACGTCCCTTTGTCCACAAGGATTTTGTAGCCGTCGCTCAGTACCTGATGTGTCCCGGCGTCCAATGGGCGGTCCATCCAGGACGGTTCTACCAGTCCGAATTCGACTTCCAGCCCGTCCTGGTACCATACACGGATGGAGGTGCATGCACCGTAATATTCCGTTTGTTTATGGGATACTGAGCCGAACAGGCCGGTGAAACTCTGGTCGGCAATCATGCCGGGCTTATCGCGGGTGATGATGACGATATCCAGGTCGGAGCTTTCGGTGTTGGTACCTCTGGCATACGAGCCGACGACCAGCGTCGTGATAATATCCGGGTTATTCAATGAATAGTGTTTCAGTTGGTTCAGAAAATCCATTGGCATGTTAGTCGCTCCGTTTCAGTTCCAGCGCTTGAATATGATGATTTCCGGGTCGCTTCCCAACTCTCCGTCGTTCAATGGGGGAATCTTTCTTCTATTATTATAGCATACAGGATGTGAATTTTCAGCCAGGATTTTACTTTTATGGTGGAAACGTGGTATAATATTTTGCATAGATGTCGTTTCCGGTCAAACCGGATGTTGTATATTGGAAAGGAAGTTGTTTATGACCGATCTCGAACGTGCGAAAGCCTTTTTTGAAAACGATCAGTTCGCAATGAAAACAACCGGCGCTGAAATTATCGCTGTCGGCGATCATTATGCAAAATGCCGTCTGACTTTGGATGAGCGGCATATGAATGCGTCCGGCCGGGTGATGGGCGGCGTTTATTATACGCTGGCCGACTTTGCGTTTGCGGTTGCCGCAAACTTTGACCAGCCGCCGACCGTGACTGCTGTTTCACAGATCAGCTACCTCGGCGTCCCGCAGGGGAATACCCTGACCGCTGAAACCCATCTGCTCAAAGATGGCCGGCGCACATGTTTTTATGAAATCGCAATTTACGATGATACCGATACACTTGTTGCCGTCGTGTCTACGACCGGTGCCCATCTCAGTGCGTTCCGTACCGAAAATAATGGCGGACATTGAAGGGTTGGCGATGGTCTGTCAGAATTCGCTGATCGTGAATTGTATGGATTTATCGCAGCGTGAGAATTGATTTTACCCACAGCAGGATAAAATACCTGTTGTGGGTTTTGTATTATATTTGCACTTTTGCTGTCATTGTTGCCATTGCGAACGGGAAAAGATGGAACGCCGTCCGTCGTCGACTGTCCACCGGACAGTCAACGAGAGTAACGGGTTAATTTTCGTCAGCGCCGTGCCGGCCCACGTAGTCCCAAATGACAGTAGAATCGGTAGTGTACAGCTCGCTCGATTTTTATGGATGAAGTGGGCATCGAACCCACTTCATCCATAGGGGACGCCCTTGCTATGCGTCCCCTACGCCAAATGCCTGCGGGCATTTGACTACCCCTTGCTGAGCTGATTTTGGGGAATAGGAGATTTCGCTCCATTGCGATGGAGCGACCAGGGCGCCGCCCTGGACCTGCAAGCCTTTGAAAAGGCTTGACCTAAACTTTTTGTCATTACCGACCCCCACTGAGTGAAAAACATTGGACCGACGCTCTGCGCGTCGGTCAAACCATCGGGTAGCGGGTGCAAAAGAACTGTACCAATACTCGTACAATCTGCCCGGCGCGTTGGCTCAGGTTGTTATTATCGCAACCGAGGCGGTCGGAACGCCGCCGACCAACGCGAACTAGGGAGCGCAGGCTCTGCGCCCGCCCGGACACCGGGCGTTCATAAAATAGGGGTTGTTTTTTTGATGAAAAACAGGTATAATATAGGCTGAATACGCGGTGAAACCTGTCCCCGCGCAAATAACCAAAGGGGTTCCTCCATTTTGCGGACGGAATTCCGAAAGGAAGGTACTTTCTTGGGTATTATCTCTTCTATCTTCGGCTCTTACTCAAAACGCGAACTGCGCCGCATTGAGCCGATTAAAAACAAAGTCCTCGCACTGGAAGAAAAGTATAAGGCTATGAGCGATCAGGAACTCCGCTCTCAGACTGATTACCTCCGTGGCCGCCTTGTCGACGGCGAAACTCTCGATACTATTCTCCCCGATGCTTTCGCTGTCTGCCGTGAGGCCAGCTCCCGTGTCCTTAATATGAAGCATTACCCCGTCCAGATCCTCGGTGGTATTATCCTCCATCAGGGCCGTATCGCGGAAATGCGTACCGGTGAAGGTAAAACAATGGTCGAAACCCTCCCTGCTTACCTCAACGCCCTTGAGGGCAAAGGTGTCCATATCGTCACTGTCAACGACTACCTCGCAAAACGTGACTCGGAATGGATGGGGAAGGTCTTCCGCTTCCTCGGTCTGTCGGTCGGCCTGATTGTCCATGACAAAACCCCCGCTCAGCGCCGTGAAGCTTATGCCGCCGATATCACCTACGGCACCAACAACGAAATCGGCTTCGATTTCCTCCGCGATAACATGGTCACCGATAAACGTCAGATGGTTCAGCGTCCCTTTAACTTCGCCATCGTCGACGAGGTTGACTCGATTTTGATCGATGAGGCGCGTACTCCTCTGATTATCTCCGGTCAGGGTGAAAAATCAACCGAAATGTATAAAATGGCCGACCGCTTCGCGCGTACCCTTCAGGCTACCCACGTCGTCGAGTTGGATGTCAAGGAAGATAATGACCAGATCGAAGGCGACTATATCGTCGACGAAAAGGCAAAAACTGCTACTTTGACCCCTCAGGGTGTCGCAAAGGCTGAAAAAGCTTTCGGCGTCGACAACCTGATGGACCCCGAAAATATGACCCTGCTGCACCATATCAACCAGGCTATCAAGGCCCACGGCTGTATGCACAACGAGGTCGACTACGTTGTTAAAGATGGTCAGGTTATCATCGTTGACGAATTTACCGGACGTTTGATGCAGGGCCGTCGTTATAATGAAGGTCTGCACCAGGCAATCGAGGCAAAAGAGGGCGTCGAGGTCATGAAGGAGTCGAAGACCCTCGCGACCATCACCTTCCAGAACCTCTTCCGTTCTTATAAGAAACTGTCCGGCATGACCGGTACCGGTATGACCGAGGAAGCTGAGTTCAGAGAGATTTATCATCTGGACGTTGTCGAGGTTCCGACCAATAAACCCGTCATCCGTATCGACCATGACGACGTTATCTTTAAAAATGAGCATGGTAAATATCTCGCTGTTATCGCTCAGATTGAGGAGTGCCATAAAAAGCATCAGCCCGTTCTGGTCGGTACCATCACCATCGATAAGTCCGAAATGCTCAGTAAGATGCTCAAGGCCCGCGGTATTAAACATGAGGTCCTGAACGCTAAATACCATGAAAAAGAAGCGGAAATTATCGCTCAGGCTGGTAAAAAGGATGCCGTCACCATCGCAACCAACATGGCTGGTCGTGGTACCGACATTATGCTGGGTGGTAATGCTGAGTACCTCGCAAAGGACGCAATGCGCCAAAAGGGTTATGACGAACGTCTGATTAACGAAGCAACCGGCTTCGGCGAAACCGACGACGAAGAAATCCTGGAAGCAAGAAAGACCTTCGCGGAACTCGAAAAGAAATTTAAAGAGCAGATCGAGCCGGAGGCTGAGGAAGTCCGGAAAGCTGGCGGCCTGTATATCCTCGGTACCGAACGTCATGAGTCCAGACGTATCGATAACCAGCTCCGTGGCCGTGCCGGCCGTCAGGGTGACCCCGGTGAGAGCTGCTTCTTCCTGTCGATGGAAGACGAAATTATGCGTCTGTTCGGCGGTGAAAAGGTTCAGCGGATGATGGAAGCCCTCAAGATTGAGGATACCCAGCCGATTACAACTAAGATGCTGACCAACTCTATCGAACAGGCTCAGAAGAAGGTCGAAGGCCGTAACTTCACAATCCGCCGCAATGTCTTGCAGTTCGATGACGTCCTGAACAAACAGCGTGAGCTGATCTACGAACAGCGCAACAAGGTTCTCGACGGCGAGGATTGTCATGGTTATATCCTTTCGATGATTCATGAGACCATCGAGTCCACCGTCGACCAGTACCTGCCCGACACCGAAATCCATGATAACTGGAACCTTGACGGCCTGCGCGACCATTATATGGGCGTTATCACCGACAAGGACGACCTCCGTTATGACGATGTCAACGAACTGGCTGAGGTCTCCAAGAAGGATATCGTCAAGATGCTCGATGAAAAGGCTATCGCAAAATACGAACAGAAGGACGTCGCTTACGGTAAGGAATTTATGCGTACTATGGAACGTCGTATCCTTCTCCAGAACGTCGACCAGAAGTGGATGGACCATATCGACAATATGGACGAGCTGAGACAGGGTATTTATCTGCGCTCCTATGCACAGCATAACCCCGTCGTTGAGTACCGTATCGAGGGCTTCGAGATGTTTGACGCAATGGTCGCCGCTATCCGTGAGGACACGGTCCGTATGCTGCTGACCATGCAGGTTAAGTTCGCTCCCAGAAGTCAGGCTGTCCAGCTTGACCCTAACGAGAATATCGCGGTTGCTGAGGATTCCGATGGCGCTGAAGCGCAGCAGATGCGTGGACCCGGCGGTGCGAATGTCACCGAAGTTGAGGAAATGCAGCCCAGAATGCCCAAGATGGTTTCCCGCAGCCCGGAAAGCCTGATGCGGGATACTGTGGCTGGTCTGGCTGGCGAAAACGGTGAGGCTCCTAAAAAGCAGCCCGTCCGTGTCCAGAAGATCGGCAGAAATGATCCTTGTCCCTGTGGCAGCGGCCTCAAATATAAGAAGTGCCACGGTAAGAACCTCTTCAAAGACGATCCTGATGAGGACTGATTTTGGCGCAGAGCCTGCGCTCCCTCAATCGCGACGGGCAGATTTGTTTAGTACGCTCTACCCAGTGGTTCGACCGACGCGTAGAGCGTCGGACCGATGTTTTTCACCCAGTGGGGTCGGTAATGATGTAAAAGTTTTACTCAATTTTTTCTCAAAAAATTGCAGGTCCAGGACAGAGTCCTGGTCGCTCCATCGCAATGGAGCGAAATCTCTTATGCCGTAATAGAATCAGGAGAGTTTGAGAACCCTATTAAGGGGTGCTCAATATGGGGAGCGGGTTCGATGCCCGCTTCCCATACCGGAGCGAGGGCAGCACTTCCGGTTTATGCTGTCAGGTGGGACTACGTGGGCCGGCACGGCGCTGACGATGATCGACCTGTCACCCCCACCGACTGTCCGGTGGACAGTCGTGTGGCAGAACATCTCCCATAAATAAGTCGGTGTAAACATGCCGATTGTCTGTGAAAAGCAATATATCGATTCCTGTGCCTGCCGCGTATTATACGCATGAAAAAAGCCATACCGTTTCGTTGCGGTATGGCTTCTTTTATATCAGGATATCGAAAATTTGCCGCTGTTTCAGGCAGGGGAGGGAATGTTCCATATAGATAAACAAAATCCCTCTATCTGGCAAACTCTTTAGAATACAATCTCTTCAAACGTCGTGAAGCGGTCAGGGCTGTAATAAATCAGCCCGTCACTCGAATAAACCAGCCGCTCCGGTCCACGTGTGCCGCCGTTGTACCCGATGTCACACTGTTTCCAGCTCCGTCCGTCTGCTGACGGCAAAAGCCCGGCATGGTTGCCGTACTCGTCGCCGCCGATCGAAATGCCCGACTGGATGGCCCACAGGTCACTCTCGCCATCCCATCCGAGCGCTTTCGCCGCTTCGGTGGTCATGTAGTTCGACGGTAGTTTCCCGTAGGTGTGCAGATAAACCGCGACTTCGTCCTTGCTGGTATAGCTGCCGTCTTCGGTGACTTCGGCTGAAGCCTGGGTTTCTGCTATCTCGGAACTGCTGGTGTCGTCGCTCGTTGATGATGACCCTGAAACGTCATTCGCAATCGATGAGGTGATCGAGGAAACCGCGTCCTTTAATGCGCTGTTGGTCTCAGGCATCCCGTCCAGCAGGTTGCCCAGTTTATCGCTGAATCCGCTGAGGGTCTGTTTGACGTCTACGTCCTCCATCGCGTCCGAAACACTGCTGCCGACGGCGTTGATCGCTTTGTCGGTCAGCTCGTCCAGCTTTGCGGTGCAGCCGCTGAGTATTCCCGCAGAGAGGAGCGCTGTGAGCAGGAGCGCGAAAAAGCGGTATTTGCGTCTGTTCATGTTTTCATTCCTTTCTGTCGATGGCGGCCAACTGCCGCTTATCTGGTCTTTCCGCTCCATTACAGCGAAATCTTCTGCATCTTGCGCTGGTCAAACCAGACCAGCTCGGTAAATCCGATTTTACGGAGCATTTCTTCGGTCTCCTCTACGCCAAATGCCATATCACGCAGACGGTGCGCGTCTGAACCAATCGTCACCAGACGTCCCCCAAGCCCGTAATACCGACGGAGCAGCTCTTCATCCGGCAGTGTCGTGCCGATTTTCTGGCGTAGGCCGCTGGTGTTGACCTCAAGAACAATCCCTTTCCGGATAATCGTGTAAAACAGCCGGTCAATCAGCTGCTGATACCGGTCAAGGTTGACCTTGCGGCCATAATCGCCGATAATGTACCGCAGAGGGTAGGTGATGTGGGCAAGAACGTCGAATTTGCCCCAGTCCGCCATCTCGCACAGACGGTTGAAGTACCGGACAAGGCTTTCGTGCAGTTCCTGTTCGGAGGTCTGGCTGTAATCGCCGAAATAATAGTCGGTCACGCCGTCGGTATGTACCGAGCCGATGACGACATCGTATGGGCACAGGGTCAGCATCTCTTCGGCTAACGGCAGATTTTCCAGCGGGTCGCCAAGTTCGATACCGATCAGCATTTTACAGGCTGTGTCCCGGTGGGCGTCCCGCCATGCGGTCAGTTCGTTGACGGAACCGGTGATGTGGCTGACGAGGGCGTCGGGTGCAATCCCGTCGATCATGTCGCAATGGTCGGTTAATCCAAACACCGACAGGCCAATTTTCACGGCGTTTTTACAGAGGTCAGCGACTTTTTCCTGACCGTCAAAGCTGTACAGAGAGTGGTTATGACAATCAATCAGCATATGTTCAAGAACCTTTCTGTTCGTATAATCTGGAGAACCTATTTGATATTATAGCGTGTAATGAGCAAAATGTAAATACTATGGGCAATTTTACATCTCAAGGAGGGTCTGCCATGACAAAAAAGAATAAGTTCGGATTGGCTATAGCCGGTACGGTTCTGCTTGCCGGGCTGGGATGGATTATTTGGGGGAATACCGCCCTGATGATTCAGCAGTACACGGTTGCTTCTGACCGGATTCCTGAGCCTTTCTCCGGTTTTCGTATCGCGCAGGTCTCCGACCTGCACAACGATGTCTTTGGGCAGGATAACTGCAATTTGCTGCAAAAGCTGGCTGAATCCGAACCGGATATCATCGTCCTGACCGGCGACCTGATTGATTCGCGTCATACAAATCCCACCGTCGCGGCTGATTTCGCACAGGAGGCAATCAAAATCGCTCCCGTTTACTACGTCTCCGGCAACCATGAGTCCCGTATGGTTGAGACATTTGAACAGCTGGTGGATGAGCTGGAGCAGATTGGGGTCTGTGTCCTGCGGGATGAGGCCGTTACGATTGAGAAGAATGGCGCGGAAATTCAGCTGATCGGGTTGGATGATATCGGGTTTTATATCCCGGATACGTCCGGCGTGAGCCGCGAGGAGATGGCGCTGGATTATATACGGTCGCTTCGGAATCCCGATTTGTATTCGATTTTGCTGTCTCATCGTCCGGAATTGATGGATGTGTACGCTGGGGGAGGGTGTGACCTTGTGTTTTCCGGTCATTCACATGGCGGACAGGCTCGGCTTCCGGTGATTGGCGGGCTGTATGCGCCCGGACAGGGCATTTTCCCTGAATACGACGGCGGCGTCTATCAGCAGGAGAATACTTGCATGGTCGTCAGCCGTGGCGTTGGCAACAGCCTGATGCCCGTTCGGTTTAACAACCGACCGGAAATCGTAGTGGTCGAGCTTCAATCTGAGGAATAAATGTATTGATTTTGTGCGACAAGAAAGTCCATGAATTTCTGAATGACAGGAATTCATGGACTTTTTCGTTAAGGTGATGAATGGAATCCCAGTGTTTACCAATGTTTACCGGTCAGGAATGGCGTGTTTCGTCCACACGAAATAGGCACAACCTATGGGCAGAGGCCACCATTGCGAATAAGGGAGCGCAGGCACTGTGCCGCTGTACGGTCGGTTGCTGCTTATCGGCAGATTGTTAGGGGCAGCCCTCTCTTACAGGGCATGCCCCTCTTTTCAAAACTGTCCACCGGACAGTTTTGAAAATTCACCCTGTGCCGAGCGCACTGCGTATGGGGATTTCGCTCTCTGCGGAGATGCGACCACGGTTCCCTGTGGGAACCGGACAGTTTCCAAAGGAAACTGTGTGGTTTGCAAAGCAAACCGTGCTCTGCCCTGGACCTGCAAGCCTTGAAAGGCTTGACCTAACTTTTACATCATTATCGTACCCACATTGTGCGTAACTTTGGCACTCGCTCTGCGCTCGCATGAACAGACGGGAAATGTGAGATAGAAGTATTGAAACCCCAAAACTCGTACAACCTGCCCGGCGCGTTCGCTATGGCTGTTACCATTGCAATCGAGCGGATTACCGCAATCCGCAGGTTGCTAGCAGGAGCGACCGTCGCGAACAAGGGAGCGCAGGCTCTGCGCCGGAAGCATTCCGTTTAGTTCAGTTTGAAATCGCGGATGAGCAGGGGATAGTTTGCCATGACTTCTTTGACCTGCTCCTCAGTGGGAAGGGCAGGAATTCCGCCGGGTCTGGATGCGCAGCTCGAACCCGATGCATTCGCAAAGCGGCAGTATTCCGCCAGCGTCGCATTGTCCAGTGCAGCCAGTTTTTCTTTAGAAGTGTGACCGCCAAGGTAAATGCGGGACAGGAATGCACCCCAGAAGCTGTCGCCAGAGCCGGTCGTATCAATGACTTTGGTGTCAAACGTCGGCTGGTGTTCCGGTTCGCCGCTGCCGGAGAAGACACATCCGTCAGCACCCAGTGTGACAATAACAAGAGTAATGCCCATATCGTGCAGTTTCTTGACACCCTCGCGGATGCTTGCGGTGCCGGTCAGCAGCTCAAGCTCTTCGCCGGAAATCTTGATGATGTCGCACAGCGGCAGACCCATCTTCATCCCTTCAATGCCTGCTTCCTCAGAAGGCCAGAGCGGAGGACGCCAGTTGGGGTCATAGGAGACCAGTTTGCCCATTTCACGCGCCTTCTTGACCATTGCAAGGGTCGTGCTGCGGCTCGGTTCGGTGGTCAGCGACAGCGAACCAAAGTGGATGATCGAGCATTCCTCGACTTCTTTCATGTCGACTTCTTCCATATGCAGCTGAGTGTCAGCGCCGGGATTGCGGTAGAAGGTGAAGCTGCGGTCGCCGTTCTTGTCCAGCTGGACAAACGCAAGCGTCGTCCGCCAGTCAGGGTCGGAAATCAGGCCGGTCGTCGAGACGTTGTTTTCTTCGAGACATTCGCGCAGGGTAGTGCCAAAATCATCCTTGCCGACTTTGCCGACAAAGCCAGCCGATACCCCCAGTCGGGACAGCTGTACCGCAACGTTTGCCGGAGCACCGCCCGGATTCGGGCAGAGCAGTCCATGATACCCCTCGATCTTAACCGGGGTAAAGTCAATTAACAGTTCGCCAGTGGTCAGAATTGCAGACATGGTAAACATCCTCCTTATTTTTATTAGATATATGCAGGGTAAACATGAAACAGGTTATGCCTTGCCGGTATGGACAGTAACCGAGGCACTTCCCGCAACCTCTACCGTATCATACGGCGCAGTCGGGAAGACAAGGTTGGTCAGAACACGGGTGCCGCCATCAATATACAGCTCGGTCAGCTCGTGGTCGAAAATCAGGTCCATCTCCCAGCCGCCTTCGTACAGACGTGCGGTCGCATATTTCGAGAACCAGTCGGTTCCGAATTCAGCGTTGAAATCCTTCTGGCCGGCATTGCTGCGGTCGATGTACATCTCGTTGTTTTCATTGACGCCGAAAGTGAACGACTCGCCGCTGCCGTTTTTCAGCGTGACCGAACCGGCACCCTCGCCGCGGACCGTCAGCCGGAACAGCTCGCCCGGCAGTGTCCCGTCACTGGGCTTGCCTGCGTCAAATACATCGCCGGTAATCGGCTCCTGGGCAAGGCGAACGCCGCCCAGAGGTGTATTGACCAGCTTGAAGGTGCGCGCCAGCGTCATGCAACTGCGGAAATTTTCATCAGCAGTCGGAATTTCGCGGGCATAGACCCAGTTGGACGCCCATCCGATCAGGATGCGGCTGTCGGTGCCAAAGTAGCTGACCGACGCATAGTTGTCAAAGCCCTCGTCAATAAACTCAGGTTTGGTAAACCGTCCGTCACATTTGAAGGTGTCGCCGTCAAAGTCGCCGATAAAATACTGGGTTCTCGAACCGTGGTTGTCATGGAACGGGCCCATGCTGACCAGCAGAACCCACTTCTCCTCGCCGTCAATCGTCAGCGGGAAGAAATCCGGGCATTCCCAGACACCGCCGGAATAGTTGCCTTCCGGTCCAAACTCGCCGGTTTTGTGCCAGTGCTTCAGGTCGTCCGATGCGTAGAACAGCGCACGGTCACCACCCGACATGACGACACTCCAGCCGCCTTTCTTCGGGTTCTTGAAGACCTTCGGGTCACGGAAATCGGGCATATCGCTCGGAATAACCGGGTTGCCTTCGTATTTATGGAAGGTGACGTAGTCGGTCGACCATGCAATCGACTGCTGTTCATGACGGTTTGTCGGGTTGCCTTTCTCCTCCCAGTGATGGGTGAACATCGCAATCATCGGCGGCTTTCCGTCTTTACCAAAGCCGGAAGTATTGTCGTCGTCCATGACCGCCGAACCGGAATAAATCCAGCCGATTTCGTCCGGCTCCATCGCAACCGGCAGGTGCTCCCAGTGAATCAGGTCGCGGCTCACTGCATGGTACCAGTGCATCGGTCCCCAGACGTTGTCGTAGGGATAATACTGCGCAAACAGGTGATAATTCCCGTTTTCATAAACCAGACCGTTGGGGTCATTGATCCAGCCCTCTTTGGCGGTAAAGTGGATTTCGGGACGATAATGGCTTGTTTTCATCGATGATTCTCCTTTCAGCAAAAAAACTTGGTATATGCGATACAATCAGTATCAGCCCTTCGCAGGGTATATTTCAACAGTTGCGTTGCCTGCAACCGAAATCGTGTCATAGGGCTGAGTGGGGAAGACCAGCTGAGAAAATACCCGGCTGCCGCCATCGACAAACAGCTCGGTGTTCATGTGGTCGATGTACAGCGTCATGTCCCATTCGCCTTCGTACAGACGCGGCGCAACAGCTTTCCCAAACCATTCCGACGCATAGTTCTCGGCAAAATCCTTTAATCCGGCACCGGTGCGGTTGGAGAATACTTCATTGTGGTCGTTGATGCCGAAACGGTACTGTTCGCCGGCATCGTTTTTCAGCGCAATGATCGCTGCGCCCTCGCCATGAATATGAATTTTGCACAGCTGAGAGGGGATAGCAGTGCAGCTCTCGGCCGGCTCTTCTGCAAAAACATTGCCTTCGACCGGCTGCTGTACCAGGCGAACGCCGCCCAGCTCGGTCTGAGCCAGCGAAAGAACGCGCGGCAGTGTCAGAACACACCGGAAACCTTCTGCATCGGTGGGAGTTTTGTCGGCATAGACGACATTCGCGCCCCAGCCGATTAAAATGCGCTGGTCGGTGTTATAATAGGTAACAGCCGCGTAATTGTCATAACCCGCGTCGATAAACTCCGGCTGGGTGAACGAGTGGTCACAGGTGAACCGGCTGCCGTCAAAGCTGCCGATAAAATACTGGGTGCGTGCGCCGTGGTTCGCCTCGAACGGCCCCATGCTCACCAGCAGTACCCATTTTTCCTCACCATTGACCGTCAGCGGGAACAGGTCGGGACATTCCCATACACCGCCGGAATAGTTGCCCTCCGGACCAAATTCGCCCGTCTTCTCCCATTCCTTCAGGTTCTGAGAAGCATAAAACATCACCCTGTCACCGGCTGCCAGAACCATGCTCCAGCCGCCTTTCGGGTTCTTGAAGACCTTCGGGTCACGGAAATCCCGCAGTTCACTCGGAATGACCGGGTTGCCCTCATATTTGTGGAAGGTCACGCCGTCGGTCGACCATGCAATCGACTGCTGTTCGTGCGCATCTTCCGGGTTGTCCGGATCGTTCCAGTGGTGGGTGAACATCGCGACCAGCGGGGGATTGTCCGCTGTCCCAAAACCGGAGGTGTTGTCGGTGTCGACTACCGCCGAACCTGAGAAGATGAACCCGAGATCATCCGGCGCAAGCGCAATGCCCAGCTCTTCCCAGTGCAGCAGGTCGTCGCTCACCGCGTGCAGCCAGTGCATCGGCCCCCAATGGGTATCGTCGGGATAGTGCTGGGAAAATAGGTGGTACCTTCCTTTATAATATACAAGACCGTTTGGGTCATTGATCCATCCTTTTCTCGCTGTAAAATGGATCTCAGGCCGGTACTGGATGCTGTTCATCTTCAAAACTCCCTTCAAAACTTGTCAAAACAGTTCTTTTCTCGTTTATTTCCCCAACAAAAAGGACGCTCATTCGACAGATATGCCGCCTGTTGATCGTGCGTAAATGAATGACTTTCCAATGTTAAGCAATAAAAATGCAGAAAACGGCAGAAAAGTTGCCGGTTTCGTGCAGGCTGTTGCAGAAAATCGTTCAATTTTTCAGCAAAGTGATCAAGAAGCCCTTCCGCAGGTGGATAAACCTTCCTTAATTAAGTAAACAATACCATGCCCGCTGAAAGATGTCAATTGACATTTATGCTATATTGTCCGGCTCATTTTTGTATTAATAAAAAAAGTTACCAAATAGGTACTGGCGTTTTGTACAAAAAAGTATTTTGAAGATAGCCAACATTACAAAAAATAGAAAATAGCTGTTGACAGAATAAGAAAAGAAGTGTACAATCTATGTATAAACTCGGTTACGAGATAAATCTGCCTTTTGGAAATCCGCAAATTGCCGGTGCGCTTCTCCAAAAGACAGGCCCCTGCCGGTTCGGCCACCGGGTTGTGTGCTCGGTACCGGCGGGAGAAAAAATCTGTCGGCATCCTTCTGACTGGCTGGGGCCGGACGGGGGATAGCCTGTAATCAGTGGAAATGGAGTTGAGATTTTCATGGCAAACAAAGTTGGTAGCGGGGAAAAGAGTACCCTTGCCCGTATCCTTGGTTCCTGGCAGTTGTATGTCCTGTTGATTCCGGCGATTCTGTGGCTGGCGGTCTTCGCCTACTATCCGATGTACGGCGTCATCATCGCTTTCAAGGATTTTAAGGCACGCAGCGGTATCCTTGGCAGCCCGTGGGCTGACCCGATCTTCAAGTACTTTGAGCAGTTCTTTACCACCTCGATCGCAGTCACCGCGATCAAGAACACCATCCTGCTTTCGCTTGAGCAGCTGGTGATCAGCTTCCCGATTCCGGTTATCTTCGCGCTGCTCCTGAACCAGGTCCGCAGCAACAAGGCTAGAAAGGCAGTTCAGACCATCTCCTATGCGCCTTACTTTCTTTCTAACGTTATCCTGGTCTGCATTATGCAGATGCTCTTCTCGGCAACCGGTATCATCAACAACGCGATCGTCGCTCTGGGCGGAAACATCCAGTCCTTCATCTCCGGTGAGGAATATTTCCGTACTATGTACATCGGTTCCACCGTATGGCAGTCGATGGGCTTTAACGCCATCGTTTACATCGCAGCTCTGACCGGCATCAGCGCTGACTTCTATGAAGCTGCCGTTATCGACGGTGCAACCAAATTCCAGCGGATCCTTTACATTGATATCCCGCTGATCATGCCCACCGTTATCCTGATGCTGATTCTCGCAGTCGGCAACGTCATGAGCCTGGGTTATGAAAAAGCTTACCTGATGCAGATGTCCACCAATACTTCGGTATCTGAGATCATCTCGACCTACGTTTATAAAGTCGGTCTGCAAAGTGCGCAGTACAGCTTCGCGACGGCGGTCGGTCTGTTCAACTCGGTTGTAAACTTCATTATCCTGGTCATTGCAAACACTGTTTCCAAGAAGGTTGCAGGCGTCAGCATATTCTAATAGAAAGGACGGTTCCGTATGAGCAAAAGTGCAGATAAAACCGCCGGCATTGTCGGCGTTAAGGAATCGGTCGGTGATCACATTTTTAATGTGTTTAATACTATCCTGATGATTCTGATTAGCGTGGTTATTGTCTACCCGCTGTGGTATGTTATCCTTGCTTCGATTACTGACCCGGCGATCGTCAACTCTGGTAAATTCCTGCTGCTTCCGCAGGGATTCTATGTGGCTGGTTACCAAGAGGCGTTTGATTATCCGCAGATTTGGGCTGGTTACAAAAACAGCATTATCTATACCGTCGTCGGCGTTATCGTAGCACTGGTTGCAACGATTCCCGGTGCGTATGCCCTCTCCAGAAGAGATATGGCAGGCCGGAAGGGAATTATGTTCCTGTTCACCTTCACCATGTTCTTCAACGGTGGTATGATCCCGCTGTTCTTGACCGTTCAGAATGTCAACATCTACAATACCATGTGGGCAATCGTTCTGCCGATCGGCGTTTCGGTCTACAACCTGATCGTCTGCCGCTCCTTCTTTGAAGCCAACCTCCCGATCGAGCTGCTGGAAGCCTCCAAGCTGGACGGCTGCTCCGACTTCGGATTCTTCTTCAAGATCGCAATTCCGCTGTCTTCCACCATCATTGCCGTCATGGTTCTGTTCTATGCAACTGGCTTGTGGAACATCTACTTCAACGCAATTATGTTCCTGCGTGATGAAGACAAGATGCCGCTGCAGGTTGTCCTGAGAAACCTGATCCTCTCCAACCAGCTGATGCAGGGTGCATCCGGTGCAGAACTGGTTGAAAAACAGAAACTGGTTGACCAGCTCAAGTACGTTATCGTTACGCTGGCTGCCTTCCCGCTGGTCATCGTTTACCCCTTTGTCCAGAAATACTTTGCAAAGGGTGTTATGGTCGGCGCTGTCAAGGGCTAATCCTTTACACACTTTTTATTCGTTCATCGGGCCGCGGCAAAAGTCGTATCTGTTGGCCGCGGCCTGCTGATATAGTTTTGATCTGATCTAAAATGGAGGTCAATTATCATGAAATTCAGAAAGAACCTTGCGCTTGTACTGGCTATGTCGATGCTCGCGACCGCAGCTCTTTCCGGCTGCGGCAACTCTGGCGACAACTCTGCTGATACAATCGACGCAACCCAGGCTGATTATCTCAACCTTGACGGCACCCTGCCGATCATCAAGGACGCTGCTGCTTTTGAAGAAGCAAACGGCGGCAAACTGTCCATGATGATCATTAACGACGCTGCACGTACCGTTGAAGTTAAAGACCTGGCTATGGTACAGCGCTGGAAAGAAGATACCGGCATTGAATTTGACTGGCAGGTTATCGCTGCTGATGGCGCTGCTGAAAAACTGTCTCTGACCCTGACCGCAGGCGACGAACTGCCTGACGCATTCTGGAACTTTATCGGCGGTCTGTCCGGCCAGTACGCTGTTCAGTACGCTGAGCAGGATGTTTTCATCCCGACTCAGGACCTGATCAATGAATACTGCCCGACCCTCGTCCAGATCCTCGAGGACAACCCTCAGTACCAGAAAGAAATTGTTACCCCCGACGGCAACATGTACGGCTTCCCCTACATCGAACAGATGAAGGGCCTGGTTATGACTTCTGGTCCTCTGCTGATCAACCAGAACTGGCTGGATCAGGTTGGCATGGATCTGCCTACCACTGTTGACGAGTTCACCGATATCCTCTACGCTTTCAAAGAGGCTGGCGACCTGAACGGCAACGGCGAGGCTGACGAAATCCCTGCTCTGACCATGTTTGGCCCCGAAGAGATTGACCAGTTCGGTTCTTACAACATGTTCTACCGCTTTACCGGCTGCTTCGGTCAGGCTGACAGCTACTGCTACGGCAACTACCTGGCTGACCATCTGGCTGTTATCGACGGCAAGATCACCTTCACTGGTATGAACGAGTCCATCCGCAAGACTGCTGATTACTTCCATCAGCTGTATGCTGACGGCCTGCTCAACGTCAACTGCTTCGAGTCCACTTCTACCACCAACTATACCAACAGCGAGCTGATCCAGACTGAGGCTAAGGCTGGTGTCGTCGGTGTTTGGACCGATATGCAGATCACCGATAACAATGTCCGTCACGAATATGTTGCAGTTCCTCAGCTGACCGGCGAGGACGGCGGCCTGTCCGGCTTCCCGCTCAACTACTCCGAAATGCAGGATACCTCTGATACCTGCATCACCACCGAGTGCAAGTTCCCGGAGGTTATCGCTTGCTTCGTAGAATACCTGATCTCCGATCCGTCTCTGTCTGTACAGTCCAACTGGGGCGCTGTCGGTTACAACTACTATGAAGACGAAAACGGCATGCTCTGCTTCAACCTCGACGAGAACGGCGACATCATCCCTGTTGATCCTTACACCTCCTTCGGTGATATGCGTACCAACACCACTCCTGCCCGTGGCTCTATGATCGTCCTCGACGAATACTATGATACCGTTTGCCAGTACACCTACGATGCAGTTAACCTGCTCGAATTCCAGAAAGTCAATGGTAAGGAAGAACAGCTGTCTCGCGGCACCAACGTTCCGAAGCTGCTGATGACTGTTGAAGAGAACCAGAGACTGAACCAGATTCAGCCGGTTATCTCTGACATCGTCGACCGTTATGTCGCTACTTCTGTTCAGAACGGTACCGATGACGCTTCCTGGGATCAGTACCTGGCTGACCTGAAGGCTGCTGGTGTCGATGAACTGGTTCAGATCTTCCAGACCGCTTACGACCGTGTAAGTGGTACCGGCAGCACCGACGCTGCTTCTTCTGAGGCTGCTTCTGACGGTGAATAATCTGTAATCTCCTTTCCACAGTGATCTCTGCCGGTTGGCTGCACCGGCCGGCAGGGGAGCGGCACATCCCATATCCGTATGGCCCGGGCCGGGCGCGTCGGAGCCGGGATGTGCCGCTTTTTTGTAGGAGACTTAAACTTGACATGAGTATAAAATTATTGTATCATAGCCATAGGTTTTTTTCAGGAAAGGTGGGATAAGGAGCATTGAGTGATAAAAATGTTGAATACAGCCCCGGTAAAAATTATGAAGATATTTCAAGTGTCAATAAGTCCTCTATTATTAAGTTCCTCCGCCGAAGCGGCGTCTGCTCCCGCTCCCAGATCAGTAAGGCGATGGGCCTTACACAGGCTTCCATATCTAAAATTATTGCACAGCTGATTGAAGAAAATATTGTGTATGAGACCGGCTATATCACCGGCGAAAAGGGCAGACGTTCGATTGGTATCGCCCTCAATACCCGCTGTAAAAAGGTCCTCGGCGTCAGAATCTCCCGCCGCTCCTTCGCAATCGGGCTGTTTGACCTCGCCGGCCAGATGTATGAGAGCGTTTCGGGTCAGTTTACCGCGGAAACGACCCTCCATGACGTCATCGGTCGCATCCGCGGCTCTTTAAATAATTATCTCGCTCAGTATCCCGAAATCGCTTCCATCGGAGTCGCTGTCCCTGGCCCGTTTAACCAGCGTACCAGCGAAATTATCCTCACGACTTCTATGGCAACATCTGACTGGACCAATACCAACCTCCGTGATGAACTCGGCGATTTCCCCGTCCCGATCGCTTTCAGCCATGACGCTGATGCCGGCGCTCTCGCTGACTGGTGGTTCGGGTCAAGGGTCAGCGAGCTGGGTACCAGTCTCGTCCATTTCCTCGTCGGCGATGGCGTCGGCGCTGGGCATGTCGTCGACGGTGAACTCGCTTCCTGGCCGAATTTCTCCCGTGAACTCGGTCATATTAGTATTAACGTCGATGGCCCGGTCTGCCTTTGCGGCAATCACGGCTGTCTGGAAATGTACTGCTCAACCTTCGCTTTCATGAAAATGGTGGAGGATGGGCTGGCTGACCACCCCGAATCCTCCCTCGCACGGCTGATTAACCTGACATCTCGCGATGTCTTCGCCGCCGCTAAGGCTGACGACCCATTCGCTGTTGACTGCGTTCTCCGGCTGGGTCAGTATATCGGGTACGGTGTGGTCAATATTATCTATGCGTATGAACCGGATATCGTGATCATCAGCAACGAAATGGCACGCGGTGGTAAACTGCTGCTGGAACGTGTCCGCGAAGTCGTCCGTGAGAGAGTCCCCGCTGTGATTTATCACAAGGTCTCCATCCAGCTTGAGGACGACTGGCTGATGAATGACCCGGTTCTGTATGGCGCAGCGGCTGTCGCTGTCGGCCATTGTATGGAAAGCCCCGTCATGCTGCTGGGAAACAACGCCGGACATTGATCCGGCGTTTTGTGCTGTTTGATGGGCTTGGTTAAAGGAGAGTTGGCATGAGGTTCCTCAATTTCGGCAGCGGTCTGAACCACTGCGGCAGCGTTACACTGCATACACCCAGACTTACCCTGCGTAAATTTACCCGCGCGGATGTCGACGCTATGTTCCATAACTGGGCTTCTGACCCGGAGGTTACCAAACACCTCCTCTGGCGTTATCATACCGCTCCTTCCGAAACCCGCGATGTCATCGAATACTGGACCTCTCAGTACCGCCGCCGCGATTTCTATGAGTGGGCAATCGTCCCCGTCGGCTTCGATGAACCGATCGGCTCCTGCGGTGCTTCACGCGCAAGAGGTAAACGCGGCGTTTGGGAAATCGGGTATTGTCTGGGAAAACCATGGTGGGGGATGGGATATTGCACCGAGGCCGCCCAGGCGATGATTCAGCTGTTCTTCGATCGCGTCGGCTGCCGCGAATTGATCGCGATGCACGAAATCGGGAACGACGCTTCCGGCAGAGTCATGCAAAAATGCGGCATGATCCCCCTCGGCGGTAAACCTGAACACGTCCGCTCCGATCATGGTATCCTCCTCTGTCAGGTCTACCACATCACCGTCGATTCTTACCGGCACAGTTCTTGTGCTCCCTAAGATTGCACAGTATTTTAAAGCTGTTTTCGTCAGAGCAATCTGCACACACTTTCTGTCTGTTCATGCGAGCGCAGAGCGAGTGCCAATTTTTCGCACTCAGTGGGGGCGATCATATCAAAAAAGTTAGGTCAAGCCTTTCAAGGCTTGCAGGTCCAGGGCAGAGCACGGTTTGCTTTGCAAACC
>CALXCO010000032.1 GCA_944386805.1 uncultured Clostridia bacterium
GGAACGATTGTCCGTGAGGCGGAAACCGGTCAGATTATGGCTGACCTTTCGGGCGTTGACCGTGTGGTTATCGCAAAAGGCGGAAAAGGCGGTGCCGGTAATCAGCATTTCGCGACTTCAACCCGTCAGATTCCCCGCTTTGCAAAACCGGGTGTTCCTGGGGAGAGCTTTACTTTGCAGCTGGAACTCAAGCTGCTGGCGGATGTGGGACTGGTTGGTTTCCCGAACGTCGGCAAGAGTACGCTGATCTCGATGGTCAGCGGCGCAAAGCCCAAGATTGCAAACTACCATTTTACCACACTTTCGCCGATTCTGGGCGTAGTTGGTTATGGTGAAGAAGGCAAGACCTTTGTCATGGCAGATATTCCCGGGTTGGTAGAGGGTGCCAGTGAAGGTGTCGGACTGGGACACGATTTTCTGCGCCATGTCGACCGCTGCCGGCTGATTATCCACGTGGTGGATGTTTCCGGCATTGAAGGCCGCGACCCGATTGAGGATTTTGAGAAGATTAATTTTGAGCTGCGCAACTTTGATGAGGAACTGGGTTCCCGTCCGCAGATTGTCGCTGCGAATAAGTGCGATCTGGCCGATGAGGAACAGATCGAGCGGTTCAGAAAATATATTGAGGAAAAGGGAATTCCGTTTTTCCCGATTATCGCTGCCAGCCGTACCGGTGTGCAGGAACTGATTCAGGAAGTAATCAGCGAGCTGCAAACTCTGCCGCCTGTCCGTGTTTATGAGACAGAGTATGTCCATGAACTGCCCAAGGCCGGACTGGGTGACCGCTCCAAATACGAGATTACCGAGGAAAACGGCGTCTTTTATGTGGAAGCAGACTGGCTGGAACAGATTCTTTCGACCGTCAATATGGACGACTATGCTTCTCTGCAATACTTCCAGCGGGTACTGCGCGACTGCGGTATTATTGACAAGCTGGACGCCATGGGTATTCAGGAAGGCCAGACGGTTGATATTTTTGGCTTCCAGTTTGAGTATATCCGCTGAGTAAAACGGAAAGGGGATGACCGCTCTGGAAATTGCCAATATTACAAACCCCAAACAGCTCAGCCCGCTTGTTTTAGCCTATATCGGCGATGCAGTGTATGAGCTGATGGTCAGGACAAAAATTCTTGAGTCGGGCAATGCACCGGTTCAAAAGCTCCATCAGATGACGGTTCATCATGTCTGCGCTTCGGCACAGGCTGAAGGATATCATCAGATTGAAGCGGTACTGACTGAAGAGGAGTCGGCAATCTTTCGCCGGGGACGCAATACCCATAATAATATTCCCAAAAATGCAGATCCCGCAACCTACAGGGCAGCAACTGGTCTGGAAGCGTTGTTCGGTTATTTGTATGTAAAGGGAGATACCCCACGGCTGGAACAGTTGTTTTCCATGATTTGGAGCGACAGGTCGGAGGTATGTAATCATACGGAAAATTGACTTTTCTTTTAGAAAGGTGGTTTTCATCGTGAAAAAAATCAATTTGCGTGAGCTTCTCTGGGAAGCTCTGCTGGTGATTGTCGGAACGGTCGTGTACGCGGTCGGTCTGTACTACTTTGTCGAACCGAGCAACACCGCTCCTGGCGGCGTCAGTGGTATCGCGCTGCTGGTCAATTACTGTACCGGTTTCCCGATTGGTACAATGAGCGCATTGATTAACCTGCCGCTGCTGGCTTTGGGACTGGTGTTTCTGGGTAAGGAATTTATCCTGAAAACTTTGTTGTCGGTTGCAAGTTTTACGGTGTTTTATGACTATGTATTGACACCGCTGAACATTCCGGTATACGATGGTGAACGGCTGATGGCCTGTATTTTTGGTGGCGTCGTCACCGGTATCGGGTTGGGAATCGTGTTTTATGCTGCGGGCAGTACCGGCGGTACCGACATTATCTCCAAACTGCTGCATATGAAATTTCCGCATATGCAGTTGGGAAGGGCATTGATGTTTGTAGACCTGGTCATCGTATTTGCGTCGATCATTGTCTACCGTTCCACCGAAAGCGCGTTGTATGCGATTATTGTTATCTACGCTAATACCCAGATGATTAATCTGGTCGTATATGGCGGTGACAGCGGACGGCTTTTGTATATCCTGTCCGACCATTACCGGGAAATTACCGATGCGATTATGTCGACAGTAGACCGTGGGGTAACGCTGCTGGATGGTGAAGGCGGCTATACCGGTGCGGAGAAAAAGGTGGTCATGTGTGCTCTGCGCAAGACGGAGTATCATAAGGTCAAAAGACTGGTACATGCCATTGACCCTCAGGCATTTATTATCGCTGCGGAATCTTATGAGGTTATGGGCGAAGGCTTCAAACCTGCCAGTTCCGACAGTGACTGAGTTATAAAACAAAGGAGACAGCTTGAATCATCAGACTGTCTCCCAAGCGGGTGGATAGTTATTCCTGAGAACCGGAATTCTGTTTCATAGAGCTCTGATTCATAGCAGAATTGTGACTCTGCTGGTTCTGGGCGCCGCTCTTGGTCTGAGAACGCTGATTCTGAGCGTTCTGTGCACTCTGTGTGCGATGTTCGTTATTTTTCATATTCATGCCATCCTTTCTGGATTTTGTAAACGGCTTTCGTTTACGCTGGTTAGTATGGACGTGCTTTCCCGAAATATACATCTATTATATAGAAAGGAAGATTTTTCATGTCTGGACATTCCAAATGGAACAATATCAAAAGAAAGAAAGAGAAAACCGACGGTGCAAAAGCTAAGATTTTCACCAAAATCGGCCGTGAGATCGCAGTTGCCGTCAAGATGGGCGGCGGCGACCCCAATAATAACTCTACCCTGAAGGTATTGATCGCCAAAGCGAAAGCCAACAATATCCCGAACGACAATATCGAGCGCGTCATCAAAAAGGCCGCTGGTGAAGGCAGCAAAAATAACTACGAGAACAATACCTATGAGGGTTACGGTCCCGGCGGTGTTGCAGTCATCGTTGAGACTCTGACCGATAACAAGAACCGTACCGCTGGCGATGTTCGTCACCTGTTTGATAAATTCGGCGGCAACATGGGTACCACCGGCTGTGTCTCCTTTGGCTTCCAGGAAAAAGGCGTTTTCATCATCAACAATGAAGACGGCGATTACGACGAAGACAAGATTATGGACGATGTTATGGAAGCAGGCGCTGACGACTTCTCGATGGAAGAAGACAGCGTTGAAATCACCTGCGAACCTTCTGCTTTCGGCAGTGTTCTGGAAGCACTGCAGGGCATGGGTTATTCGTTTGAGACTGCTGAAGTTCAGATGGTCCCCAATAACTATGTCAACCTGGCTGATCCCGATCAGATCAAAATGATGGGTCTGCTGCTGGAAAAACTCGAAGAAAATGATGATGTTCAGAACGTTTTCCATAACTGGGAAAACGCGGATGCTTACGAAGGCTAATAGATAAACAACTTAAAACTCCCGTCTTGTATATCAGGACGGGAGTTTTTATGCTGTAAAGATAAAAAGAACTTATTCGAGAGGTTTGGACGCAAAAAAGATTTCCGGATGCTTATTTCCGTCTTCATCTAGAAAAGTTACGGTTGTCTGATAGCAAAGGGTATTTTCAATCCGATAACAGGTTTCTGACTCAGTTACCGACGGCCAATCAGCATATTTCGAACAGGAAATCATCTTTTTAATTTCTGATGTAAACCAGCTGTAATCACTGTCTGACAATATATCAACATCGGTATAGGAGCAGGAAAAACCGACTAAAAGTCCATCGGTTGTAAAATTGAAGTTTGCCGAACTGCAATAAATCGTATCTGGGTTTTTGCGATATGTTACTGTCGCACCGGTAGACGATTCATCGTACTGGACTTGGGTAAACTCCGATAAATCTACGCTCAATGTCTCCGCCAAATTCTCTGCGGCTTGCTTGCAGCCTTCCTCTGATAAAAAGGAAACTGAATGGATTGAATCCAGGGATAAATTTGTATAACCTCTCACTCGGCCTTCCGTATCGAATACATATTCATTCTCCGCATCATCAGTATAATAATAGGAAGTACGAATGACGGATTCCTGATTCTGGGCTGTAATGGCCGGTCTGTTTGCTGGAACTTCTGTTGTGTACTGATAAGTCAGGGGGATAGAAGCTGATGGCACAATATTCGGTGGGGCATAGTATTCCGAAATTACGCTTGTTTCATCAAGATCGGAATCTGCCCGGTTGATCATAAAAAATAGGATACCAATGACGGCCAAAACCAAAACGGCAATTGTCCATAAACCAATGACCTTCTTTTTCATTTGTTTCCCCCTAATCCAAACCGGCAGAATACTTTGCTACAGTAATAGTTGTTATAATATAATCCAGTATAATACATAAAATCTCAGACTGTCAACGTTCAGAACAATAAAATTGGGTTTTCCCACTTGACAACTCTGCCGCTGCGTGCTAAACTGTACATATTAAATGCAATGACGGGGAGAGTATCCTCTGGGCAAACCTGAAAGAGAGTTTCCGATGCTGAAAAGGAAGCGGTTGTCCAGAGTGGGAAGGTAGCCCCTGAGCGGCGCACCGAAGCGCGGATTACCGCGGATGAGATTGCGACAGGTTCCGCCTGTTATAGCGGAGCAGTATGTTGGTACTGGCTAAGGCCGGTCTCCGTGAGGAACCGGTAAACTGAAGTGGTAACACGAGTTTCTCGTCTTCAGAGGGTAAATACCCCTGAAGGCGAGTTTTTTGTTTTTCCGGTAATACCGGGAAAGGAGGCGAATGAAATGGCACTGGACGGCGCATTTCTCTGCACAATCCGCAGAGAAATCGAAAATCGGGCGCTGGGAAGCAGAATAGACCGGATTTATCAGCCCTCAAGAGAGGAAATCTGTCTGCTGCTCCGGTCGAAAGGCTGGTCAGGTAAACTGCTGTTGTCTGCTGCGGCCGATTCTCCGCGAATCCATTTTACAACACAGGAGATCGAAAACCCAAAATCTCCTCCGATGTTTTGTATGCTGCTGCGCAAGCACCTTTCAGGCGCAAAACTGACCGCTGTCCGTCAGCTGGGGATGGACCGGATTCTGTATCTTGATTTTGATACCAGAAATGAATTCGGCGACCCGGTGACTGTAACGGTCGCAATCGAGATTATGAGCCGTTATTCCAACATCATCATTATCGATGGGGATGGGAAAGTCCTTGATTCAATCAAGCGGGTTGATCCGGAAATGTCGCGGGTCAGAACCGTTTTGCCGGGCGTCAGCTATCAGGCACCGCCTGCTCAGGGTAAACTCAACCTGCTGACTGTCTCTCCGGAACAGACCAAAGAGGCTATTCTGACGGCAAAAGGTGTTGACCTCTCCAAAGCGATGCTGTCGGCATTTGAGGGCTTTTCTCCGACACTGGCAAGAGAACTGACGTTTGATATCTGCGGCTCAATTGAGCTGAACAAACTGGAGATGACGGACGAACAGTGGGAAATGTTGTATAGTCGACTGTATGCACTGAAATCCGGGTTGGAAACAGGGGAGAACGATTACTGTATGCTCTGTGAAGAATCCGGCCGTCCAAAAGAGTTTTCCTTTGTACAGCTCAGTCAGTACGGCAGTTTGTACACCGTCCGTTCGTTTGAATCTCCCAGCACACTGCTGGATGCGTTTTATTCCGAACGGGTACGGATGGAACGGATGAAACAGCGGAGCAGTGACCTGCTCAAACTGCTGAACACCCACAGTGACCGGCTGACCCGCAAAATTGCGCTGCAAAAAGAAGAACTTGCGCAGTGTGCGGAACGGGATGCACTCAAGGAAAAAGGTGATCTGCTGTCCTCGTATATCTACCTTGTCAAAAAAGGGGATAAAGAGGTTACCGTTCAGGACTTTTACCATGACGGCGCAGATATTACCATCCAGCTTGACCCTGCTTTGACACCGGTACAGAACGTCCAGAAGTATTATAAAGAATACCGCAAGGCTGCAACTGCTGAAAAACTGCTGATCGGGTTCATCGACGAAGCAGAAAAGGAGCTCACCTATATTGACAGCGTATTGGACGCCGTTTCCCGAACGTCGGGTGAAAGTGAGCTGCTGGAAATCCGTCAGGAGTTATCCGAACAGGGCTATCTCAAGCGGTATTCCACCAAAAACAGCAAGTTTGTTAAAGCACAGCCGCCGCTGCGGTACCGTTCGTCTGATGGTTATCTGATCTGGTGCGGGCGCAACAACAAGCAGAATGATAAACTTACCCTGAAAGAAGCCCGTCCGGATGACATCTGGTTTCATACCAAAGACTTTCCGGGTTCACACGTCATTCTGGTCACAAATGGTACACCGCTGGACGATATTCCCATCCGGACGGTCGAGGAAGCGGCCATGATTGCCGCCTATAACTCCCGCGCACGGTCTGCGGCACTGGTACCTGTCCAGTATATTCAGGCGCGTCAGGTCCGCAAACCGAGCGGTGCAAAACCTGGCATGGTGATCTTTGACCATTACTTCGTCCTGTATATTACGCCGGACGAGGAAAAGGTCAATGCCATGATGGAAAGCAGGTGAGAATATGTCGGATTTTATCTGTAAAGAACTGTGTGCAGATGAAATTCCGTCTGCTCTGTCGCTTGCCTGGGAAGTTTTTCAGGTGTTTGATGCGCCTGATTACAGTGATGAAGGCACTCATGAATTTTACCGTTGCCTTCATGATGCTGCATTTTGCGCAGAGTGTCAGTTTTTTGGCGCATTTGCCGGTGGCACACTGGTCGGTATGATTGCTTCCCGTCAGGGAAATACCCATATCGCTCTCTTTTTTGTCAAAGAACAGTTTCAGCGCCGTGGAATCGGACGCTGTCTGCTGGATGAGGTCTTGCAGCGGAATATAACGGGGAGTGTCACCGTCAATTCTTCTCCGATGGCGGTTCCGATCTACCATAAATATGGCTTTTTGGATACTGCTCCGGAACAGCTGCAAAACGGCATTCGATATACGCCGATGAGGCTTAATACTGTCAATCAAAAGAAAGGATGAAAATAAATGCCCCGTAAAGAGCTGGAAAAGATCTATAACCCCAAGGACTTTGAGGAACGGATCTACCAAAACTGGGAAGAAAAAGGGTATTTTACCCCCCAGATCGATGAAAACAAAACGCCTTATACCATCGTGATTCCGCCGCCAAACATCACCGGTCAGCTGCATATGGGCCATGCAGTTGATAACACGCTGCAGGATATCCTGATTCGTTGGAGACGGATGCAGGGGTATTGCACCCTCTGGCTCCCTGGCACCGACCACGCTTCCATCGCAACCGAAGCAAAAATTGTGGAGGCAATGCGCAAGGAAGGTATCACCAAAGAAGATATCGGACGCGACGGATTCCTCAAACGTGCATGGGACTGGAAAAAACAGTACGGCGGCCGGATTGTCACCCAGCTGAAAAAGCTCGGCTCTTCCTGCGACTGGACCCGTGAACGGTTCACTCTGGACGAAGGATGCTCCAAAGCCGTTCTGGAAGTCTTTAACCGGCTGTATGAAAAGGGACTGATCTACCGCGGCAACCGGATGGTCAACTGGTGCCCTTGCTGCAAGACCTCGATCTCGGATGCCGAAGTTGAATATACCGAACAGCAAGGCAATTTCTGGCACCTGCTCTACCCGGTTAAGGAGACCGGCGAGATGCTGGAACTGGCGACCACCCGTCCGGAAACCATGCTGGGCGATACCGCTGTCGCAATCAACGCAGATGACCCCCGTTATGCCCATCTGCATGGCTGCCATGTCATTCTGCCGCTGCTGAACAAGGAAATCCCGATTGTCTGCGATGAACACGCCGATATGACCAAGGGAACCGGTGTCGTAAAGATCACCCCTGCTCATGACCCCAACGACTACGAAGTCGGCCTGCGTCATAACCTGCCGATCGTCCGGGTATTCACCTATGATGGACATATGACCGGCGCTGAAGATAAAGCTGCTGCGGATGAACTGTTCGCAACCGGCAAGGCTGCTGCAAATGAACCGGAAGTCCTCGACTGCGGCAAATACGCCGGAATGACGACAATGGAAGCACGCAAGGCAATTGTCGCTGATCTGGAAGCAGGCGGCTATCTGAAAGAAATCGAACCGCTGACCCATGAGGTCGGTACCTGCTACCGCTGCCATACGACAATCGAACCGATGGTATCCAAACAGTGGTTTGTTTCGATGAAAGAACTGGCACAGCCGGCAATCGAGGCTGTCCGCAGCGGCGATATCCGCTTTATCCCTGAGCGGTTCAGCAAGAACTACTTCCACTGGATGGAAAATATCCGTGACTGGTGTATCTCCCGTCAGCTCTGGTGGGGTCACCGGATTCCGGCCTTCTACTGCGATGACTGCAATGAGACGGTCGTCACCCGTGAAAAGAACCCCGTCTGCCCGAAATGCGGCAAGCCGATGCGTCAGGACCCCGATACGCTGGACACCTGGTTCAGCTCAGCACTCTGGCCCTTCTCGACGCTGGGCTGGCCGGAACAGACCAAGGACCTGGAATACTTCTATCCGACCAGCACACTGGTTACCGGATATGATATCATCACCTTCTGGGTTTCGAGAATGATCTTCTCCGGTCTGGAATACACCGGCAAAAAACCGTTCAGCGATATCTTTATCCATGGCCTTGTCCGCGACAGCCAGGGACGCAAGATGAGTAAATCGCTCGGCAACGGTATTGACCCGCTGCAGGTTATTGATGAATATGGTGCTGACGCGCTGCGCTTTATGCTCGCAAACGGCACCAGCCCTGGAAACGATATGCGCTACGGCGACGATAAGGTCAAGGCTGCCCGTAACTTTGCAAACAAGCTGTGGAATGCGTCCCGCTTTATTCTGATGAACCTGTCGGATGAGATTGTCAAGCCGGAACTGCCAGATGAACTGCTGATGGAGGATAAGTGGCTGCTGAGCAAGTATAACTCTGTCGTCAAAACAGTCAACGATAACCTTGAAAGCTTTGAGCTGGGTGTTGCTTCTCAGAACGTCTATGACTTTATCTGGGACGTTTTCTGCGACTGGTATATCGAGATTTCCAAGGCAAGACTGAACGCAGGCGGGGAGACTGCCATCAATGCACAGAAGGTGCTGGTTTATGTTATGTCCGGCATTCTGCGTCTGCTGCATCCGTTTATGCCGTTTATCACCGAAGAAATCTGGCAGGCGATCCCGAATGACTGCGAAACCATCATGCTGGCTGCCTACCCAGCTTATGATGAAAAGCTGAACTTTGCGGCTGAGGAACAGGAATTCCAGCGGATTATGGACGCGATTAAGGCCGTCCGCAATATCCGCACTGAAAAGAATGTCCCGCCGTCCAGAAAAGCACATGTGTATATCGAGACTTCGTATGGGGATACCTTCGAAAAGGGCATTGCCTTCTTTGAACGGCTCTGCTCGGCATCTGGTGTCACTATTCAGGAATCTGTATCGATTGAAAACGCTGCGGTCGGCGTAACTGATTCGGCGAAGATTTTCCTGCCGCTGGGCGAACTGATCGACCGTGAAAAGGAACTCGCACGCCTGCATAAGGAACAGGAATCCTGCCAGAAGGATATCGATATCATTTCCCGCAAACTGGGCAATGCGGATTTTGTCGCCAAAGCACCGGAGAAGGTTGTCTCCAATGAAAAGGCCAAGTTGTCCCGTGCACAGGACCGTATGCAGAAGATTCTGGAGTCGATTGCTGCCATGCAGTAATAATCGGCTGTCAGGCTGAAACAAACGTTGAAAACAGCCGGGGACAGAAGAGGGGAGAATCATCCTCTTTTCTGTCCCCGGCGCTGTTTTTCAAATAAATAAGAAAAAAATGGATTTTTTGGAAAAAAAGCGTTGACAAAATGATCTTTATCTGATATAATCATATTCGTCGCTGAGAGACAAACCTCTGAAACAAAAGAACTTCAAAAAAGTTCAAAAAATTCAGAAAAAGCTCTTGACAAATCGAAAACGACGTGATATAATGCAAAACGTCGCTGAGAAAAAGCTCTGAATGAATCAAAAGAACTTCAAAAAATTCAGAAAAAACTCTTGACAAACTGAAAACAACGTGATATAATACAAAACGTTGTTGAGAAAAAACAAGAGTTCAGCAAAACAGAAACTTGAAAAGACAGATATGCGGGTGTAGTTCAATGGTAGAATCCCAGCCTTCCAAGCTGGTCGCGTGGGTTCGATTCCCATCACCCGCTCCACATGAAAGCACAATGTGTTTTCGGTATTGCGCCAATAGCTCAGCTGGATAGAGCAACTGCCTTCTAAGCAGTAGGTCGAAGGTTCGAGTCCCTCTTGGCGCGCCATATATGGTGGGTATAGCGCAGTTGGTTAGCGCGTCAGATTGTGGCTCTGAAGGCCGTGGGTTCGAATCCCACTATCCACCCCACTTTTGCATTGGGCTATAGCCAAGAGGTAAGGCAGAGGACTTTGACTCCTTCATTCCGATGGTTCGAATCCATCTAGCCCAACCACTTGGCCAAAAGGCCGCGGAAAAGCCTTCCGGTTTTTCCGAACACATTGGGATGTAGCCAAGGGGTAAGGCAGCGGGTTCTGGCCCCGTCATTCCGAGGGTTCAAATCCTTCCATCCCAACCAACTGTATATCCGGGGTTTCCAACAGGGGACCCCGTGGATATACGAATCTCTGTCTTTTTCTTTTTATTCTGAATACTGGGATGTAGCCAAGGGGTAAGGCAGCGGGTTCTGGCCCCGTCATTCCGAGGGTTCAAATCCTTCCATCCCAACCAGCAAAAGAGAGTACCTGTTAAGGTGCTCTCTTTCTTTTTGCATTTTGGCATTTTGCCAGAATCAACTGTTGGTTGAATCGACAGGAAATCCGATTTTTCTGGCAGAATTGGGAATTGAAATACAAATTTTCTCATAATAATTAAATAAATCAAAATAGATGAAAGTTTTCTCAGAAAATCAACTATCAGTTGATTTTTATGATTCAAATACTCTTTTATTGCTTTTTACAGCGTTTTGTTTTATCCTAAAAGCATGAAAGCTTTCAGTCGTTCAAGATCAAACCACCGCAGGGAAAGGATGATATAGTATGCCAGAAATCAGAATTAATGAAAATATTCGTAAATACCGTAAAGAAATGGGCATTGGTCAGGAAGCTCTGGCCAACGCGCTGGGTGTGACTATTCAGGCAGTCAGTAAATGGGAAACCTCCGGTTCAATGCCGGACATCATGCTGCTGCCGCAGATTGCCGAATTTTTTGGCGTAACGCTGGAAGAGCTGTTTTATGGCAGGGAAGACAATGGTCCACAGTTGGTTGTACAGCCGATCGAAACTGCTAAAGAGTCCTCCTCTGAAGCGGATACTGAAAATGTCGCACCTGAAACAGAGTCTGCCGCCGAATCCGACAGTGAAACAGGTGAACATCAGCAAGCAACTGAGGAAGACCATTCCTACACCTGGAACGATCTGAGTGATCTGGGCAAGACAATCGGTAGCAGTATTTCCGAGCAGGTCCGCCGTTTTACCGAAGGTGTTCGTGAAAATGTATCGGGTCTCAATCTCCACTTCAAACTCGGCAACGACCGTTGGGCAGAGGAAAATAAAGTTCGTTCCGATCTTCCGGACGATCAGATTTTGCGGGTCGTTCAGTTTTACGGCAACGAAATTGTACAGGCAGATGAAGTCAGCGTCAATCATCCGATTCAGCTGGCAGTTCCTGACCCCGATCAGCAGCCCCGCAAGGTCATTATCTATGGCAACGCTGATATCACCGGGTCTGTCGGCGGAAGTGTGACGGCAGACGGTTCCGTCCAGTGTGGGAATGTCGGAGGCAGTGTACAGAGTGACGGAAGCGTCAACTGTCAGTCAGTCGGTGGAAACGTCACATCGGATGGCAACGTTCAGTGTAGTGTAGTGAACGGAAATGTCACCACCGATGGTAACATCACCTGTGGCAACGTAATGGGCAGTGTTACGGCTGACGGTAATGTCTCCTGTGGAAGCGTGCGTGGTTCGGTGCGCTGTGACGGTAAAGTTTACATGAATTCATAAGGTCTTTTGCGGCCGGTGGCAAAATTGCTGCCGGCCGTTTTTTACTTTACAGAAATCGAATTTTGTAAAAACAAATACGCAAAAAGTTGAAAAAAAGAACGCGAACAAACAGAGAATTTGTTAAAAGGCGGTATAGACCGGATGGTCAATTTGTGTTATAATGAACGATGTACACAAATATGCGAGATGATTATTGTCTGGTTTTACAGAAAAAGGTTGGAAAAGATGGCAGAATCGACATTACAAACGAAGCCAGTAAAAGAGTCCCCGAAAACTGGAGACAGTCGGGACAGAATTATTGAAGCTTCCTTTCAGGAATTTGGACGGCATGGGTACGAAGGCGCTTCGACCAATCAGATTTGTCAGACCGCCGGGATATCCAAAGGGCTGCTGTATCACTACTTTAAAAGCAAGGAAAACCTGTTTTTTTCGGTCTGCGACCGCTGTATCGAGGATCTGGAAAATGAATTGTCCCAGGAACATTTTGAGGGAAAGAATTCCGATCTGGATGCGCTGCTCTGTTTCTATCAGAAACAGGCGGATTTCTTTCTTTCGCATCCTGCCCACTATCATATCCTGACCCAGATTCTCAACTCCTCCTGCGAGTCGGTTGAGAACTATATCAACGAGAAGCAGAAAAAATACCGTGAACAGGTTGGACTGGCTTTGCGCCTCTTTCTGAGCCGCAGTCGGATTCGTCCCGGCGTAGACAAAGAGCTGGCGCTGGAAATTATGCTGGAAATGATTTCGAATCTGCAAAGCCGTTATCTGGATTCTATTCATCGACAGCAGATTTCTCCTGTACTTGCACAGCAGATTCTCGAAAAGAATCTCCGTGCTTCACTGAACATTGTTCTCAATGGAATTCTTGATCCACAAAATATGGAAAGGCATGACAACAGATGAGTTACAATATTGGGATTGATATCGGTTCAACGACTGTCAAGGTTGTTGTAATGGATGGAAACGATATACTGTTCAAGCACTATGAACGTCATTATTCACAGGTGCGTCAGAAAACTGCTGAAGTGCTCAAAAAGGCGCTGCCGGTGATTGGAGATCATCCCTTCAAGGTCGCGCTTTCCGGTTCGGCCGGATTCGGGCTGTCCAAAGCAGCCGGCATCGACTTTATTCAGGAGGTCTATGCAACCAGCAAAGCGGTTCCGTTTTTTGACCCTGCAATCGACGTGATTATCGAACTGGGCGGCGAGGACGCGAAAATCCTGTTCCTGACCGGCGGTGTTGAGGAACGAATGAACGGCACCTGTGCCGGCGGTACGGGTGCGTTTATCGATCAGATGGCGTCGCTGCTGAATGTTACACCGACTGAATTGGACGAACTCTCGGACAAACATGAAAAGCTGTACCCGATTGCTTCCCGCTGCGGCGTTTTCGCCAAATCGGATATCCAGCCTCTTCTCAACCAGGGTGCCCGTAAGGAAGACCTTGCAGCCAGTATTTTCCAGGCGGTTGTCGATCAGACAATTACCGGTCTGGCACAGGGACGTGAACTGAAAGGGAAGATCGCCTTTTTGGGCGGACCGCTCTTCTTCTTTAAGGGATTGCAGGAACGGTTTGTCGAGACGCTGAAACTTTCGCCGGAAAACGCGCTGTTCCCTGAACTGGGCCAGTTCTCCGTCGCAATCGGTACCGCGATGTATGCTGCCGAGACCGGAACCGAGACGACCTTTGCGGACCTGATCGACCGGGTCGAAAAGGCAACTTCCGGCGGTACCGTCACCAACTATCTCCAGCCGCTTTTCTCCAATGAAGAGGACTATCAGGAGTTTGCACGCCGCCACGCTGCCGCTACCGTCAAAGAAGCGGACATCAACAGCTATTCCGGCAACGCCTATCTCGGCATCGACTGCGGCAGTACGACGACAAAAGTCGTGCTGATTTCAGAGAAAAACGAAATTCTTTACCAGTTCTATTCCTCCAACCAGGGCAACCCGGTTATCATTATCCGGGAACAGCTGATCAAAATCCGTAAGCTGTGCGGCGACCGAATTCATCTTTGCAGCGGCGTTGTTACAGGTTATGGAGAAGATCTGATTCTGAATGCCTTCCGGGTGGATTACGGCATTGTTGAAACGATGGCGCATTTCCGTGCGGCACGTTATTTTGAACCGGACGTCGACTTTATCCTCGACATCGGCGGTCAGGATATCAAATGCTTTAAAGTCCGCAACGACTCGATTGACAGCATTATGCTCAACGAAGCATGCTCGTCCGGATGCGGTTCGTTTATCGAAACATTTGCTAAGTCGATGGGATATGAGATTGCCGACTTTGCCCAGCGCGGGCTGTTCTCCCAGTATCCGGTCGACCTTGGTTCCCGCTGCACCGTCTTCATGAACTCGTCGGTCAAGCAGGCACAGAAAGACGGCGCGAGTGTTGCAGATATCTCGGCCGGTCTTTCGATCAGTGTTGTCAAGAACGCAATCTACAAGGTTATTCGTGCACATTCTCCCGACGAACTTGGTCAGCATATTGTTGTCCAAGGTGGTACCTTCTTCAATGATGCGGTACTGCGCAGTTTTGAACGGGAAATCGACCGCAATGTCATCCGGCCGAATATTGCCGGTCTGATGGGTGCATATGGTGCTGCGCTGTATGGCAAGTCCAAAAAGCAGAAAGACTCCACCATCCTGTCTCTGGAAGAACTGGAATCCTTTACCCATACCGCTCATTCGATCACCTGCAAAGGCTGTGCAAACCATTGTCCGCTGACCGTCAACACCTTCTCGGATGGCAAGAAATTCATCTCCGGCAACAAGTGTGAAAAACCGCTCGGTATCAAAGATCAGGAAAAACTGCCGGATATCTACGAATACAAGCTTGCCCGTCTCTCGACGCTCAAATCCGAACCCGGCAAGCGTGGTAAAATCGGTATCCCGCTCGGACTGAATATGATTGAAAACCTGCCGTTCTGGCATGCTTTCCTGACCAGTCTGGGATTTGAAGTCGTCGTGTCGCCGGTATCGACCAGACAGACTTACAACATGGGCCGGTATACCATTCCGTCGGATACCGTCTGCTATCCGGCAAAACTGGTCCACGGACATATCGAATGGCTGCTGCAGCAGGGAATTGACACGATCTTTTATCCCTGCCTTGCCTACAACTTTGACGAGAAAAAGGGCGACAACCATTATAACTGCCCGGTTGTCGCTTATTATCCGGAACTGCTGTACTCCAATATCTCCCAGCTGAAAAAGATTCGGTTTTTGTATCCTTATTTCGGTATTCACCGTCCCAAGGACTTTATCAAACATGCGACCGAATATTTTGACCGGGAATACCCCGATATTACCCGCAAGGATATCCGGGTCGCTGCAAATGCCGCGTACGCTGCATATGCCCAGTGGCGGGAAGACACCCGTCAGAAAGGTGCCGAGTATATCCGTTATGCCCGCTCTCACGGCAAAAAAATTGCGGTTCTGTGCGGCCGTCCCTACCACATCGACCCGGAAATCAACCATGGCATCAACCGGCTGCTGACTTCGTTGGGAATGGTGGTTATTTCGGAAGACTGTGTTTCCGATCTGGTCGAGCCGGTCCATGTTGACGTCCTCAACCAGTGGACCTATCACGCAAGACTGTACAACGCAGCAAAATACGTGACAATGAACGCCGATATGGAACTGATTCAGCTGGTCAGCTTCGGCTGTGGCATCGACGCAATTACCACTGACGAGGTTCGTTCGATTCTCGAATCGGCCGGAAAACTGTATACCCAGCTGAAAATTGATGAAATCAGCAACCTTGGCGCTGTACGCATCCGTCTGCGCAGTTTGCTAGGCGCTGTTGCGGAACGGGAAAGCGTTTCCGCTGCACGCGGGATGAACGGCTGATCCTATTCTGTCGAAAGGAGCTTTTTGATATCTGATGGAACGGGTTGTCTTTACTGAAGAAATGAAAAAAACACATACCATTCTGATTCCGACGATGCTGCCGATTCATTTTAATATGATGGTGCAGATCATGCGGCAGAATGGATACAAGGCAGAGCTGCTGACCAATGACAGCCACGCTGTCATCGATCAGGGACTGCGCAATGTCCACAATGATACCTGCTACCCGGCGCTGCTGGTCATCGGCCAAATGATCGACGCGCTGGAAAGCGGACGGTACGATCTGGATAAGGTCGCGCTGCTGATTACCCAGACTGGCGGCGGCTGCCGTGCATCCAACTACATCCACCTGCTGAGAAAAGCACTGGTCAAGAGCGGTTATGGTAAAATCCCGGTCATCTCCCTGTCCTTTACCGGACTGGAGAGCAACCCCGGCTTTAAAATTACACTGCCGATGGGCATTCAGCTGGTCAACGCAGTCTTTCTGGGCGATCTGCTGACCGATTTGCAGAACCAGTGCCGTCCTTATGAAATCGAACCCGGTGAAACAGCAAAAAAGGTTGAAAAATGGGAGAATTATCTCTGCACCCAGCTGGGACGAGTCAAATTTGTGCCGCGAAGCCTGGTTCGGAGCTGGTACAAGGCGATGATTGAAGACTTTGCCTCCATTCCGAGAAAGAAAGAAAAGAAGGTATTGGTCGGCGTCGTCGGCGAGATTTATGTCAAATATTCGCCGCTGGGAAACAATAACCTCGAAAACTTCCTGCTGCAGGAGGGTGCCGAAGTCGTCGTACCCGGACTGATGGGATTTTGCCTCTACTGCGTATATAACACGCTGGAAGACCGTAAACTGTATGGCGGCAATGCGGCGAAGACCTATGCCTTTAAGATTGCCTATGACTACCTTGTCAAGAGAGAAAAGGAAGTTATCGAGGCCGTGAAAAAAGAAGGCACCTTCCGTCCATCGGCTTACTTCCCGGATGAGGTGAAAATGGCGGATGGATACATCCATCGCGGCGTCAAGATGGGCGAGGGCTGGCTGCTGACCGCAGAAATCGTATCGCTGGTTCACGAAGGCGTGCCCAATATCGTCTGCACCCAGCCGTTTGGCTGTTTGCCCAACCATATCGTCGGCAAAGGTATGATTCGCACCATCAAGGAGAAAAACCCGGAAGCGAATATCGTCGCTGTCGACTATGACCCCGGCGCAAGCGCTGTCAACCAACAAAACCGTATCAAACTGATGTTGGCCAACGCTCAGAAGTGAGTGGATGACCAGCCGCATAATGGGGTGAGCACTTGTCTGTCTGGATTTCAGTCGTACTGTACTTTATTATTTACAGCTTTTTGGGGTGGTGCTGTGAAACACTGTACTGCACCATCCTGCAAAAGAAATTTGTCAACCGTGGTTTTCTGTATGGGCCGCTCTGTCCGATCTATGGCTGCGGAGCATTGTTGGTTCTCTTTTTGCTGCGGGATGTGAGAACGAGTATCTTTCCACTGTTTTTATCGGGAATGGTTGTGACAACCGCTCTGGAATATCTGACCAGTGTTTTGCTGGAAAAGCTGTTTCATATGAAGTGGTGGGATTATTCCAAGCTTCCATTTAATATCAATGGCAGGGTCTGCCTGCTCAACTCCTGCGAGTTTGGCGTGCTGTCGGTCTTTGTCATCATGGTGCTGCATCCGGCAATTGTCCGACTGGTTGACCGGATTCCTGATCCGGTTCAGGCGATACTGGCGGTTGTGCTTTCGGCAATGATTCTGATCGATACCGTTTATACAGTACATGGTATTCTGGTGCTGAAAGGAAAGCTGGACGATATCTATCAGCAGATGGACGAAATCCGGCTCAAAACCGAAGAAGGCGCTCAGCGGCTGCGGTTGGCTATTGCTGAAAAGCAGGATGAAGTTCGTGAATCGCTGTATATCTATACAGATGAACTGAAAGACGCGCTGTCTGCACGGGCAGAAATCATGATGCGGGATTTGGAGCTGTACCGTGAGGAACTTGCCTCCGGCAATGGGGAATTGCAGAAAAGTCTGGAAGAAGGACGTCAGAAGATTGCCCAGCTGCGTCAGAATATCCGCCTGCTGGAAAAGAGCCGCCGTACTTCCCGTCATATCTTTGAAGCATTCCCGAATCTGCGTGCTTCACAGAACGAGCGGTTCCGCGACCAGATTCGCCAGAAGCTGGAACGCTACAAAAAGCAGAAAAAGGACTGAATACGGTCGTCTTCTGCTTACCTGAACAGATAATAAAAAGATGAGCTGAGACCTGTCAGGCAGTTGTCTCAGCTCATCTTTTTAGCAAAAAATATTATGATTCAATTGCAATCAGCATCGGGCGACGATCCTGATAAAGGGTCACATAGTCAAAACCGGCCAGCTTCGCCAGAATCGCCGATTCACTCCAGCCGCTTCCAATATCCGCTGTGCAATGCGCGTCGGAACCAATTGTCAGAATCTGACCGCCCAGCTCACGATACAGCTTCAGGACACTGATATCCGGCAGGGTCGTCGAAAGTTCCTGACGGAATCCGGTCGTATTGATTTCAATGCCTTTGCCGCGTTCGATGACCCGGCGAAGAATCGGGATCAGCTGTTCTTCATATTCGAGGATATTGAGCGGCGTACCCTGTTTGGCAGCGTACAGCCGGATCATGTCGATATGCCCAAGGCAGTCAAACTCACCCTCGTCTGCCAGTTCGTACAACATATCAAAATAGTTCAGGCAGATATCTTCAATATTATGTGCGTTATAGGCGACATTGGAAAGTGAGAGGTTGCCGACTTTATGGACACTGCCGATTACATAGTCAAACTGAAACTGGTCCAGAATCGAACGGACAAGCTCAGGATTAACGGTCGGCTGGCCGAATTCAATTCCTTTACGGATAATCAGCGAACCCTCATACTTTTTCTGTGCCTCTTCGATATCGGCAAAAATCTTGGCAATATATTTGGGAGTAAAAAAGCCAACTGGATGACCCGGAGTATAAAACTCAAAATGATCGGTGATGGCAATCTCCTGAAAGCCTTTTAAAACGGCAGTGTGACAGATCTCGTCAATCGGGACCTTGCAGTCAGGTGAGTGGCTGCTGTGCACATGGTAATCCGCACGGTATCTTTTACTCATGATCAGATCAAACCTTTCCTGGAAAGGAGCCGGGCATCCCGGACCCTCGCTGCTGGTATTTTCAGAGAAGTGAGAAATAAACTGGCTGGATCAGCCCCCTCTCAGCCGGAAGACAGCTTTTGCATCTGCCACCGTTTCGTCGAATAAAGAGGGCAGACTTTCATGTCTGTGCCTTTCCGCCGCAATTGTGTGACAGCGGATAAAAGTTACTTTAATTTTACCCCAAAACTGTTGGGTTCGTCAAGTGGGTGACGAAAAAAACAGGGAATATACAGAAAAGTTGGTTGGAATAACTGAAAAGATGGAGATCACCGGTTAGAATCTCTCTCTCCTGCAAAGCAAAATAGATTTGTGTTTCCAGACGGGTTGTGTTATAATGGTACAGTATACTTAGGGTTACTGGACTTATTTGCAGTGAGCAGGTGAATATCATGCGAATATTGGGGATAGACCCCGGATACGCAATTGTCGGCGTTGGGGTTATTGAATACAACGGACGTCAATTTCGGACACTGGAATATGGTGCAATCACAACGCCTGCCGGTGAACCGTTTTCTGCCCGGCTGCAAATGATTTATGACCAGATGCAGCAGATCATCACCCTGTATAAGCCGGACGCGATGGCGGTGGAAAAGTTGTACTTCAACACCAACACGACAACTGCAATCGACGTTGCACAGGCACGCGGTGTGATTTTGCTGTCTGCCCAGCAGGCAGGCGTAGGCTGTTTTGAATATACGCCGTTACAGGTCAAACAAGCAGTCGTCGGATACGGACGGGCTGAAAAACGTCAGGTTATCGAAATGACCAAAAAGATTCTGTCTCTGTCCCGGACACCCCATCCGGATGATGTCGCCGATGCGCTGGCGATTGCGATCTGTCATGCCCATTCTGCGCCGTCCGGTGCGGCGACACAGATGCTGCAGCAGGCAATCAGAATGGCGGGAAGATGAAAGGAATAAGAATATTATGATTTATAGCGTGCGTGGAAAACTGACCCATATTGAAAATAATCTGGCAGTGGTCGAGTGCGCAGGCGTCGGATACGCTGTGCGGACATCGGCTGTAACAATTTCACGGCTGCCGGGTATGGGTGAGGAAACGACACTTTATACCTATCTGCATATCACCGAAAATGGTATTGACCTGTTTGGATTTGCCGATCAGGGAGAACTGAACTGCTTTAAAATGCTGCTGGGCGTCACAAGGGTCGGACCGCGTGCAGCGTTGTCGGTCCTTTCGAGTGTGACTGCCGAACAGTTTGCACTGGCGGTCGCATCCGGTGACGCCAAAACGCTGTCGAGAGCACCCGGACTTGGCATGAAAACTGCTCAGCGGATTATTCTCGAACTGAAAGATAAAATCAGCAAGGAACAGGCGGCAGCTGGTATCAGTATGCCGGAAATCCCGCTGATTTCCTCCAGTTCCAATGCAAGCGAGGCAATCAATGCACTGGTTGTGCTGGGATATACCCAGAGTGAGGCAGCAAGCGTTATTACCAAGCTGGACCCTGAACTGACGGTTGAAGATATGATTAAAAAAGGTTTGCAGAAACTGGCTGGTCTCAGCTGACGGATAGTGGGGAGGAATCATTGTGTTTCAGTCACAATACCGACGGGATCAGGACGAGGAAATGGATCTGGAAAACCGAATCACCGCTCCGGATTTTTCCCCGGAGGATGTCGATACCGAGTTTTCACTCCGCCCAAAGAGCCTTTCGGAATACATCGGGCAGGAAAAAGCAAAGGAAAACCTGTCTGTTTATATTGAAGCCGCGAAAAAGCGGGGAGACGCACTCGACCATGTGCTGCTGTATGGCCCGCCTGGTCTGGGCAAGACAACCCTGTCCCAGATTATCGCAAATGAAATGAACAGCAACCTCAAAATCACTTCCGGTCCTGCGATTGAAAAGCAGGGCGATCTTGCGGCGTTGCTGACCAACCTGTCGGATGGGGACGTGCTGTTTATCGATGAGATTCACCGGCTGTCCAAGCAGGTGGAAGAGGTTCTGTACCCGGCGATGGAAGACTTTGCACTGGATATCATTATCGGTAAGGGTCCGTCAGCCCGTTCAATTCGGGTCAATTTGGCACATTTTACCCTTGTCGGTGCGACGACAAGAGCAGGCCAGCTGACTGCGCCGCTGCGCGACCGGTTCGGCGTACTGCTTCGGCTGGAACTGTATCAGCCGGAAGAACTGTCAAAGATTATTATGCGCAGCGCCGGTATTCTCGGCGTTCCCTGTGAAGAAGAGGGGGCACTGGAACTGGCGCGGCGAAGCAGAGGAACTCCCCGTATCGCCAACCGGTTGTTACGGCGGGTACGGGACTTTGCGGATATACTGGGAAGCGGCGTTATTACCAGGGAAATTGTGCGGACAGCGCTGGAACGGCTGGAAATTGATGAGCTGGGATTGGACAACCTCGACCGGCGGATGCTGCGGGCAATTATCGAAACGTATAACGGCGGTCCTGTCGGACTGGATACTTTGTCCGCTATGCTGGGAGAAGAAGCTGTAACGATTGAGGATGTATATGAACCGTATCTGATGCAGCTGGGATTCCTCAGCCGAACGCCACGGGGACGCTGTGTAACCGAACGTGCTTACCGTCACCTGGGCATTGCACGGGATGGGCAGCAGTATCTGCCCGGAAACTGACCAACAACAGAAAGGATTTGGAAGATGAGAGCGGCCGCCAACTGGCATGACTATGAATTGATTGATACCACGTCCGGTGAAAAGCTGGAACGCTGGAAAAATATAACCCTGATTCGTCCCGACCCGCAGATTATCTGGAAAACCGGGAAGAATAGTCCCGGATGGAACCGGGCAGACGCCCATTACCACCGCTCCAAAACAGGCGGCGGTCACTGGGAATATGTGCACAAACTGCCGGAAAGCTGGAAAATTTCCTACGGCGATCTGACCTTTAAAATCTCACCGACCGGCTTTAAACATACCGGCCTCTTTCCTGAACAGGCAGTCAACTGGGATTTGTTTATGAAGCTGATTCGGGAGGCCGGAAGACCGATTTCGGTCCTCAACCTGTTCGCCTATACCGGCGGCGCGACGCTGGCCTGCCTGCATGCAGGTGCAAGTGTCTGTCATGTCGATGCTTCCCGTGGCATGGTCCAGTGGGCAAAGGAAAATGCTGTCCTTTCCGGACTGGCTGACCGTCCGGTGCGCTGGATTGTCGACGACTGCGAAAAGTTTATCCAGCGGGAAATCCGTCGGGGACATCATTATGATGCAATTATCATGGACCCGCCTTCCTATGGCCGCGGTCCAAATGGGGAAGTCTGGCAGCTGGAAGAAAAGGTATATGACCTTGTAAAACTCTGCTGCGGTGTATTGACAGAAAATCCGCTGTTTGTCGCGCTCAGTTCGTACAATACCGGACTGTCCGCATCGGTTATGGCTTACCTGTTGGGGGTAACAGTCGGAGCAGAAAACGGTGGGAATGTGATGGCAGATGAAATCGGGCTGCCGGTTACGGCAAGTAAGCTGGTTTTACCCTGCGGTTCGGTCGCCATCTGGTCAAAAGAAGCAATCGAAAATATGTAAAGTAAGATAACTTTACACCAATTTTTGAAGGTGATGGAATGGGAGAAGAGAAGGAAATCCTGGTGTCCGGGCTGGAATTTGCCTATCCGGGCGAAGAACCGGGTATGCCGGGACATATTGTATTAAAAGGACTGGATCTGGAGATTCCCAGTGGACAGTTCGTCGCAGTGCTGGGACACAACGGCTCCGGTAAATCGACGCTGGCCAAACATTTTAATGCAATCCTGCTTCCGACAAGCGGAGATGTAATTGTCTGCGGCATCAATACCAAAGATGAAGACCGGTTGTTTGATATCCGCCAGCAGGTCGGAATGGTTTTCCAGAATCCTGATAACCAGATTGTTGCAACGATTGTTGAAGAGGACGTTGCCTTTGCACTGGAGAATCTGGGAGTCGAACCGTCGGAAATCCGCCGCAGAGTGGATGAAGCACTCAAAGAAGTCGATATGTACCAATATCGTGAGCACGCGCCCCACCAGCTTTCCGGTGGTCAGAAACAGCGTGTCGCAATTGCCGGAATTCTGGCAATGCGTCCCGATTTTATTGTACTGGACGAGCCGACCGCGATGCTTGACCCACGCGGACGGAGCGAAGTCCTCCGGACAATACGGGAGCTGAACCGGGATTATCACACAACGGTCGTGCTGATTACCCACTATATGGATGAAGCAGTTCAGGCCGAGCGAGTTGTCGTCGTAGACAGCGGTAAAATTCTGCGGGATGGCACACCCAAAGAGGTTTTCACTGAAGTGGAACTGCTCAAAAGTGTTGGACTGGATGTTCCGCAGGTGACTGAACTGGTATATGAACTGCGTCAGGAAGGAATTGATCTTCCGCAGGACATCCTGACAGAGGATGAGTGCTATCAGGCACTGAAAAAACTGCTGACTGCTTCGGCAAATAAACAATAAAGGAAGGCGGATGGGGTTTTGGTTATTTCCACAGAGCATTTGACCTATACCTACAGTCCGGGGACGCCGTTTGAAAAGGTGGCAGTCAACGATGTATCGCTGACAATTGGCAGCGGTGAGATGGTCGGCGTCATCGGGCACACCGGTTCGGGAAAATCAACTTTGATTCAGCATCTGAATGGGCTTCTGAAGCCGACTTCCGGCAGAATCCTGCTGGATGGCCGGGATATCTGGGGAGAAGGCATGAAAATCCGGGATGTCCGGTTCAATGTCGGACTGGTTTTTCAGTACCCGGAATATCAGCTGTTTGAAGAAACGGTTTACAAGGATATTGCATTTGGTCCTAAAAATATGGGGCTGGATGATAAGGAGATCGATAAACGGGTACATGAAGCGGCAGAATTTGCGGGACTTTCCGCCGACCTGCTGGATAAAAGCCCGTTTGAGCTTTCCGGCGGTCAGAAACGACGTGCGGCAATCGCCGGCGTGATCGCAATGGAACCGAAAATCCTGATTCTGGACGAGCCGGCGGCCGGGCTTGACCCGCGCGGACGCAACCGTATTCT